>NZ_JMCL01000082.1 GCF_000690905.1 Pseudomonas sp. Ant30-3 | reverse complement strand
GAGGGAGCTTGCTCCCGCTGGTCTGCGTAGCAGACCCGAAACTGCAATCGCGGTGCTCCCATCAAGCATGTGGCAGCACCTTTTGCGAGTGCTTCGCACTCGAGCGGGAGCAAGCTCCCTCGCCACAAAATAGCGCTCCCAAGCCTGCCAACGAAACTCGAGGACACCGTTTTGCGCTCTACCGAAGTCGTGATCATTGGCGCTGGCGCCGCAGGGTTGATGTGTGCGCTGACCGCCGCCGGGCGCGGGCGCAAGGTGTTGCTGCTCGACCATGCCAACAAGGCCGGCAAGAAAATCCTGATGTCGGGCGGTGGTCGCTGCAACTTCACCAACATGTACACCGAACCTGGCAATTTTCTCTCGCACAACGAGCACTTCTGCAAATCCGCACTGGCGCGTTATACCCAGTGGGATTTCATCGGCATGGTCGCCAAGCACGGCGTGCCCTACCACGAGAAAAAACTCGGCCAGCTGTTTTGCGATAACAAATCCAGCGACATCCTCGAGATGCTGCTCAACGAGTGCGAACAGGTCGGCGTCAGCCTGCACCTGGACACATCGATTCAGCACATCGAGAAAATGGACAGCGGCTATCTGCTGCAAACCACCCTCGATCAAATCACCTGCGAATCCCTGGTGATCGCAACGGGCGGTCTGTCGATTCCGACCCTGGGCGCCACCGGGTTCGGTTATCAGGTCGCTAAACAGTTCGGCCACGAACTGCTGGCGACCCGCGCCGGGCTGGTGCCGTTCACCATCACCGATCAGCTCAAAGAGCTGTGCACAGAGCTGTCCGGGACTTCGGTGGATTGTCTGGTTAGCTGTAACGAACAGAGTTTCCGCGAAAACATTTTGTTTACCCACCGAGGCCTCAGCGGACCGGCGATCCTGCAGATTTCGTCGTTCTGGGAGTCGGGCGATCCGATAGAGATCAATCTGCTGCCGGATCATGACGTCCCGGCCTGGCTGCAACAGCAGCAAGCCGAACGCCCGAACAGCGAACTGAAAACCTTGCTGGGGGAAATCTTCACCAAGAAGATGGCCAACCTGCTGGCCGATAACTGGTTCGTCTCCAAACCGATGAAGCAGTACACCCACGCCGAAATCGCCGACATCGCGGAAAAACTGGCGAGCTGGAAAGTCGTGCCGGCCGGGACCGAAGGCTATCGCACGGCAGAAGTGACGCTGGGCGGGGTCGACACGCGCGAAGTGTCGTCCAAGACCATGGAATCGCTGAAAAGCCCGGGGCTTTATTTTATCGGTGAAGTACTCGACGTCACCGGGCATCTGGGCGGATTCAACTTTCAATGGGCCTGGGCCTCCGGCTACGCGGCTGCGCAATACGTCTGAGTCGCATCGAAATGGAATGGGGCTTTTGTGGCGAGGGGATTTATCCCCGTCCGGCTGCGAAGCAGTCGTAAAACCGCGACACAGGTCTGCCTGAGGTAATGCGTTTACCCATCTGGGGGCCGCTTCGCCGCCCGACGGGGATAAATCCCCTCGCCCCAGTGTTCAATGCAGACCTGGCATCTAGCGCAGACCTGCATCTCACCCAGCAAGGAACAGATTTTGCTGTCAGATGTGATCGCCGCCATTGCGTCGGCGTCATTACTGGCTCAATTTAGCGCCATTGCCTCGGAAGGCCTTCGCACTTCATGTCATCGACCTCTTTCCAACAGTCTCTGCGTCGCCTCTGGGCACTGGATAAATTCAGTTACAGCGTGCGGGTGTTCATTGCGCTGACCGGCAGCATGGCGCTGTGCTGGTATCAGGACGAAATGCGCCTGTTGATCCCGTTGTTCCTCGGGATCATCGCCAGCGCCCTGGCCGAGACCGACGACAGTTGGCAGGGCCGCCTCAATTCGCTGGCCGTGACGCTGGTGTGTTTCACCATTGCCGCCCTGTCCGTCGAATTGCTGTTCCCCTACCCGATCATTTTTGTCATCGCCCTCGCGCTCGCCAGTTTCGGCCTGACCATGCTCGGCGCGTTAGGCGAACGCTATGGCGCGATCGCCTCGGCCACCCTCATCCTCTCGGTCTACACCATGATCGGCGTAGACCAGCGCGGCGGCCCGGTCACCGATTTCTGGCATGAGCCGATGCTGCTGGTGGCCGGCGCCGCCTGGTACGGCCTGTTGTCAGTGCTGTGGCAGGCGCTCTTCTCCAACCAGCCGGTGCAGCAAAGTCTGGCGCGGCTGTTCCGTGAACTGGGTTTGTACCTGAAGTTGAAGTCTTCGCTGTTCGAGCCTATCCGGCAGATGGACGTGGAAGCGCGACGGCTGGAACTTGCTCAGCAGAACGGCCGTGTAGTCGCGGCGTTGAATGCGGCCAAGGAAATCATCCTGCACCGTGTCGGCAACGGTCGGCCCGGCTCGAAAGTCAGCCGCTACCTCAAACTGTACTTCCTCGCGCAAGACATCCACGAGCGCGCCAGCTCCTCGCACTATCCCTACAACGCGCTGGCGGAAGCGTTCTTCCACAGCGACGTACTGTTCCGCTGTCAGCGCCTGCTGCGCCAGCAAGGCAAAGCCTGCCGAGCGCTGGCGGAATCGATCCAGATGCGCCAGCCGTTCGTCTACGACGCCAGCTTCGCCGAAGCACTGGGCGACTTGCACGCCTCCCTCGAACACTTGCGCATCCAGAGCAACCCGGCCTGGCGCGGGTTGCTGCGATCACTGCGGGCGCTGGCGGCCAACCTTGGCACGCTGGATCGGCTGCTCAGCGACGCCAGCAACCCCGACGCCCTCGCCGATGCTACCGACAGCAGCCTGCTCGACCGGTCGCCGCGCAGCCTCAAGGATGTCTGGATTCGCTTGCGCACGCAGCTGACGCCGACGTCGTTGCTGTTCCGCCACGCACTGCGCCTGCCCCTGGCGCTGAGTGTTGGCTACGGCATGGTGCATTTGATCCACCCGTCACAGGGTTACTGGATCATTCTCACCACGCTGTTCGTGTGTCAGCCGAACTACGGCGCCACCCGCCGCAAACTCGGCCAACGGATTATCGGCACCGCGATCGGCCTGACCGTGGCCTGGGCACTGTTTGATCTGTTCCCCAATCCTCTGGTGCAATCGTGCTTCGCCATCGCCGCCGGGGTAGTGTTCTTCACCAACCGCACCACCCGCTACACACTGGCCACCGCCGCGATCACCTTGATGGTGCTGTTCTGTTTCAATCAGGTGGGCGACGGTTATGGCCTGTTCCTGCCACGGCTGTTCGATACGTTACTGGGCAGCCTGATTGCCGGCCTCGCGGTGTTCCTGTTTTTGCCGGACTGGCAGGGCCGACGCCTGAACAAGGTGCTGGCCAATACCCTGACCTGCAACAGCATTTACCTGCGCCAGATCATGCAGCAATACGCTGCGGGCAAAAGCGACGACCTCGCCTATCGTCTCGCCCGGCGTAACGCACACAATGCCGACGCGGCGCTGTCGACCACACTGGCCAACATGCTGATGGAGCCCGGGCATTTCCGTAAGGAAGCCGATGTCGGCTTCCGCTTTCTGGTGCTGTCGCACACGCTGCTGAGTTATCTGTCGGGGCTGGGCGCGCACCGCGAAACCCCGCTGCCGCCTGATGTGCGCGAGCATTTGATTGACGGCGCGGGGGTGAGACTGGCCGCGAGTATCGATGAAATCGCACAAGGATTGGCGAGCAAGACGCCCATCGCGATTCAAAGCGATGACGAAGAGGCGCAGGCCAATGAGCTGGAGCAAATGCCGGACGAGATCGACGAAGGTCAGCGACTGGTGCAGACGCAGCTGGCGTTGATTTGCCGCCAACTGGGGCCGTTGCGGACGTTGGCGGCGCACTTGATCAAGGGTACGAGCAAGGATTGAGGAGCGCGTCGCATGAGCGGGCCTCAAGTTCTTCACATCCCATGCCGCTTCAATATTCGCTGGTAACTGCCATCCGCCTTCATCTCGGCAATCTCGCGGTCGAAATTCGATACGATTTCTGCATGCTTAGGGTTTTTCAGGCTGACCAGAATGTGCAGGCTGTTCTCACTCAATGGCTTGGGCAAAAACTCAACGGCGTTACGCACTTTGGCGGATTCGCGCGATAAGTAATAACGCGCGACAAATTCATCTTCCAGCGTCAGCTTGACCCGATCGGCGGCGAGCATGCGCACCGCCATGGCGAAACTGTGCACGGGGACTTTCTGTAGCACCATGTCTTCGTCGAAGGCTGACGAGTAGGCATAGCCGCGCACCACCGCAATTGGGTAAGTGTGCAATTGCTGCAAGTTGTTGTATTCGATTGGCGCGTCTTTACGCTTGATAAAGCGCACGCGGTTAATCAGGTATTCACCGGAAAACTGGCCGAGTCGGGTGCGATCCTCGGCGTACCAGGCGTTGACCAGGACGTCGTAGCGCCCCTCGCCCACACCCAATAATGCTCGCGCCCAGGGGACCTGATGGAACTCGCTGGCATAGCCGGCCCGGGCCAGTGCGGTGCTGACGATGTCAGTCGCCAACCCGCCGTTGATCAGCGTGGCGTCGGTAAAGGGGGGCCAGGCGTCGGCGACCAGACGCAGTTTTTGCGCGGCTGCCGCGTGGGTCAGCAACAGCAAACCGATCAAGGCCAACGCTCGATGCAATCGCGGCATGCCAGAAATCCTTAACGGGCGGGAGGCCCGGTGTGTTTCAGCCAAAACTCCAAGGCCCCGTACCGGCAAAACCCAGGTACTAACACTAGCTCATCGACGCCATTGCACAGCGCTGCATTCCAGATTACACAAAGAATACGAGCGCGCGCGAAATGAATGATGGCATTTTGGCCTTTGTCACAGATTTATTCGCCATACAGACATCTTTCGCCGGTGCGCTTAGTATCGGGGCGAGTTGATCAAGGAATGCAAAAATGACAATCGATTGGGTCTGCAAACACCACACTGATCTGGGCAAAGAGCAGCTGTACGCAATTCTGCAGTTGCGCGTCGAAGTCTTCGTCGTCGAGCAGAAATGCTGTTATCAGGACGTGGACGGCCAGGACCTGGCAGGTGACACCTGCCATCTGATGGCGTGGGATGAGGACAGGCTGGTGGCGTATCTGCGCTTGCTTGATCCAGAGCTGCAGGGCGGCGACGTGGTGATCGGCCGGGTGATCATCGCCCCGCAGGCGCGCGGCACCGGACTTGGGCACGAGCTGATGGAGCAGGCGCTGAAACAGGCTGACAAGTACTGGCCGGACGTGTCGATCTATCTTTCAGCTCAGGCGCACCTGCAGGGGTATTACGGGCGCTACGGATTTGTCGTGGCGGGTGAGGAATACCTGGAGGATGACATTCCGCACATCGGGATGCGTCGGCCGTAAGGCCCTTTCCTCAAATGCTGAACCGCGCAGGTCAGGGATATTCCAGCACCGCTTTGATCTGCCGCAAATTACCCTCGATCCAGCCCTTGTCGATCGCTCCCCACTCGCGAATCCGATAGCGACCGGCATGGTTGCGAGCGCCCTCTTCCTGCTCGAACTCACACACAATGTCCAGATCCGCCAACGCTGCAATGGTGTCCTGGGCCGTGCGACGGGGCATGCCGGTCACTTCGGTCAGGGCAGGAACGCTGCTCGCAACGCCACTGTCGATCAGATACGCCACGTAAAGACGGCGATAGAAACTGCTTTTGGTCTTGCTGACGTCCATCCATGCGCTCCGGGTGTTTGAAAATCAAAAGATCGCAGCCTGCGCTAGCTCCTACGCGTTTGGGATCGCCGGCATGTCCCGCCACGTCAGGTAGACGCGCAGATCGAACTCCACCTGGTGATAACCCGGCAACATGTGTTCGCAGAGTTTGTAGAAGGCCTTGTTGTGGTCCGATTCCTTAAAGTGCGCCAGTTCATGCACCACGATAATTTTCAGAAACGCCGCGGGTGCGTCCTTGAACAGCGCCGCCACGCGGATTTCCTTCTTTGCCTTGAGCTTGCCGCCCTGCACGCGCGAAATCGTGGTGTGCAGGCCGAGGGCGCGGTGGGTCAGGTCGAGGCGGTTGTCGAATAACACCTTGTCGATCGCCGGGGCATTTCTCAGGTATTCCTGTTTCAAATCCAGCGCGTAGGCGTACAGCGCTTTGTCGCTCTGCACGTCGTGCTTGTCGGGATAGCGCTGGCTCAAGTAGTCGCCCAGCCGACCTTCAGTGATCAGCCAGCGCACTTGGTCCTGCAAATCGACAGGATAAGCCTGGAGGTATTTCAGCGCAGTCATAGTGAGGCGGACAGCATCAGCTTCGATAAAGGCCGCCAGTGTAGCGAATTCAGCGGGGTAACGCGCTCCAGTCGAACGGGTGCACAAAGTCGCCCGCGTCTTCGGCGACCAGCGGCTTTGCCACCAGAAAGCCTTGCACGAAGCCACAGCCGTTTGCACGCAGCCACTCGTATTGCGCGAGCGTTTCCACGCCTTCAGCAATGACCAGAATGTCGAATTGCTGACAGAGGTCGATCACATGCTGCACCAGCGCGGCGTCTCGCCTGGACTCGGGCAACCGGGCGATCAAGTGCCGGTCAAGCTTGACCGTATCCAGCTCAATATCCCGCAACAATGACAGCGAGCAAGGCCCCGAACCGAAGTCGTCCAGCGCCACCCGCACCCCCAGATTGCGCAGCAGTCGCAACTGTTTGCGGGTCTCTTCCGGGTGCTGCATCAAGGCCTCTTCTGTGATCTCGACCTCCAGATGACGCGCTTGCAAGTCATGACGCTCCAGCACCTGGCGCAACTCGGTGACCAGATTGGGCATGCCGAATTGCGTACCGCTCAAGCTGACCGCCAGCACCAGCTCGTCTGCAAACACGGGTTCCCAGGCTTTGCGTTGTTCGGCGCCATGATGATAGATCCAGCTGCCCAACCGGCTGATCAGCCGCGCTTCCTCCAGCAGCGGTAAAAACAGCCCGGGCGGAACATCGCCAACGCTGGGGTGCTGCCAGCGCAAGAGTGCTTCGAACCCTCGGATTTGCCCGCTGTCGATTGCCACCTGCGGCTGATACACCAGGCTGAAATCGCGGTTCTCGATGGCGGCGCGCACGCTTTCCTCGAGCATCAGCCGCGAGCGCGCGCGGCCATTCATATCGTGATCGTAGAAGCGATACTGCTGACGACCTGCACGCTTGGCCTCATACATGGCGATGTCGGATGCGCGCATCAACCCGTCCAGATCAGCACCGCAGTCGGGAAAGATCGCGATACCGATACTCGCACCGAGGGCGATGTCCAGGCCATCGATCTGCTGACAGATCGATACGCGTTCAATCAGCTGCTCGGCGATCTTCGCCGCCTGTTCGGGCGCTTCCAGGTCCAGCAACGCGGTGAACTCGTCACCGCCAATGCGCGCCAGTATGTCGAACGGGCGCAGGCAGGCCTTGAGCTGCTCCGACACCCAGCGCAACACGCGGTCGCCAGCATCATGGCCGAGGGAATCATTGACCCGTTTGAACCCGTCCAGGTCGAGATACAGCAATACCCAGCCGCTGTCCGTGCGTTCGTCGCGCTGCAGCAGGTTCTCCACGGTCTGGTAAAAACCACGGCGATTGAGCAACCCGGTCAACGGGTCGGTGACGGCCTGGACCTCCAGTTGCTGATGCAGATGGCGCACCACTGACATGTCGAGCACGGTCACCACCATCGCCTGTTGCGGGCTGGGCAACGGCGCGCAGGACAGCGCTACCGGCACCTGCTGACCACACGCCGTGCGCAACAGCGCGTCGTGCAGTCGCAAGGTTTCGCCGCCTCTGAAGCCCTTGAGCAGGTCCGAGTCTGCCCAGACCGGCACATGCGGCTTTTGCAGATAATTCAAAAAAACAGTGCCCTGCAATTCCTGTTGCGTGGCATTGAGCAGCCGCGACATGGCCGGGTTGGCAAAGCGAATCAGACCGTCTTCGCCGACGACCAGAATACCTTCGGCGGCGTTATCCAATACCGAGGCATTAAACGCGCGCGCGACTTCCAGATCATGGCTCAGACGCTGCAGCGCCCGGCGGTTACGCTGGTGCTCCAGCAAGGCCTGGACTTTAGGTTTGAGGATTTGCGGGTTGAACGGTTTGAACAGGTAATCAACCGCGCCACTCGCGTAACCCTTGATCACGGCGTCCTGCGACTGTTCGTTGGCGGTCAGAAAAATGATCGGGGTAAGGCGGGTGCGCTGGCTCCCACGCATCAACCGCGCTACTTCAAAACCGTCCATGCCAGGCATCTGCACATCCAGCAGAACCAGGTCGATATCGTATTCAAGCAGCAGACTGAGGGCTTCGAAACCGGAGCCAGCCGTGATGACCTGCCAGTCCTGGCGCTCCAGCAATGCGCGCATGCTGACCAGGTTTTCAGGGTAGTCGTCGACGATCAGTAAGGTAGAGCCGCCTTCAGCTGGCGTGATTTGCGCGCATTCCATGCTGCTTCTCTTGTCGGGGCGTCAGGCCGGTTTTTCAGACAAACCGGACAAATACGAAGCCTCCACTCTAGACCGGGATCCGTCAAAGCAGAAGGTGTCAGTACGCCAGCATTTAACCATTAACTTCGCTGGCCGACTAACGGTCACTGCTACAGGCCGCTAAAACCGCGAGAGATGGCCTTTTAACAGGATATTGACGTCACCCGTTTGTCAATCACGCATTAACAAATTGAACTTCTACGATTATAAGGATTGCCCCCAAGGCGCGCGCCAGAGCTTCTGGAACGTGCGTGCCGTAAAAATCTGTGGAAGCTTTTGTCTATGATCGATCTTGCAACCTGGAATCTGAGCGTTCCTGTCGGTAGCCCTCCCTACACTGTCGAGACCACGAAACTGGTGAAGGGATTCAAGGATCAATACTTCCATTCAAATACCGGAACGCTGTTTTTCTGGTCTCCGGTGACAGGCACCCGCACCGAAAACGCTAAATATGCCCGCACGGAATTGCGCGAAACCTACAGCAACGGCACCTTGCGAAACTGGTACTACCCCGACGCTGACAATTTTCTTCGAGCAACGCTGGCAGTTAAGCAGGTTCCCAGTTCTGGCAAGATTGTCATCGGCCAGATCCACGCTTTTCAAAGCCAGAAGCCGATGGTGAAGGTTGAATATCAATACGATACCAGTTCGGACACTGGCGATATTGTCGCCAAAGTGCGCATGCGCCCCGATGACGACGAGGGTCGGGTCATCACTGTCGCGACTGGCGTAAAACTCCATCAGGAATTTTCCTATCTTATTCACCTGAGTCCGGGCGGCGCACTGGGCATCAGTGCGGCGGGCTATCAGTGGGATACCAACATCAGCGAGAAATGGCGCGTCAAACCGCTGTATTTCAAGGCGGGTGTGTATGTGCAGGATAACTCCGGATATACCAGCGAAGGCGGGAAGGTGATGTTCAGCAAGCTGGATATTGATCACGATAAGTAACGCCAAATCCCTGTAGCAGCTGCCGAGCCTGCGAGGCTGCGTTCGAAGACGAAGTCCTCGCCATCGCTCCTTTCGCATGGATGGGGTCTGTGATTTTAACGACTGCTTCGCGGCTGGACGCAGGCTCGACAGCTGCTACAGAGCGGCGCCTTTTTTCAGGCAATAAAAAACCCGCATTCCTGCGGGTTTTTCTAGGGTTCAACGCAGAAGGCTTAGTTGACCTTAGCGTTCAACTCACCCTTCAGATAACGCTGGTACATCGCTTCCAGCGAGATCGGTTTGATCTTTGAAGCGTTGCCGGCAGTACCAAAGGCTTCATAACGAGCGATACAGACATCACGCATCGCAGTTACGGTGGCGCCGAAGAATTTGCGCGGGTCGAATTCGCTTGGGTTGGTGGCCATCAGGCGACGCATTGCACCGGTGGACGCCAGGCGCAGGTCGGTGTCGATGTTGACCTTGCGCACGCCGTGCTTGATGCCTTCGACGATTTCTTCAACCGGCACGCCGTAGGTTTCTTTGATGTCGCCGCCGTACTGGTTGATGATCGCCAGCCACTCTTGCGGAACCGAAGACGAACCGTGCATCACCAGGTGGGTGTTCGGAATGCGCTTGTGGATTTCTTTGATGCGGTCGATGGCCAACACGTCGCCGGTAGGTGGCTTGGTGAATTTGTAGGCGCCGTGGCTGGTACCGATGGCGATTGCCAACGCATCGACCTGGGTGCGCTTGACGAAATCAGCGGCTTCTTCCGGGTCGGTCAGCATCTGGCTGTGATCCAGGACGCCTTCAGCGCCGATGCCGTCTTCTTCACCGGCCATGCCGGTTTCCAGCGAACCCAGGCAGCCCAGCTCACCTTCAACCGAAACGCCGCAGGCGTGAGCCATGGCTACAGTCTGCTGAGTGACACGGACGTTGTAGTCGTAGTCGGTCGGGGTCTTGCCGTCTTCGCCGAGGGAACCGTCCATCATCACCGAGCTGAAGCCCAGTTGAATGGAGCGCTGGCAGACGTCAGGGCTGGTGCCGTGGTCCTGGTGCATGCACACCGGGATATGCGGGAATTCTTCGATTGCTGCGAGGATCAGGTGACGCAGGAACGGCGCACCGGCGTATTTGCGAGCACCGGCCGAAGCCTGGACGATCACCGGGGAGTCAGTCTTGTCAGCGGCTTCCATGATGGCGCGCATCTGCTCAAGGTTGTTGACGTTGAAGGCTGGAACGCCGTAGCCGAATTCGGCTGCGTGGTCCAGCATCTGGCGCATGCTGATAAGTGCCATTGTGCGTGTCTCTCCCGGTTTGGGTCGTTAATCGTGTCAGCCTGCCGGAGCGGCGGTGGCTATTCAAGTTATTGCAGATCGGGGGTTGGCCCGTGCTGCGAATTGGGTGTTGCTCTACTGCGCAACACATCCTCCGTAGGAGCCGGCTTGCTGGCGATGGCGTCCATTCGGACAGTGCAGGCCTTCAGGGCCTCATCGCTGGCAAGCCAGCTCCTACAAGGACTACGTCAGCCGTGATTACTGCGCTTTACAACCGCGGCCAATCAAATCATTGGTGGCGACCCAGTAAACCAGGCCTTCCTCACCTTTGATGTGAAACGCCAGCATGTCACTGCTATATAGCGCACCCGACGCGCCAGGCTCTTGCTTCAGGCGATAAACCTGTTCGGCCCCGCCGAGGCGGACGTCTACTTCTTCGCGGCTTTCATTGACGTAACGCCACAACACTTTGGCCTGACTGTCACAGGTCCAGGTGGTCCAGCTGTCCGTTGGTTCGGCCGGTTTGAACAGGTTGAAACTGGAGCAACCCGCCAGCAACGCCAACGCCGTAATGGCGATAAAACCTTTCATCCGTGTTCCTCGGCCGACGAAACATGCCGCCAGCCCTGAGTAAGGAGTCAGACCCGTCAAGGACAGCCATGTTCCTTGGCGGGTGTCAGTGTTTCGTATTTCTCCAGGCCGTCCGGCCCTGAGCGCTTGTTGATCACCGGGTTGGTTTCCGCCTGCCAGTCAGCCTGGTAGCAGCCCTTTTCCACGGTTTGCGGCGCCGGTTGCGCTGCGGCTTTCGGGTTACTCCCGCAGGCCGTCAGCGAACCGGCGACGATCAACAACGCTAGCAGCCTGACCATGTGAACACTCCTTTGCCTGGCCAATACCACAACTTCAGCCCTTGGCCCGGCTTTCGAGGACTTCGACGGCTGGCAACACTTTGCCTTCGACGAATTCGAGGAAAGCACCACCACCGGTAGAAATGTAGGAGATCCGGTCAGCAACGCCATATTTATCGATAGCGGCCAGGGTGTCGCCGCCGCCAGCGATGGAAAACGCCGAGCTTTCAGCGATCGCTTGCGCCAGGACTTTGGTGCCATTGCCGAACTGATCGAATTCGAACACGCCAACCGGGCCGTTCCACAGAATGGTTTTGGACGATTTCAGCAATTCGGCGAAATTCGCCGCGGTCTGCGGACCGATGTCCAGAATCATGTCGTCTTCTGCCACGTCAGCGATCAGCTTGACGGTGGCAGTGGCGCTTTCCGCGAATTCCTTGGCAACGACAACATCCACTGGCAGCGGCACGCTGACCTTGGCCGCAATTTCACGCGCGGTGTCGAGCAGGTCCGGTTCGTACAGGGATTTGCCGACCGGGTGACCGGCCGCTGCGAGGAAGGTGTTGGCGATGCCGCCACCGACGATCAGTTGATTGCAGATCTCGCTCAGGCTGTTCAGCACGTCCAGTTTGGTCGAGACCTTGGAGCCGGCAACGATGGCGGCCATTGGCTGCGCCGGCGAACCCAGCGCCTTGCCCAATGCTTCCAGCTCAGCGGCGAGCAAAGGGCCCGCTGCGGCAACTTTGGCGAACTTGGCTACGCCGTGGGTCGAACCTTCAGCGCGGTGCGCGGTGCCGAAGGCATCCATCACGAACACGTCGCATAGCGAAGCATATTGCTGCGCCAGTTCGTCAGCGTTCTTTTTCTCGCCCTTGTTGAAGCGCACGTTTTCGAACAGGACGATGTCGCCGGCCTTGACCTCGACGCCTTCCAGGTAATCGGCCACCAATGGCACTTCACGGCCCAAAGCGTTGCTCAGGTAATCGGCTACCGGCTTGAGGCTGTTTTCGGCGGAAAACTCGCCTTCGGTCGGGCGGCCGAGGTGCGAGCAGACCATCACCGCCGCGCCTTTTTCCAGGGCCAGCCTGATGGTCGGCAGCGAAGCCAGGATCCGCGCATCGCTGGTGACTACACCGTCCTTGACTGGGACGTTGAGGTCTTCGCGAATCAGTACGCGCTTACCTTGCAGATCGAGGTCGGTCATCTTCAACACGGTCATGGGTCGCATTTCCTGGTAGCTGATTTAGAGAGCAGGTTTGTTGATCGCTGTTTGCAGATAATGTTCTGCAACGTCCAGCATTCGGTTGGCAAAACCCCATTCGTTGTCGAACCAGGCCAGGATGTTCACCAGCCGTGGGCCGGAAACGCGGGTCTGACTGGCATCGACGATTGCCGAATGTGGGTCGTGGTTGAAATCACAGCTTGCGTGAGGCAGCTCGGTGTAGGCCAGCAGGCCTTTGAGCGGGCCACTGGTGGCAGCCTCGCGCAGAATCCGGTTGACCTCGGTGGCGTCGGTGTCGCTCACGGTCTGCATCGTGATGTCGAGACAAGACACGTTTACCGTCGGCACTCGCACGGCTTTGGCCTGAATTCGGCCAGCAAGTTCCGGCAGCAAGCGTTCGATACCACGCGCCAGACCAGTGGACACAGGAATCACCGACTGGAACGCCGAACGGGTGCGGCGCAGGTCTTCGTGGTGATAAGCGTCGATCACCGGCTGATCGTTCATTGCCGAGTGAATGGTGGTGATCGATACATACTCCAGACCAATGGCCTGGTCCAGCAGGCGCAACAGCGGCACGCCACAATTGGTGGTGCAGGACGCGTTGGATACCAGCAGCTCGTCGCCGCTCAGGCAATCCTGATTGACGCCGTAGACGATGGTAGCGTCGACATCCGACTCGCTGGCCATCGGTTGGGAAAACAACACCCGAGGTGCGCCGGCGTCGAGAAAGCGCTGGCCGTCTTGACGGGTGTGCCAGGCACCGGAGCACTCCAGCACCAGGTCGATCCCCAGCGACGCCCAATCTATTCCTTCGGGGGTGGCACTGCGCAGGACCTTCACGCAATCGCCATTAATATGCAGACAATCGCCGTCCACTCGCACTTCACCGGGAAAACGCCCGTGCGTGGAGTCGAAGCGTGTCAGGTATTCGATGCTGGCCATGTCGGCCAGATCGTTGATTGCGACAATCTCAAACCCGGCCTTCTCGCCTCGCTCGAACAACGCACGCAAGACGCAACGACCAATGCGGCCATAGCCGTTGAGTGCAACTTTGTAAGGACGCGGTTGAGCCATGGGGTTCTCGATAGACGCGGGCAGACGAAATTCTCGTTAACAACACAACCTTGTAGCAGCTGGCGCAGCCTGCGTCCGGCCGCGAAGCGGTCGTGAATCTGACAACGCGTTCTTCAACGTGAACGTAGTGTCTGATTCAACGACCGCTTCGCGGCCGGACGCAGCCTTCGGCAGCTGCTACACAAATTGTGCCTTAGTCTTCCAGCAGCTCTTCAGCCTGACCCAGGATGTTTTCCAGGGTAAAACCAAACTCTTCAAACAAGGCTGGCGCAGGCGCCGACTCGCCGTAAGAGGTCATGCCGATCACGCGGCCTTCCAGGCCCACGTATTTGTACCAGTAGTCCGCATGCGCGGCTTCGATGGCGATACGGGCGCTGACCTGCAACGGCAGAACCGCTTGCTTGTAACCGGCGTCCTGCGCATCGAACACGCTGGTGCAAGGCATCGAAACAACGCGCACATTGCGACCTTGTGCAGTCAGTTTGTCGTACGCCTGAACCGCCAGACCGACTTCCGAACCGGTGGAGATCAGGATCAGCTCAGGCTCGCCTACGCAATCCTTCAACACGTAACCGCCACGGGCGATGTCGGCGATCTGGCCGGCGTCACGCTCCTGATGCTGCAGGTTCTGACGCGAGAAGATCAGCGCCGAAGGGCCGTCCTTGCGCTCGATCGCAAGCTTCCAGCAGACCGCCGATTCAACGGCATCGGCTGGGCGCCAAGTGTCGAGGTTCGGCGTGCTGCGCAGGCTGGTCAGTTGCTCGACCGGCTGGTGAGTCGGACCGTCTTCGCCAAGACCGATGGAGTCGTGGGTGTAGACGAACACCACGCGCTTCTTCATCAGCGAAGCCATGCGTACCGCGTTGCGCGCGTATTCCATGAACATCAGGAAGGTCGCGCCGTAAGGCACCAGACCGCCGTGCAAGGCGACGCCGTTCATGATTGCGCTCATGCCGAATTCGCGCACGCCGTAGTACATGTAGTTGCCGCTGGCGTCTTCAGCAGTGACGCCTTTGCAGCCACTCCACAAGGTCAGGTTGGAACCGGCCAGGTCAGCCGAACCACCGAGCAGTTCCGGCAACAACGGGCCGTAGGCGTTCAGCGCGTTCTGGCTGGCTTTGCGGCTGGCGATGGTTTCGCCTTTGGCCGCGATTTCAGCAATATATGCCGAAGCTTTTTCAGCGAAGCCAGCCGGCAGCTCACCGCTCAGACGACGCACCAATTCGTTGGCCAGCTCAGGGAATGCGGCGGAGTAGGCAGCGAAACGCTGATCCCACTCGGCTTCGGCCGCGAGACCGGCTTCCTTGGCATCCCACTCAGCGTAAATATCGGCCGGGATTTCGAACGGGCCATGATTCCACTTCAGTGCTGCGCGGGTCAGGGCGATCTCCGCGTCACCCAACGGAGCGCCGTGACAGTCTTCTTTACCTTGCTTGTTCGGCGAACCGAAACCGATGGTGGTCTTGCAGCAGATCAGCGTCGGCTGCTCGCTTTTGCGTGCAGTTTCGATGGCGGTCTTGATTTCTTCCGGGTCGTGACCGTCAACGTTGCGGATCACCTGCCAGTTGTAGGCTTCGAAACGCTTCGGCGTGTCATCGGTGAACCAGCCTTCGACTTCGCCGTCGATGGAAATGCCGTTGTCATCGTAGAAAGCGATCAGTTTGCCCAGACCCAGCGTACCGGCCAGCGAGCCGACTTCGTGGGAAATGCCTTCCATCATGCAGCCATCACCCAGGAACACGTAGGTGTGGTGGTCGACAATGTTGTGGCCAGGACGGTTGAATTGACCCGCCAGGACTTTCTCTGCCAGGGCGAAACCCACGGCGTTGGCCAGGCCTTGGCCCAGTGGACCGGTGGTGGTTTCAACACCCGGGGTGTAGCTGAATTCCGGGTGACCCGGGGTACGGCTGTGCAGCTGACGGAAGTTTTTCAGGTCTTCGATCGACAGGTCGTAACCGGTCAGGTGCAGCAGGGAATAGATCAGCATCGAACCGTGACCGTTGGACAGCACGAAGCGGTCACGGTCGGCGAACGAAGGATTGCTCGGGTTGTGCTTGAGGTAGTCACGCCAAAGTACTTCGGCGATATCCGCCATACCCATAGGGGCACCCGGATGGCCGCTGTTGGCTTTTTGCACGGCATCCATGCTGAGGGCACGAATGGCGTTGGCACGCTCACGACGGCTTGGCATCGCTGTTCTCCTGGGGATTCTGAATCAAGAGTGAATAATACGAAACGGAAAAAAGGCGAGCATTTTCCCTCACCGACCCGCCTCGGGGCAATGACGGATAGTCATATGGAAGCGTTTTTCCCATGCATAACGAAGGTTTCGACAGGTGAAACCTTTCCGCTGTTCGTTTGAAGGGTAAACCGAAGGTCGGGAAGTGCCACCTATCGAGCAATATCAAAACTTTTTGATATTGCCCTTGCGATGCTCCCGACCCGTGACTAGACTGCCGGCCTTATGAATTTACGCGTGCCTTCCATTCAACATGACGATTGCGATGAGCTGGCGGCCCTGTGTAAGGCCGGCGGCGATCCTCTGCGGCTGAATGTATTGCGCGCGCTGGCCAACGACTCGTTCGGCGTGCTGGAACTGGCGCAGATTTTCGCCATCGGCCAATCCGGCATGAGTCATCACCTCAAGGTGTTGGCCCAGGCCGATCTGGTGGCGACGCGCCGGGAAGGCAATGCAATTTTCTACCGCCGCGCCCTGCCCCACACCGATTTGCTCGGCGGCAAACTGCACGCCGCGTTGCTCGACGAAGTGGACAACCTGACCCTGCCGACCGATGTGCAGTCGCGGATCGGTCAGGTGCATGGCCAGCGCGCAGCGGCCAGCCAGGACTTTTTCTCACGGGTCGCCGAGAAATTTCGCGCCCAGCAGGACTTGATCGCCGGGCTGCCGCAGTACCGCGACAGTGTGGTGGCGTTGCTCGACAAGCTGAGTTTCGGCGACGGCGCGACGGCCATCGAAGTCGGCCCGGGCGACGGCGCATTTCTGCCGGAACTGGCGCGCCGCTTCCGCCATGTCACGGCGCTGGACAACAGCCCGGCGATGCTTGAGCTGGCGCGTCAGGTCTGCGATCGGCAAGCGCTGGCTAACGTCAGCCTGCAACTGGCCGATGCATTGAACGGGGTTAATCTTCAGGCCGATTGCGTCGTTCTGAATATGGTGCTGCACCATTTCGCCGCACCGGCCGAAGCGCTCAAGCACATGGCCACCTTGCTGCAACCGGGCGGTAGCCTGCTCGTGACAGAGTTATGTAGCCACAACCAGAGTTGGGCCAGGGAGGCCTGCGGTGATCTGTGGTTGGGGTTTGAACAGGACGATTTGGCCCGTTGGGCCACCGCTGCGGGACTCGTTCCCGGGGAAAGCCTCTATGTAGGCTTACGTAATGGTTTCCAGATCCAGGTCCGCCATTTTCAGCGACCGGCTGGCGACACTCACCATCGGTAAATTCAGGAAAAAATCGAGATGAGCGAATACTCCCTCTTCACCTCCGAGTCCGTGTCCGAAGGGCACCCGGACAAAATCGCCGACCAGATTTCCGATGCGGTGCTGGACGCCATCATTGCTGAAGACAAGTTCGCCCGCGTGGCGTGCGAGACTTTGGTGAAAACCGGCGTGGCAATCATCGCGGGTGAAGTCACCACGTCGGCCTGGGTCGACCTGGAAGAGATCGTGCGTAATGTGATTCTCGACATCGGCTATAACAGCTCCGACGTCGGCTTCGACGGCGCGACGTGCGGCGTGATGAACATCATCGGCAAGCAATCCCCTGACATCAACCAGGGTGTCGACCGCGCCAAGCCTGAAGATCAGGGCGCCGGTGACCAGGGCCTGATGTTCGGCTACGCCAGCAACGAAACCGACGTGCTGATGCCAGCACCGATCACCTTCTCGCACCAGTTGGTGCAGCGCCAGGCAGAAGCGCGTAAATCCGGCCTGCTGCCATGGCTGCGCCCGGACGCCAAGTCGCAAGTGACGTGCCGTTACGAAGGCGGCAAGGTTGTTGGTATCGACGCCGTGGTTCTGTCGACCCAGCACAACCCGGACGTGTCGTACAAAGACCTGCGCGAAGGCGTAATGGAACTGATCGTCAAGCACGTGCTGCCTGCCGAGCTGCTGTCCAAGGACACCCAGTTCCACATCAACCCGACTGGCCAGTTCATCATCGGCGGCCCGGTGGGCGACTGCGGTCTGACCGGTCGCAAGATCATCGTCGACAGCTACGGCGGCATGGCCCGTCACGGTGGCGGCGCGTTCTCCGGCAAGGATCCATCGAAGGTTGACCGTTCCGCTGCCTACGCCGGTCGTTACGTGGCCAAGAACATCGTCGCGGCCGGCCTGGCCGAGCGTTGCGAGATTCAGGTTTCCTATGCGATCGGTGTGGCTCAGCCTACGTCGATCTCGCTGAACACCTTCGGCACCGGCAAGATCAGCGACGACAAAATCGTCAAACTGGTTCGCGAAGTGTTCGACCTGCGTCCCTACGCAATCACCACCATGCTCGACCTGCTACACCCGATGTACCAGGAAACCGCAGCGTACGGCCACTTCGGTCGCACCCCGGCAACCAAGACCGTTGGCGACGATACGTTCACCACGTTCACCTGGGAAAAAACCGACCGCGCCGACGCTCTGCGTTCCGCTGCCGGCTTGTAATTTTTCCGGGCGGTACACAAAACCCTGCACGGTTCGCCGTGTGGGGTTTTTTATTGGGTCAAGGTCGAAACACCAGGCAAAACACCTGCCGCGCCGGGTAGAAAATCCTGACTAACCTTCAAGCATCCCACTGAGCAAGGATGCTCTCGATGCTGCCGTACCTGCGCTTATTCCTCGCCCTGCTGGCGCTCACTGTCCCGACCGTCAACGCCAACACCGACGAATGCCCCGACTGGCCCTCAGCCCGCGCCACCCAGGAAATCGCCGTTCTACAACAGCAAATCAACCGCTGGGACGACAGCTACCACCGCGATGGTCAGTCCCTGATTGCCGATGAACTCTACGATCAATCTCGCGCGCGGCTGAGCGAATGGCGTCGATGTTTCAACATGGAACAGTCCGCTGACCCGTTGCGAACTGCAGGCGGCACCGTTGCGCACCCCATCGCTCACACCGGCCTGGACAAGTTGCGCGATGTTCGCGCTGTTAAAGACTGGCTGCGTGATCGCATCGACGTTTGGGTCCAGCCGAAGATCGACGGCGTGGCGGTGACGCTGATCTATCGCGGCGGTGTGCTGCATCAGGCGATAAGTCGCGGCGATGGCGTTAATGGCCAGGACTGGACCGCGTCGGCGCGGCAGATCGCGGCAATTCCGCAAACCCTGTCTCAACCCACGGATTTGCTGGTGCAAGGCGAGCTCTACTGGCGCCTGAGCGACCATGTGCAAGTCCGAAGCGGAAGTCTCAACGCGCGCTCTACCGTAGCCGGGTTGATGGCACGCAAAGTGTTGCCGCCGGAGCAGGCGGACGGCGTCGGCTTGTTTGCGTGGGACTGGCCGCAGGGCCCGGCGAGCTTGCCCGCACGCGCAGCGGCGCTGGTCGAATTGGGTTTCGCCAACACTGCCCAATACGCTCAACCGATTAGCCGGTTTGCTGACGCCGAGCACTGGCGTGATCACTGGTATCGCTCGGCCCTGCCCTTCGCCACCGACGGCATCGTCCTGCGTCAGAGCCAGCGACCGTCTGCCGAACGCTGGCAGGCAAAAGCGCCTTACTGGGCGGTCGCCTGGAAATACCCGTACGCTCAGGCGCTGGCCGAGGTGCGTAAGGTCAATTTCAAGGTCGGCCGCACCGGCCGCATCACCCCGGTGCTCGAACTCAAACCGCTCACGCTGGACGACCGACAGATCAAACGCGTCAGTGTCAGCTCGCTGCAACGCTGGGCGGAACTGGATGTTCGCCCGGGCGATCAGGTTTCCATCAGTCTGGCGGGCCTGACCATCCCAAGGCTCGACGGCGTGGTGCTGCGAGCCGCCGAACGCCCCGACCTGGCCGCACCTTCGGTGGCCGACTTCCATGCATTGAGCTGCTGGCAACCCACGCCCGGCTGCGAAAGCCAATTCCTCGCGCGATTGACCTGGCTTAGCGGCAAGAAGGGGCTAGCCTTGCCTCATGTCGGACCGGGCACCTGGGAGAAACTTTTAGAAACAGGCCGCCTGAACGGCCTGCTTGATTGGTTGGCCCTCGATGCTCAAGAGCTTGCTACCATTGATGGCTTCGGCGAGCGCAGCAGTGCCCGCCTCTTGAACAGCTTCAACGATGCTCGACAACGCCCGTTTGCGCAGTGGCTCCGCGCCTTGGGTTTGCCTCCGACCGGTCAGGCGGCGCTGGCTGATTCTTGGCAGACACTGGCGCAGCGATCAAGCGAGCAGTGGCAAGCCGAGGCCGGCATCGGCCCGGGACGCGCAGCACAGTTGAGTGCATTTTTCCGCGACCCGCAGGTTGTGGCGTTGAGCGAAACATTAAGAGTGGCCGGGGTCGCCGGGTTTTAACCGCCGCCGACGCCGACCAACCGGGAACCCATTGCTGTCGATGAGCTCAAACAGCCCATCCCAAAGCGATCCGACTGCCTTTCACGTGGAGTTTTTATGAAACGATTTTCACCGCTTGCCCTGTTGACCCTTTGCAGCGTGCTGGCCACTCCATTGATGGCCGCAGAAGAGGCCCCGGGGCTCACCGGCTGCGCCGCCAAGAAACAGGCCATCGTGACCCAGATCGAGCAGGCCAAAGCCCACGGCAACACCCAGCAGCAAGCAGGTCTGGAAAAGGCTCTGAGTGAAGTCACCACCCATTGCACCGACGCTTCGTTGAAGAAAGAACGTGAGAACAAGGTGCTCGAGGCCAAGCACGAAGTCGGCGAACGTCAGGCAGATCTCGACAAAGCGATGAAGAAAGGCGATCCGGAGCGGATCAACAAACGCAAAGACAAACTCGCCGAGTCGCGCAAGGAATTGCAGAAAGCGCTCGACGAACTGGATAAGTAAACCCCGGTGTGAGCGACGGGCTTATGTGGCGAGGGGGCTTGCCCCCGTCAGCGACGCAGTGGTCGTACCCGGCAGAGCGATCTCCAGAAGAGCCACGCTCTGGGGATGCTTCGCCGCCCAACGGAGCAGTGGGACGTTTCGCTAAACCCCCTCGCCACCGGAATGCATCGCCTATCAATGATCGCGAAACTCTTTATGGCAAGCACTACAGGCATCTTCGACTTTCTGCACCGCAGGCCCCAGGTTGCTGACCTTGTAAGGCTGCACCTTGCTGGCAATCACCAGTTCACCGGTAGCAGCCTCGAGGTTGCGGGCCATTTCCTGAAAGCGCGCCTGTTTCTCCCAGACATCATCGGTGGCGCTGGTGTGATCTTCCTCGCGAACCTGTGGAAAATGTTTCCACGGCTCATGGGACAACGCATCAAGCTTCACCGCGCCGTCGGCGAATTTTGCACCGTCAAACGCAATGCGCCCACGCAACATCCCGCCAAGGTCTTCCCCTGTTTTGAGCATCTGCTTGAAGATCGCTTTGCGCTGTCCCAGCGGCGAATTGGGGTCGACACCACCGCACGCAGACAGCGTCAGGCAGGCCAGCAATACAACGGACATTCTTTTAAAAGTCATGGTGGCTTCTGGTCACGGAAACGGCCGCCAGTATCCTCGCGTCACCGGCAAACACCAATAGCCCTATTATCATTACGGGTTGTCTGAGCGCATGGAGCACTCACACGACCGACTAAGGAATCACTCCATGAACAGCCGTTTCAAGGCATGGCGCCCCAGCCTGGCCTGGACTTTCCCGATGGTGGCCGTGCTCGCAGGCTGCACCGGTGGCGATCCCGAAAAACCAAAAACCCACGCCTTGGCGACCTATGCCAGCGCCACTTGGGAGGCTCTGCCAGCGGTGACCGACGCCGACCTGGTTGCCGGCTTCGGTTCGTGGCGCAGCGCCTGCACACGACTCAAGGCCGACCCGGTCTGGGGCGCCACCTGTGCAGCCGCCGCCAATGTGCCGCAGACCGCCAACGACATTCGCGGCTTTCTCAAACAGAACCTCGATGTCTACGGCTTGCGCGCCGCCAACGACAATCCTAATGGCTTGATCACCGGCTACTACGAGCCGGTTTACCCCGGCAGCCTGACCCAGACCAGCGTGGCCAATGTTCCGGTGTACGGGGTGCCGGAAGACATGATCATTGTCTCACTGGACAGCCTCTACCCGGAGCTGAAAGGCAAACGCCTGCGCGGGCGACTCGAAGGCCGCGTGCTCAAACCTTACGACGACGCGGCAACAATCGGAACCAAAGGCGTCAAGGCGCCCGTGGTTGCGTGGTTGACCGACCCGATGAACCTGCAGTTTCTGCAGATTCAGGGTTCTGGCCGAATCCAGCTCGACAGTGGCCGGCAGTTGCGCATCGCCTACGCGGATCAGAATGGCCACCCCTATCGGCCAATCGGCCGCTGGCTGATCGAGCAAGGCGAATTGAAGAAAGAAGACGTGACCATGGGCGCGATCAGCGACTGGGCCAAGGCCAATCCATCGCGCATCCCCGAATTGCTCGGCAGCAATCCGAGCTACGTGTTTTTCACGCAAAACCCTGATAGCAACGAAGGCCCTCGCGGCTCATTGAACGTGCCGCTGACTGCGGGATATAGCGCTGCAGTGGATCGCAAGGTGATACCACTGGGCAGTCTGTTGTGGCTGTCCACGACCAAACCGGATGGCACCGCGCTGGTACGGCCGGTGGCGGCTCAGGACACGGGCGGCGCGATTGCCGGCGAGGTTCGTGCAGACTTGTTCTGGGGTACCGGTGAGGCGGCCGGTCAGTTGGCCGGCGACATGAAACAGCAGGGGCAGATCTGGATGCTGTGGCCTAAAGGCGCGGCGTTACCGCAAGTGCCTCAGGTGGCGGATGCGGTGAAAGCCAAGCCTTGAGTGCTGCAGCGTTTGATCGATAGCTTTCGCGAGCAAGCCCGCTCCCACAGGATTTGCGCAATACCTGTGGGAGCGGGCTTGCTCGCGAAGGGGTCGTCACAAACAGCGCAGATATCTCAGGCAGACACCACAAACAAACTCACAATCAACCCCATCCCCACAAACCACACCAGCGAGCGCAAGATCGCCCAATCCGCCAGATAGCAGATGATGTAGAGCAAGCGGCTGGTGATAAACACCACCGACAGCACATTGATCGTCACCAGCTCCGCGTTGCCCGCCAGGTGCGCAACGATCACCGCCGCAGCAAATGCCGGGGTCACTTCAAAACTGTTCAATTGCGCGGCGTGCGCGCGTCGACCCACACCGTTCAGCGATTCCATGAAATCCCGTGGATCATGGTTGTCCTTGATCCTGAAACCGCCACTGATCTTGGCCACGACCGTGCACACATAAGGCAGGAAAATCGCGATCAAAATGCACCACAGAGCTACCGTCATAGAGCAATCCCTTCTTCAAGTTGTCGAGCGTCGAGACTTCGTCGACGCTGAGCCAGTCAAAACTTCATCACCAATATGCCGATCAATACCAGTCCACAGGCTAAGAGCCGCGGTCTGCCGAAAGGTTCTTTCAAGTAACGCATGCCGAACAGCACGACCAGAATGACACTAATCTCGCGTAACGCCGCCGCTTCGGCAATCGAGCCCAGTTGCATGGCCCACAACACCAGAGCGTAGCTGAACAATACGCAAAACCCGACCGCCAGCCCCAGGCGCCATTGCTCGCGCCAGAACAGCTTGAACGCCGGCCGCTTGCGCACCCACGCCAGTAACGGGAACGGCCAGGCGCTGAGCAACGTGACCCAGACCAGGTAGTCCAGCGGGTGCGACCAACGCCGCAGAGCCTGGCCGTCGATGTAGGTGTAGCAGCCGATGCACAGGCCGATCAGCGCCACCACTGGCAACATTGTCCACGGCAAGCGTGCGCCTCCACCGCCCTGCCACAGCAGGCAGAGCATGCCGAACGGGATCAGCAGAATTCCGAATATTTGCTGATTGGTCAGCACTTCGCCGGCAAAGATCAGCGTCAAGGCCAGCACCACCAGCGGCGATAAACCGCGCATCAACGGATACACCAGACCGAGATCGCCGACGCGATAGGCCTGGATCAACAGGTAG
Source organism: Pseudomonas sp. Ant30-3 (assembly GCF_000690905.1). Classification (GTDB taxonomy): domain Bacteria; phylum Pseudomonadota; class Gammaproteobacteria; order Pseudomonadales; family Pseudomonadaceae; genus Aquipseudomonas. The sequence goes on along the minus strand of NZ_JMCL01000082.1, from coordinate 34,941 downwards.
CGGTAGAGCAACTCGAACGCCGCCGAAGCGAGAATCCACGGCCAGATTTCAATAGGCGGTAATGCCACGAATGGCAGTGCCACGCCGACCACGAGCAGCGCCACGCTGTCCATGCACGCCACCACCAGCAGCCGTTCGGCGCTGAATTTAATCAGGGTATTCCACGCCGCGTGCAACAGCGCCGCCACCAACACCAACGCCGTCGCAAACACGGCAAACTCCTTATTGTTTTGCCACCTTACGCTGTAGGAGCCGGCTTGCTGGCGATGGCGTCTCTGAAATCGCCTCGCCAGCAAGCCGGCTCCTACAGGGCAGTGGATGCATAATTGATTCGCGATATGTCAGCAGCTGTTTATACTGCACGCGACCACGCCGCATTCAGTTGCGCACAGACTAATTCCAATAATTCCTGTCTTTGTCCGTTCTCGTCGAGAGCGGTCACTGGCATGCGTATGCCTGATCAAAGCGTCAAGACTACCGACAGAGACCTTGCGCATGCCACTCGCTTTATTTGCCCTCGCCGTAGCCGCGTTCGGTATCGGCACTACAGAATTCGTCATCATGGGCCTGTTGCCCGATGTCGCCCGCGACCTTGCCGTGAGCATTCCCGACGCCGGCCTGCTGATCACCGGCTACGCCCTGGGCGTGGTGTTTGGCGCACCGATCCTCGCGATCGGCACCGCCAACATGCCGCGCAAAGCCACGCTGCTGGGCATGACGTTGATGTTCATCCTTGGCAATATTCTTTGCGCGCTGGCGCCCAACTACGCCACGCTGATGGCCGCCCGCGTGGTGACTGCGTTGTGCCACGGGGCGTTCTTCGGCATCGGATCGGTGGTGGCCGCCGGCCTGGTTGCGCCGAACAAGCGGGCCCAAGCGATTGCCATGATGTTCACCGGCCTGACCTTGGCCAACGTGCTCGGCGTACCGCTGGGCACCGCACTCGGGCAATACGCCGGCTGGCGCTCGACGTTCTGGGCGGTGTCAGTGATCGGGGTGATCGCGGCCATCGCGCAATGGCTCTGGCTGCCCAAGGACATCGCCATGGACAAGGCCAACCTCGCCAGCGAATTCAAAGTGCTGGGCAAGGTTAATGTCCTGTTGGCGCTGGGCATGAGCGTGCTGGCCTCGACCAGTCTGTTCAGCGTCTTCACTTATATCGCGCCGATTCTGCAGGACATCACCGGCGTCAGCCCCCACGGCGTGACGATCATGCTGCTGTTGTTCGGCGTTGGCTTGACCGCTGGCAGCATGCTCGGCGGACGCCTGGCCGACAGTCGCTTGCTGCCTTCGCTGGTGGGCATGGCGCTGGCGACGGCAGTCGTATTGGCGGCGTTTACGCAGACCAGTCACTCGGCCATCCCCGCCGCAATCACGCTGGTGCTGTGGGGGATCTTTGCCTTCGCGCTGTGCCCGATTCTGCAATTGCTGATCATTGATCAGGCGCATGAAGCACCCAACCTCGGTTCAACGCTGAACCAGAGCGCATTCAATCTCGGCAACGCGGCGGGTGCATGGATTGGCGGCCTCGTGGTCGCCAGCGGCGCCGACCTTTCCGACCTGCCCTGGACGGGCGCACTGGTCAGCGGCTTGACGGTGCTGACAGCGCTTCTGTTCATTTACCTGCAACGTCGCGGTGCTGCTGCGGTCAATGTGACCGGCTGAATCTTCACGTTACGGCTGCCACCGCAATCGCCAGCAGGCTGGCTCCCACAGGGTTCTGCATCCACCGGAGATCCACTGTGAGAGCTCGCTCCCACAGGGTTTCGCGTAGCCACCCGATGGTGCATCCACCGAATATCCACTGTGGGAGCGAGCCTGCTCGCGATGAAGCTGACGCGGTTCAACTGCCCAAACACAATCCTCCTACCCACCTCCCATCCAAGGACCCCGGATGCTTGAGCTTGTCGCTGCGTTTATCTGCCTCACCACCCTTCTCACTTACGTGAATTTCCGCTTCATCGGCCTGCCGCCGACCATCGGTGTGATGGTCACTGCACTGATGTTTTCCTTGTTGCTGCAAGGCCTGAGCCTGCTCGGCTACCCCGGCCTGGAAGAACGTGTTCAACAGCTGATCGGCCAGATCGACTTCGGTGATCTGCTGATGAACTGGATGCTGTCGTTCCTGCTGTTTGCCGGCGCCCTGCACGTCAATCTCAACGATTTGCGCAGCTACCGTTGGCCCATCGGGCTGTTGGCGACGTTCGGCGTACTCATCGCGACCGCCGTGATCGGCAGCCTCGCCTATTACATCTTTGCCCTGTTCGGGTGGCACGTGAGTTTCCTGTACTGCCTGCTGTTCGGCGCCTTGATCTCGCCGACCGACCCGATTGCCGTGCTTGGCGTGCTGCGCACCGCCAACGCATCCAAGCCGCTGAAAACCACCATCGTCGGTGAGTCGCTGTTCAACGACGGCACTGCGGTCGTGGTATTCACCGTCTTGCTGGGCATCGCGCAACTGGGTGAAACTCCGACCCTCGGCGCCACGGCCATGCTGTTCGCCCACGAAGCGATTGGCGGCGCGCTGTTCGGCGGGGTGATCGGTTATCTCGTGTACCTGATGATCAAGAGCATCGAGCAGCACCAGATCGAGGTCATGCTGACCCTGGCACTGGTGATCGGCGGCTCGGCCATGGCGAGCGAACTGCATGTATCGGCGCCGATTGCGATGGTGGTCGCCGGTTTGATCATCGGCAACCTGGGCCGCAACCTGGCGATGAACGACATGACGCGCAAGTACCTGGACGGTTTCTGGGAGCTGCTCGACGACATGCTCAACGCGTTGCTGTTCGCCCTGATCGGCATGGAGCTGTTACTGCTGCCGTTCAACTGGTTGCACGTTTTCGCCGCTGGATTGCTGGCAATCGCCATTCTGCTGTCACGCTTGTTGACCGTAGCGCCAGCCATCCTGCTGTTGCGACGCTGGCGCACGGTGCCGCGCGGAACGATCCGGATTCTGACCTGGGGTGGTTTGCGCGGGGGTGTCTCGGTGGCACTGGCGCTCGCCCTGCCATTGGGTGAGGAGCGAGACCTGTTGCTGAGCATCACGTACATCGTGGTGTTGTCATCGATCCTGTTGCAGGGCCTGACGATTGGCAAGCTGGTCAAGCGCGTGACCTGCGATGAGCCTGCGCCAGCGGCGCAGGCCGAGCATCACTGATTACGCTTTGTGATCCTGCGGATCAGGCTTCTTGACTTGATCCGCAGATTCCTTCGGTGGCCCGCTCTCACTGCGAATCTGTGCGTGGCTAATCAGGCCAAAGATGAAGCTGCCGCCGATGATATTGCCCGCCAAAGTAGGCCCGGCGAAAATCAGCCAGAAATCCTTCCAGGGCAATTCGCCGGCGAAGACCAGGTACGACACTTCCGCCGAACCCACCACGATGTGCGTGAAATCGCCCAGCGCCATGAGGTAGGTGATGAGGACGATAATCCACATCTTGGCGCTCTCCATGGACGGGATCATCCAGACCATGGTGGCGATCATCCAGCCGGAAATGATGCCTTTGGCGAACATTTTGCCTGCATCGTTTTCCATGACCTTGCGGCCGATCTCAAGGAAAGCGAGGTCGGTCTTGGTGTCGAAAATCGGCAGGTGCAACATCACGTAAGCGACCAGTATCGTGCCGCAAAGGTTACCCACCAGCACCACTGACCAGAGGCGCATCAACCGGCCAAAATTGTTCAGCGTCGGTTTGGTCATGACCGGCAGTACGGCCGTCAAGGTGTTCTCTGTGAACAGTTGCTGACGGGCGAGAATCACCGCAAGAAAGCCTGCGCAGTAGCCAAAACTGGCGATCACCTTGAAGCCTTCGGCGTCCGGCAGCCGTGAATTGAGCAGCCCCATCGCCATCAGCGACAGGCCCATGGTCAGACCGGCAGCCAAGGCCGACCACCACAGGGCGGCGACGCTGCGTTCGAGCTCCTGATCGCCCTGGCTGCGGATAATTTCATGCAGCACCGCAGCGCGCGGTGGCTGATTTTTGTCGACCTCGTGTTTCTCTTGCGCCGAAAGGTTCGGGGTCTTGCCGTCTTTTTGCGTGTCCATATAACTCCGGAACCGGTGGCGTGCGATGAAGGTACGACACGCGCGGTTCGAAGCTGTTCACTGAGCGCAAAACAAAAGAGCTTTCTGTAGGAGCCGGCTTGCTGGCGATCGACTTGGGCTCGGTTATTGCGGTTATTGCGGTGATGCTGATGACGCCTTCGCCAGCAAGCCGGCTCCTACGGACTCGTGTTACTCGGCCTTATCCTCAAACTGGTCTTTGACGTATTTGATTTCGGTGCGGCCGTGCGGTGCCGGCAGGCCGTCTTCGCCCAGATTGACGAAGACGATTTTCTCCACCGTGAGGATGCTTTTGCGGGTGATCTTGTTGCGCACTTCGCATTTGAGGGTGATCGAGGTGCGACCGAACTCGGTGGCGGTGATGCCCAGTTCGATGATGTCGCCCTGACGGGATGCGCTGACGAAGTTGATTTCGGAGATGTACTTGGTCACCACGCGCTGATTGCCCAGCTGCACAATGGCGTAGATCGCCGCTTCTTCGTCGAGCCAGCGCAACAGACTGCCGCCGAACAGCGTGCCGTTGGGGTTGAGGTCTTCGGGTTTTACCCATTTGCGGGTGTGGAAATTCATATTCACTCCTGACCGTCTTGCCGATTGATGCCGGTCATCATGGCAGAGCCCGGGCCAGAGCTCTATTGAGCATCGACTATGGTCTCGATTACCGTTCGGACATTGACCGATAGAAACGCTTTGGAAGATCAGCATAGCCCGCTATAATCGCCACCGTTTCAGAACGGTCATTTTCACTTACGTCCGTTTTCCCGCCACCTGTCCGAGGGGCGCTGCAGCAGGTTCGACCTGTCAGGCTCGGATGGGGCGTTGCCTGGCCACGGCCAGACACTAAACGCACAACGGCGCCCATTCGCATACATACGAATGGAGGCTCTTCATGAGCGCTGTTATCACGCCTGCAGATTTTAACGATTACAAAGTTGCCGACATGTCCCTGGCTGCCTGGGGCCGTCGCGAAACCATCATCGCCGAATCCGAAATGCCGGCCCTGATGGGTCTGCGTCGCAAGTATTCCGCCGAACAACCGCTCAAAGGCGCGAAGATCCTCGGCTGCATCCACATGACCATTCAGACCGCCGTGCTGATCGAAACCCTGGTTGCCCTGGGTGCCGAAGTGCGTTGGTCGTCCTGCAACATTTTCTCGACTCAAGACCAGGCCGCTGCTGCCATCGCCGCTGCCGGCATCGCGGTTTACGCCTGGAAAGGCGAAACCGAAGAAGAGTACGAGTGGTGCCTGGAGCAGACCATCCTCAAAGATGGCGCGCCTTGGGATGCCAACATGATCCTCGACGACGGCGGCGACCTGACCGAGCTGCTGCACAAAAAATACCCGGCCATTCTCGATCGCGTTCATGGCGTGACCGAAGAAACCACCACCGGCGTTCACCGCCTGCTGGACATGCTGGCCAAGGGCGAGCTGAAAATCCCGGCCATCAACGTCAACGACTCGGTGACCAAGAGCAAGAACGACAACAAGTATGGCTGCCGTCATAGCCTGAACGATGCGATCAAGCGTGGTACCGACCACTTGCTGTCCGGCAAGCAAGCGCTGGTCATCGGCTACGGTGACGTGGGCAAGGGCTCTTCTCAGTCCCTGCGTCAGGAAGGCATGATCGTTAAAGTGTCCGAAGTTGACCCGATCTGCGCCATGCAAGCCTGCATGGACGGTTTTGAACTGGTTTCGCCGTTCATCGACGGTATCAACGACGGCACTGAAGCAAGCATCGACAAAGCGCTGCTGGGCAAGATCGACCTGATCGTGACCACTACCGGCAACGTCAATGTGTGCGATTCGAACATGCTCAAAGCCCTGAAGAAGCGCGCTGTGGTGTGCAACATCGGCCACTTCGACAACGAAATCGACACCGCTTTCATGCGCAAGAACTGGGCATGGGAAGAAGTGAAGCCGCAAGTTCACAAGATCCACCGCACCGGTCCTGGTTCGTTCGATGCGCAGAACGATGACTATCTGATTCTGCTGGCTGAAGGCCGCCTGGTGAACCTGGGTAACGCCACCGGTCACCCAAGCCGCATCATGGACGGTTCGTTCGCCAACCAGGTGCTCGCGCAGATCTTCCTGTTCGGCCAGAAGTACGCCGATCTGTCGCCAGCCCAGAAAGCCGAGCGCCTGACCGTTGAAGTTCTGCCGAAGAAGCTCGACGAAGAAGTGGCCCTGGAAATGGTCCGCGGTTTCGGCGGCGTGGTCACTCAGTTGACCAAGCAACAGGCTGATTACATCGGCGTCACCGTCGAAGGCCCGTTCAAGCCGCACGCTTACCGTTACTGATCGGCTGACTGGCGATCGCGGTATTCTGATTTACCGCGTCGCCTGAATCGCCAGCAAGCCGGCTCCTACAATTGCGCGGTGTACGCAATTTCAACGTACACCGACAACCTGTAGGAGCCGGCTTGCTGGCGATTGCAGACAAACCGACCCAACAGGTTTACGTGTTTCCAAGGATATGACCATGTCCCAAGACCGTCGCTACAGCTTCGAGTTCTTCCCTACGAAGACCGACGCTGGGCATGAAAAGCTGCTCGCCACTGCCCGTCAGTTGGCCACCTACAACCCCGATTTCTTCTCCTGCACTTACGGCGCAGGTGGTTCGACCCGCGATCGCACGCTCAACACCGTGTTGCAGCTTGAAAGCGAAGTCAAAGTCCCTGCCGCTCCGCATCTGTCCTGCGTTGGCGACAGCAAGGCCGACCTGCGCGACCTGCTCGCTCAATACAAATCGGCTGGCATCAAACGCATTGTTGCGCTGCGCGGCGACCTGCCTTCGGGCATGGGCATGGCCAGCGGTGAAATGCGCCACGCCAATGATCTGGTTGAATTCATTCGTGAAGAAACCGCCGACCATTTCCACATCGAAGTCGCCGCCTACCCGGAGATGCATCCGCAAGCGCGCAATTTTGAAGACGATCTGGCCAACTTCGTGCGCAAGGCCAACGCTGGCGCGGACAGTGCGATCACTCAGTACTTCTTCAACGCCGACAGCTATTTCTATTTTGTCGAACGAGTGCGCGCGCTGGGCGTGAACATCCCGATCGTGCCGGGGATCATGCCGATCACCAATTACAGCAAGCTCGCGCGTTTCTCCGATGCCTGCGGTGCGGAAATTCCGCGCTGGATCCGCAAGCAGTTGGAAGCTTACGGCGATGACACCGCGAGCATTCAGCGTTTTGGTGAGCAGGTCATCACCGAAATGTGCGAACGCCTGTTGCAGGGCGGCGCTCCCGGGTTGCACTTCTACACGTTGAACCAGGCTGAAGCGAGCCTGGCGGTGTGGAATAATTTGCAGTTGCCGCGGTGAAGCAGCTGCAAGCTTCATGCTGAGAGCACCAAGCAAGATCAAGAGATCGCAGCCTCGTTTTACTCGACAGCTCCTACGGGCCCCAAGGTGAAATGAGGCGGCGATTTTTTGCTTTTTTGCTGCTTAAAATGTGAAGCAACACACGGAGGTAGAGCTTGTGCATGCGGATTCTGGCTCTTTGCGGTTTCTCGTCGTAATCTCCAGCCATGCCTTGGATTGCCCAGTTACTCACCGTGCTGCTATTCACTTGCCTGAGCGTAACTGCCCGGGGCGAGAAACTGCGCATCGTCACCGAGCCATGGGCCCCCTATGTCTATGAACAAGACGGCAAAGCACTGGGCCTGGATTATGAAACGACGGCCATCGTCTTCAAACGACTGGGCATCGAAGTGGATTGGCAATTCCTGCCCTGGAAGCGCTGTCTGTCCATGCTCGAGCAAGGCCAGGCCGACGGCGCGCTGGACATTTTCCACAGCCCCGAGCGCGATGCGTCCCTGCTCTACCCGAGCGAGCCATTGTCCGAAGTGCAGTTCGTGATGTTCTACGCCAACGAGCGCCCTCATCCGTTCCGCACCCTTGAAGACCTGCGCGGCCTGACTGTCGGTACCTCGCCGGGCTACCTCTACAGTGATGACTTTCGTAATTCGACGCTGTTCACCCGTGAGTCCGCGCCCAGCCATGAAGCCAATTTCGGCAAACTGGTGCGGGGACGTATCGACTTGCTGATCACCGACCGCCGCGTCGGCCAGCACTTGCTCGACGAACTGAATATCCGCGACCAGATCAGTGAAAATCCCACCATCATCAGCCAGCAGAGTCAGTTTCTGGCAGTGCGCCGCAATGCCGGCATGGACCTGCTGGTGCAGCGCTTTGGTGCCGAACTCAAGCGCTTCAAACGTGAGCCCGCCTATGCGGAACTGAGCGCGCGATACGAAGCCGGGCCAGCTGCCGGCGCGAACGCCGCCAAGGTGACGAACAGCATCGAAAAAAACCGTTGAGCAGCAGGAAAGCGGCGCGCAGTGATTGCTCTGTTATACTCCGGCCTTCCCGCCAGGCTCACGCCCGGACGCTCGGAACCGTTTAAGGCATCTCGACCCCGCTACAGCGCAGCTTTGCAGCCCGCGCGAGCACTCCAGACAAGCCTTCGTGACCCAGCAGGACCGGACGGGATTGCGTTCCTCTTAAACGCCATTCGCGCCAGGCAAGACTCCCATTGGGCCAAGCCCTAACTAAAACAGGATTACTCATGTCCTTTGCTTCCCTCGGTCTCTCCGAGGCTTTAGTCCGTGCCATCGAGGCGGCGGGCTACACCGAGCCTACTCCGGTGCAACAGCGGGCCATTCCCGCCGTGTTGCAAGGTCGCGACCTGATGGTTGCGGCTCAGACAGGTACTGGTAAAACCGGCGGCTTCGCCCTTCCGATTCTGGAGCGGTTGTTCCCCAACGGTCACCCGGACAAATCCCAGCGCCACGGTCCACGCCAACCCCGCGTGCTGGTCCTGACGCCGACCCGCGAACTGGCGGCTCAAGTACACGAAAGCTTCAAGGTCTATGCCCGTGACCTGAAATTCGTCAGCGCCTGCATCTTCGGCGGCGTGGGCATGAACCCGCAGGTTCAGGCCATGTCCCGTGGTGTCGACGTGCTGGTGGCCTGCCCGGGCCGGCTGCTCGACCTCGCCGGTCAAGGCAGCGTTGACCTTTCCCACGTGGAAATCCTCGTGCTGGACGAAGCCGACCGCATGCTCGACATGGGCTTTGTCCATGACGTGAAGAAGGTGCTGGCCCGTCTGCCGAGCAAGCGGCAGAACCTGCTGTTCTCGGCGACGTTCTCCAAAGACATCACCGACCTCGCCGGCAAGCTCCTGCATAACCCGGAACGCATTGAAGTCACGCCGCCGAATACTACGGTCGAGCGCATTGAACAGCGTGTTTTCCGCCTGCCCGCCAACCACAAGCGTTCGCTGCTGGCGCACTTGATCACCGCAGGCGCCTGGGAACAGGTGCTGGTGTTCACTCGTACCAAACACGGCGCCAACCGTCTGGCCGAGTACCTGGACAAACACGGCCTGACCGCCGTCGCGATCCACGGCAACAAGAGCCAGAACGCGCGGACCAAAGCCCTGGCCGACTTCAAGGCCGGTGAAGTGCGCATCCTCGTGGCGACCGATATCGCCGCTCGTGGTCTGGACATCGACCAGTTGCCACACGTGGTCAACTTCGAACTGCCGAACGTCGATGAAGATTACGTTCACCGTATCGGCCGTACCGGCCGTGCCGGTCGTTCGGGCGAAGCGATCTCGCTGGTTGCGCCAGACGAAGAGAAGCTGCTCAAAAGCATCGAGCGCATGACCAAGCAGAAGATTGCCGATGGCGATCTGATGGGTTTCGACTCCAGCGCTGTAGAAGCCGAGAAGCCTGAAGCCCGCGAGCGTCCGGATGTGCGTAACCCGCGCAATCCACGTGGCCCGCGCGGCGATGGTCCGAACGGCGGTGGCGGTGGCGGCGGTCGCAAGGACAAAGGCAAGGACAAGGGCGGCAAGGAAAAACCTGCTGCCACTGGCCGTGGCGATCGTCCGGCGCGTGAGCACAAACCGCGCGAAGGCACACCGGCGCGCGAGCAACAGCGCCCGGCGCCACGTGCGGCTTCCGCTGATCGCGCCCCGGATGAGTTCCTCGACGACGACATCGATAATTTCGGTAATCGCGTTGACTACGTTCCGCAAGCCAAACCGGCCCAAGGCCGTGGTCGCCGTCCGGGTGCCCCGGCACCTGGCACGGCAGCAGGTGCAACTGCAGGCGCAGGTGCTCCACGCGGCGGCAAGCCACAGGGTCGGCAAAGCGGTCCACGCAGCAGCGACGGCGCCAGCACTGGCACCCCGCCCGCCAAGCGCAGCGGCCCACGCAACGGCGCACCGCGTGACGGTCAGGCCCGCCGCGAAGAAGGCCGCAGCCGTCGCCCAGCCCGTGACGACAAGCCCCTTTCAGAGCCAGCGGTGCAAAACCCGCGCGGCCCGGCACCGAAGATCATTCATAAGGAGTCGAAAACCGATCGTTTCCCGACGCCTGAACAACTTGATCAACTGCCAGGCCGTCCACGTGGTGAGAAACCGGCATTGCTGACCCGCAATCGCTGAGTTAATCGCGCAATACAAAATGCCCCGGCTCTCAAAAGCCGGGGCATTTTTGTTTCTCAAAAACGGCCATTCACACCGGCTGCGGCCCACCTGGATTCATTGTGGGAGCGGGCTTGCTCGCGAAAGCGGTTGGACATTCAGCATTGATGGCGGCTGACCCGGCGCTTTCGCGAGCAAGCCCGCTCCCACAAGGAGATCTCATCGCCCAGAAGGCTTGTGGCAGACAATAAAAAACGCCCCCGATCGCAAGACCGGGGGCGTTTCGGTGTCAGGCGCGAAAGTTACTTCGCTTTCACACCTTCAAACGTTACATACAGCTCGACTGCATCGGACGCTGCGCCCAGGTCTTTCTGCTTGCCGAAATCGGAACGCTTGATGCTGGTGGTGCCTTCGAAGCCGGCACGGTAGCCGCCCCATGGATCCTTGCCTTCACCCAGGAAAGTGGCCTTGACCACAATTGGCTTGGTCACGCCTAGCAGAGTCAGATCGCCAGTCACGTCTGCAGTGTCTTTACCCGCAGCGTTCTTGCCGGTGGACTTCACGCTGGTGGAAACGAACGTGGCCTTGCCGAATTTGCCCGCGTTCAGGAAATCACCGCTGGCGATGTGCTTGTCGCGCTCGGCATGGTTGGTGAACACGCTGGCGGTGTTCACGTTGAACTCGATTTTGCTGTCTTCAGGCTTGGCCGCGTCGAAGCTGAACTTGCCGTCGATGTCCTTGAAGGTACCGGTGATGAAGCTGTAGCCCAGGTGGCTCACCTTGAAGTCAACGAAGGCGTGCTGGCCTTCCTTGTCGACGACGTAGTCAGCCGCCATGACGTGACCTGCGGACAGCAGCGCGGAACCGATTGCCAGAGCGGCGAGGGTCTTTTTCAACATGCTTTCTATTCCTTTGGAGTCGAGGTTGAACTTCAGGCTTTGCGACCGAGCATTCGATTCAGGGTCGCATCACGGTCGATAAAGTGGTGTTTCAATGCTGCCAACGCATGGAGCCCGGAAAAAATTACCAGTACCCACGCCAGATAGAAATGAATCAAACCTGCGGTGTCTGCCTGATCCGGTAGTCCGGACACCAGTGCAGGTACTTCGAACAGGCCAAACACGGGAATCCCGACACCGTCTGCGGTGGAAATCAGGTAACCGGCAATCATCACAGCGAACAGACTGAGGTACAGAAATGAATGGCCGAATTTCGCGCCGATGCGTGTCATGCGGCTATAGCTTTCCAGCGTAGACGGCGGAGGGCTGACGAAGCGCCAGAGCACGCGAGCAATCATCACGGCCAACAACACCAGACCAATGCTTTTGTGCAGGTCCGGCGCATCTTTGCGCCAGGTGCTGTAGTAATCGAGACCGACCATCCACAAGCCCAGCGCGAACAAACCGAACACCGCCAGCGCCACACCCCAATGCATGAAAATGCTGACCCAACCGTAGCGCGAAGAAGAGTTACGTAGCTGCATTGCCCAAATCCTGTGAGAACTGCGACCAAGACTATCGAGTTATCTATCGAATTAAAGCGGAAAATTTCGCTTTGAAATATCGAGAAATACGATCAAGAGTCTGAAATAAGGGAGTTAAGGAAAGATTAAAGGCGATTTTGTGGCTGGATGTTAGTGGGAAAGGCAATGTGTGAGTGGCGGGTGAAGCTGCCATGCACGCCCGCCCGGTGAATCAACGTTGAGCAAAAACCTCCTGCTAGTTATGAAAGACCGCAGGAGGATGCATGCAATCAAGTTGTACGGATCCAGCAGGCATTTGCGAGCCAGTTGAGTGCCCGAATAACCAGCCAGCTTAGGTTCATCTACCACGCATCCATACAGGGGGACCAATATCGCTATTGCTGCCAGTATCTTCACGGTGCTCTCCAGGTTTTTGAAGAACATAGAACTCCATGCTGGCCCCTATCAATCGCCCCATTGCGATACGCCTGTGGGACGCCTCTGATATCGCGCTGGAGCCTGTAGGACCGATAGATTTGATAGGTGCAGGCAGCGTGTTCGATGTCTCTGGCTGGAATCCGAGCAAAAAAAAAGCGCGACCCCAGGGCCGCGCTTTTCGTGAGGCTGAACGTTACTGAGCGTTGGTCTCAGTCGTCGCCGCCGGTTTGGCCGCTGGCTTTTTCGCCGGCTCTGCCTTCTTCACCGGTGCTTTCGCCGGCGCCTTCTTGGCCTCGGTTTTCGCCGCAGGCTTTTTCACTGGCGCCTTGGCCGGGGCTTTTTTAGCCTGCTCGGTTTTCACCGGCGCTGCAGGTTTCGGCGCTTCGACCGGTGCAGGCGCCGGAACCGGTGCTGGCGCAGGGGCTGGTGCAACCGGAGCCACTGGCGCTGCGGCCTTGACCGGCTCCGGTTTCTTGTCCTCGTCCGACAAACCGCCGAACAGATTAGTGAAGAAGTTGCCTTTCTTCGCCGCTACTGCGCCTGCTGCCGCCGCCGTAGCCGCAGGCACCACCTTCGCCGGCTCAAACGACTTGCCGGCTGCCAGGTCTTCAACTTGAATTGCCGCGCGCTGACCGGTGCGCAATGCGCCTTCCAGCGTGCCCGGGTACAAGGTGTCGGTGTGTTCGCCGGCGAACGCTACACGTTGCAGCGGGCGCTCCCACAGGCGCCAGTACTTGCTGATCTGGCCCGGACCGTAGGCCAAGTAAGCGCCGCCCATCGACGGGTCGGTGCTGTAGCGACGAATTTCGTAACCGGTGAACGAACCGCGCGCCTGTGGATAAAACGCGTGCATGCGAATCAGCACCTGATCGGCCATCTGCTTGTCGCCAAATGCCTGCATCACCCGTGCGTTGTCGCCCGAGAGGTTGATCACCACGTTGGCACCGCCTTTCAGCGCCGGTTCTACCCACAACATGCCCAGACCGGTGTTGCTGTAGATCTCGCCGGACATGCGCGCCTTGCTTTCCCACACCGGCGTTTTGAATTTCAACAGGACCTGGTCACGCCATCCGTAATTGGTGCCTTTGATCGCGCCCAGATGCTGGGCATCCAGCGCGGGAGTCATCTGGATCTTGTTCAGCGCGCGCAACGGTACCGCTACTACCACGTAATCCGCCTGATAGCCGACGCTGCCGACTTTGACCGTAACACTGTCCTTGGACTGGATGATGGCCGACACCGGCGAGCTGGTCTTGATGGTTTTCAGCTGTTTAACGAACGCCTGAGCCAGCACCGGGCTGCCGCCGAGCAGGCGCGAAGCACGCAAATCACGGTCGGAAACGCCCTGATAGACGCGACCCTGCTGTGCGAAATACAGCAGCGACAGGCGCGAAGGTTCGTCATAGCGGGTACGAATCTGCTGATTGATCAGCTGCCGAGCCGTGGCAGGCAAGGTCAGGCGATCAAGCCAGTTGGAGACGTTGATCTGATCCAGCGCATGCAGCGTGTTGTTGGCTGCCGGGTTCTGCGGATCCTCGATAGAGCGCGCGAGATCGTCGACGGTTTTTTCGTAGCGCTTGAGCGCTTCGGCCGTCGCCGGTTCCTTGGTGGCCAGGTCGGCAGCGGTGTAATACACGCCGTCGATCAGGTAGCTGGGTGTACGCACGAACTCCGGCGCCGGCGTGGTGCTCAGCTTGAACGTCGAGACGTATTTGTTCAGCACCGGTTGCGTCTTGTCGTTGCCGATCCACTCGCTGCTGGCCATGCCGGAGCGACCGCCCAGGCTCGGCTTGGCTTCCAGCAACGTCACCTGCCAGCCTTTGTTCTGCAGTTCATAAGCGGCTGTCAGGCCGGACAGGCCGCCGCCAATCACGATGGCTGTTTTATCCTTGGCCAGCGCGGACACGCTGAACAGCCCCAATATCACCAGCGCACAGGCGCGCAGCCAAGCAGCAGACATTCAGCGAACTCCGGAAATAACGTAAGAAATAACGGTTTTGCGAGTCAGACGACTCCAAGAGCAGCGAAGAATACGTCAGCCATCAAATGGCCGCCAGCAACGTCTATCGGCCTGTTCAAAGTAGTTCGTTCAATACAATAGGTTGTTCCCGGGCGACGCATTGCATAGGCTTGCGCGACTGCATGGCCGCGCCCGGCGCGGATCGCCTCGAGGAGACAGAACATGGGCTTGAACAATCAGTGGATGCAACGCGACCTCGCGGTGCTGTGGCATCCCTGCACCCAGATGAAAGACCATGAGCAACTGCCGCTGATCCCGATCAAACGCGGTGAAGGCGTATGGCTTGAAGATTTCGAGGGCAAGCGCTATCTAGACGCGGTCAGCTCCTGGTGGGTCAACGTGTTCGGCCATGCCAATCCGCGGATCAACCAGCGCATCAAGGATCAGGTCGATCAACTGGAGCACGTGATCCTCGCCGGTTTCAGCCATCAGCCGGTGATCGAACTGTCTGAGCGTCTGGTGAAGATGACGCCGGAGGGCCTGACCCGGTGTTTCTACGCCGATAACGGTTCGTCCTGCATCGAAGTCGCGCTGAAAATGAGCTTTCACTACTGGCTCAATCGCGGCCAGCCGAACAAGAAGCGCTTCGTCACACTGACCAACAGCTATCACGGTGAAACCATGGCGGCGATGTCGGTAGGCGACGTGCCGCTGTTCACCGAAACCTACAAAGCGTTGCTGCTCGATACGATCAAGGTGCCAAGCCCCGATTGCTATTTGCGCCCCCAAGGCATGAGCTGGGAAGAACACTCGCGCAACCTGTTCGCCGTGATGGAGCAGACCCTGGCCGAGAATCACGACACAGTGGCGGCGGTGATTGTCGAACCGTTGATCCAGGGCGCCGGCGGCATGCGCATGTATCATCCGGTATATCTGAAGCTGCTGCGCGAAGCCTGCGACCGTTACGGCGTGCACCTGATCCACGATGAAATCGCCGTGGGCTTTGGCCGCACCGGAAGCATGTTCGCGTGTGAACAGGCGGGTATCCGTCCCGATTTCCTGTGTTTGTCCAAGGCCCTGACCGGTGGTTATTTGCCGCTGGCGGCGTGCGTCACCACGGAAGATGTGTACAGCGCGTTCTACGACGACTACCCGACCCTGCGCGCCTTTCTGCATTCGCACAGTTACACCGGCAATCCGCTGGCGTGCGCGGCGGCGCTGGCGACGCTGGATATTTTCGAAGAAGACAATGTGATCGAAAACAACAAGGCCCTTGCCCAGCGCATGGCGACCTCGACCGCGCACCTCGCCGATCACCCGAACGTGGCGGAAGTGCGTCAGACCGGCATGGTGCTGGCCATCGAGATGGTCAAGGACAAGGCGACAAAAGAAGCCTATCCGTGGCAGGAACGCCGTGGCCTGAAGGTTTTTCAGCATGCACTGGAGCGTGGCGCCTTGCTGAGGCCGTTGGGCAGCGTGGTGTATTTCCTGCCGCCTTATGTGATCACGCCGCAGCAGATCGATTTTCTGGCTGAAGTGGCCAGCGAAGGGATCGATATTGCGACCCGTAAGGGTGTCAGTGTTTCGGTGCCGGAAAATTTTCATCCTGGCTTCCGTGATCCGGGCTGATTGTAGAGTGCTCGTTCCCACGCTCGGCGTGGGAATGCAGCCCGGGACGCTCCGCGTCCCAAAAGCGGACGCAGAGCGTCCGGTGAGGCATTCCCACGCAGAGCGTGGGAACGATCAATTCAGTAGAGACCCAGCATGAGACTGTCCCGCTTTTTTATCGACGCCCCCCTGAGCACTGGCGAACACGAATTGCCCGAAGCCCAGGCCCATTACATCAGCCGCGTGCTGCGCATGGCCGAGGGCGATGCCGTGCAATTATTCGACGGCTCGGGCAACGAGTTTCGCGCGACGCTGGCTGAGGTCGGCAAGAAACGCGTCGTCGTGCAGATTGATGAAAGCTTCGCCGGGCAAGTCGAGTCGCCGCTGCAGATTCACCTTGGCCAGGGCCTGTCCCGTGGCGAACGGATGGACTGGGCGATTCAAAAGGCCACGGAGTTGGGCGTCAACGAAATCACCCCGATCTTCAGCGATCGCTGCGAAGTCCGCCTCAAGGACGAACGCGCCGACAAACGTCTGATGCACTGGCGCCAGGTGGCGATCAGCGCCTGCGAACAATGCGGGCGGTCGCGCGTGCCGGTGATTCATCCGCCGCTGCTGCTGGCGGACTGGTTGAAGCAGACTGAAGCCGAGTTGAAGCTGGTGCTGCACCCGGTGGCAGAGCCGTTGGTGAGTCATGCAAAACCGGCAACGCTGGCATTTTTGATCGGGCCTGAAGGCGGCCTGACCGACGCCGAGGTCGATCAGGCCAAGGGCGCTGGTTTCCATGCCGCCCGCCTTGGGCCGCGAGTATTGCGCACCGAAACCGCGCCGGTGGTGGCGTTGGCGGTTGCCCAGCAGCTTTGGGGGGATTTCTAAATTAAAAGATCGCAGCCTGCGGCAGCTCCTACGGGGGAATGCGATCCATGTAGGAGCTGCCGCAGGCTGCGATCTTTTGATCTTCTATTCACAAAACATAAAACAGAATCGCCACAAAGTGCAGCACGCTCCCGGCGATGACAAACAAATGCCATATCCCGTGCGCATGCCGCAACCGGTGGTCCAGGGCAAAAAAGATGATCCCCACCGTGTACAAAATACCGCCCGACGCCAGCCACGCGAAACCGGTGCTGCCCAGCGCCGCCAGCAGCGGCTTGACTGCGATCAACACGATCCAGCCCATCACCGCATAAATCACGATCGACAGCACTCGCGCCTCCGACCGCGGCTTGATCTCCTGCAGGATGCCGATCAGCGCCAACCCCCACACAATTCCGAACAACGTCCAGCCCCACGGCCCGCGCAAGGTCACCAGGCAGAACGGCGTATAGCTGCCGGCAATCAGCAGGTAAATCGAAAAGTGATCGACCTTTTGCATGATGGCTTTTCTGCGCCCGCGCACGCTGTGGTAAACGGTCGAAGCGCTGTAGAGCACCATCAAGGTAAACCCGTAAATCGGCACGCTGACGATTTTCCACGGGCTGCCATCCATGCTGGCGATCACCAGCATCCACACCGCGCCGATCGTCGCCGCCACCGCCCCGACCAAATGCGTCCAGGCGTTCAGTTTTTCCCCGTGATACATGTATTACTCACCTCAAAATTTACTGCAAAATCGCGCAAACCGTAGGAGCCGTCGAGTGAAACGAGGCTGCGATTTATTCAAGATCCAAAGATCGCAGCCTCGTTTCACGAGGCAGCTCCCTACATAGCTGCTACATAACATCGTATGCGTGCACAATCGAGTCATTCGAATAAGAGTCACACCCATGTTGATCGACGAAGAGTTGACCCTGAAAAAACTCGAGGTGTTCCTCGCCTTCATGCGCACCGGCAATCTCGCCCGCGCCGCCGCCGAATTGCAGACCAGCAACGTCAGCGTGCACCGGGCAATCCATTCCCTTGAAAGCGCCCTGCGGTGTCCACTGTTCAAGCACGAAGGCCGCAACCTCACGCCACTGGAAAGCGCCTACGTGCTGGAAGAACGGGCGCAAAAGCTGATCCAGGACGTGGTCGAAAGCGTGCGTCTGACCCGCGAAGCGGCTGGCTTCTCCGCAGAACGCTTCAAGTTGGGCTCGTTGTATTCGCTGACAGTGAAGACCGTGCCGCAGCTGATCATGGGCCTGAAAATCCGCCGCAGCGAACTCAACATCGATCTGATCCTCGGCTCGAATTTCGATTTGCTGTACAAGCTCAGGAACATGGAAGTCGACGCGATTCTGGTGTCGCTGAACGACAGCGTCAACGACCCGGACTGCGAGCAGATTCCGCTGTTCTCCGATGACATCTTCCTCGCCACGCCAGCAGATTCCAGGTTTGCTCAACGCTCTGAAGTCGATCTTGCCGAAGTCCGCGACGAGACGTTCATTACCCTGACCCAAGGCTTCGCCACGCACCAGGATGGCAATCGAGTATTCAAGCAGGCGGGATTCGAACCGAAGGTGGCGATGCAGGTCAACGACATCTTCACCCTGCTGAGCATGGTCAGTTCCGGGGTGGGTTATGCGTTGCTGCCAGGGCGGATTGCGGCGGTGTATGAAAACCGCGTGAAGCTGATTCCACTGCAGGAAAAGTATCGATTGCAGCAGCACATTGGCGTGGTGTTTCTGAAGGCCAAGGAGCGTGATCCGAATCTGTTGGCGCTTTTGGCGGAATGTCGGATGTATGCCAATCGACAGGCCTGAGACCGTGTCGCGCCCTTCGCGAGCAAGCTTGCTCCCACAGGGGAACGCATTCCAATGTGGGAGCGGGCTTGCCCGCGAAGGCCCCCGCCCGGTCGAGACCTACCCGATCAACCCGCGCATGATCAGGTACAGCAGCGAAGGCCCGAGCAGGCAGCCGAGCGCGGTGTAGAACGCTGCGGTCAGGCAACCATAGGGCACCAGTTTCGGATCCGTCGCCGCCAATCCGCCGGCCACGCCGCTGGAGGTGCCCATCAACCCACCGAAGATCACCGCGCTGCGCGGATTGTTCAACCCGATCATGGGCGCCACGAATGGCGTCATCACCATTACCAGAATCGCCTTGATCAGCCCCGCCGCAATCGACAGCGCCATGACTTCCGAACTGGCACCAATGGCCGCGCCTGTCACCGGCCCGACGATGTAGGTCACGGCGCCCGCGCCAATGGTGGTCAGGCTGACCGCATCGGTATAACCAAACGCCATGGCCACCGAGACGCCCGCGATGAATGACGTGCCGACGCCGACGAACAGCGCCAGCACCCCGACGAGGCCAGCGCGTTTGAGTTCATCGACACTCACACCGAAGGCCGTGGCGACGATCGCGAAGTCACGCAACATGGCGCCGCCGAGCAGGCCGATGCCCGAGAGCAGCGGAATGTCGACCACACCTTTTTGCCCACCGGTCAGCGCACCCCCGACGTAAGAAAGCAGCAGGCCGAGCAGAATGGCGATGGCCGAGCCGTGCAGGCGGCCTTTGGTGAATGTGTTGGAAATCCAGTAGGACACCCACATGGTGACGCCGACAATGGCAAACCCACTGATCAATCCGTACCCGGTAATCACCTTCATCAACGATTCGTACATGGCGATCACCCGATTGTGTTTGGTGGAGTGACGGTTTCTGGCGCCTTGTTGCCAATGCGCACCAGCACCGGCACCAACGCGAAGGCAATGACCACGGCCACCGTACCGGCCAGGATCGCCATCGGCCCACCCTTGAGCGCTCCATAAACGTTTTGCTGCGCAGCCATGGCGACCACGATCGGGATGTAAATCGCACTCCAGAACTCCACGCCCTGCTCGGTCTTGCCTTTGAGCCAGCCGGTCTTGTAGAGATAGCTGCCAAGCCCGATCAGCAGCAACATCGCAATACCGACGCCACCCACGTTCGCCGGCACGCCAATCAGCTTGCCGAGCAGTTCGCCAATAAAAATACCGGCCAGGGTACAAAAGGCGAGAAATGCCACACCGTAAATAATCATTGTTGTAGTCCTCAAAGTGCATCGTCGAATGTTGTTTTTGTTGTTCGAAGGCCTGAGTCGGAGTTTAGAGTTGGCGGCTTCCCTCCTCACGCAACAGCGCTTGCAGGGTGTCGAGCCGCGCACCGTCGAAGGCAATCACGGTGCCCTGCTCGAACACCCGGCGCGCCAGCCCGGTCAGCACCGCGCCGGGCGGCAGTTCGATCTGCAGACGCACGCCGCGCTCGTAGGCGCTTTGCACGGTGCCGCGCCAATCGACGACGCGGCACATGTTGAACGCCAGGTCATCGCGCAGCGCTTCTATATCTATGACGGGGCGAGCGCGGCTGCCGCTCAGATAACCCAATGTCGGCGTCTTCAGCGGGACATTGGCGAAGGCTTGCGCCAGTTTTTCTGCCGGCTCATCCAACAGCGGACAGTGCGATGGCACGCTGACCGCCAGTCGTTTCGCCAGACCTGCGCCTTGGCTTTTCGCCAAACCGGCGACCGCTTTCATTGCTTCGTCGCTGCCGGCAATTACCACCTGGGTGTCGGCGTTGATATTGGCCAGATACACCGGCGTTGCGTCGCTGTGAACCTGCGCGAGCAAATGTTCCACGGTCGCCAGATCCAGGCCGATGATCGCCGTCATGCCGTAGCCCTGCGGATACGCCTGTTGCATCAATTCACCGCGAAGGCTGACCAGACGCAGCGCAGCGCTGAAGTCCAGGGCCCCGGCCACCACCGCCGCCGGATAGGCACCGATGGATAATCCAGCGACGTAATCCGGCGTCGTGCGTAACTCGCGGGACGCCGCGACACCGGCAATCAGCAGGCAGAGTTGAACCGCCCGCGTCGACTTCAACGCTTCGGTAGAATCGAGGAGCAATGCGTCTTCACCCAGCACGTCACTGGCCTCAGTCACTGTTTCCCGAGGCAGACACTGAAGCATGCCCGGCCGCTGCGCGCCCTGGCCCGGAAACACCAGCAAACTGCTCACGCTGCGTGCTCCTGCGGATTCCACGGATCGGTGACCAGACAGGCTTCGCGGGCATTTTTCAGCAAGACGCGGCGCGCAGATCCGGCCCATTCCCGCAGGGCGACGGCACCGAACGGCGTTTGCAACTGCAGGTCCACAGCACACTCCGCCGTGTCCAGGATCCTCAGCAGTTGCCGGGCCCCAGCACGTGCCAGCGGTTGCGGCGTACGCAGGATCAAATCGAGATCGCTGCCCTCGTGCAAGGCGGCAAACCCACTGGCCAACTCGAACCCGGCGCTGCCGCTGACGCCCCAGACCCAACCGCAACCATCGAGCATCGGCCGCAGCTGATGGAGGGCACGCGTCACCGGCAAATCCCGAGCAATGACAGCATGACAAAGCTCTTCCGGCCTGACGCATCGCTTGACCGAATCGACCCTCATCACCGTTGCATAGCGCTGTTCACGCAAGCGCCCACGCACGCCCACAGCGATGTGGCCGGATGCACTCAGCGCGCGCCGAACCACCACCGGCTGACCGGCGCTGATCGACTCGATCGCCCACTCCGGCGCATCTGCCGGCAACAGCGCCGGGGTCATGCCCCAGAGCAGGTCGTGGGCGAGAAAAGTGTTCACCACTGCGCTCTCAGCAGTTGGCGAACCTGGCTCGATGCCGCGCGATTGTTGGCGCCCAAACGGCCGCTCAAGTCACGACCTTTGACCGCAACATCACTGATCGCAAGGCCCAGGCATTCCTTCACCCGAGTCAGGTCAGCCGTGGTCGGCTGCTCGATCTGCTCCACCGAGAGCGTCTCCCAGAGCAAGCCGAGGCTGGCATAACTGTCGATGTCATACGCCATGGGCGGCACACTGGCCGCCAGCGCTTCGAGCTCTTCGACGCTACGCAAAGTCACCCGCGCCGCCGACGCCTTGCCCATCGCATGCACCATCACGCCCGGATCGCGCAACGCAATCAATCGATTCGCCTGATACCCGTGAGCCAGAAACGCCCCGGACATTGCCTTGCCCACCAGCAGGCCAATCACCGCATGCCCGGCCAAACGCGCGCGGGCGTAACTGTCCGCCGCAGCCGCCAAGGCCTGATGGATGCCGAGGGCTTCTTCGCGGCGACCGTAGGCCTGGCTCGGCACATCGACGATGGCGATCAAGGCGCGCTTGTGAGAGTTGTCAGCGTCCGCCGCGATCACCTCATCGACCGCTTTGGCCAATCCCCAGCCTTCGAGCAAACCGACCTCGCCGTTGCGGGCGCGGACGAAACGATTTTCGGGATCCGCCACCACGGCAATAAAACGGGCCGACTGATCACCCAGCACTGCGTCCGCGACCCTCAGCGAAGCCGGCAAACCGTTCACCGGTTTTCCACCCGCACTCAATGCGTTGAACCAGTGCAAACCTCTCAGGGAATACGAACTCATGAGCGCTCTCCTTGATATAGATCGCGGACCATCGCCGGCTCGATTTGCGGCTCAGCGTCGAGACGCGCCAGGCGTTCCAGGTAATGCGCCGCCTGACGACTGCGCTGTTGCTCAGGCAAACCTTGCTTGAGCAGCTCACTGACCTGCTGCTGAATCTGCTCCACATCATCGGCGACATATCGATCCACCAAGCCGCTGGCAAAACGTTGTTCCCCACCGGTCAGGCTCCAGATAAAAGGGCGGTCGCGGGAATCGTATTCCTCAAGACCCGCCTCCTGCTCGATAACCTGCGGACCGTTCAGACCCAGGCGCGCCTCCCGCGTCACCAGCAAGTAACTACACAATCCGGCGGCAATCGACATGCCGCCAAAGCAGCCGACGCTGCCGGCAACCACGCCGATGACCGGTTGGTACTGACGCAGATCGACAATTGCCGCATGGATGTCGGCGATCGCTGCCAGCCCGAGGTTGGCTTCCTGCAAGCGCACGCCGCCGGTTTCCAGGAGCAACACGGCGCGCGTCGCAATGCCGTTGCGGTTATCTTCGGCGGCGAGCTCCAGCGCACCGGCGATTTTCGCCCCGCCGACTTCACCGAGGCTGCCGCCCTGGAAGGCACCTTCGATGGCAGCAATCACCACCGGCAACCCACCAATACTGCCCTTGCCGATCACCACGCCGTCATCCGCTTGCGGCACCACACCTTGAAGGGCCAGCCATGGCGACATGACGCGCTGAAACGGGTCGAGCAACTCACGGAAAGTACCTGCGTCGAGCAAGGCTTTCGCCCGTTGCCGCGCGCCGAGTTCGACGAAGCTGTGTTTGTTTAACAACGCCGCGCTGTCAGTCATGGCCGATCTCCTCAAAGCCTTGTTCCAGACGCAGGCGCACCACACCGGGCGTCGCACCGAAATCGTGGATATCAATGGCCATCGCCGGCGGCGTCTGCCCGTCGAACATCCGCGTAAACAGATGCTGCCAGCGCTGTTCGCTGCCATTGACCGAGGTCTGCACGGTAATGGTCAGCTTGCCGGCCTGACCCGGTTCGATCAGCACTTCCAGATCGCCCGAGCCGACGCAGCCCACCAGCGTGCGGCCACGGGGCGGCTGCCCGGCGGGGAATTCAAAGGACAAGGTTTCCATCAAAATGCTCCCTGATTGAGGCTGTCAGCCGACTCGATGCGGTCGAGAAACAGGCAGGCGGCGAGTAAGTCCGCAGCACCGCCGGGCGACGCATTCAACGCGATCAATTGTTCGTCCAGTTCATGCAAGCGGCGGCGACCGGCAAGGCTGGCACTGCCACCCGCGTCGAGTACGGCCCGGGCGCCCAGTTGCATCGTGCGCAGGCCCTGTTCACCGGCGCGGTAGAGCACACAGGTGTCGGCCAGTTGGGTCATGATCGCCAGTAACGCATCGAGTCGGGCGTTCTGTTCGCCCTGACCGGCGGCGCGGCTGCTTCTGAGTTGCGGCAACGCGCGCTGGATCACGGCGGGGAAACCGAGCTGGGCTTCTTCACGAGCACCGCGCGCGCCGTAGCGCCGGGCGACTTGCGCGCCGTGGCTCAGAGGACGCGGGGCATTGCGGTCGCCCAATAGCGCCAATCGGGCGGCACGCAACGCCACGGCTCCTGCCGTGTTATTCGAGCAGTCGAGCGCTGCAGCAGTGACCAACAAACCCAATGCCCAAATTGCGCCACGATGGGTATTCACCCCGCCCGTGGTGGCGAGCATCGCTAATTCGCCTTCCCTGCCAATCCGGCCGACAGCTTCACGCAGCGGTAATCCGACTTCGCCAAAAGCAATGGCCGCGTCTGCCATTTGCTTGAACGCCGGCCACAACGACAGTGCCGAGGCGTGCATCAGCCCCAAGTGCAGATCGGTATGCGCGCCATTGCCGCGACGGTCTACCAGCGCCGGTTTCGGCGACAGATCCGCCTCGTCGATCAACGCGTCCACCGCGAGATCCGCCAGCCGTTCGGCCAGCGACACAGGTTGGGTTTGCAGGTTGAATGCGTGCATTACCAACTCCTGAATTTGGCAGGCGGGTTGTACAGGCCACCGGACCACTCGACCAGATCGGCCACGCTTTTCGCCGCGAGCAGCTCACGGGTGGCGTCGGTGCGACGGATGCCGAGGTCTTCGGGCAATGCGATCAAGCCTTCGCGACGCATACGCGCGGTGTCTTTCGGGTTGTGGCGCAAGCCAATGACGGTGACCCCGGCGACGGCCGCGATCATCGCCTGACGTTCTTCCAGCGAGCGCGCCTTGTACAGATAGGCGATGCCTTCCTCGGTCAGCAGGTGCGTGACGTCGTCGCCGTAGATCATGATCGGTGCCAGCGGCATGCCGCTTTTCCTCGCCACCTCGACCGCGTCGAGGGTTTCGACAAAGGTCGGTTTACCGCCCTCCTGGAAGGTCTCAACCATTTGCACCACGAGTTTTTTGCCGCGTTCGAGCAAGGGCTCCGGCGCATCGCCGTGGCGCATGTCGAGCCATGCCGGAGTGCCGTGACGACGACCGCGCGGATCGTGGCCCATGTTTGGCGCACCACCGAAACCGGCAATACGGCCACGGGTAACAGTTGAGGAATGGCCGTCGCCGTCGACCTGCAGCGTCGCGCCGATGAACAGGTCCACCGCGTACTGCCCGGCGAGTTGGCTGAACATCCGGTTGGACCGCAGCGAGCCGTCACGACCGGTAAAGAACACATCCGGCCGGGCGGCGATGTAATTTTCCATGCCCAGTTCGGTGCCGAAACAATGCACGCTTTCGACCCAGCCGCTTTCAATCGCCGGAATCAGGGTCGGGTGCGGATTGAGGGTCCAGTTGCGGCAAATTTTGCCCTTCAGGCCGAGGGATTCGCCGTAGGTCGGCAGGATCAGTTCGATGGCGGCGGTGTTGAAACCGATGCCGTGGTTCAGGGATTGGACGTTGTGTTTTTCGTAGATTCCGCGAATCGCCATCATCGCCATCAATACGTGCACCGGCTTGATGTGCCGTGGGTCGCGAGTGAACAACGGTTCGATGTAGAACGGCTTGTCGGCCACCACCACGAAATCGACCCAGGACGCCGGAATGTCCACGCGCGGCAGGTCAGTGACGTCGTCCACAAGCTGGTTAACCTGAACGATGACGATGCCATCGCTGAAGGCCGCCGGTTCAATCAACGCCGGCGTGTCTTCGGTGCTCGGGCCGGTGTAGATATTGCCGGCGCGGTCCGCCATGAAACCGGCTGAAAGCACGACATTGGGAATCAGGTCCACTACCAACCGCGCGTACAGCTCGATGTAGGTATGGATCGCGCCGATTTCCAGCAGACCGTCTTCAAGCAATTGGCTGATGCGCAGGCTTTGGGTGCCGGCGAAAGAGAAATCGAGCTTGCGGGCGATGCCGCGTTCAAACAGATCCAGGTGCTCGGAGCGACCGACACTGGGCATGATCATGTGCAGGTCATGCAGCTTGGCCGGATCGGCTTTGGCCAGCGAGCGGGAGAGGAAATCCGCCTGCTTCTGATTGTTACCCTCCAGCACCACTCGGTCGCCGGGCAAGATCAACGCTTCCAGTGCGGCAAGGATGTTGTCGGTGGGCAGCACCACGCCGTCGGCCAGCCCTTTGACCAACGCCAGTCGCCGCTGCTTCTCGCTGCGCCGCCGGGTCCATCGCGAGTCGGGGGTTATTGTTGTTGTCATGACCACTCCACGGGGTTCGCTGTGTGGGGGTCACCTTAGGAGTGTTGGATCGGGGCATCAATCAAGCTGGGAGGCGGATCATTACGGTCAGGGTAATGGTTGCATCACAGCCGCAACATCTGACGCTGCACGCGCTCCATCAATTGCACAGTACTGTCCAGTAACTGGTCCAACAACGCCGGATCTTCATCCATGTAACCTTCGTACTCCGCAAGGTTTCTTCGCTCGTGGCACAAGGCGAACAGACGTACCTGCACTTTGCCAATATCAGCGGTATGAGCCAGGCATTGGAACACCAGATATCGCTTGTCCGAGCGGTAGCCGCACAGGCGTAGAGACGTTAGCGCAAGTGCATGGGCAGCGTTGTAAGCGAGGTCGAAACGGCTCGCGAACGAGAGAGACCTAGTTTGTGCATCATCCAATCGGTCCGCTGCAGAACGCAGCAGCCCTTCACACTCCTTCCTGTCCGGCGGCTCAAACTTTAATCCGCCACTACGTAAGAGATTTTCCAGATTCTCGTTGCTGCCCATCCTTGGACTCCAAAGGGTTTTCACCCATCAGATTGATTTTTTCCTGCTGAGCGACTCGCACGACAAAACTGTTTTCAGCCTTCAGCTTTGCGATCCAGTCATCAGGGGTGTAAAGCGTCGGATTCAGGGTGCGGCTCAACTGCTCTTCCAAAGGCATCAGCCGCTCCATCACGTCACTGTAGTGCAGGCCATCGCCGATCAGCATGAGATCTATGTCACTGAATGCGTTTGCCTGACTTTTCGCGATCGAGCCGTAGACAAACGCCCAGCTCAATTTCTCCGAGAAAGGCTGCAACGCATGCCGTAGAGGCTCGGCGATGCCTACGGTTTTTTGCACGATACTGAGGAGTTCGGCGTAAATCGGGCAGTGAGCATTGACTTGGTAGTGTGTCTGGTTGCCTACCCGTGAAATGACAAGGACGCCTGAGCGTTGCAGGCGATCAAGCTCTCTGATGAGACTGCCCTTCCCCACTTGTGCCCAGCGCGCAATTTCGTTGGTATAGAAGCTTTGATCCGGTTTCCCAAACAAGAGCCCCAATACCTTTTGCTGAGTGGTGGTGAATAAAGCATCACTCAGAGAGTAATGGATCATGGCCAAGCCCTTCCAGTCCCAAAAAGGGAACGATAGGTCCCTTTATAGGACTTATCAAGTCTCTGGGGGCATTAGCACTGACACGACTAACTGTGCGAGAACATCAGGCGCAACGGCGCCCATCACACCAACCCCGCACTCACCAACAACGCCTCCAGCGCCAGCAAATCCGGGACTTTGGCCACCTGCTCGCCGACCTGCACCGCCGCCTGCTCCAGCGCACACAGCGGCACATCCACATAGCTCAACTGGCTGTCGAGCTTGTACGACCGCGGAATGCCCTGCACCAGCAACGCGATGAACTTCAGTTCCGGGCGCCCGCCGAGGGCATTGAGGATGACGATCCGCGCGCGTTCGCCGATAACGATTCTGCTGCCGCATGCCGATTCGAAACTCAGCAGCGGAATCTGCCGATTGCGCCACGTTACCCGCCCCAGGTACCACGGCGGCGTATCGAGATCGAACGCCGCAGGCTGATAGTCGATCAACTCGGCGACGGCCACGTTGGGCAGGATCAGGTTGCGGTCCGCCAAGGGCAGTAACAATCCGGTCAGTTGGCTGGAGCGATGTTCAAGCATGGGACTTGCTCCACAAGGCGATGCTGTCGAGCAGCACCGATTCCTGATACGGCTTGCCGAGGTAATCGTTGACGCCGATGGCCATGGCACGGTCGCGGTGTTTCTGCCCAGTGCGCGAAGTGATCATGATGATCGGCAGATGCTGCAAGCGCTCGTCGGCGCGCACTTGCGTGGCCACCTCGAAACCGTCCATGCGCGGCATCTCGATGTCCAGCAGCATCAGGTCGGGCAGATGCTCTTCAAGCACCAACATGGCGTCAACGCCGTCCTTGGCGGTCAGCACGTTCATGCCGTGACGTTCAAGCAAACGGCTGGTAACCTTGCGTACAGTGACCGAGTCGTCGACCACCAGCACCAGCAATGGCTTGTGCGCTTCGACCTCGACGTTGTGAGCCCGCGGCAGTTGCGGCAGCCGCGCCTGCATCGCCCGAATCGGCGCCAGCAGGTCGAGAATCAGCACTACCCGGCCATCGCCCAGGATCGTCGCCCCGGACAAACCTTGCACCGCCGCAAACTGCGGGCCCAGACTCTTCACCACAATCTCGCGGGTGCCGGCCATCGCGTCGACCTGCACGGCAATGTGGCGCTCGTTGCACTGCACCAGCAACACCGGCAACGGCTGGCTCTGGCCTGACAGTTTCGGGCGCGTACTGGTTTTCAGCAGTTCACCCAAATAACACAATTCATAGTGCTGCCCGGCGTATTGGTAGGTCGGTGGATCGAGCCGGTAATGCCCTTCCAGTTCATTGGGCAGCACCCGCACGATACCGTCGATAGTGTTCAGCGGGATCGCGTATTGATCCTCAGCGCATTGCACCATCAACGCGCGATTGACTGAAACGGTAAACGGCAGGCGGATGCGAAAGTGCACGCCCTGCCCCGGCACCGAGTCAATGCTCATGCTGCCGCCGAGTTGCCGCACCTCTTCGTGGACGACGTCCATTCCCACGCCGCGACCGGAAATCTGGGTGATTTTTTCGGCGGTGGAAAAGCCCGGCCGCAGGATGAACTGCAGCACGTCGCGGTCACTTATGTCGCTGTCAGGCTCGAGCAAACCCCGCTTGATCGCCTTGCGCCGCACCGCATCCAGCGGCACACCGGCACCATCGTCACGAATGTCGAAAATGATGTCGCCGCCTTCGCGCAACAGGTCCAGGGTGATCCGGCCCTGGGCCGGCTTCCCCGCCGCCACCCGCACATCGGCGGCTTCCAGACCATGATCTACGGCGTTGCGCAGCATGTGTTCCAGCGGCGCGGCCATGCGCTCGAGCACATTGCGGTCCATCTCGCCTTCAGCGTTGCCAACGACAAATGCCACGTCCTTGCCCAGTTCGCTGGAGACCTGGCGGACGATGCGCTTTAAGCGCGGCAGCATCCGCTCGAACGGCACCATCCGCGTGCGCATCAAGCCTTCCTGCAACTCAGTGTTGATGCGGCCCTGCTGTTGCAGCAGGTTTTCCGCATCCTGATTGCGCCGGTCTAAGGTTTCCTTGAGGTCGAGCAAGTCAGAGGCGGATTCGAACAACGCGCGGGACAATTGCTGCAACTGCGAATGCCGGTCCATTTCCAGCGGATCGAATTCCTCGTAGCCCGAACGTTCGGCATCGGCGTGCTGGCGGCTGAGAATGCGCCCTTGAGTTTCCGTGTCGAGCCTGCGCAACTGATCACGCATGCGTTCGATGGTGGTTTCCATTTCGTTAAGGGCAACTTGCGCATCGTTGACCTGTTGTTCGATGCGGCCACGGAAGATCGAGGTTTCCCCGGCGAGATTGACCAGATCATCGAGCAGTTCTGCGGAGACCTTGACCATGTCCGCGCCGGCATCGGCTGATGGAGAAGGGGTTTCCACTTTCGCCGCTGCGAGCGGCGCGACAATTTGCGGCTCAACCCGCTGGCTGAAATTCCTGATCGCCTCGATCAACTGATCCGCAGGCAGCGGTGGTTGCTCGGCGCGGACGGCGTCGAGCATTTGCGCGAGTCGGTCGTGGCAGCTCTGCAACAGCGCAATTAACGCGGGTGACGGTTGCAGGCTGCCGGCGGACAAACCTTCGTAGAGAAATTCCAGCTCGTGCGCGAGGTCGCCAATCGGCGTGATTTCGACCATCCGCGCGCCGCCCTTGAGGGTATGCAGGTCGCGCAGCAGGGTTTCGATTTCCTGTCGACTGGACGGTTCGGCCTGCCAGCGCAACAGTGCGGCGCCGGAGTTTTCGATGATGTCGAAACCTTCCTCGAGGAAGATCTCGAGCAGCTCCGGGTCGTGCCCGGGCGAGTCATCGGTGCCGGCCGGCTCGGCAGTTTCCGCGGTGATGATGTTGCCCTGACGAAATTCGCGGATCGCCTCGATCAGCTCGTGCTGATCAGCCATAGGCGCGTGGTTCTGCAACTGTTCCAGCAGCTGCGCGAGCCGGTCATGGCTGAGTTGCAGCAGTTGCGCCAAGGCTTCGCTGTGGTTGTAGCGGCGATCGACGAGTCCCTCGTAAAGGCTTTCCAGCTCATGGGCGAGATCACCGACCGGCTCGACCTCGGCCATTCGCGCACCGCCCTTGAGGGTGTGCAAATCACGCTGCAACGACAACAGCGGCGCGGCATTGTCCGGGTCGCCGAGCCAGCGCTGCAAAGCCTGGCCAGCGCTTTCGAGAATATCTACCGCCTCTTCGAGGAAGATCGAGACGATCTCGTCGTCCAGCTCGACTGCACGTCCCCCTGTAGGAGCCGGCTTGCTGGCGATGGTCTCGTAGGCGCCATGTTTTTCCAATGAAGACGCGTCATCGTTATCGCCCATCGCCAGCAAGCCGGCTCCTACAGCACTCTGCGCGAGTTCTGCGGTGGCGCTGCCCAGTTCGCGAATGCTCAGGGTGCGGCTGCCGTCGCTGCGAATTAGCCCCGTCGCCGAGGGATCAAGTCCCTCATCGAGCAGTTCGCGCAGCGCTCGCGTGCGTTGCGGTTGCGCGCTGACTTCCTGGCCGGCGGCCAGCTGATCGAGCATGTTGATCAGCGCCTCGTGGGCGCTTTGAGCTTCATGGAAAAACCGCTCGCTGACCGCCAGGCTGCTTTCTTCGACCGCGCCATACAGGTCGAGCAAGGCTTCACAGAGTTCGTCCACCGGCTGCAGATCCGCCAGGTGCGCGCCTTCGCCGAGGGTGGTCAGTTCGTCCAGCAACGCGCTCAATTCCTGGCGCTCGCCGGGATGCTGCTGCCAGCGCTGCAACAGGCTTTCGGCGTCGAGCAGAATGTCCATGCCCTGGGCCAGGAAATTGTTGATCAACTGCGGGTCGCGTTTGGTCCGCAACGCGCTGCTTGGCGCGCGCAGATGTGTTTCCAGGCGTGCGTCGAGCAGCGCCTGAGTCCGCGCGATCAACGACGGCGCGCCGGGGATTTCGGCCAGCGGATCGACCTTGAGCTGGCGCAGCCCGACACGGAACACGCCCTCGGCTTCCAGCAGCAATTCGACCTCATCGAGGTCAAGGGCAATCAGGTGCGCCTTGTACTCTCGGGCCAATTGGTCGAGCGGTGTAGCCAGCTCGGCAATCGGCAGTACACCGGCCATCGAGGCACTGCCCTTGAGCGTGTGCAAGGCGCGTTGCAATTCGTCACTGGCCTGCAACGGCAGATGCTCGGCGGCCTGATCGAGAAAACGGTTAAGGCTGGCCAAATGCGTTTCGGCCTCGTTGCGAAAGATCTCCAGCAGCAGCGGATCGAGGGCGGCGACATCCTGTACGTCCTCGTCAGCCAGTGGCTGATGCCCCTTGGCGAGCGCGTGAGCGCGGGCGGCCAACTGATCAACATCGTTGCGCTGGCGCTGAGCATTGGCGGCAAAATCCGCGACCAGTTGCGGCAGCCGATCAAGCACATCGGCCAGCAGTTGTTGCACGGCGGGCTCAGGCGCGACGCTGTTTTCGAGCACACGATTGAGCAGGTTTTCCACGGCCCAGGCCAACTCGCCGAGGACCAGGGCCCGGACCATTCGGCCGCTGCCCTTGAGCGTATGGAACGCTCGGCGCAACTCGATCAGCGCAGGCTTGTCGCCAACGCTGGCGACCCAACGCGGCAGATATTCACGAATTGCCTCCAGCACTTCGTCGGTTTCTTCGAGGAAGACTTCGCGCAGCTCCTCATCCACCGGCGCTTCGTCCGTTGGCGGCGGCAACAGGCTGCCCGGTGTGTTCAGCGCCGGCGGGTTGAGCGTCGACACGGGGCTGGCGAGCACTTGCGCCAGGGTCTGCACAACCTCGGGATCGTCCAGTTCCTGCTGGTCTTGCATCACCAGCGCTTCACTCGGGCTGAGCACATCCTCAAGCACCGGCACATTGTGTTCACTGGGAAAATAGCCCAACGCTGCCAGGCTTTTTTCGGCGACATCGAGCAGGTGATCACCCGCGGCTTCGGGGTCGTCGCTGAGGCGCTCCAGGTAATATTCGAGACTGGAAATGGCGTCTGCCAGGCTGTCGAGTTGCTCCCAGCCGGGCTGATCGAGATCGAGCAGAAGATGCTCGCGGATGAAGTGGTTGCAGGTCTCGATCAGGCTCGCCGCACGGCTCAACGGGATCATCGCCAGCGCGCCGCGCACTTGCGTGAGCAACGCCGGCAATGGCTGCAGTGGCTGCGGGTCCCAGTCGGCGTCGATGTACTCGACGATCATGTCCTTGGCCTGCTGCAAACAGATGCGCGCTTCCTTGATCACAATCTGATGGATCTGCGTCAGGTCAGTGGTGGGCAGGCGGCTTTCTTCCTGGCTCTCCGGCTCGACGGTGCCGACCATGCCGGACAGCGTCGCCTCGACGTAAAGCAAGGCTCCGGCGACGTCCATCAGGATCGCATCGTTGGGTTCGCGCTGGCCTTGGGCGAGGCTCAGGACCACGGCCAGTTGATCGATGATGACCTTGCGTGGCTGGCCGAAACCGAGCACGGCCAGGGTGTCGGCGATCTGCCGCAGCGGAGCGAGCAGGCTGTCGAGGTCCGACGCATGCTGACGGTCGCTGCGCACGAACAGGTCGAGGCGTTCCTTGACCCGCAC
The DNA here is from genome assembly GCF_000690905.1 of Pseudomonas sp. Ant30-3. Classification (GTDB taxonomy): domain Bacteria; phylum Pseudomonadota; class Gammaproteobacteria; order Pseudomonadales; family Pseudomonadaceae; genus Aquipseudomonas. The sequence continues at coordinate 2,237 of NZ_JMCL01000082.1, read as the reverse complement.
CAATTCTTCGCACAGGGCAGCGAGCACCGAGCGCATGGCATCGCGGTCGGGCCCGGCGAGCCGCGCGCGTTCTTCATCGACCATTGCGCTGTCAGGCAGCGCATCGTCCAGTGCGTAGCGATCTTTCATGGTCAGCATCTGCCCGGTGGGGTGTTCGGCTTTGGCAATATAAAACAGCAAGCTCTTGAGCAGCTCCGGCGGTGCCGGTTGATTGATGCCGCGCATGCCCTGTTCGAGCAGGCGCTTGAGTTCTTTGTCGGCGTCCTTGAACAGGCTGCGCAAGGCCGGGCTGTTGGCGATCGAGCCGCCGCGCATGCCTTCGACCAGCGCCGACGCCACTTGCCACAGCGGGCTCAATGGCGCGTTGGCGCACAGGGCTTCGAGGCGTGAGAATACTTTGCTTAAATAACCGAGATTAGTGTCGCTATCCTGTTCGCGGAGTAATCCGACGAGCGCCATCTGCAACATCTGCCGTAATTTGCGCAACACGCTCGGCAGATCCGCCGGCTCCAGCAGCGCCAGCGATTCTTCATCCAGGGGCGGCACGTCTGGCAATTGTGGTGTGAACAGGCTGGTCTCCGACAGCAAGCTGTCGCCGCGGGCGCTGCGCAGATCATTGATCAGTGGCAGCACCACCAGCGGCAAGTCGCGCCGTGCGCCTTGCACACGGTCGAGGTAAATCGGCAGTTGCCCCAAAGCCTGCATCAGCAGGTGGATGGCTTCGTCGCGGTGACTGACACGATTGCCCAGCAGGGCGCGAGTCAGGTGTTCCATTTCCTCGGCGAGCAGCGCCGCGCCGTAAAACTCGACCATGTGCAGAGCGCCGTGGACCTGATGGACGCACGCCAGACACTCATCCAGTGCGTGCGTCGCCTGCGGGTCATCCAGCAGCGTCTCGATCGCTTGATGAGCGACTTTCAGCGTTTCGGCAATCTCGCCTTTGACCCACTCGAGGGCCACATAGTCGTGCCGATCACCCATAACTGCTCCACATCACTGCTCTATTCGAAAAAACATGCGCCTGCAGGCGCTTCACGTTTTATCCGCGACCGGCAAAGTGAAACCGGACACCGACCGCCGCAGCTCGCTGGCCATCTTCGCCAGATTACCAATGCTGTCAGCCGTGGCGGTTGAGCCCGACGAAGTCTGCGTGGTGATCTGCTGGATCACATTCATCGTCAGGGAAATCTGACCGGCCGACGACGTCTGTTGTTGCGCCGCGTTGGAGATACTCTGGATCAACGCCGCGAGGGTTTTCGACACGCCTTCGATTTCTTCCAGGGCCACCCCGGCATCCTGCGCCAGACGCGCGCCGCGCACCACTTCGGTGGTGGTCTGCTCCATGGAAATAACCGCTTCGTTGGTGTCGGTCTGAATCGCCCGCACCAGCGTTTCGATCTGCCGCGTGGCGGCGGATGAGCGCTCGGCCAGGCGCTGAACTTCATCGGCGACCACGGCAAAACCACGTCCGGCATCACCGGCCATCGATGCCTGAATCGCGGCGTTGAGGGCGAGGATGTTGGTCTGGTCGGCAATGTCATCGATCAGGCTGACGATGTCGCCGATTTCCTGCGAAGACTCGCCGAGGCGCTTGATGCGTTTGGCCGTGTCCTGAATCTGTTCGCGAATGTTGTCCATGCCATGAATGGTGTTGTGCACCACTTCGTTGCCTTTGTTGGCGATCTCCACCGAACGCTCGGCCACCGCCGAAGACTCGGCCGCGTTCGCCGAGACCTGGTCGATGGAGTGCACCATGTCGTTGATCGCCGTGGAGGCGTCGGAGATTTGCTGCGCCTGATGCTCGGAGGCCTGCGCCAGGTGCATGGCGGTCGCCTGGGTTTCCTGCACGGCGGCGGCGACCTGGCCGGCGGTCAGGTTGATCGTCGCGACCAAATCACGCAGTTGGTCCACGGAATAGTTAATGGAGTCGGCGATGGTCCCGGTGAAGTCTTCGGTCACCGAGGCCGTGACCGTCAGGTCGCCGTCGGCGAGGTCTTCGATCTCATCCAGCAGGCGCATGATCGCGTTCTGGTTGCGCTCGTTCTTCTCGGCGGTTTCACGCAATTGGCGGTTGGTCTCGCGCACCATGACCAAACCGATGAGGATGATCGAGGTCAGTGCCAGCAAGCCCAATACGTAGCCGCCGATAGTGTCCAGATCACGCCCGCCTGCAAGATTTTCAAAGCCTGTGGCCAGGTGGGAAGCTTCATCGAGCAGGGTTTGCGAGAGGCTGAAAA
>NZ_JMCL01000081.1 GCF_000690905.1 Pseudomonas sp. Ant30-3 | reverse complement strand
CGAGGGAGCTTGCTCCCGCTGGACTGCGTAGCGGTCCCCTGCTTTTTTTTGTAACAAGGGGGCTGCTTCGCAACCCAGCGGGAGCAAGCTCCCTCGCCACAAAATCTCATCATCACAAAATCTCATCATCACAAAAGATCAGCACCACAAAAGCAGATCACTAGAAAAGCCCTCGCCACAGAGACTCCCCTCACCTTGAGACTGAAAAAAATGCCCGCACAATGGCGGGCATTTTTTTCGCCACAGGACTTACTTCGCGCTCAGCACCGAGTAGCTGTTCATCAGGTTGCGGTAGTTTGGAATGCGCGGCGACAGCAGGTTCGCCAGGCCTTCCATGTCGTTGCGCCAGTCGCCCTGCAGCTCGCACGCCACCGAGAACCAGTTGACCAGTTGCGCACCGGCCGCAGTCATGCGCGCCCAAGCAGCTTGCTGCACGGTTTCATTGAACGTGCCGGAAGCGTCGGTGACCACAAATACATCAAAGCCTTCAGCCAGTGCCGACAGGGTCGGGAACGTCACGCACACGTCAGTCACCACACCGGCGATGATCAATTGCTTGCGACCGGTGGCTTTCACCGCTTTGACAAAATCTTCGTTGTCCCAGGCATTGATCTGGCCTGGACGCGGAATGTACGGCGCATCCGGGAACTGCTCTTTCAACTCAGGAACCATCGGGCCGTTCGGGCCGTTTTCAAAACTGGTGGTGAGGATGGTCGGCAGTTTGAAAAACTTGGCGACGTCGCCCAGGGCCAGCACGTTGTTCTTGAATTCATTGGGCGAGAAATCCTGAACCAGCGAGATCAGACCGGTCTGGTGGTCTACCAACAGCACCACAGCGTCGTCTTTGTTCAGGCGTTTGTAGGGAACATTGCTCATGTGAAACTCCTCGAGGGATGGTTGTCGCTGGCAGCGCCGGCACGTCGGGCCGACGCTTTATCATGTTCATCAGAAAGCGAAACACGAGCAGCCGAAGGCGCCCCAGAAACCGGCAAAGTCACTCACCGGCGCATTCGACAAACGCGCGCGGTCATGGCTGTGCGCGTGCACGCCACACGGCCCGCTGCAATGGTGCACCTGCGCCTGCATCGGCGAAGTCGGCCGCCAGTGTCCCGGCACCTTGACCACCGGCGACCAGTCCGGCAGCACCGGTACACTGGCCGGGCCGAGTTTTTCGAAATCTCCGGCGGCGTACACCACCTTGCCGCCGACCACAGTCAACAGTGACTCGATCCACTTGATCGCTTCTTCGTCGACGCTGAAAAAATCCGCGCTCAACGCTGCAAGGTCAGCCAGTTGCCCGACCTTGATCATGCCTTTTTTGCCCTGTTCGGAAGAGAACCAGGCGCTGCCGTGGGTGAACAATTCCAGCGCGGTCTGGCGCGATAGCCCTTCGCTGTGCAGTTCCAGCCCGCCGACCGTGCGGCCGCTGACCATCCAGTACAACGAAGTCCATGGATTGTAGCTGGACACCCGCGTGGCATCGGTGCCGGCACCGACCGGTACGCCTTCGGCCAACATGCGCTTGATCGGCGGCGTCGCTTCGGCGGCTTTGGCACCGTAACGCTCGACAAAATATTCGCCCTGAAACGCCATGCGATCCTGAATCGCGATGCCGCCACCCAGCGCCCTCACCCGCTCGATGTTCTGCGGCGTGATGGTTTCCGCGTGATCGAAAAACCATGGCAAACCGTTGAACGGAATGTCGCGGTTGACCTTCTCGAACACGTCGAGCATGCGGCTGATGGACTCGTTGTAGGTCGCATGCAAACGGAACGGCCAACGCTGCTCGACGAGGTGGCGGACCACCGGCTCCAACTCGTCTTCCATGGTTTGCGGCAGGTCCGGACGCGGCTCGAGGAAGTCCTCGAAATCCGCCGCGGAAAACACCAGCATTTCCCCGGCTCCGTTGTGGCGCAGGTAATCATCGCCCTGATGCAGCGTGACGCTGCTGGTCCAGTTCTTGAAATCGGTGAGTTCTTCTTTCGGCTTTTGGGTGAACAGGTTGTAAGCGATGCGGATAGTCAGTTGCTGGTCCTTGGCCAACTGCTCGATCACTTGATAATCGTCCGGATAGTTCTGGAAACCACCGCCGGCATCAATGGCGCTGGTAAGGCCCAAGCGGTTGAGCTCGCGCATGAACTGGCGGGTCGAGTTGACCTGATATTCCAGCGGCAGCTTCGGCCCCTTGGCCAGCGTCGAGTAGAGGATCATCGCGTTGGGTCGAGCGACCAGCATGCCGGTCGGCTCGCCGTTGCTGTCCCGGACGATCTCGCCACCCGGTGGATTCGGCGTGTTGCGCGTGTAGCCCGCCACTCGCAGCGCGGCGCGGTTGAGCAAGGCGCGGTCGTACAAATGCAGGACAAATACCGGGGTGTCCGGCGCAGCCTGGTTGAGTTCTTCAAGGGTCGGCATGCGTTTTTCAGCGAACTGGAATTCGTTCCAGCCACCGACCACGCGTACCCATTGCGGGGTCGGCGTGCGGTCGGCCTGATCCTTGAGCATGCGCAAGGCATCGACCACCGACGGCACGCCTTCCCAGCGCAGTTCGAGGTTGTAGTTCAACCCGCCACGGATCAGATGCAAGTGCGAGTCGTTGAGGCCGGGTATGACACACCGGCCCTTGAGGTCGATGACCTGGGTGCCGGAACCGCGCAAAGCCATGGCGTCGGCATCGGTGCCGACGGCGACAAAGCGACCCTCGCTGATCGCGACGGCGCTGGCGCGCGGGGTTTCCCGGTCAACGGTATGAAAGTGGCCATTGAATAAAATCAGGTCGGCGTTCATCGCGTTTCCTTGGGCTGAGTGGAGGGAGACAGCCAGGGCGCGAACAGGCGCGTCGCCAATGGCATGAACAGGTACACCACCGAGACCACGATGGTCAGCGTGATCAGAAACGTCGCAACCACGTAGTTGGAGAGAAAAGCATGCAGTTGCAGCAATGGTCCCCAGAGCAACGGCACCAGCAGCGTGTGCGGCAGAATCACCAGCAGCGTCACCACTGCCTGTTTCCAGCGTGGCGGTGGCGGTGAACCCGCTTCGGCCGGGGCGAACCAGAACTCGTTGACCGGGTTGACTTCAGTCTGGTCGCCATCGGCCAGCATCGGCGTGGCTTCGTTAACGAGTGCCTGGCGCTGGGGTGAATCGAGCCAGCGCTGCATCGCCTCGGTGGAGCAAAAGCGCAGTACGCAGGTGTACAGGTCGAGGCCGGCGTTTTTGCCGCGCATCACATCGACACCCAAGTGCCCGTCCTGCTGCCCGGCGATGCTGACGATGTTGCGCAACCACGCCTCGTAAGCCACTTCAAAACCGGCCTTGACCCGGTGCTTGATAACCAGGGTCACGACTTCATCGAAGCTTTTTTTGGCAAGCTCGGGCTGGATGGAATCAGGCATAACGTAAAGCTCCGGCGAAACGCACATTGAGCGCCAGCCTTCCCGGCCCGGCGATAAAAACGCTGGTGAAAACGATCAACAGTAACCAACCGAACTGCCCTTCGGCGAGGGTCCACTGCGGGTGCACTACCAACATCGCGATCAACAGCACGGACAAAATCGGCAGACAGGCCAGACGTACCAGCGCCCCTGCGATGATCAGCAACGGGCAGAACACCTCGGCGAATATCGCCAGCATCAACGTGACGTGGGCGCCGAGGTTGAAGGGATCTTCGATGAGCTGCAGTTCGGCGCTGTAGTTAAGCAGCTTGGGCAGACCGTGAACCCACAGCAGAAAAAGCCCACCGCTGACGCGCAGGAAAAGCAAGCCGAGGTCGGGAGCGCGTTCATCCCATTGCGATGTGTTCATGGCCCGCCCGCACAGAAAAAAACCGCCGGCGTGGGTGCGCCGGGAATGGTTTGATAGTGCCCGGGGCGGGGGGTTGGGAAATTGGATGTACGTGCTGTTTTTTTCGGAGGAGCTTGCAGATGACCGCTCTCACCCACAGCGGGTTGAGCGACGCCTGCAGGGCCGGGGAATCACTCATTCTCTTCCTCAGGCACAATCTTGCTCTGCGCCAGATACCGATCCAGCGTCTCATTCTGCACCGCAGCCGCGTTATCCCCCGCCACCGCCCACAACTTGCGCTCGATCCCCTGCGTCAGCAAATGCCCCACCGCCGACTCGATCGCCGACAGCACACACAACTGCGCCGGCTCGTTAGTGGTGTAGCCGACTTCAGCCTCGAGCAACTTCTTGAACTCGATAAACTTGAACACCCCGGCACTGCGCCCGACCGAATAAATCGTCTTGCTGGTCATCACGTTCGCCAACACCTGCCCACTGCGCACATCTACCGCACGGAGGTTCACCGAAACCTGATCCACCCGATACTCCCGGGAAATATCAATCCCCAGATACCGCGCGCCCTCCCCGCCACTGCGCACGTTGGTGTCATACGCAATGATTCCACCCTCGAGCATCAGATTCGCCGCCTGCAACGGCGGCAACTCACCCTGAATATTCACCGGCGTATTGGCCTTTTTCTGCGACGCGCGAATGATCTTGCGCTCGGTCAGCAGATTCTGCAGCCCCTCACGTTCCAGCACCACAAACCAGCCGCTCGCCTGCAACGCATCCATCAGCATGCTCGCCGCGCCCTGGGTCACGCTGGTGGAAAACGAACTGGCCGGGGTCGGTTTGTATTGCCCGGTCTGATCGCGAAAACCATAGACCACCGCCATCAGGCGCCCCTTGGGCCGTGGCATGTTGAGCAGATCGTAATAGGTCGACGCCCGTGGTGTCAGCGTCGGTGATTCGGTGTCCTGCTCGGCACCCATCGGCTCACGCAAACTGCAACCCTGCAACGCCGCCAGCATCAGCCCAACCAGTATTATTTTTTTCATGTCCGTCACTCCCCGTCGACCCGAGTCCCCTTCAAGGGGCCAGTCCATTCACCTGGATTTCAGAAATTTCACCCGTCACCCGATCGGTCACCACAATCGTCAGCGCGCCCGAGTCGTCGAGCACATCGACGATAAAAGCATCGGTGGACAAGCTGCCGGTGTTGCCGGTGGAGATGTTGTCCAGCAACTGCCCGAGCAAGCGCGATTCCAACTGATTGCTGAAGCGCTCCAGCGCTGAGGTGCCGGCCAGCGATGAGCGGCTTTTCAGATCGGGGTCGTCGTAGTCGTTCTGCGATTGCGCGTTATTGAGCAGCCAGGTGCCGTTCAACGGGTTGCCGCCAAACGACGGATTGATCGGCGTGTAAACCAGCTCCGAGGCCTGGACCAGGCCGCCGCTGACAAGGCCAAGCATCCATAAGCCGGTGCACTGCGAGAGCGTTTTGGTTTTCATAATTCGTCCCTCTCAAGGTCCGTGGTGTCCTGCAACAAGGCTTCCAGCTTGCGCTGAACTATCTGTCCGCGAACCCAGTCGGCAGCGTCGGACGCCTCCTCCTTCAGCTCGACGGTGTTGGGCGGCAGAAAGCGCCGGTAAACCAATCGCTGTTGATATTCCACGGTCACCAGGCTGCCCCAGCGCGCCGAAGGTCGTTCGCGTACCACCAGGTTGAAATCCATCGGGCTGGTGGCGCGCAGGCGTTCGGTGAACGCGTAATAAAACTCGTGGCCAATGTGCGAAATCGTGTCATCGACGACGAAACCCAGCAGTTCGTCCTCTTCGGCGGCCGAGGCAGACGAAGCGCTTAAGATCAGGATCAAGGCCATACAGAATCTGTTCATGGCTGCACTCCCGGCGCTGCACCAGGCTGGGCTTTCGGCCCGGGCGCGCCTTCGAGGAAAGCTTTCTCGGCAACGAACTGCCAGTCCGCGTAGCTGGCCATTCCGGTAAAATCCGACCATTGCGCGGGGAAGTCCGCCTGCTTCATCGGCTTGTCCGTGGACGGGCTGTTGAGGCCGGTGATGCGCCCGTCAAACCCACGCATCAAGGTCCATTCACCGCCGCCGGCCGGGTCCGGGTACAACTGCCGAATGTGAGGCCTGGCATTGGGGAAACGCTCGTCCTGCAAAAGGTCCGCCAGCTCTCTGGGGTACTGCGCCAGACCTGGCGAACTGCGGTAATAGCTGCGCAAGGCCTGCGCGTATTGGGTGCCGACCCAGAGCAACTGGCGCTCGCGATCGCGCTTGGAGGCGGTCGACCACAATTGGCCGGCACTCGCCAGGCCCATGCCCATCAGCACGATCAGGAACAGCACGCCGAGGTAGGTGAAACCCTCCTCGCCAGCCGGCTTACCACTCGGAATAAAGGCTGCCATCGCGCGCCCTCCCGGTGGCACCGCTTTTGATATCGGCCACGCCGCCCGCCACGCCGTCCGGCGGCGCGACCAGCACCCAAAGGTCCTTGCGCTCGGCAATCGGGTCGGTTGGCGGGTTGCGCAGGTAGCGCTGCTCCACCAGTTGCTCGATGGAATCGGGGTAGCGCCCGGTGTCGCCGTAATAGTGATCGAGCGCCTCGCGCATGGCGGACAGGCTCTGGCGCAGCGTGGTCTCTTTCGATGCTTCGAGGCTGTTGAAATAACGCGGCAAGGCGATGGTCATCAGGGTGGCGATGATTGCCATGACCACCATCAGTTCGAGCAAGGTAAAACCCTTTTGCCGAGTCATGATCACCACTCCCGATACGCGATGCCGTTGAGCCCCTTGCCACCCGATTGCGAGTAAACGTCAAACACGTCCTCGCCCTCGCGCGGGTTCAGCGCCGTGCTGTCATAAGAGCGCACGCCCCAGCCGCCTTCGTCATCACGCTTGACCGGTGCCAGCGGATCGCGCGGCACGCGGCGCAGGAAATAGAACTTGGCACCTTTGGCACTGCGCACATCGCGCACGCCTTCGACCAGCACTTGCAGGTTCGGCGGGTAACCGCTGCTGTTCAGCGACTTCTCAATGTACCCGGCGTCGAACGCACGTTTGTAGGCGTCGATGGCGTCGCGAATCTGGTACAGCGCGGTGCGCAATTGCTGCTCTTTGCCCCGGCGCACCACGGTCTCGGTCAGCGGCGCGGCCATGCCGGCCAGCAGGCCGATCAGGGCCAGCGTCACCACGACTTCGATCAAGGTAAAACCGCGCTGCGAGGCGTTCATGATCAAGGCTTCCCGACAACGACTGGGGAATTGACCGCAACCGGATGGTCGAGGCCCGCAGGCTGAGTCGAGGTCTGCATGCGCCGGTCCGGTGCCTGGATGTGCAGACTGGTTTCGGTGCCGGTGGGAAATTCCATGTCCGACGGGCTCTGGTACGGCAGGTTGCGCACGATGCGCGGCGTGATCGACAGCACCAGCTCGGATTTGCCAACGGTGTCCTTGTTGCTGCCGAACAAACGGCCCAGCCCGGGGATGTCGCCAAGGCCTGGAATCTTGTTGCCGGTGGCGCCGTGATCGTTGCGCATCAGCCCGGCAAGGATCTGCGTTTCGCCGTCATGCAGACGCAAGGTGGTCTGCGCATTACGGGTGTCGACCTGCACGGGAATGGTGCCCTGCCGGGTCGGCTCAAGCGGCGTTGCGTTACTCACTTCGAGCGCGATCTTGATCGCGACTTCACCGTTGAGGTGCACGGTCGGCTGCACTTCCAGCTTCAGACCGACGTCCAGGTAAGTCACGCTTTCGGTGATCACCGGCCCTTGGGTGGAAGGCACCGAGGTGGCGCTGATGATCGGTACGCGCTGACCAATGTGGATGCGCGCCTGTTCACGGTTGCTGACGCGAATCACCGGACTGGCGAGGGTGTTGATGTCGTTGTCCTGCGCGTTGATCTTGGCCTGTGGCGACGGCGAAATGCTGATCCGGCTAGAGTTGATGCCTTTGAGCTGATCGAGCAACGTCACCGCCGAGCCATCGCTGTTGACCACGCCGAAGGTGTTCGGCCACTGCAGGCCGAGGTCGAGAATCCGCTGGGTGGCGACTTCCATCACCTCCACTTCCAGCACCACTTCGGGGTTGGACTGGTCCTGCGACTGGAGGAGTTTTTCCGCCATGCGAATCGCGTCTTCGCTGTCGCGCATGGTCAGGGTGTTGAGGCGTTCATCAACGAACACGTCGCGGGTCTTGAGCATGGTTTTGATCATGTTCAGCGCGGTGTTGGCGTCGATGCTGGTCAGGTAAAAGGTGCGCATCACCAGCTCTTGATAGTCCTTGAGCTTCTGCGGCGAGTCCGGGTAGATCAGCAAAGTGTTTTCGTTCACCACTTTCTGATGCAGCTGGTTCTGTTGCAGCAGCAGTTCCACTGCGTCTTCGATGCGCACGTCACGCACGAAGATGGTGGCTTTCATATCCGGGCGCAGGTCTTTGTCGAAGATGAAATTCAACCCGGCGACCTGCGACAGCACTTCGAAAATGGTCTTCAGGTTGGCGTCGCGAAACTCCAGGGTCACCGGCCGATCCAGCCGTGTGCGCAGTTGCGGATACGGGATGACGTTGCGGCTCTGCACCAGGCGAATATTGCCTTGCAGTTCCAGCGCGCCGTCGTTTTTCGGGTCCAGTTCGAGGATCTGTTTGACCTGGCGATCGGCGCCGTAAATGTCGCCGCGACGCAGGTCGCCCCGGGCCAGTTCGAGTTTTTCATCCATGCTGCGCAGGTAGTCGAGCTGGCGCAACGCGTCCTGCGCACGACGGTTGTTCGGTTCGATGGTCAGCACCCGGCTGTAACCCATGCGCGCCTGGGGAAAATCACGGTGCGCACGGTCGGCATCGGCTTCAGTCAGCAGCGCAGTGATCGCTTTCGCACGGCCACTGTTCAAGGCCAGATGCAGTTCCGTGTCACGAGGATTTTCACGCAGGCCATCTTCGATCCGCGCCAGGCCGGCTTCGTACTGGCCCTGTTCGATCAGGTCGGACGCTTCCTTGTTGGCGACCTGGGCCGAACTGCACGCGGCCAGCGCGGTGCACAGGCACAAACTGGTCAATAAACGGGATCTGTTCATTGCGCGCTCCCCACAGACAACGTCTGGGATAAATGCAGAGGCAGGTAGACCAGGCTCAATTCCACATCGGAAATACCCTCGATCCGCCACGTTTCGTCGATCACATCCCCTTTGCGTACGACGTATATTTTCTCGCCGTTCTGCAGAAAAACCTGCAAGTCGGAACGGTCATCCATGCGGCCAACAAACTGGAACGGCATCGGCGGTGCAGTGGGGACTTGCACGACCGGGGCGACGCTGATGGGTTGTTCAATGACGGTGGCGATCTTCGGTGCGGCTTTCCAGCTGCGCGCGGCGAAAAGGTCACCGGCCGGGCTGAGGTCCTTGACTACGGCGGTTTTCTTGCTCGTAGAAGCCGCCGGCAGCGTGCCGACGTTTGTGCCTTTGGCCGGGCGGGCCACCACGGCGACCACATCGCTGTTGTCCGTGGGCATCAGGTATTCAGGCAACCAGGCCAGCGCCGCCGCGACGACGAAGAACCCGAGCCATCCCGCTACGCGTTTGGTATTCATCATGACCTCGACAAGTAAAGGGTCATGCGGATCCGGCCGGTCAGGTCGGTGTCGGCGATCTTCTTGCGCTGGAACTCGACGTCTTCCACCACCACGGCCGGCAGTTGCAACAGCAAGGCATGCAGAAAGCGCCGCAGTTGCGGGTAGCTGCCGCGCACGGGCAGCAGAATTTGATAACGCGCCAGGTGAGTTTTCGGATCGATACCCAAGGCGTATTCACCACGGGCCAGGGTGATGTGTTCCTGCGCGGCCAACGCGTAGATTTTGTCGATGGCGACCGTGGCCTGCGGTTGTGATGGCAGCTTGCTGCGGAAGTCATCGAGCTGGCGCTGCGGCACCACTGGTGCGGCGACGCTGCCGTTCTCGACGCGGGCCAGGTACTCGCCGGCTTCGCGGGTCTGCTGGCTGAGCTGTTGCAGCGATTGCCAGTCCGGCATCAGGCCCGCCAGGCCATACACCAGCGCCACCAGCACCATCGCCAGCCCTGCCAGCCCCGGCGCGCCGAGCCCTTGCAAATATTCGTGGACGATCAATTTAGGGATTCGCATCGCCAATCTCCCAGGTAGCCGACAGGTTGAATTGCACCGGACGTTCCGCCACGTTGGCGACAATTTCGTGGCTCAGCAACGACACATCGGAGAGCTCGTCGCTGGCTTCGAGGTTGCGGTGGAAGCCGAGCATCGCTTCCAGGTCTTTCGCCTCGGCGCTGATCCGCACCTGACCTTTGCGCGCATCCGGGGTCAGTGCCAGCAGCGCGATGTTGTCCCGTGGCATGCTTTCGAGCATGGCGAACAGGTGCTCCCATGGCCGCCGCAGCTGTTGCGAGACCTTGCGCATTTCCGCGAGGTTTTGCGCCTGTTCGCGGGTTTCGGCCGGGGTCAGGCTGGTCTTGCTGCCACTGTCGCCGGTCAGCACACGCTGCGCGGTTTGCAAGTGGCCTTGCTGTTGCGCCGCCTGCTCACTGAGGTGGTGCTGGACGAACAGGCAACCCACCGTTAATACGGCGCCGACGGTGAGCAGGCTCCAGCCCAAAGGACCGGAGCGGCGACGTGGCTGAAAATCGAGCATCAGCGGGCGCATGTCAGGCCACCGCCCGGGACATCACGTACAGGTAATCGCGTACGTGGGTCCGGTCTTCTTCGAGGGTGCGCAACTGCACACCGGGCACATCGGGTTGCACGTCGACACGCGCCGGCGCATGCAGATAAAGGTTCAGCGGTCGCTCGCTGGTCGAGGCCTGCAACTGACTTTCGCGGCCGATCAGCGCGCTCAATGCGGCGTCACTGTCACCAGTGCCGACCGAGCGCACCGAGGCCCAGCGCCCTTCGCGGGCCACCAGCAGCACGCTGCGCACCGGCTCGGCGACCACGAACAGAAAGTCACCAGCGTCGAAGCTTTTGTCGAAGTGATTGAACGCCGCCATCAGGTACGGTTGCACCGAACCCAGCCGCACTTCGCGCGCGCTGGCGAGGTTGCGCAGACGCTCGAGCAACTCCTGCGGCAGCGCCGTGGCTATGCGGTCGTAACCGGCAGGCTCCGGCGACAACACAACGTTCCAGGGCTGGGTCGGTACGCCATACAGGTCTTCGAAACACAGCGTGGCGAAACCGAGCAATTCGGCCGGGCTGCTGATCTGGTCGCTCCAGGGCACCAGGCAAAAACGCCCGAAGTGCCCGGAAATTACCACGCTCAACTCAGCCCCAGGGCGAGTGTGTTCTGCGAGCAGGTGGTCGAGGGTTTCCAGCGCCACCGACCAGGCATGAAAACCTTCGTCGATGAAGCCGACGCTGCCCAGCCACAGGGTTTCGCTGCCCTTGCGCTGGCCGAGGCCGACGCCACTGGCGCCGAGCACGGCGATAAAACGATCACGAGACAAAAGTGACACGATTGATCTCCTCGAGCGTGGTCCGCCCTGCCTGCACCAGTTCCAGCGCCGACTCGCGCAGCAAGCGCAAGCCTCGTTTGCACGCGTGGGCCTTGATCTTCGAAATCGGTTGGCGCTCGACAATCATCTGCCGCAGCTCGTCGTCCAGGTGCAATAACTCGGCAATCGCCGTGCGCCCGCGATAGCCGGTGCCACGGCAATTTCCGCAGCCTTTGCCATGCACGAATTGGTAGTGATCGACCTGCCGAGGATCGAGTCCCGACGCCTGCAACTCTTCATCGCTGGGATTGCTCGGCGTACTGCAGGTGGCGCAGACCAGGCGGATCAGCCGTTGCGCCAGCACCGCATTGAGCGCCGAGACCAGGCTGTACGGGTCGATTTCCATTTGGGTGAAACGGCCGATCACGTCGAACACGTTGTTGGCGTGAATGGTGGTGAATACCAGGTGGCCGGTGAGCGCCGATTGCACGGCGATCTGCGCGGTGTCCGGATCGCGGATCTCGCCGACCATGATTTTGTCCGGGTCATGACGCAGGATCGAGCGCAGGCCCCTGGCAAACGTCAGGCCTTTTTTCTCGTTGACCGGGATCTGCAGCACGCCCGGCAACTGGTATTCCACCGGGTCTTCAATGGTGATGATCTTGTCCACGCCGTGGTTGATCTCGGTGATCATCGCGTACAGCGTGGTGGTTTTGCCGCTGCCGGTCGGGCCGGTCACCAGCACCATGCCGTAGGGTTCGGCGGCGAGGCGGCGCAGTTGGCGCAAGGTCTCGTCTTCAAAGCCGAGCGCCTGCAGCTGCACGCCGCAAACTTTGTCGGCCAGGTCCTGTTTGTCGAGCACCCGCAGTACCGCGTCTTCGCCAAAAATGCTCGGCATGATAGACACGCGGAAGTCGATCTGCCGCCCGCTGATGCCGATCTTGAAGCGACCGTCCTGGGGCACGCGTTTCTCGCCGATGTCCAGCTCGGCCATGACTTTGACCCGCGACAACACTTGCTCGGCGAACTCGCTGCCCTGGATTTTGCTGATGTTGTTGAGCACGCCGTCGATCCGGTACTTGATCACCAGACCGCTGCCGGTGGTGCCCAGATGGATGTCGCTGGCGTGCATTTTCAGCGCGTCGTACAGGGTCGAGTTGACCAGTTTGACGACGACGCTGGCGTCCTCGCTGATGCTGGTCAGGGACAGGCTTTGCAGGTTGTCGATTTCGATATGGGCGCCGGCCTGGGCGTTGAGCGATTCCACCGCGTGGAAGCTTTCTTCGTGCCGCGCCAGATAGGCTTTCAGGTCATCGGCATGCACCAAGTACAACGGCGCGCCGTGCAGGCAGTCATCGATCCAGGCCAGACGGCCGCTGTCGAAGGGGTCGGCAAACACGCCAATCACCGCGTCGTCGTGACGCAGCAGGATGAATTCGCGTTTCAGGCATTGGGCCAGGGTGACCCGGTCGAACACCGGCGTGGCGCTGAACAGGGTGTCGGTGTCGAGCACCGGATAATGCAGGGTCGCGCCCAGGCACTGGATGAACGGCATGGGCGCCAGTTCGCAAAGCACCCCGAGGGCTTCGAGCATGCGCTCGCCGGAGGTGGTGGCACGGGCGCGGGCCTGGGCCAATTGTTCGCTGGTAAAACGGGACGGTGTGCAGTCCAGCAGCGCCGGTTCTACGGCAAGGGATAGACGGTCCATGGCTTGCTCTCCAACGCCGGGGGCCTAAAGCCCTGTCGACGCGGCGAGCAGTTACGGCGAGAGCCGAACCTCTTGTCGCGTCACTAATCCCCGGTGAGCAATTGTTCGTCGTCTGGTGCCATGGAAGTCGATGGGTTGCGTCGACGATCTGCCAGCACCCAACTGCCGTCGTACAACTGCAGCGGGAAACTCTCGGTCCTGCTCTGGCGTCGTTCGACGAAACCTACGGATGTGTCCATGCCTGCTCTGGGTTCGCGCTTGATTCCCAGAAGATCACAAACTGCACGGGCCAATTCCGCCAACGGAAAGGGTTTGAACAGGATATGGCTGACGCCCAACTGGCGGGCCCGTTCGCAAACTTCGGCGGTCGGGTGCCCGGTGATCAGCACAAAATGACACTTCCCGTTCTGGCGGACGGCATCGAGCACCTCAAAACCTTCCATATCAGGCAAGCGGTAATCGAACACCATCACATCGGGTGCAAAACGTTCGGCTTCACCGATTCCCGCCGCACCTTCATGTGCCATCCGGACGACCAGACCTTGCGCTTCAAGGTATTCCTTGAGGTTTTGAGCAAGGAGTTGTTCGTCTTCAACAACCAGTACTTTGTTTACCAAGGTGGACTCCTTGAACCGCAGGTCCGAGAAACGTACCTGGCGGAGTGCGCGCCTTATTGAGGCTAACGCACACTTCATGCCAGGCTTTGCGCCGGTTCTATTGCCGCTGCATGTCGTTGTAATTCATGGAAAAGCCAACTGTCACTGGCACCCCGCCCCCCAACTGTGGGGAAGCGTACGGAGAGGGTCAGATCCTTTCCCCACTATTGGGGGGGAAACTTCAGTCATCGTCAATCCGTTCGATTCGATTGCTTGATCGCAACTGAGCCAAGACCTGTTGCCGCACTTGAGCCTGTTGCCGTCGGGCAAGGTGCGCCCGAACTATTTCAAGCCCCTGTTCTTCTGAGACATCGGCGGCCTGCATGTGGTTCTCAAGAATAATCAGATGCCAACCCACTGCCGTGCGCACGGGCTCACTGACCGCGCCGGGTGAGAGCGCAAACGCGGCGGCGTCGAACTCCGGCAGCATGCGCCCGCGAGCGAAGTAGCCGAGGTCACCGCCATTGCTGGCCGAGCTGTCTTCGGAACCCCTTTGAGCCACGCTGGCAAAGTCCGCACCCTGGCTGATTTTTTCCTGCATTTTTACCAGGCGGAGCCGCGCTGCTTCGACTGTCGCGGCATCGGCACCGCCAGGCACTTTGACCAGGATGTGGCGGGCCTGAATTTGCTCGGGCCGGCTCATCGCGGCGCGATGTTCGGCGAAGAACGCACGCACCTGCTGCTCGTCCGGTGCGCTGCCCTTGGTCAATTCGGCGAACACTTGCTGCGCGGCGATTTCGCGGCGGGTGTACTCGACAAATCCCGGCTCGTCGAAACCGGCATCGCTCAGGCGTTGGGCAAATTTGTCCGGGCCGCCAACGGCCTGGCGAGTTTGCTCGACCTGCGCCTGCACCGTGGCGTCGCTGATCACCACCCCGCGCTTGACGGCCTCCTGCCACAGCAATTCGCGGTCGATCAAGACGTCGAGCGCGGCCTGGCGCAATTGTTTGTAGGCCTTGGGATTGCGAATGTTGCCCACGGCGCGCCCCTGATCCTCGAGGAATTCAGCGAAATAGCGTTCGAGGCGCATCTCAGAGATTTCTTCGCCATTGACCCGTGCAGCCACCGGACCATTGTTGGCGAACGCGACTGGCAGCCACAACGCAAGCAGGATCAACACGCTGGTGATTTTCATGATCGGCCTCCGCTCAGGGCATTGCGGCAATGGGTTTATAAGGGGCGACCCGATAGAAGCGCTGGTCGGGCAGCTCCACGGTGACGATGTGCGCTCCACTCAGGCCCAGGCGTCGACCCGGGCCGAAGCTGATCAGCGGGGTCAGGCCGGTCTCGAAGTCATGCAGGCCTTCCAGGGCGCTGACCAGTTTCTCGCGACTGGCATCGCGCCCGGCCTGCTTCATGCCTTCGCTGAACAGCAGCATCGAACTGTAGGCGCCGACCTGCAGCACCGTGTGCTCACCGCCCAAACCTTGATGTTCGCGCAAACGGGTCAGGGCCGTGCGCCCGGCCAGGGTCCAGTCGCTGGGCACAAACGGGTAAGCGAGAAACACCCGCCTGGAAAAACCACTGGGCACCTGCATCAGGTCCCCCGCCACCTGGTTCGAGGCGGCGAACAAATACGGCACCTGCCCGGCGCTTTGCAAGCGTCCGGCAAGCTTGCTGAAGCCGCCGCTGCTGCCCAGGTAAAACACCGAGCGCGAGCCCAGTGGCAACGCGTCCTGCGCCGCGTCATAGTTTTGCAGACTGACGTTTTGCCAGGCGCGGTCCTGCAAGTACTGAGCGAGACTCTGCGCGGCCAGGCGCTGGTTCGACTCATTCGGATGGATGATCAAGGTCGGCCCTTGCAGCACGCGCAAGCGCTCGGCGGCGTAATCGGCGAGAGCGATCATCTGTTCGAGCAGGCCCGGCAGCAATTCGAAAATCTGCCGACTGCTTTGCGCGCTGGCCACTAGCGACAGTGGGCCAATCAGTGGAATGCCGGCGCTTTCCAGGCGCTGTGCCAGGTCCGTGCCCAGTGCCGGTGCCAACGGTGCAATCAGGGCGAACACCTGTTCTTGCTCGATCAAGCGCTGCAAAGCCTGTTCGGCGCTGGCGCGGTCCGGGCCCGGATCGACAATCGTCAGCTGCACTTGCCGACCGTGCAGGCCGCCGGCCTCGTTGATGCGCGCGACACTGCCGTTGAGCACCGCTGCGACGGTGGCGCCCTCCTCGGCCAACGGCCCCTTGCTCGGCAGCAAAGTGCCCAGGTGCAGAGTTCCCGGGGTCAGCCCTGGATCACGATCTTCAGCAATCCGCTTCAGGTACGCGGTAAGGTTGCGCTGGTCTTTCATCGACAGGAGGAACCGAGGCATCGCCGGATCGAGCCGATGGTTACCCGGATCGCGCCCCTGCTGAATCGCCCGCGCCAGGCTGCTGTCGGAATACGCCGGGTAATCACGGCCGTTGATTTGCTGTTGACCATACGTGCTGCTGAGTCGCGACCAGCTGATGTCGGGCGGGCGCACGCCACCTTCAGGCCGCCCGAGGCCATCGGCGCCATGGCAGTTGGCGCAGGGCAAACGGGTGGCGGGCAACAACACGTCCGCCGCTCCGACCCGCGCCATGATCGGTTCACCGATGGCCGACACGCCCTCGCGGTACAGCCGCTTGCCCGCGCTTTCACTGGGGCTGAGGGGCAGCGCGTGCACGGTCAAACTGAGACCACCGAGCACCAACAGGCAGAGGGCGAATGAAGTGTTCACGGCCCTGACTCAACGGCCGGCCACGGGCATTGCCAGCAGCTGCAGGCGCTGGGCGATGGCAGCGGCCGGTGCATCGGGGCGGATCTTGCTCCAGCGTTTGTTGGCCACGTCACCAACGATCAGCTGTGTGGAATGCTGTTCGGGGCTCGGGATGATCTGGCCGATGCGGCTCAATACAAGGTCCATGTGTGCCTTGTCGCCGGTCAGAAAAAGCCAGTGGGGGCCATCGACGCCCTGCTTCAAGGTGTAAGCCTTGAGCACCGCCGGGGTGTCCCGCAGCGGATCACTGGTAAGGGAAATAAAGGTGATGACGTCCGCCTTGTCGCCCAATACTTCCCGCACTTGCTTGAGCTTTTGGGTGATCAGCGGGCAGGCATCGGTGCAATGGGTGAAGATCACGTTCAACAGCACGATGCGGTTCTGCAAGGCATCGCTGTAGAAGCGCAGGGTCTCGCCGTTCTGGTCCTGCAGCGGCGTGTCGGTGAACCAGGTTTTTGCATCGCGGGTGCCAGCTGCCGGTTGCGCCGCCCTTGCTGTTTCTGCCGCTGGCTCTGTGGCCGCAGCCGGTTGATGGCCTTCGTGGGAGAACGCCGGAAAACTCATCATGGTGAGGAAGATCAACGCGAGCGCTTTCATGGGTGGTGCTCCATGGCTATGGCGGTGTGCTTGGCGTGGCTGTTGCGCAGGCCGCTGAGTTTTTCCACTTCTCGGCTCAGAACCGCCGGGTCGGTAAACCCGTAGTAGCGCGTCCAGTGGCGGCTATTGCCGTCGCCGACGAGGATCAGCGGCTGATGGCTTTTGAAGTCGCCACTGAAGCTGCCCAGACCCTTGAGGGTTGCGTTGACCGACTGCGTGCTCCCGGTCAGCCAGCTCCAGCCCGGACCGTTCTGGAATGCACGGGCGTAGTCATTCAAGCGCTTGGGGTCGTCGCGCTGCGGATCGATGCTGATCGACACCAGTTGCACCTCGCTGCCGACCCGGGCGCCAAGCTGTTTCTGCACCTTGCCCATGATCGACGACACCACCGGGCAGACCGTGGTGCAACTGGTGTAGATAAAACTCATGACGACGATTTTGTCGGTCACCAAGTCCTTCTCCAGGCGCACCGCTTTGCCGCTCTGATCGACCAGCGCAACGTCGGCGAATTTCACCTGAGCGCTCTCGGCACTGGCGGTTTTGGCGGACATGTCATGCCCGGCGTGTTCGTCCGCCGAGTGCGCCATGGCTTGACCGATGCCAGTGGCCAGGAGGCAGAACGTCAGCAGCCCACGGTGTGCGAATCGGTTCATGTCGATCTCCTCTTCAGTGGGCGTTGCCGGGCAAGACCCGAACGCTGGCAAAGGTCTTGTCGTCGAAATTTGCGCCAAGGGACGCCGCGCGCACGTGCAGGTACCAGGCGCCGTTCTGGTCGAGGCTCACCGGGGCTTCATAGATGCCATTGCCGACTTCCAGTGCGGCGACCTCCTGGGCACGCGAAGATGGCGCGCGGAAGTAACGCACCTGAACGTCCTTGATCCCGCTGCGCCGCGCTTTCTGCTGGCCCTGAACGATGCGAAAGCGCACCACGTAAGGGTTGCCTACGGACGCTGTGTATTTGTCGAGCATGAACTCGACCTTCGGTGGACCGGCCAGTGGGTTGACGTTTTTATCCGCCTCCACCGCAGCGCTGAAGCAATGGATAATATTCGGCTGGTTGAGCAGGAACGCCACGTCGAAGCGTCCGGCGGCCGGCAGTTTGACCCGCGCGCTGTAGAGTCCCGGCTCGACCTCTCGCAAGCTGCGGTCGATGACCAGCGCCGCGCGCGCCACTTGTCCGCGATTGGGGTAACCGGACATCGGTGCGTTCATGCCTTCAGCGTAGAAATAGGTGGTGTTGTCCACCGGGTTGACCACGAACACCGCGTTGTCATCGCGCGACACTGCCAGGCTCGACGCTAGTGGCAAGTCACCGGCCAGGCGTGGTGCCTGCGGGCCGGCTTCGAAACCCTGGCTGATCGGCGTACGGCCTTCGCCCAGCGACGACAGGTTGATCATGGTGACCTTGGCCGAGGCGAGTCCGCGGACGTAGGCGTAGGCCTTGGTGAACACCACTTGATAGGGTTCGGCGGACACGTCCAGTTGATGGATCAGCGAGTCGGTGGCGGCGTCGATCACCGAGGCCTGGTTTTCGAGGGTGTTGAGGACGATGCCGAACCGGCCGTCCGCACTGAAGCCCATCGGCCCAAGGCCCTGATTGACGTTGATCACCTTGCGCACAGCGTGGCTGACTGCGTCGACGACGGTCACGGTACCGTCCTTGCCATCGACCACGTACACCGCCTGGGACAGCGCCGAATAGGCGACCGACAGCGGGTGCGAACCGGTTTTGAGTTGTTGGCTGACCGTCAGGCTAGCGATGTCGATGATGCTCAGTGTGCCGTCGTCGCGGTTGGTGACGAAGGCATGCCGGCTGTCTTTGCTGAAGGCGATTTCGTGATGACCGGGGCCGGTGGCGAGGGTTTTCAGGTGTTTGAGACTTTGTGCGTCGATCACGGTGACGCCGGATTCTTCCGCCTTCGCGGCATTGTTGCCGACCCACAGCAGGCGCTCGTCCGGTTGCAGCGCGACGCGTACCGGGTTGCTGCCGGCGCTGACCGAGTCGATCAATTTGAATTGCTGACTGTCGATCACCGCGACTTCGCCAGCAGTGGGCATCGAGATGAACACGCGTTTGTTGTCGCGCGGTGTGACCCAGTCCATGGGCGGCTGCTTGATCGCGATGCGCGCCATGGTGCTGGTGACGCCGCCCACCGAGACGGTCGGGTCGACCACCGAGACGCTGGCGTCGCGGTTCATCACCATCAGGAAATAGCTGTTGAGGTCGAGCAGTGGTCGCGCGCCGATGTTCGATTTGAGGAACACCCCGACCCGCGATTTGCAGCTTTGCTCACGGCCCTGGGCCTTGTCGCCGGCAACGGTTTCCGGGTCGAGCCAGGCACCAGGGGCGACGCCGGAGAGCGGCTGGCCGGAGGTGCTGTCGTTGATGCGAAAGCGTACGTCGGCGAATTCGCCTTCGCGCAGCACGCCGTCCTTCGCCAGGGACTGCATCTCCAGCGCGATGGAGACACCGTCGCGGACCAGGGTCTGATCGTTGGCGGTGACCGGCATTGCGGCGGGTGCGAGCCTGGCCGGCGCGGTAGTCGTCTGCCCCACCGTTAGCCAGATCAGCCCAAGCCCGGCCAGCAACGCGCCGGTGGTGAGTTTGATGGTCCTGTTCATGGTGATTCTCCCCTCATCAATCTGCCTTGGGCGCGCCGCTGTGGGAGCGAGCCTGCTCGCGAAGAAGTCACCTCGGTTTGCAGTGAGGCAAATAACGCTTTCGCGAGCAGGCTCGCTCCCACAAGGTGTGCGGCGTCTCCCGCCACACACCTCAACCTTCCTTTCTACGGAGCCGGGGCGGGTTCTGGTTCATTGGTAACCCGCAGCAATCCCCACAAACCGGCGGCGCTGCCGAACGAGGCGTTGTCGCGGTAGAGGTAGTCGCCCGGGATCGCATTGCTGCCGCCGGCGCTCGGGTGCATGAAGCTGAAGTGCGCTGCTGGCAGCACGCTTTCCCGGGCGCCGATGTACATCGACATCGGGTTGTAACCGAACCGCACCGAGCCAATGCCTGGCGCACTCAACGGGTAACCACTGGCATCGCTCTTCTCCGACAGGAACGGGTTGACCGACCAGACGTGACCGTCGAGCTGGAAGGTCGAACCACGGCTGCCACCGGACGGCATCAGGATATGCGTGCGGAACGGTTGCCCCGGTTTCACATAAAACACCGGCGTCTGCGGATCACCGGCCACTAGCGCGTTGCTGAAAGCCATGTGCGCATTCGGCACGTCGCCGTAGGTGCCGGGGCTGCCGGCGTGACCGAACGGTGCATCAGGGGCCAGGCCGAAGCGGAACCACATCGGCTCAACCTTGTAGTTGGCGGCCATGCTGGCGTTGTCTTTCGGATCATTCGGTATGCCGTTGCCTTCCGAGGCGATGCCTTCGACCGGGCGGCCATTCGCCCAACGGGTGTTCAAGGCTTTCTGCCACACCATCGCAAAGTCGCGATAGACCGTCTGCCCCGGCGCGGTCACCGTGGCTGAAGCACGCTTGGCATCTTCAACCCAGGTCGAACCGATCGGCAGCACGCTCATGGCCCCGCCCAGGCCTTTTTGCGGTTGCTTGATCACATCCGCCGGGGTGAAATTCAAGCCGCCGAATTCCACCGCCGTGGCGTTGATGTTGTCAACGTTACGGCCCAGCTGAGTGACCGGTTTGCCTTCGCGTTCCAGGTGCCCGGCGTAGTACTGATAGGTACGGGTCGGGTAAGCACCGGTGCTGCCGACACGCGGTGGCACGGTCTGGATCGGGTTGGCGCCGACGTTGGTGCCATCGGATTTAGTGATGTCATAGGCCAGCAATTGCGCATGCAGGCCAACGTGGCTGGACGGCCGCAACAAGTTGTTGTTGAAGGTCGTCGAACCTTGCCCGTCGTTGCGGTCACGCTTGGCCAGGCCCTGCAGAATTGCCGTTTGGGCCAGGTCAGGCATCACACTCGGCAAGCGGTTTTCCAGGGTGATGTTGATGCAATCACCCGCAGCGGCGCGCAGTACCAGCGGCTCGACCGGTATGCCGGGCTTGAGCTTGCCGGTGGCTGCATCGAGATCGCCCTTGCGCACATACAACACGGCAGTCGGGTCATGCAGCGGCCCGCTCTGCCCGCCGACGGTGAAGGTCTCGCCATCTTCCGGATCGGTGATGGTGACCTGCGGGATGCTCACGGTCCGCGAGTTGTACACCAGGGTGCCTCCGGCCGCATTCAATGGACCGCCGACGTGTTGGCCAATCCCGGCTGGATCGCCGATGGTCAGGCCCAACGGATTCGGCAGGATGTCGTTAGCCAGCACCGCGACCACGTCGTAGTTGCGCTGCACGGTGGGCCGTGTGCCGATGCCGTTGGGGTTGGCGCTCATCCGTGGGCAGGTGCCATCGAACGCCACGGTGTTGCGCATGCCCATTGGTTTCGGATTGTTCGGCAACGCGAACAGATCGCTGCGCTGCGCGGTGTAGTTGCGCATCACTCCCCAGATGCCGTTCCAGTAGCCTTCGAGCGAAGCGTCCATCGAGTACAGGTAATCGCCGGTGGTCGCCGCCGAACTGGAGAGCATCGAGACAGGTGCGACGAAGCCCATCTGCTCGGAGATCCCGACCATCTGCGATGCGCGCCAGCCCGAGTTGGAGCTGTTGCCGTAACCGGTGCCGCTTTGCAGCCATTTCACCCCGTGCAACGTCACGTTGTGCTCTTCTTCGTGACCGCCGGCGTGCACCCGTAGCCGCACGTTGTCACCGGTGTAGGTACGCAGCATCGGCGTGAACGGATCGCCCGGCTCCGAACCACGGTTGATGTGCGGCGGGAACAGCGTGGTGCCACCGGTTGGGCCGCTCGCCGAGGTGATCAGGTTGGGCGCGAGGTTCATCGCCGGAATCGCCCGGTCGGTACGGCTTTGCATGGCGTAAGCGAGGTCACCGCCAAGGCCGTCGGCCTGCATGCCGCGCTTGCCGTCCGGGCCGACCTTGTTCGGGTCGTACACCCGCAGGGCCAGCGGTTCGTTACGGTAATTGACGACGAACATGCCCGGGTCATCCACCGAGATCGCTTGCGGGCAAGGCCGGCTTGGGCAGACCGGCAGCACCCCGCCACGCACTTCCACCACTTGTTCGAGCAACTGGCTGGTGTTGTCGCGCACCGGCGGGTTAATCGCGTAGCGGAACGTGTCGGCAGTGGCCGGGAACGCTTGTGGATCCGGCACGCCATTGGGCCCGGCACCAACATAGACGCCGGCTTCATAGGCGTGCTGGAAGTCGCTGTACTCCAGGAAGAACTCGCGGAAGCTGTCATTGCGGCCGTCACCGTCGATGTCGCCGGTAGAGACCACCGCTTGCCACGAAGTCGGCCCGCCATCCTGCCGTGCACCGCTGTGCAAAGGTTCGCCGGTTTCGCCATGGAACCAGGTGGAACCGGCAGGCTCGGCAAGCACGGTGGCGTACAGACCGATCTGCTGGTGCGTCGATGGGCCGAGGTGGTCGTGGGTGAAAATGGTGCCCAGGCCACGATCGACGCCTTTGATGTTGATCACCGGATCGATGAACCAACGCTGCATTGCTGTCCGCGCACCCACCCAGTCGGCCCGGCCGAACTGGCCGAAGTACGGGTGATTTTTCGCTTTCGGACACGCGGGTGTGCCGTCACGCGGATCCGCGCCTTCGCAGTCGTTGAACTCACGAATCGCCTCAATGCGTTCCTGCACGGCGCCAGGTGAGAGCACGCCGTCTTCGTAGTTCCAGCCGTTGGCCGAACCATCGGCTGAGGTCAGGTCCCATTTCGGCAAATGAATGTGCTGGCCGATCACGTCGGTCGGTGTGCGTACCTGATAATCGTCCATTTCATAAGTGGCCGGCACCAGGTTGGTTTGCTGGTATTGCACGCAATCGAAGGTGTTCATGCGCATCACCAGCGGCTCTGGCGGACGCTGTTTGGTGATCACCGGCCAGGCGTCTTCCCACAATGCGAGGATGCGCGCTTGCGGGAAGTGATAACCGACTTTGTTGTACACCGCGTCAAACTGGATGTTGGCGGCTTTATAGACACGCGGACGGTCGGCGGTGAAGTTCGAGCTGCCGAGAAACGACATGCCGTCGGCGCGCTCGCCGCTGGCAAATTCACCCGTGCCGGCGCTGCTGGTCAGGCGTTTTTGCCGGTCATCCATGCACGGTTCGTAATAAGGCGCGCCAGCGATTGGCAGTGCGCCGTTGGTGCGGAAGCTGCGCGCCACGATTTGATTACCCGGCAGCAAGGCGAAGCTCGGGTGATCTTTTTTGGAGTGGAACAACATGGCCGCCTGTTCGACTTCAGTGCCTTCTTCGGGCAGGTAAATCGGTTTGGCGCGGGTCACTGACTTGGAGAAATCCAGAGAGGTGGTCACGGTCTGCGCCTGGCCACCGGCCGAGACGCCATCCAGCGTGTGCCGCCCCAGTCCGCCGTCCCAGCCGCCCGACTGCGCAGGGTCAAGGTTGGCCCACAAGGCATTGCCGCTGGCTTTCAGGCTTTGCGCCGTGGCGGCGTCGAGCATGTCCAGAGGCGGCGTTGGCGGGCGTTGGCCGACCGAGCTTTCCATGCCCCCGATCCAGAACGGATAGCCAGGGTTTTTCAGGCTGCCGTCGGCGTTGCGGTTGGCTTCACTGCGATCCACAAGGGCCAGGGAACCGATGGCCTGCACATCGCCGGGGCCGTCGTCATCGCCGGCTTCGTCATCATCATCGTCATCGCCAGCGGCGAGCAGGGTTGTGCCGACTTTAGGCACCACTGCAACTTTGCCCGGCATGGGCGGCATGGCTTTGCCAGGCAGCGGCACGATCGCGGGGATCGGGGTGCCTGCAACAATTTCGCCATCGGGCAAGGCCCGTGCGCCCGCCGCCGGTTTACCGCTGCGCAATGCGAAAGGCTCACTGTGGAAGCCGTCCTCGCCCTGTTGCGACACTTCCAGTTTGGTGCCTTCTTCGAACACGTCATGCACTCGCCACATGGCCCACATGCCCTGGGCGAAGTGCGGGTAGAAGTGACAGTGATAGACGGCATCGCCAGCGACGCGGTTGCGGTTGCCTGAACCGCCGTTGGCGATTTCATAGGTGTAGCCGGAGCCCGGACCGATGCCCTGGGCGTCGAGGTAATCGGAGTTGTCGTCATTGGGATTGAACAGCCACTGGTGTCCGTGCAGGTGGAAGATGTGGTGTTCATAACCATTATGCGTGTTGCGGAATTTGACGAAGTCACCGATGTAACTGTGGTTGACGTTGGAAGGTTCGGACGGGTACAGCGCCATGGTCGCCTTGATTCCGACCTGATCAGCGCTCGGTGTCTGCCCCGGGGCGATGTTTTCAAGGCCGGAGTTGGCTGGTACGTCCACCAGCATCGCGACGTCACCGACGGTATGCGAACTGAGGAAAAACTCCTCATAGGCGCAGGACAGGCAATCGTGCATCGGCCCCACACCCAGGCGGTTGGCGAGCACTTCGGCGCCCAGGCCGCCGGAGCCGTAGTTGATCATGAAGGAGTCGCGGGTCGGTTCCAGCACATGGCCCATCACCGGGTCCGCCCAGTAAGCGGGGAATGCCTGGGTCACGGCGGTTTCATCCTGGAATTGCGAGGAGAAATCGCGGAAGGCTTCGAGTCGATTCGGTATCGCCGGGTTGCGTTTGCCGAGGGTTTCCAGCGGATACGTTGAGGCCGGGAAACTGCCGTCGGCGTTACTGCCCATGACCACGGCATCGGCTTCGTTGGTGATGATCTCATTGCCATCGATCATACCCAGGATCGGCGTACCGGCCTTGCCTTCACGGATCCACGGTTCGCGCTGCGGGTAGCGCGCCTGGTAATCGACGATGGGCTGGCCGGCCGGTGTACGGCCGGTGCTGGCCAGGCGCATTTCTTCTTCAGTCAGCGTATTGCGATAAATTTTTGCCCCTTTGGGCATCACTGCCACCTGGCCGAACAAACCATTGGCATTGTTGCCTGCGGTGCCTTCGCTGCCGAACGTCGCGCCACGGCTGCTGACGGTGAACGCACCTTCGCGCTCGGCGTACAGGGTGTAGGTGCGGCTGGCGCCGGGGGCGATCAGGGTATTGGCGTTTCGCCCGGTGTAGGAGGAAATGTCATCAATGCTGTTGACCGCTTGCAGGCCGTTGACCTGGAAACCGACGTGACGATCGCGCACCTGCTCATCGGCCTTGAAGGATTGCTGATTGGCGTTTTGCAGGTCTTCATCTTCGTGGCCTTCCTCTTCTTCGCCCTCCTCCTCGCCGCCATCGTCCAAGGAGTGTGGGTTGGCTTGATAGGCCAGCAGGTTTTGCAGGTTGACGGTCAGGCAGTCGCCGGCAGCGACCCGTAGCACCAGTGGCCGCGGGCGTTTGTCGGGGCGCAGCGACACTTTCCCCGGCACCGCCGCGCCGCCCTGGGCCAGCGACTTATCGTGGTCGTCGACCACGTCGCGGCGCAGGGCGTACATCATGCCGTTGACGTTCTGCGCACCGAGGCGGTTGAACATCAGCGGCTGGTCCAGCGCCACGACGTTGGCGACCAGGTTGCGCTCACAGCGCAGGGCTGCTTGCGCTTGACTGAGGCCGATCATCGACGTCACCGACAGCAGCAAGTGGAACAGAGACTGAGCGTTGGATTTGCCGGTCATGATGATGGACCTCGCAGTAGGTGCTCAAAGGAATGGTTCACGACAATGTCGCTGGAGCAATCGGCATGCCATAAAAAATTAGTCCATTGATTCAGTGAGTTGCGAACCTATTTGAATAGGCCGGGGGATATTCCCCACCCACTCCCCCATAACGGGCGGGCCACTGCGGATGCGGATCACCGTCTTCGTAGGAGCAAGCTTGCTCGCGATACCGGTGGGTCAGTCACCGTCTTGCTTGAATGACACCGCTTTCGCGAGCAAGCTTGCTCCTACAGTTTTTTGTGCCAGCCGCAATTTTTGCAGTCGGCCCATCTCGTAAAAAATCCGGCGCGCTTCCCCACATTCGGGGCAGCCCCCAATCACAGCGGCGCATCCACCGCCAGGCCTTGCAATCGCCGGTATTGGCGCAGCACATTCGGCACGTAACGCTGGGTTTCGGTGAACGGCGGGATCACGCCGCCACGGCTCAGGACCGCCTGCGGCCCGGCGTTATAAGCGGCCACCGCGAGGCTGATGTCGTTGTCGAACAGGATCATCAAGCGCTTGAGATAACGCGCGCCTCCCTGAATATTGGATTTGGGGTCATAGACGTCCTTCACCCCCAGCTCGCGAGCGGTGTCGGGCATCAGCTGCATCAACCCGCCCGCACCCTTCGGCGACGTCGCTTCGGCGTTGTAACTGGACTCGGCCTGGATCACCGCGTGCAACAACGCGGCCGGCAATTGATGCGCTGTGGCCGCCGCCGAGACCAGTTCGGCATAGGGCTGCCGGGCGATCATTTGCGGTTGCTGATCAAGGCTGACCAGCGACGATTGCGGGTCGCGAATGACCCGTTCATAAGTACGGCCGGGACGGTGGACATTGGACAGCACGTAGCTGCCCTTGGCGTCTACGGAAACGAACACATCGGCCTGAGCGACGCCGGTCAGCAGCAGAAAACCGAGCAGTCCGGTGGTGAGTGTTTTCATTGTTGTGCCTCCCCTGACCGGCCCCGGAAAGTGGGGGTAATGCCCCAATGGACGGTCGTGGATCAGCCATACGCAAGCACTGTGCCGCAACTGCAAAGCCCCGTAATTCGGGAGGTTGAGGAGGATGCCCGAGCGTGAGCATGGCAATTGCATAAGACCTCTCAGCGACCCTTCTGCCTAATTGTGTGAGGTCATCATGAAACAGCGTCTGCGTTGTGCTCCGCGTTCCCAACGCGGGTTTACCCTGCTCGAACTGTTGGTGGTGCTGGTGGTGCTGGGGCTGTTGGCCGGTATCGTCGCGCCGAAGTATTTCGCTCAACTCGGCCGCTCGGAAGTGAAGGTGGCCAAGGCGCAAATCGAAGGCCTGAGCAAAGCCCTGGACCTGTATCGCCTGGAGGTCGGCCATTACCCGTCGACCGAACAGGGGTTGCAGGCGCTGGTCACCGCCCCCAGCGATGAAACCCGCTGGACCGGTCCGTACCTGCAGAAAAAACTCCCGCAGGATCCGTGGGGCCGTAACTACGCCTACCGCCACCCCGGCGAAAACGGCGAGTACGATCTGCTGTCGATGGGCAAGGACGGCCAGCCCGGCGGCGAAGGTGAGAACGCCGAAGTCACCAGTTGGCAATGACGGGGGTGTCGAGCATGCGCTTTCATCTCAAAGCCGTGGGCAAGGCCGGTGTGGTCTCGATGACGGTCGAAGCGCCTGGCCATAGCGAAGCTCGGCGCATCGTTGAAGATCAGGGTTTGCGCGTGGTCAGCCTGCACGTCGAGCGACACTGGCGAGCGCTGCGATTGCGCAAAAAGGAAACCTTCAACCTGGTGCTGTTCAGCCAGGAACTGGCCACTTTGCTGAATGCCGGGCTGCCATTGATCGATGCGCTGGAAAGCCTCGCAGAGAAAGAAAGCGCTCCACAGGCGCGCAAGACATTGAGCGGACTGGTGCGGCTGCTGTACGAAGGTAAATCGTTCTCCCAGGCGCTTGGTCAGTTGTCTGCGGTGTTCCCGCCGCTGTACGTCGCACTGGTGCAATCCAGCGAAAAAACCGGCGCTGTCGGCGACGCGCTGGGCCGTTACGTCAGCTACCGCCAGCGCATGGACGAGGTGCGGCAGCGCATCGTCAGCGCCTCGATCTATCCGCTGCTGTTGCTGGTGGTCGGCGGTGGCGTGGTGCTGTTTTTGATGGGCTACGTGGTGCCGCGTTTCAGTCTGGTGTTTGAAGGGCTCGGTTCGAATCTGCCGTGGCTGTCGCAGGTTCTGATGAGTTGCGGCATGTTCCTGCATGCGCATCAGGGCGAGTTTTTCGGCGCACTGGTGACGATCATCGTCGGCCTCGCCTTCCTCCAGCGCCAACCGGCCTTCCGCCGCGGCGTCGACCGCCTCATCGAAAAACTCCCGGCGGTGCACCAACGCATCTTCATGTACGAACTCGCCCGCTTCTACCGCTCGCTGGGCATCCTGCTGCAAGGCGGCATCCCGCTCGTCACCGCCATGGGCATGGTCCGCAACCTGCTCACCGTCGGCTCCCGCGCGCGCCTCGACCAGGCCTGCGAACGTGTGCGCGAAGGACAATCGCTGTCCGCCGCCCTCGAACTCAACCAGCTCGTCACCCCCGTTTCCCTGCGCCTGCTGCGCGCCGGCGAACAGTCTGGCAATCTCGGGCAAATGATGGAACGCAGCGCCGATTTCTACGACGAAGAAATCAGCCGCTGGATCGAATGGTTCGTGCGTTTGTTCGAGCCGCTGCTGATGACATTTATCGGGTTGTTGATTGGCGTGATCGTGATTCTGATGTACATCCCGATCTTTGAATTGGCGTCGAGCATTCAGTGAACTTGGAGGTTTCAGTGGTAAATTGATGCCTGATCGGCGCAGCGCTTCTACATTCGATGTGGACTTCAGCCTATAAAGAACGCATTCGCGACGACTGATCACCCATCAGTCCCATCAGAGCTGACCCACTTGGATGGCAAAACCTCAATGACACTTGATGAGCACGAATTAGCGCAGGTGCGGCGGTTCAACAAGACGCTCGCCTGGTTGCCGCGCTTCCGCATCCGCAATCGCATCACCCCGCGTGTGATTCAGGCACTCTTGCGCCTGGGCCAGATCGGCGGTGCAGGCAAGCTGGCCCGGCATGGCGTCGAAGCTGAGACGCGGGTGATCCGCGTTGATGGCGTGGCTGTTTCCTTGCGGATCATCAGACCGAAAGGACCGGTAAAAGGCGTCGTGCTGGACTTTCACGGTGGCGGCTGGGTGATCGGCAATGCGCAGATGAACGATGCCTTCAACGTCGCCATGGTCAACGCGTGCAATGTCGCAACGGTCTCGGTGGATTATCGGCTGGCGGTAACGACGCCGGTTGAAGGCCTGATGAGCGACTGCCTGGGCGCAGCGCGCTGGCTGTTAAGTGACGACTGCGAAGAATTTGCCGGCCTTGCGGTGATCGTCGTGGGTGAATCCGCCGGCGGGCATCTCGCCGCCGCCACCCTGCTGGCGCTCAAGGCATGGCCGGACTTGCTTCGCCGGGTGAAGGGCGCGGTGCTTTACTACGGCGTCTACGACCTGACGGGAACCCCAAGCGTACGCGCCGCAGGCCCCGAAACGCTCGTACTGGACGGCCCCGGCATGGTCGATGCCTTGCGCATGCTCACCCCGGATTCAAGCGACGAGCAACGTCGGCAACCGCCGCTGTCACCGCTGTATGGCGACTTTGACGGGCTGCCCCCCGCGCTGCTGTTTGTCGGCGAACTGGACCCGCTGAGTGACGACACGCTCGAGATTGCCGAGCGCTGGAAGCCGTTTGCGCAGGTCAACGTGCACCTGTTGCCGGCGTGCCCGCACGGGTTCATCCACTTCCCTACGGCGGCGGCTGGCAAGGTGCTGGCGCATAGTCGGGAGTGGATCAGTCAGCGAATCCATCCTCAGATTTGCTGACTGACCTGCACTACCCACATGTTATCGAACACCGTGTTCAATTTCTTCGGTGGCGTTGACTCCTCGCTGTTTAATCATTTAAAAAAAACCCCGCAACCCAGTAGGGAGCGGGGTCAAGAATTGGTTGGTTGCGGCCAACCAAAGGAGCTCGGTGAGGCGTTGACAAAAACAGGTCCGGCAAGAACCTCAACAACACGGTGAAATGTGAAGTCAGAACGTTCGATGGAGGTGATTTTCCAGCCTTTGGCGGAAAAACAAAACTTGCGTTTGGTAATGGTCACTATTACTTCTAACGATAGTTGCGCGCCGCGCAGGCGAATGCGTACTCCATCACAAAAGACAGATGAGGATCTCTCCTTGAGAACGTTCGATCTGATCCGCGACGCCGTTCTGCCCGATTTCCGTGATCGGGTGGCTGAGTACCTGATTCAATATGAAGCCGTGTTGCTGGCAGAAACCGCGCCTGACCCTGAGCTTGTTTCAGCAACCGCCAATCAGTTGCGCGGTTATTTGCGCGGTTTGAATACCACGCGAGTGTTGGGCATGGCCGATTGGGAGGAACTGGATCGGCGCGTGGTGAACACGTGGCTCTAGCGGTCGATGGGCTGGACTGAGCTGTCGGTCGGGCACGCCAGCAGCTCGCTGATCCACCGCACTTCCTGAGCGAGCTCCTGCTCCTTCTCTTCGGGTATTGCCTGCCGCGCGCGACCCAAATGAATCAAGGTTTTCTGCTTCTCGCGCAATCGGCGTTGCCACTTGGCGAGGAACACTGCGCTGCGTGCCTGCATCTGCAGGGGCCCGAAGTACAACTGTTCCGCCGTGTATTGCACGGTCCCGACGTATTCGGCGACGATGATTTCGTAGTCGAAGCGATTTTCCCGCAGCAGTTCTTCGCAGAGGATGCGGTAACCGTTGCCCATCAGCCAGTGGCGCAGGGGTGGCTCGCCGCCGTTGGGTTGCAGAATCAAGCGTTCGCGGCGGCTGAGGCGGGCCTTGCCAGACTCCAACAGGTCGCGAATGGTCTCGCCACCCATGCCGCAAATGGTGATAGCGGTTATGCCATCACCGGGCTCGATTGCCGCCAGGCCATCGGCCAGACGCACGCTGATCTGCTGGGCGAGCTGGTTATCGCGCACCGTGCGTTCGGCTGCGTGGAACGGCGTAGACGCCACCTCCCCCGCCACCGCCGCGGTGATGGTGCCCCGCCGCATCAACGCCACCGGCAAGTAGCCATGATCCGAACCGATATCGGCCAGCCGCGCACCGGCAGGCACATGCGCCGCCACCCGCTCCAGGCGCATGGACAATGTGTGTGGGCTCAACGGTATTTCCTTTTAACGTGGTGCGTAGGGCAACAGCACAGGCTTGCTATGGTCCATGGAGCTGACGCCGGTTTCAACTCCTGAATATTTCGACTGACCCACCGCCATCGCGAGCAAGCTCGGCTCTACAGGTTTAGCGGTGAGAAAGATTGCTGCGTACCGTCACAAAACTTTGTAGGAGCTGGCTTGCCAGCGATGAGGCCCGACCAGCCGACATTGATATCGCCTGACCCACCGCCATCGCGAGCAAGCTCGGCTCCTACAGGTTTAGCGGTGAGCATGCTGGTTGCGTACCGCCGCAGAGCCCTATGGAGAATTGCTGTGGCCTTTAGCGAGTAAGCAACGACGTCGCCAACAGTGCCTGCAACCCCATTGGTTTGGCGAAGTAATAACCCTGAGCCTGTCCGGCGCCCATTTCGCGCAGCAATACCAGCGTTGCTTCGTCCTCGACGCCCTCGGCCACCACGCTGAGGTCCAGCGATTCGGCCATGCGCACGATCGCCCGCACTATCGCGCGGCTGCGGGCGCTGGTGGTCAGTTCGAAGATGAATGACTTGTCGATCTTCAAGCCGCTGAAGCGGTATTGGTGCACATAGCTGAGGGACGAGAAACCTGCGCCGAAATCATCCAGCACCACCGACATGCCGTTGTCGGCCAATTGCTGCATGGTCAGTCGGGCCATCGCCGGTTCGGCGACCAGTGCGCCTTCGGTCAACTCCAGGCAGATCCGCGAAGGCGCAACATCATGCCGGGCCAGCAGTGCCAGCACATCACTGGCAAAATCCGCGCGCGTCATGCTGTAACTGGAGCAATTGACGTGCACTGGCGGCCAGTTGGCATGTTCGGGCAGGGCGAGGATTTCCGCGATGCTGTTGAGCATGTACAAATCCAGCCGACCGATCAGCCGCAACCCCTCGACATCCGGCAAAAACTCACCCGGCGCAATCACCCGTCCACCCGGTTGATGCCAGCGAATCAGCGCTTCCAGGGCCAGCAACTCACCGCTGTCTACGCTGACAATCGGCTGGAAATAGGGCAGCAGTTCGTCGGTGCGTTTCAGTGCGTTGCGCAACGCGCCCTCCTGCTCAACCTGGTCGGACACCTCGCGACGCACTTCCTGATTGAACACCGCATAACTGTCGCGCCCGGCACTCTTGACCCGATACATGGCTGCATCGGCGTCGCGCAGCAGGTCGGCCGGCTCGTCATGGAATTGGCTGTCGGCGCCGACGATGCCGATGCTGCAGGACGAAAACACTTCGTGGCCATTGATCAGGAACGGCAGGTCGAAGGCCACCAGAATCCGCTCGGCAATCTCGATCACTGCCTCCAGCGGCGCGTCCGGGGCGAGCACGGCAAACTCGTCGCCGCCCAGACGCGCGAGCATGTCCGTTTCGCGCAGACAACTGCGCAACCGCTGCGCTGCCTGCCGCAGCAGCAGGTCACCAAAATGGTGGCCGAAGCTATCGTTGACCATCTTGAAGCGGTCCAGGTCGATGAACATCACCGCCAAGTGCCCGCCTTCGCTTTCGAACTGCGCCCAGGCCAAATCGAGGCGTTGTTGCAGATAAGTGCGATTGGGCAAGCCGGTGAGCGCGTCGTGGAAGTTTTCGTGCTGCAGCCGAGCATTGACGTGATCGAGCTCACGGGTGCGGCTCTGCACTCGCGCTTCCAGTTTAAGGTTGGCAGCGTGAATAGCTTCCGCGGCGGTGCGCCGTGACAACGCGGTATCGATATGCCGCGATACGAAGGTCAGCAACTCCTGGTCGCGCAACGTGTAGCGCACCAGCGAGGTGTAGCTTTGCACTGCCAGCACGCCACGCACGGCATCGCCTTCGAACAGCGGAATGCCCAGCCATGAATAGGATCGAACGTGCTCGTCGGCCAGTTGGATTTCGCCAAGTGCGGACAACCGCTCGGCCTCGTTGACATCGATCAGGCAAGGGCGACGCTGACGGATGATGTACTCGGTCAAGCCTCGACGACCACGCCGCGCGACCGGGCAAGTAGTCAGGCGCTCATCGACGTAATAAGGAAAGGTCACTTCACCGGTCGCTTCGTCGAACAGCGCAATATAGAAGTTCTGCGCGAACAGCAGCTCAGCGACGATGCCATGCAAGGTCTGAAACAGCTCGGTCATGTCGCCGGGCTGGCTGGACAGTTCGGCGATCTGAAACAGTGTGCTCTGCAAATGTTCGGCGCGCTGGCGGTCGGCGACTTCCTGGCGCAAGGCATCGTTGAGCGCGGACAGTTCGAGGGTGCGGCGCAGCACCGTTGCTTCCAGGTCGGCACGGTGCAGAATCCGGTCCAGCGCCATGGCCACGTGGCGCGCTACCACCAGAAACAACGCGCGATCTTCGGCGCTGTAGGTGCGGGAAACGTCGTAAACCTGCATCGCCAACATGCCGAAGACGTCGTCCGACGCGTTCTTCAACGGCGCGCCCATCCAGAACTCGGGACGGTCACCCACGCAAAAAAAGCGCCCCTCGTCCTGCGCTGCACATATGCCTGCCGCGTCGATCAGCAGAGGCTGGCCGGTGGTCAGCACTTGCGCGGTCAGCGACAGATGCGCAGGGTCAAGGTATTCGTAGTGCTCGGACTCCACGGCATCGACGTCGATGATGTCGACGTAATACGGATAGTCGATTTTGCCGGTGTGCGGGTCATACAGCGCGAGGTAGAAGTTCTCGGCATCGATCAGACTGGCCAGCAGCCGGTGTACGCCGACCAGAAACACCGAGCGATCGCGGGTCGAACTGGCCAGGTAGGTGATTTCATAAAGCACGCGCTGGGTGATTTGCGCGCGGGCCAGGGTGTTGGTCTGCACCTGAATGCCAAGGCGCTGGGCAAAACCGGCGAGCGCCG
The DNA here is from genome assembly GCF_000690905.1 of Pseudomonas sp. Ant30-3. Lineage (GTDB taxonomy): Bacteria > Pseudomonadota > Gammaproteobacteria > Pseudomonadales > Pseudomonadaceae > Aquipseudomonas. The sequence goes on along the minus strand of NZ_JMCL01000081.1, from coordinate 75,070 downwards.
GCTCCGCCGCATCGTCGAGGGGCGCGAGCAGCCAGCCCAGCACGGTTTCGCCACTGCCAGTCGGCCAGCGGTGCAAACACCGGGACTGGCAAAAAGCGTCAAACGCTTCATTGGCGATGCTGGACGGCCACTGCATGCGCGGATCGCCCTGCCCCATCAAATGCATTTGCTCACCGGCGCGATACACCACCCATGCGGTGGTGTGTGCCCAGTTTCTCGCTGAATCCAGCAAGTGTTCAACCGTTTCTTCATTGCCAGCGTAAGCCATGCCGACCCTGCCCAGATTCCCTTTCGGTTGAGATGCAGCAACCTCGCAATCGTTCGATTGCCGCAGTGAGTCCGTCAATGGACAAACACTCATCAGCGCTCCCGGAGCCAGAGACTGGCGATACTTTTTTATGATTGCCAGCAGTGTGCCAGTGAACATCTCGTTTAAAGCTTATGAGAATTTTTTTCAATGGGTTTCTTTGATTTAGCGGCAAGTGCGGCAAGTTTAGCGGGTGTTAGTCATTTACGGCGTCGCAGATAGCGACGCGGAGCGTCCCGGGAGGCGTTCCCACGCGAGGGAACGATCATTAACTGCAGGACGCAGGCTTCGCCAGCTGCTACAGGGTTGCGATCAATCAAAAAACGGCGCAACCAACACCCGACTCCCCACAAAAAAACTGTCCGCCACCAACCGCAATGGCTGCAAATCGAGATCACTGGCCCCATCCGCAATCAGTTGCTGAAAATGCCGATACACCGCCGCGTATTCGCCCTCCTCTGATACAACCTGGCGAACTCCGTCGATACTCAACAGCGCACCACCATTATCCAGCCGCAAAATACCCTCGCTGCTACGAATCTCAATGCTCCATAGCTCGTCATGACCGTGATCAAAATCAAACTCCGCACGCACATCCAGATGCTGCGCATCCGACATTTTGATCGATGCAGCAATCGGCGACTGGCAATTCTCGGGAACACGTAACTCGGCCGACCCGACAAACAGCGGCAACGCCAATAGATGAGTAACAATCGACAAGGCATTGATGCCCGGATCGAAAACGCCCAGACCACCCGGCTGCCAGATCCACGTCTGGCCGGGGTGCCACTTGCGCACGTCCTCCTTCCAGTCAATCTGAACGCTTTGCAACGTGCGGCCGGCCAGCCAGTCGCGGGCAGCCGCAATGCCCGGCGCATAGCGCGAATGCCAGGCAAACAAACCACTGACGCCCTGCTGCGCAACCTGATCCACCAACGCCATCGCTTCACCGAGCGTGGCACATGGCGGTTTCTCAACCAGCACGTGCTTGCCCGCGGCTAACGCTTGTTGCACCAAGGCAAATCGTCCTTGCGGCGGCGTGCAGAAGGCAATCGCATCAACGTGCGGACCGCTTTCAAGCAGCTCGCTCAGCGAGCGAAAGTTTTCCACGCCAGCGCAAGGTTGCCCTTGCGTCGCGACAGACACCAGCTCAAACGCGGGATTGGCGTTGATCGCAGGAACGTGTTGATCCTGGGCAATCTTGCCGTAACCCACCAGACCGAGACGGATCGGTTGCATCAATGACTCCTGTTGTTTTTCTTGTCTTGAGAAACGAATAGGCGAGATTACGTTTCTCTGGACAAGAAGTCATTGGTGGCGTGTTCGGATGCGCATCGTCAAATCGCTTGATCGACAACCTCAATCTGCATCACCCCGACCAACTCGGCCTGCTCCAGAATTTCTTCCGGCGTCGCGTCTGCGTTGGGCATGATCAGGCTGTTTTCGCTGTCGCCAAAATGTAACTGCAGAAGGTGCATTGCAGCCTCATGAACAGGCAGCGCGGGGTCTTTTAGCTCGAAGGTATGCTCGCGGGTCTCGCCATTGAACAGATATTTCACAGTGTATTCATGCATGTCGGATTCCTCGAATGGGATGAGTGCAGCTGTTTATCCTGACTTGATGGTCAGTTTTTAGTTCAACCGGAATCACAGGCATTCATGCGCGATATCGTGGACTGCAGTGCGCTGCTGGTAGGCTAGCGGCCTGACACGATTTTGATAAATGTAGGCTGGAGCGGAACATGGCAGTAAATAGCTTAAGAATGCTGTCGGTCGGCGAGGTTGCGCGGCGAGCCGGGGTAGCCGTTTCAACACTGCACTTCTACGAAAAAAAAGGCCTGATCGCCAGTGTCCGCACCAGCGGAAATCAGCGCCAGTTCCCGGCGCATGTGTTGAGATACGTCGCTGTGATCAAGGTTGCGCAGCGCGCCGGCATTCCTCTGAAAGAGATCAAGCAGGCGCTGGATGCCTACCCGTCGGACGGCAAGCTCTCGGCTGGGCAATGGCGCGATATCTCCACGCAGTGGCGAGACAACCTCAACGCTCGCATCGTCATGCTCACGCGTCTGCGCGATGAGCTGGATGGCTGCATCGGCTGCGGTTGTCTGTCACTGGAAGACTGTCCACTGCGAAATCCGGCCGACAAGTACGGTGAGCAAGGTCCGGGCGCTGGCATTCTGGAGCGCGAATAGCAGCAAGCACATGTCCGGCAAAAGGGGCTTGACCTCAATATACGTTGAGGTCTGACGATTCGGCTTCATTCACTTGGAGAGTCCGTCATGCCATCCGAAATATCTTCGCCCGCGTTCACCCTGTCCAATCCTGCCGGCCTTTACGACCCTACGGACAACGCCTATTCGCACGTCGCTCAAGTCCCCCTTAACGCGCGGATAGTGCACCTCGCCGGTCAGGGTGGGCAGGACCGCGAAGGCTATCTGGCGCCAGGCTTTGCGGAGCAGGTGCGGCAAACGATCGCCAACGTCGAGATCGGCCTCGCAGCGGCCGGCGCCACGCTCAATGACGTCTATAAACTCACCATACTGGTGGTCGATCACTCCGAATCACGCCTCGCCGAATGGGCTGCTGAGGCAAAACGGGCGTGGGGATCGCACCTGCCAACCGGCACGCTGATCGCGGTCCCGCGGCTGGCGCTGGACGGCATGCTGGTGGAAGTCGAGGCGATTGCCGCACTGCCTGCTGCATAGCCGTAACGCGATCCTGAACAGACGTTGGTACGGTTAGTGGGTATGATCCGGGAACCCATTCATGGTGGAACCACGCTTATGCCCGCATCCCTCACCCGCCCCTCCCGCGCACCAATGCTCAAGCCAGGCGAGACCGTGGTCTTGTTCGACGGCGTGTGCAAGCTGTGCAATGGCTGGGCGCGATTCCTGATCCGTCATGATCGCCAGCAGCGGGTGCGGTTGGCGACAGTGCAGTCACCCGAGGGGCAGGCACTGTTGGCTTGGGCCGGGCTGCCGCTGGATGAGTTCGATACTATGGCGGTGATCCGCGACCAGCACTATTGGGTGCGCTCGGACGCCTTTCTTGAAGTCATCAACCAACTGCCTGCTGGCTGGGCTGTGTTGAAACTTCTGCGCTACTTTCCCCGCTCATTTCGTGACTGGTGCTACGACCGCATCGCACTGAATCGTTATCGGATTTTCGGAAAATACGACACCTGCCTTCTGCCTGATCCCGATCATGAGCGTCGTTTTCTGAAGGCGCCGGTGTGAGCGCATTGCCCGCATGAAGTCGCTTACAGCAGCAACTGCAGCACCTGACCCGGCGTCATCTTCGTCACCATGATCAGCACGATCACAAACATCCCGGTGAAACCGCACCCTTCAGATACAGCATGATCAGCCCTGCCCATCCGAGAAGTGCACGGCGAGGCTCACGTTGTCCGGTTCATTGATCGCGGCCATGTACTCGTCGACCGAGATTTCACCGACGCATGCCCGGGCGCCGGGTTCGGGCGAGTATCCCCCGGCGATTTTTGCCGTCAGAGCGACGGCGGCACAGCTCGGGATTTCCGGGCCTTTGTCATTCAGCGCGGTCAGCTGCACGGTCATTGACAATGGCTGGCCGTTGGCGCCAAGACCTTTGACATCGATATACAGCGCACTTTTACCGTCGCCAAAGCGTTCAAACCAGAGCCCCCAGCGATGCAGTCTTGCCGCCCATGGAGCAGGGTCACGGACGATGCCCGTCCTCAACGCCTGAGCCAGTAAATAGTTGGCGACTCCGCCCAGCTTGAGCCCTAAGCCCGCCTTGAACGCCAGGTTTCGCGCGCCATAGCGGCTGGGGAAAATATCCATGTCCGGCACATCGACATTGGCCAGCAAACGCGTGCCCAAGTGCCCCATTTTGCGCAGGGTCAGGTCTTGCCAACCCAACACTTCATGCACCTGGCCGTTCCTGAGTTGCTTGATCGGTTTGCCGGCATAGGCCAGCACACCTTCGACGGTGGACAGGCCGGGCATCTTGGCTGATGAGGTAATGCCGTGTTCGATCGAATCGATAAGCGTAAAGCGATGCCGCTGCTGATCGATGAGTGCGGCCGACAACGATGGCACTGAACTGCAACCGCTGAGTACCGCCACACCCGCTTCTCGAGCTCGGACGTCGAGAACGCCGATGCCGCTGACGAAGGTTCTGCAGTCAGACAGGTCGCAGTAGTTCACGCCGGCGTCGATGCAGTGCTCGGCAACTGCATAGGTCTGCCCCTGGAACGGGCCGCCGGTATGAATGACCAGATGAATGTCCATCGACAGCAGAACCGCATTGAAATCGGCGCCCATGGCATCGCCGCACCAACCTTCGCAGACCTTGCCCGAACGGCTCTTCAGCTCGTCGAGTTTGCCTTGCAACTTGCGCGCATCGCGGCCTGAAATCACCAACTCTACGTCCGGCATCTCCACCAGATGCCGACAGACGATGCTGCCAAAATTACCGTACCCGCCGACCACCATCACCCTCAGAGCCATGCCATTCTTCCCTAACTGTTTGATCGCGCGATGCGCAGTCCTTGAACAGGTGGCGAGCTTCTCTGATAAAGGTGGGCCAGGCAAGCGTGGTCACCGCGCACCGCGCCGGCTCTGCCCTGGCGAATCATCTCTCACAACGCCCTGGCCCAATCGCGCAGCAGGTACTTCTGAATCTTGCCGGTCGAGGTTTTCGGCAACTCGCGGAACACCACGGTTTTAGGCAACTTGAAACCGGCCAGATGCTCACGACAGAACAGAATAATGTCAGCCTCACAAGTGACTGCGCTGTCAACCTTGAGGGTGATGAAGGCACACGGCGTTTCCCCCCATTTCTCGTCCGGGCGGGCGACCACCGCCGCTTCCAGCACAGCCGGATGGCGATAGAGAACATCCTCGACCTCAATGGTGGAAATATTCTCGCCACCGGAAATGATGATGTCTTTGAGTCGGTCTTTGATCTCGACATAGCCGTCCGGATGCCGGACCGCCAGGTCGCCGGTGTGAAACCAGCCGCCAGCGAAAGCCTCGCGGGTTGCTTCCGGGTTTTTCAGATAACCCTTCATCACCGTGTTGCCGCGCATGAAGATTTCGCCAATGGTGACCCCGTCGCTCGGTACCGGTTGCAGTGTCTGCGGATCGGCCACCATCAAACCTTCCAGCGTCGGATAACGCACACCCTGACGCGACTTGATCCGGGCGCGCTCGTCGAGCGGTTTTTTATCCCACTCGCCGTGCCACGCGCACACCGTCACCGGCCCGTAGACCTCCGTGAGCCCGTACACATGAGTGACCTTGATGCCCATTTCCTCAACCGCGCCAATGACTTTTGCCGGTGGTGCTGCGCCAGCTACCATGGCGTCGACTGGATGCTCGATAACCGCTTTGACCGCCTCCGGCAGATTGACCAGCGCATTGAGAACGATGGGCGCGCCGCACAGGTGGCTGACCCGGTGTTCACGAATCAACGCGAGAATTTGCAGCGGCTCGACGCGGCGCAGAAACACGTGGGTACCGGCCAGCGCGGTAACCGTCCACGGGTAGCACCAACCGTTGCAGTGGAACATTGGCAACGTCCACAAGTACACCGGGTGATTGCCCATCGCCCAGGTCATCTGGTTGCCGAGCGCATTCAGGTAGGCGCCGCGATGATGGTAGATCACGCCCTTCGGATTGCCGGTGGTGCCCGAGGTGTAATTGAGCGAGATGGCTTGCCACTCGTCATCGGGCCATTGCCAGGCGAATTGCGGATCGCCCTCGGCGAGTAACGCTTCATAGTCCAGATCGCTGAGCACGCTGCCTTCGCCGTACTCCGGATCGTCCACGTCGATCACCCACGGCGGATTTTCCAGCAGCGTCAGCGCCGCGCTAACTACGCTGTGAAATTCGCGATCGGCGAACAGCACTTTGGCCTCGCCGTGTTCGAGCATGAACGCAATCGCTTGCGCATCCAGACGCACATTGAGGGTATTAAGCACTGCGCCGATCATGGGCACGGCAAAGTGCGCTTCAAGCATCGCCGGAATGTTCGGCAGCATCACCGCCACCGTGTCGCCTTTTTTGATGCCGCGTCTGCTGAGTGCGCTGGCAAGGCGCCGACAACGCTCGTAGGTGTCCCGCCAGTTGCGGCGCAGCGAGCCGTGAATCACGGCGGGATAATCGCCGTAAACCGAGGCCGTGCGCTCAATGAAGCTCAGCGGCGAGAGCGCCATGTGATTGACCGGCAACGGCGCCAGGTGCTGTTCGAAAATAGACATGAGTTTTTCCTGTGGGGAGGTTGCCGGCCAAGCGCTCTGCGCCGGCAAAATCCCGTGGCTGATTGTTAGCTCTGTTCAGGCACGCTTAGTGTTTGTTCAAGTGTTCTGACGTTTACGCTGGAACGCCCGCCATGTCATCGCCCAATGTTGCGGATCGTCCATGTTGGCGCCTTTCAAGCGATGAATCGCCTGGTTGTGCGGCGACGTTTTGACGATATCCGGATTGGAATAGGCCTCGTCGGAAATCTGCGCCAGTACCGCGATCCAGGTGTCCAGCGCCTCCTTGCCATACATCTCGCCCGGCTCCGGGGTAAAGGGCTCTTCCACCAGCCACGGGTGATGGCTGCTCCACATCGGGTCGATGCCGAAATCACTCATGCGATTCTGCACGTCGTGCACATCCACGCCGGTTTCTTCCTTGAGTTGCTGCAGGCTGTAGCGGGTCATTTCCAGGCGCGGGCTGGTGGCATCCGGGTGTGAGCGGGTCACGCCACGAATGGCCAGCAGGCCTTTTTCCATGTAGTTGTTGGCCAGCACCGAGATGTCCGAGGCTTCAGCCATGCCCTCTGCGCCCATCGCGCGGGACCATGCGTAGGCTTTAAGGATCACCGGCACGTTGCCCCAGAACTCGCGGATCTTGCCGCAGCTCTGCGGCCGGTCATGGTCAAGACTGTAGCGCTCACCATCGAACGCCACCACCGGTGCCGGCAGAAAAGGCGCCAGCTGGGCGGAGCAGCCATAAGCCCCGACAGCCGGCCCGCCCACGCCACTTTTCGGCGCGCCGAAGGTTTTGTGCAGCATGAACATGCAGGCGTCAAAGCCGAGTTCACGGGCGCGGATTTTGGTCATCGCGCCATTGAAGTTGGCGTGATCGTAGAAGCACAAACCGCCCGCCTCGTGCACCAGCCGCACCCATTCGCGAATCTCGGGGTTGTAGACGCCCATGTCGTCGGGGTTATTCACCATCAACGCCGCGGTGCGACTGGACACGGCCGCCTTCAGTGACTCGAGCGATGGATAGCCGTTTTCTTCAATCATCAGCGTGATGACCTTGAAGCCGGCCGCCGCTGCCGTTGCTGCGCTGCTTGGGTGAGTCTGGATGGTCGTGATGATTTCGTTGCGCTGTTCCAGTTCACCGCGCGAAGCATGGTAAGCGCGGGTGACTGCACAACTGGTGTACGCCGCATCCGCACCGCCGCCGGCCTGGAAGATGAACTGATCCATGCCGGACAATTCGCGCAGAATCGTGTCCATGTTATGGACGATTTCAAGCGCGCCCTGCAGGGTAGACTCGTCCTGATAGGGATGGACTTCAGTTATCTCCGGACGCCAGGCCATCGCTTCGTTGATCTGCGCGTTGTACTTCATCGTGCAGGTCCCGAACAGGCTGATGCCCATCATGCCCAATGTCTGTTGCGACAGACGCAGGTAGTGATAGAGCACCTCGGGTTCGGACATTTCCGGCAAGGCCGGTTTTTTGCCGCGACGCATCGTCACCGGCACCAGCCCTTCAACGCTGCCGACGGCCGTTTTCACGTCTTCCTCGACGTCGGAAAAAATCATCCCGCGGCGGCCCGGATAGCCCATTTCCATAATGACCGGTTCGCTCCAGACCGGAGCATGGTATTCCCTGAGTGTGGTGCTCATTGTGCGATTACCTCTTTGAGTGCGTCGGCCAGACGCTCAAGATCGGCCTGGGTGTGAACCTCGGTGACGCAGTAAAGTGCGCTGGCGCCAAGCTCCGGGAAGTCCCGGGTTAGGTCTTTGCCGCCGAAGATCTCGAGGTCGAGCAGGCGCTTGTTGATGTCTGCCACGGAGTGCCCGGTGGCATCGAAATTCACTACGAATTCCTTGAAGAAACCCGACGGGAAGGTCACCCGCACGCCGGGAATCTGCCCGAGCAGTTTTGCCGCGTAATGCGCCCGTTGCAGGATCACGCCGCCGACATCTTCGAAGCCCTGCGGCCCCATCATCGCCATGTACACCGCATTGGCGATGGCCCACATGTACACCGAGTGGCCGGTCCAGTCGTTGCCCTTGTCGCGCAAGCCATAGGACGATTGTTCGAACAGGCTCAGGCCAAATCCGTATTCACCCGGCTTGGTGGTGGGCGCGATGCTGATGAACAGCGTCGGGTATTGATGGGCGTAACGCTCTTCATCCCGTGAGGCGATGAAACCACTGACGCCGCCCCCGCAGTTCATGTGCACACCCAGTGGCTGCGTAGTGCCGACCACAATATCCGCGCCAAAATCGATGGGTGCCGCGAGCACGCCGAGGGAAATCGGGTCGACCCCGACAATTACTTCGGCGCCCGCAGCGTGCGCAATAGCGGCAATTTCCGCGCCCTGATGTTCGATGACACCGAGGTACGACGGCGTTTCGAAATAGACCGCTGCGGTGTTCGCGCCGACGGTCGCGCGCAGGTGATCCAGATCAATCAACCCGGTGGCCGGATCGTAATCGACGAGTCGCACGGTAATGTGGCTGGGCATCTCGACGGGTTCGCAATAATTGCGAATGACCGAGAGCCGCTCCGGATCGATGGCGCGCACCACGGCGACCTCGTTGCGGCCATTAATGCGCGTGGCCATGCGGATCGCATGCCCGGCGGCGCAACCCCAACTGCGCACCGGCAGGCCGACCAGGTCCATGTTGAGCAACTCGCCGAGCTGGCTGCAGAATTCAAACCAGGCCTGATTGCGCCCGTGGTCGGAACTCGGCTCGCCGAACACCGACGTCAGCCATTCATTGCGCCGCACCACTTCGTCGCAGGCGGCGGGCACATGGTGTTGCCAACTGCCGGCGCCGAGAAAGTTGAGGTATTGCTCGGTGGTCTTGTTCTTCGACAGGATGCTCAACAGGTGCCGACGAAGCTGACTCTCGTTGAGCGCCGGCGGCAAATTGATTGGTCGCTTGAGACGATGCTCGGCAGGAATCTGCTGGAACAACTGCTCGATGCTGTCCACACCGATCGAGTCGAGCATTTCCTGTTGGATTGCGGGAACGGAATTCGCCATGTAGGGATGGGCGACATGAAGACTCATGGGGTTAACCTCGTTTGAGTTCAGGTGGGACGGCTGATCAGGATGTAACCTTGAAGAAAACCGACCGGTCAGGTCCGGTGTGCACGCGCCTGTAGCCGGCGAGCATGGCGTCGACTTCGGCATCGCCGGTGTCGACGCGCAAACACCCGGCTTCCAGGGAAAGAAGCTTTTCGACGGTGGTGATCACGATGATGTTGTCCGCGCCTGTGCGGCGGATGATCTCGGCGCTGATCTGCTGATTGCCGCGGCCGAAGAGGCTGCCATGGCCACCGAGCACGCCGACGATGATCCGCGCCTCACGCCCCGACATCAGTTGCAGGATTTCGTGCTCGTTGAGGTCAGCGCCGACGCGTACGCCGTTCAGCACCGCGTCCACGCCCAGCAGCGTGGAAGGAAGACCGAGGGCTGACATGACCCGCCGCGTCGTGGTGCCAGGCCCGACGATGTACAGGCAGCCTGTGCGCATCTCGCGGACGATCTGCCGGCTCGCAGCATCGAGCGTGGCGTTTTCGCCAGGCCCGGAACCGGCCTTGGCGTTTTGCACCAGGTGACGTTCATAGGGGCTGCGGGCGTAGCCGTACAGCCGCGTCGACACCTGATCGTTGCGGATCGCCGCCTCGTCGATGTCCATCACTTCGGCTTCGCGCGAGCGCAGCGAACCGGCACCGGCGATGAATCGCGAGGCCAGATGCCCGGCGTTCTCCGGGGTCGTGCCAAACACCGCCGAGTACATTTTCACGCCGGTGGGAATGCCGAGGATCGGCACGCGGTCGTTGACCATGCCGAGCACATCGCGCGCCGTGCCATCGCCACCGGCAAACAACAGCAGATCGACCGAGGCGCGCAGCATGGCGCGGGCGGCATTGCGCGTGTCTTCCGGCAGGCTGCAGCCGCTGCGTGTGCGGTACACCACGATCGGCTCAAGGCCGGCGGCGCGCGCCACGTCCTCGCCCAGTTCGCCGGAGCCGGTAACAAGGTGGAATGGCGTGCTTGAAGCAGCCAGTCGTTTCAGCGCCTGCAACGCACGCTCGCTGGAAAGCGGCCGCGCACCGCGTCTTTTTGCCTCTTCCAGAACACCGGCACCATCGGTGCCTTTCAAGCCGACCCGCCCGCCCATACCGGCGATGGGGTTGACGATAAGCCCGATGGTTTTGCGTCTTTCAGCGACGTAGGGCTGGCCAGCGGCATTCAGTTCGGTGGCGCAAACTACAGGCGGATTTCCGTCTGGAAGATCAAAATCGCAGGGCTTGTGCATGGGCTGAATTCCTCTGCTGAAGGCGGCTTGGCCGAATCACGCCTATGCCGTCAAATTGCATACGCCGTGTATGTCGGCTATATTAGGACATGCATCGCGTATGTCAACTGGCATACGTTGCGTATGACACTAATTTTTGAGGATGAAGTTCTGATGGCACAGAAGCGCGCGGACATGATTGTGGAAACTCGCGGCAAGCTGATAAAGGCTGCGCGAGAGGCCTTCGCGGCGAAAGGATATGCGGACAGTTCGATGGACGAATTGACGGCTGAAGCAGGTCTGACGCGGGGTGCGCTCTACCACCACTTCGGTGGCAAGAAAGGCTTGCTGGAAGCGGTGATCGCGCAGATTGACGGGGAAATGATCGAACGCCTGAGCGTGATCATCAATGAGGCCAGCACGACGTGGGAAGGTTTTATCGACGAGTCCATCGCCTACATCGAAATGGCGCTCGAACCGGAATTCCAGCGCATCGTGCTGCTTGACGGGCCCGCGGTACTGGGCGACCCGGCCGGCTGGTCGAGCCAGAACGCGTGCATGCAAAGCACTCAGCGCAGCCTCCAGAAACTGATCGACGAAGGCACGGTGCACGTAGTGGATGCAGAGGCGATGTCGCGTCTGATCATGGGCTCGTTGCTCGGTGCTTCGTTATGGATTGCCAATGCCGACGACCCCCAGTCCGCGTCGCGCAAGGCAGTGGAGAGCTTCGTGACACTGGCTTCGGGGTTGCTGCTGGACAGCGGGAAGAAAGGCGGGGTGAAGAAAAGTTGAAACTTCGTGTCTCACGAACATAGCCCAGCACCGACGCGTATTACGCCTGCATCAACTACAGTGGAATGACTCTGCACAAAGCCAATAAAAGACGGAGCCTTTCCCATGCGAGTGATCAACCGCTTCACCCTTCTGGCCGCTGCTGCCGCATTGGCCGTGACGACCGCCGCACACGCCGCCCCGGTGTTTATCAACATACTCACCGGCGGCACCAGCGGGGTTTATTACCCGATTGGTGTCGGCCTGTCGCAGATCTACGGCGACGGCATTCCCGGGGTCAAGACGTCAGTGCAGGCCACCAAGGCCTCGGTAGAGAACCTCAACCTGTTGCAAGCCGGTCGCGGTGAGTTGGCGCTGGCGTTGGCCGACTCGGTGGCAGATGCAAAAAACGGGGTGGAAGACGCCGGGTTCAAGGCGCCGCTGACCAAACTTCGCGCCATCGGCGGCGCGTACCCCAACTACATCCAGATCGTGGCCAGCCAGGAGTCAGGGATCAAGACGCTGGCGGACCTCAAGGGCAAGACGATCTCGGTCGGCGCACCGAAGTCCGGAACCGAACTCAATGCGCGGGCGATTTTCAAAGCGGCAGGCTTGAGCTATGAAGACATGGGCAAGGTGCAATACCTGCCGTTCGCCGAGTCCGTCGAGTTGATCAAGAACCGCCAGCTGGACGCGACTCTGCAGTCGTCCGGTCTGGGCATGGCGGCCATTCGTGATCTGTCCTCGGTCATGCCGCTGAACTACGTTGCCGTACCAGCCGACGTCGTCAGCAAAATCGGCAACCCGGCGTACCAGAGCGCGATGATCCCCCCGAATACCTACGACGGACAGCCCGAGGCGGTGCCGACGGTGGCGATCACCAATATCCTGGTGACCCGCGCCGATGTGCCGGATGACGTGGCGTATGAAATGACCAAACTGATGTTCGAAAACCTCACGCGGCTGGGTAACGCTCATTCGGCAGCGAAAGACATCAAGCTGGAGTCCGCGAGCAAAAACCTGCCAATCCCGCTGCATCCTGGCGCCGAACGGTACTACAAGGAAAAAGCTGCGCTGTGATGACGCGTGGCGCAGCGGCATACCCTGCCGCTGCGCCCGCGCATCACCCTTCTTTGCATTGTGATCATGAGGCAGGCAGTTAATGAGTGAAGATCAGCACGGTATTCCGGCGAACCCGCGGGACTGGCCAAAAACCCTGTTTTACGTGGCGCTGGCGTTTTCAGTCTTTCAGATCGTCACCGCTGCGTTTTCGCCGGTGTCCAGCCAGGTGTTGCGCGCCGTGCACGTGGGCTTCCTGCTGTGGGTGGTGTTTTTGAGCTACCCCGCCTACGGCAGAAGCCGGCCGTGGCAACCGCTGGCCTGGCTGCTGAGTCTGGCCGCTATCAGCACCGCGATTTATCAATGGGTGTTCGAGGCGGACCTGATCCAGCGCTCAGGCGACCTGACGCCCAGCGACATCGTCGTGGGGCTGGTCTTGATCATTCTGGTGTTCGAAGCAGCACGCCGGGTGATGGGCATCGCGTTGCCGATCATTTGCGGGCTGTTCCTCGCCTACGGTTTACTCGGTGAATTCTTGCCGGGCGAGTTGGCTCATCGGGGTTACGGCTTCGATCAGATCATCAATCAGCTGTCATTTGGCACCGAGGGTTTGTACGGCACGCCGACGTACGTGTCGGCCACCTATATCTTTCTGTTCATCCTGTTCGGTTCATTTCTTGAGCAAGCCGGGATGATCAAACTGTTCACCGATTTCGCCATGGGCATATTCGGCCACAAGCTCGGTGGCCCGGCGAAGGTCGCGGTGGTTTCATCGGCCTTGATGGGCACCATCACCGGGTCGGGGATTGCCAACGTCGTCACCACCGGGCAGTTCACCATTCCATTAATGAAGCGCTTCGGCTATCGCGCGGCATTTGCCGGTGGCGTCGAAGCTACGTCGAGCATGGGCAGCCAGATCATGCCGCCGGTCATGGGCGCGGTGGCGTTCATCATGGCCGAGACCATCAACGTGCCGTACGTGGAGGTAGCCAAAGCGGCATTGATCCCCGCGATGCTCTACTTCGGCTCGGTCTTCTGGATGGTCCACCTGGAAGCCAAACGCTCCAACCTCAAGGGCCTGCCGAAAGATCAATGCCCGAGTGCACTGGGGGCGATCAAGGAAAACTGGTACCTGCTGATCCCGCTGCTGGTCCTGGTCTACCTGCTGTTTTCCGGTCGCACACCACTGTTTTCGGGGATGGTCGGGCTGGCGCTGACGGCCATCGTGATCCTCGGTTCGGCGATCATTCTGAGAGTCTCCAGCTTCGCCTTGCGCTGCGCCTTCTGGGTGGCGCTAGGCGTGCTCTGCGTGGGTTTCTTCCAGCTCGGCATCGGCGTGATTTTCGCGGTCATCGCCGCATTGGTGCTGGTGTGCTGGTTCATCAAGGGCGGCCGCGAGACGCTGGAAATCTGCCTGTTCGCGCTGGTTGACGGCGCACGTCACGCGGTGCCTGTGGGGATCGCCTGCGTGCTGGTCGGGACCATCATCGGCGTGGTGTCACTGACCGGCGTGGCGTCGACGTTCGCCGGTTACATATTGGCGATCGGGCGGGACAACCTGCTGCTGTCACTGATCCTGACGATGATCACCTGCCTGGTGCTGGGCATGGGCATTCCGACCATTCCAAACTACATCATCACCAGCTCCATTGCTGCGCCTGCACTGCTGGAACTGGGCGTGCCGCTGATCGTTTCGCACATGTTCGTGTTTTATTTCGGCATCCTTGCCGACCTGACGCCGCCGGTAGCGCTGGCCTGCTTTGCCGCCGCGCCCATCGCCAGGGAATCAGGTTTCAAGATCAGCCTGTGGGCGGTGCGGATTGCCCTGGCCGGGTTCGTCATCCCGTTCATGGCTGTCTACAACCCGGCGCTGATGATGCAAGGCGACAGCCTGTGGATGACCGCCTACATGCTGATCAAGACTGTGTTGGCAGTCGGCTTGTGGGGCATGGCGTCCACCGGTTTTCTGCAACAGAAGATGCCGATGTGGGAACGCTTGGCAAGCTTCGCTGCGGGCGCCTTGCTGGTGGTCGCACTGCCGCTCACCGACGAGATCGGTTTCGCGCTCGGCGCGCTGATCATCGCCCAGCACCTGTGGCGCTCGCGACACACCCGACTGGCACAGGCATGATCGGTGTGTGCCTGGGCCTGGCGGGAGTGGTTTGGGCTCAGCTTCCCATCGTCAATTTCACCCTGGCGTGGGAACACACCGTCGAAAAGATCCGCTGGGAGGAAGACTACCGCGTCACCGCACAAGGGCTGGTGCTGGGTGAAGCGCGGGTGCGGGGAAATGGCGCGGGCATGGAAATCCCTGCAGAGGCACGCTTGGTCGACGGTAGCTGGCACTACCGTCGGGCGTTGCCGCCGTTGCCATCGTTGAACCTAGGCAGGACACCGGAAGCGGGCGATTACCAGCTGTGTTTCGACGGCAGCTGTCACCCGTTCAGCAAATGGATTGGCGCTCCGGACAGTGGCCAGCCGTCCGTACAGCTGTGGGGCTGCGAGATTGCCGCTCTGCACTGAACAGAGCGACAGACGACTCAGCGATTGTTGCGCAGGATGGAAAAATTAAGCGCTGCAGCCACCGATAGCCAGGCAAGGTAAGGAAACAGGATCAGCCCGGTCACCAGATCAAAACGCAACGCCATCACCACCATATACGCTACCACCAGCCACAGAAGCACGAGGATCATCAGGGCGGCAAAGATCTGGTGCGCGCCGAAAAACACTGGTGTCCAAAGCGTGTTTAGGGCGATCTGCGCCGCCCATAATGCCAACAGCAACTGGCTGCCGGGTAACAGCGTCAAGCGATAGCCGACCCAGGCTAGCAGCAGATAAATGATCGTCCAGGCCACCGGAAACAGCCAGTTGGGTGGCGTGAAGCCGGGCTTCTTCAGCTCGTTGTACCATTGGCCGGGTTTGAACAGGATGCCGGTGCTCGCCGCGGCACCGCAGGCTATAAGAAAAATGAAAAAGGTCATCGTCCGTCCTTAGCTGAGGCCAGCTGTCTGAGGTTGGTAAGCCATGTTGGCAGTCTCAGGGTTGGACGTCAGGCGAAGCAAAAAGTCGCCCGCCAAAAAAGTTTTCTCGGTCGATCGTGGATACACAGGGCACAGCTTGCGGGCACCACCCGGTCAGACCCGCTTTTCCACACCGTTGAAACGCGCTTCAAAATCCTGCGCCAACTGCTCCAGCGTAACGCTGCCCAAACGCGCGATCAGCAGCGCCTGAGCGGCATTGAATGCGTCGGTGAGCGCCGCATTCACCGCTTGTTCCACCAGACATTCGGGGTGGTCAGTGGACAGGCCAATGGCGAACAGCGAAGACGAACCCAGCGCCTGGTGAATATCCAGCAAGGTTATTTGCGTCAACGGTTTGGCCAGGGTCCAGCCGCCGCGATGGCCCTTCTCCGAACGAACATAGCCCTCCTCCTTGAGCAACGCCATGGTCCGGCGCACCACCACCGGGTTGGTGCCGAGCATCTGCGCAATGGTGTCGGAAGTGGCGGGCTGATCGTGACGTGCGATGTGAATCAGCACGTGAAGCATCCGTGACAGGCGAGTGTCGGTTCTCATAGACGACGAATCCGGGCAAATAGATGCGCCGAGTATGAATCGCTACATCGAAAGTTACGAGACCATTGACAGCCTGCTTTCACGTAACTTACGGTGTGTCGAGAATTTATCGAGCGCTCTTGAAGAGCACGGAGTGGTCATCATGGTCTACGACATCATCATCGTTGGCGGCAGTTATGCCGGAATTTCCGCAGGCCTGCAGGTGGCGCGCGCACGTCGCAAAGTGCTGGTGATCGACGGCGGACAGCGACGCAATCGCTTCGCCCACCATTCCCACGGTTTCCTTGGACAGGACGGGCGAGACCCGGCCTTGATCGCCAGCGATGCGCGCACGCAGTTACTGGCGTATCCCAACGTTGAATGGATTTCCGAGCTGGCGGCCCGGGCGGTCAAGCGTGGCAATGAATTTGAGATCATCCTCGCCGATGGCCAGTCGTTCGCCGGTCGACGGCTGATCCTGGCGACGGGCGTGACCGACGAATTACCGGCCATTCCTGGTTTGGCGGAGCGCTGGGGCCAATCGGTATTCCACTGCCCGTATTGTCACGGGTACGAGTTGAATCAAGGCCCGATCGGTGTTCTCGCGACCGGTCCACTGTCCATGCACCACGCCCTGATGCTGCCCGACTGGGGGCCGACTACGCTGCTGCTTAATGAAGCGTTCGAGCCGGACGCCGAGCAGTTGGCCAGCCTGCAACGACGCGGCGTGGCCCTGGAGCGCGACTCGGTGAAATCCCTGAGCGGGCACGCCGACGTGACGTTGAGCAGCGGCAGAATCTTGCCACTGGCGGGGGTGTTCGTACTGCCGCGTTGCCACATGGCGGCGCCACTGGCCGAACAACTGGGCTGTGAGTTCGAACCTGGGCCAATGGGCGATTTCATCAAGGTCGACGCGATGCGTGAAACCAGTGTGACGGGCGTGTTTGCCTGCGGTGATGCAGCCGTCGCGGCCGGCAATGTCGCCATCGCCGTGGGTGACGGCGCACGCACCGGCGGCGCTGCGCATCAATCGTTGATTTTTCGCTGATTGACGGGCTGCTGGAACCGATCCGGTTGAACCTCCGCCACGCACGCGGGCTCAGAAAACTATTCACCGGAGAACCTTATGACCCAGACAGCATTGATCGTGGGCGCCAGCGGCATCGTTGGCAGCGCCATCACCCAGTTACTCATCGACAATAAATGGCAGGTTGCAGCGCTTTCCCGTAACCCCGCCCCGGCACCGGGAGTGATTCCAGTGGCTGCGGACCTGCAAGACCCGTCGTCGTTGAAGCAAGCGCTGGCGGATTTGAAACCGACCCATGTGTTCATCACCACGTGGTCGCGGCAAGCCACGGAAGCGGACAACATCCGCGTCAACGGCGCTATGGTGCGCAACGTCCTCGACGCGGTTCGCCCGGCGCAAAGTGTTCAGCATGTAGCGCTGGTAACCGGCTTGAAGCACTACCTGGGGCCCTTCGAAGCGTATGGCAAAGGCAGCCTGCCGCAAACTCCGTTCCGCGAAGAACAGGGTCGTCTGGACATCGAAAATTTCTATTACGCCCAGGAAGACGAAGTGTTCGCCGCCGCCGAAAAGGACGGCTTCACCTGGAGCGTGCACCGGCCTCATACCGTCACGGGTGTCGCCGTGGGCAACGCGATGAACATGGCAACCACCCTCGCCGTCTACGCCAGCATCTGCAAACACACCGGCCGCCCTTTTGTGTTCCCTGGGTCCCGTGTGCAATGGGACAGCCTCACGGACATGACCGATGCCAGGCAACTGGCGGCGCAACAATTGTGGGCCGCCACCACGCCCGAAGCGGCCAATCAGGCCTTCAACGTCACCAATGGCGACGTGTTCCGCTGGAAATGGATGTGGGGCCGAATCGCCGATTACTTCGGGGTGCAGCCCGCCGATTTCCCCGCAACCGTCTCGCCACTGGAGACACAGATGGCGGATGACCAAACCGTCTGGCAGCAGGTCGTTGCCGAACATGGGCTGAATGAATCGGATATCAGCCGACTGACTTCACCATGGCACACCGATGCAGATCTGGGTCGCCCGATCGAGGTGGTCACCGACATGTCGAAAAGCAGGGCCATGGGCTTCACTGCCTATCAAGCGAGCGATCAAGCGTTTTTCGACGTGTTCGAGAAACTGCGCAAGTCTCGCCTGATTCCCTGATTGTTCAGCAAAATGGCGATCTGAGTCACCCGCCATGACCTCGATCCGGACAGCTCCTGCGGTGCAAACCTGCACTGCGGGGGCACCATCCAGACTGATCGATTAGCAACACCTCTTGTATGACAACACATCAAATAGCTACGGCGAGTTATCGTTTCCGCCAACTGAAAAACCCTCACAGCAAACCCCCCTGGCAAGCCCCCCCTGTATTACACCCAATAAACACTGGCATAAATAACCATTATCGCCACATACCCCAGCCCCTTATGCAAAGAAACACGGCTTACCGCCGTTGCAGGGCAAAAAATCTACTTGTATGATGACTGACACCATAAACCCGCATAAAAATAATCAGTGGGAGTTTTGAATTGTGACCAATTCAAGCAATGCGTCTGTCGCACCGGCAGAAGATTCAGTCCTGGCTCACGCCGTCCGTAAAGTGAAGAGACACGTACTCCCGCTTTTCGTCATCATGTTCATCCTCAACTACATCGACCGGGTCAATATCGGTTTCGTGCGCACGCACATGGAACATGACCTCGGTATCGGTGCAGCCGCGTACGGGCTGGGCGCAGGCCTGTTCTTCATCGGCTACGCCCTCTTCGAAGTACCGTCCAACATGCTGCTGCAAAAAGTCGGCGCTCGAATCTGGCTGACCCGCATCATGTTCACCTGGGGCATCGTCGCCACGATGATGGCGTTCATCCAGAACGAAACCCATTTCTACATCCTGCGCTTCCTGCTCGGCGTTGCTGAAGCCGGCTTCTTCCCTGGCGTGATCTACTATTTCACCCGCTGGTTGCCAGGCGTGGAGCGCGGTAAAGCCATCGCGATTTTCCTCAGCGGCTCGGCCATTGCATCGCTGATTTCCGGCCCGCTGTCGGGTGTTCTGCTGCAGATCGACGGCTTCGGCTTCAAGGGCTGGCAGTGGATGTTCGCCATCGAAGGTCTGGCCTCGGTGTTTCTGGGCTTCTTCGTGTGGTTCTGGCTCGACTCCAAACCTCATGACGCCAAGTGGCTGAGCCGCGAAGAGCAGGATGCGCTGGTAGACGCCATCGACCAGGAACAGCGTGCGCGTGAAGCGCTGACCACGGTCAAACCCACGATCGGCAAGTTGCTCAGAGATCGGCAGATCGTGCTGTTCTGCGCGCTGTACTTCTGCATTCAGTTGACGATCTATGCCGCGACGTTCTGGCTGCCGAGCATCATCAAGAAAATGGGCGACCTGAGCGACATCCAGGTCGGCTTTTTCAACTCGATTCCGTGGCTGATTTCCATCATTGCGATGTACAGCTTCGCGGCGTTGTCCGGCAAGTTCAAATTCCAGCAGGCCTGGGTTGCCACTGCCTTGTTAATCGCCGCTGCCGGCATGTTCCTCTCGACCACCGGCGGGCCGATCTTCGCCTTCGTGGCCATTTGCTTCGCCGCCATCGGCTTCAAATCGGCATCGTCGCTGTTCTGGCCGATTCCTCAAGGCTACCTGGATGCACGGATTGCTGCGGCAGTGATCGCCTTGATCAACTCGGTCGGCAACCTCGGCGGCTTCGTCGCACCGACGACTTTCGGTTTTCTCGAGCAGACCACCGGCTCGATTCAGGGCGGTCTCTACGGCCTGGCCGGCACGTCGATACTGGCCGCGATCCTGGTGTTTTTCGCCAGGACCTCGCCGAAATCGTCGTCCCTATTAACCCCGCCGATCGCCGCAGCACCCACAGTGACCGTCAGCAAAACCCACTGATTTTTCATCGATCGCTGAATGAACTCATTTGCAGGAATTTGCCATGAACGCTGAACACGCCGCCAACAGCTCCAAGTCACCTGTTATCACCAGTTTTCAAGTCATCCCGGTCGCCGGCCACGACAGCATGTTGCTGAACCTGAGCGGCGCACACGGGCCGTTCTTCACCCGCAACATCGTCATTCTCAAAGACAGCGCCGGCAATACCGGCGTGGGTGAAGTCCCGGGTGGCGAGCGCATTCGCGAAACCCTCGAAGACGCGCGCGGGCTGGTGATCGGCCAGCCGATCGGTCAGTACCAGCGCATCCTCAACCAGATGCGCACCACCTTTGCATCGCGTGACGCCGCCGGTCGCGGACTGCAAACCTTCGATCTGCGCATCACCATTCACGCCGTGACTGCGATGGAAGCTGCCCTGCTCGATCTGCTGGGGCAATTCCTGGAGGTTCCGGTCGCTGCACTGCTGGGCGAAGGGCAGCAACGTGATGCAGTAAAAATGCTCGGTTATCTGTTTTACATCGGGGATCGCGATGTCACGGATCTGGCCTACCGCAACGAGTCGGATGCAGATAACGACTGGTTCCGCCTGCGTCACGAGAAAGCCATGACCGCTGAAGCCGTGGTGCGCCTGGCCGAAGCGGCAAAAGCAAAATATGGCTTCAACGATTTCAAACTCAAAGGCGGCGTGCTGAGCGGCGATGCAGAAATCGAAGCCGTTACCGCACTGGCCGAACGTTTTCCCGATGCGCGCATTACGCTCGATCCCAATGGCGCATGGTCGCTGAAAGAAGCCATCCGCTTGTGCCGTGACCAGCATCACGTACTCGCCTACGCCGAAGATCCGTGCGGTGCCGAAAACGGCTATTCGGGTCGTGAAGTCATGGCCGAATTCCGTCGCGCCACTGGCCTGAAAACCGCGACCAACATGATCGCTACCGACTGGCGCGAAATGGGCCACGCCATCCAGCTGCAATCGGTCGACATCCCGCTTGCCGATCCGCACTTCTGGACGATGCAGGGCTCAGTCCGGGTGGCTCAGATGTGTCATGAATGGGGCCTGACCTGGGGCTCTCACTCCAACAACCACTTCGATATTTCCCTGGCGATGTTCACTCAAGTGGCGGCCGCTGCACCGGGCGAAATCACCGCGATCGACACGCACTGGATCTGGCAGGACGGCCAGCACCTGACCATGGAACCGCTGAAAATCGAAGGGGGTTACGTCAAAGTGCCAACCAAACACGGTCTGGGCGTAGACATCGACATGGACGCCGTGGCGAAGGCACACGAGTTGTACAAAGGCATGGGACTCGGCGCTCGCGATGACAGTGTAGCGATGCAGTTCTTGATTCCAGGCTGGAGCTTCAACAACAAGCAGCCTTGTCTGGTGCGCTGATTTCTCGCCGGGCCTATGACTTAAAGCTGACCAAGGTGCGCTGGAGATGCTCGGCCGGCGCCCCTTCAAGCAATACCCCTCAGAAAGTTCGCTGACGGTGTACCATTGCGGGACACCATCAGAAGTCCTTCCCCCATGCCTACGGAAAGCGAAGAGGGTCGTCAGATAGCCACTGCCCTTACGCAGCGGATAGGTGACACCTCTGACATCGCAAAGATTGCTAACGCCGTCGTTGCTACGCTGCAAGACATGAACGCAGCCCTTGCGCCGATTATTGGCGAGCGAGGGGTTGTGGCTCTTTTTCGTCGCAGCTTTATCGTCTGCAGTAAAAATCCGCGTCTGGCTGGTATGTATGATTCCCTTCTGCCGGCCATGACCCTGGCGGAACTCAAAATAGTTCTCCTGAAGCAAAGCGCAGTCAATGCGCTTTACCTGGGGGAGAACCTTCTTACCTCTCTGTACCAATTGCTAACCACTTTGATAGGGCCGTCACTGACGGCCAAATTGCTCCGTAGTGTGTTGCACACTTCTTCAAGCGACACCCCTGCGCAGGATATTTCGTCATGACCACGAAAGTGACAATCAACCGCCTGGCCACCGGCGTCCCTGGGCTGGACGACGTATTGGGTGGCGGATTACCGGAGTTTTCCTTCAATCTCATCGCTGGGCCACCGGGCTGTGGCAAAACCACCCTGGCGCATCAGATGATGTTTTCCCTGGCGACCCCTGAGCGCCCAGCATTGTTCTTCACCGTACTGGGTGAACCGCCATTGAAAATGCTGCGATATCAGCAGCAGTTCGACTTTTTTGATGATGAAGCGATCAACAAATCGATTCGTTACATCAATCTGGTCGACGATACCCTCGCCGGTAATCTGGATGAAGTGTTGCGGCGCATCGTCAGCGAAGTGGAAGCCCATTCGCCGTCCCTGGTGTTTGTCGATTCATTCCGTTCTGTGGTCCTGGCCAGCCAGACCCAGACCAACCCGAACAACAACTTGCCTCAGTTCGTGCAGCAACTGGGCATGCTGATGACCACCTGGCAGGCAACGACATTCCTGATCGGCGAATACTTCACCGAAACCGATACCAACCCGATCTTCACCGTGGCTGACGGCTTGATCTGGCTGAGGCAGAGTGTCTATCGCAACTCGATGGTGCGCAAAATGGAAATCATGAAGATGCGCGGCCAGCCTACGGTGCCCGGTCTGCATACGTTCCGGATTGAAACCTCAGGGATCAAGGTGTTCTCGCCGGCCGTCATGCCGGGTCAGAACGCCGTTGAACTGCATACGACGGAGTCCTCCGCGCGGTTGAAGATGGGTGTGCCCCGCCTCGATGAAATGCTCGGTGGCGGGCTGCCGCGGGGTTATTCGCTGCTGGTTGCAGGGCCTTCCGGTTCGGGCAAAAGCATACTGGCTGCTTCCTTCCTCGAAGAAGGTGCAAAAAACGGCGAGACGGGTGTTGTCGCCGTTTTTGAGCAGCGTCCCGATCACTTGCGGAATGCCACCTTCAAAAAATTGATTGCAGATGGCCATGTAGCGCTGATAGACAGCCATGCGCCAGACCTGTCGATCGCTGAAATCGTCCATATGCTGTTGAAAGAGATCAAGCGACTGAACGCCACACGAGTCGTCATTGACTCGCTCTCCGGGTTCGAACTGGCACTTGCGCCCACTTTCCAAGAAGACTTCCGTCAATCATTGGCGTGGATGGTGAGCACGTTGACCAGCGCCGGGGCCACCGTGCTAATGACCTCGGAGCTGGAAGATCGCTATAACGATTTGCGATTCAGTCCTTATGGCACCGCCTTCCTGACCGATGCCATCATCGTACAGCGCTATATCGAGGTGGAAAGCCGACTGCTTCGCATCATGGCGGTGGTCAAGGTGCGCGCTAGTGCGCATTCCGATGAGTTGCGGGTTTACAACATTGATAGCAACGGATTGCAAATTGGCGACAGACTTCCTGAACAAGAAGGCCTGCTCGGTGGTCGACCTACCAGACAACGATTGGTGCACGACAAACCCTGAGGTGGCTATGGTCGATTCAATTCATGATTAAGGCGGATGGCAACAACGAGACGGAGCTCGCCAAGGCTGCTCTTGAGCTGCATCTGCTCGGCCAACAGGTCGAGGATAGACGCGCCACCCTCTCATCGCTGCAAAGCGAACTGGATGAGGCTCGTAAGCTGCTCAGCGACAGCCAGCACCTGGAAAACCTGATTGAAGCCAATCAACAACTGGTGCTGCGCATCCTTGGCCAGTCCGAAGCCTCCCCTCCCGTGCAGCCAGACTTATCGGTTGTACAGGAGCTGCGAAAAGCTAATCAAGAATTGACCACCGCCGCATTAAGGGCCCAGCAAATGCAGGCCTCGGCGGAGCTGGCTGTTGTTCAACAAAAGAGCATTCTCGCGATGGTTGCCCATGAACTTCGCAATCCACTGACCCCGATCAGCATGATTGCCGAACGCATGACCCGCCTTCCAAGCGGAGACCTGCCCGGGATGCGCGCGCTGATTGAAGGGAAGGTTCAGCACATTTCGCGAATGATCGAAGATTTGCTGGATGTCTCGCGGGCCAGTACGGGCAAGCTGAACATCCATTGCCGTGATGTCGATGTAGTGCAAGTCATCCGCGAGGCCGCCACCGCGTGCATGCCGATGATGGCGGCGCAGAACCTGAATTTCAGCGTAGACCTGCCCAAATGCGTCCTCTTGGTGAAAGGCGATCCAATTCGCCTGAATCAGATCCTCAACAACGTTCTGACTAACGCCGCCAAGTACACCCCGGAGCGAGGCTCTGTTGATCTGAAGGTCACGGCGGATGCCGGGACGGTCAGTATTCGCATTACTGACAGTGGCATCGGCATATCTCCAGAGATACTGCCCACGATCTTTGATCCGTTCGTCCGGGATGTCACCGCCCAGGCAGTCAACAGATCAGGACTCGGACTGGGCTTGGCGGTCACCCGACAGCTCGTCGAAGCCCACGACGGTGAGGTTATCTGTAGGAGTGAAGGAGCCGGAAAAGGTAGCGAGTTCATTGTGACGCTGCCGTTGTTGACTTATGGCGCCACGACGTATGAGTGGTGATTACACTGCCGAGGGCGGGAAACACGTTAGCACTCGGCCCAGCTTCGATTGGAGTACCGGACGATGACATCCACGGAACAGCTGATTGAGTGGAACGCGCAATGGAGGCTTGTCAACGGCTCTATCACTTGCAGAGCGTGCCAGGCAGAACAGAAGGAGGCTGAAAAGGGCACGGCGTTCGTTCACGCGCCAGGGTGTGGTAATGCCTGTCGGGAAATCAATCCAGGAAAAGCGCTGGATGATATCGCTGCCTCTTTTACATGATGTGCGCTGTGCGAGAAGCCCCCGGAATCATGCAGCGACAGCGCTTGATCAGCGTTTAATCGCTGCAGCCTCAATCCTTCCATCCTGACGTCCATAGTTCTCCCGCCGCATGAAGCGCACGCAAGTGGCGCCCCTGCGCATGTGAAAATTTTGTTAACTAACTGACTCGTCTATCTTTCTTCAGGTGTAACGATCTGAGACACTAATGCGAATTATTATTAGATGCGCTTGCATTCGATTCGTTTTGGTATCGCTTGGGGAATCAGATTGATGTCGTTCTACACCACAAACCGCCGTTGCAACCTCTCTCCCAGTCTGTTGGCATTGGCCATCGGCATGGCAAGCATTCCGCTGGCTTCAGCCGATGAGACGCCGCCCGCTGTTAAAGACGCTCCATCCAGCACTCTGGAGCTGGGCGCGACCGAAATCAGCGCCACCGGCTTGGGCAGCACCACCGAAGATACCGGTTCCTACACCACAGGCCCCATGCAGACCGCTACCAAGCTGCCACTGACCATGCGCGAAACGCCTCAAGCGGTGACCGTGATTACGCGTCAGCGCATGGACGATCAGGCGATGACCAGCATCAATGATGTGGTGAGGGGCACGCCGGGGCTGTTCCTCAGCCAGGCGAGTGGACCGGGTCGACAGACGTACAGCTCGCGCGGTTTCGACATCGACAACATCATGTATGACGGGCTGCCCAGCTCTTACCAGCCCTACACGATGCCCGTACAGCCGAACCTGGCAATGTTTGACCGCGTCGAAATCATTCGCGGCGCAA
Source organism: Pseudomonas sp. Ant30-3 (assembly GCF_000690905.1). Taxonomy (GTDB): domain Bacteria; phylum Pseudomonadota; class Gammaproteobacteria; order Pseudomonadales; family Pseudomonadaceae; genus Aquipseudomonas. The sequence continues at coordinate 49,391 of NZ_JMCL01000081.1, read as the reverse complement.
CCGGTCTGGTAACCGGCGCCGGCAACCCTTCCGCCGCCATCAACATGGTGCGCAAACGCCCCACGGCCGACCAGCAAGTGATCCTCACGGGCGCCGCCGGCAGCTGGGATGATTATCGCGGTGTGTTCGATGCGTCGAGCCCACTGAACGAAAGTGGCACGTTGCGCGGTCGGGTGGTGGGTTCCTATCAGGGCGCCGACAGTTTTCGCGACAAGGAAGAAAACGATCACGGTCTGTTCTACGCCATCGGCGAAGCCGATCTGAGCGACAGCACCATGGCAACCCTGGGCTTTTCGCGCCAGAACGAGCAGACCAACTATTTCTGGGGCGGCTTGCCGATTGGCACCGACGGCCACCACCTGGACCTGCCCCGCTCCACCTACCCGGGCACGGATTGGGAAAACAAGAAGCTGCAGATCGATACCGTGTTCGGTGAAGTGGAGCATCGTTTCAACAACGACTGGAAGCTGCACGCCGCGGCCTCGGCTTCGACACTGGACGGTGAATTCTCCGGCACTTACCAGTCACGATACGCCGGACCGCTGGAAACCACGGCCTATCAATCGCATCACACCGACAAACAAAACGCGCTGGACGTCTATGCCAGCGGCCCGGTCGAAGCTTTCGGCCGCACCCACGAAGTGGTCGTCGGCGCCAGCAACCGCGCTTACGATGCCACCACCAAAGAGTACAGCCCGTACACCACGGCGTGGCCGATCGGTGCGCCGAAGCCGGACTTTGTGCGTAGCGGCAAAACCCACAACGTCACCACTCAGGATGCGGTTTACCTCACTACCCGTCTGAGCCTGGCCGATCCGCTGACGCTGATCCTCGGCAGCCGCCTGGACTGGTACGACTACGACGACCGCTCCGGCGACGGCGACTTCAAAGTCACCCGCAACCTGACGCGTTACGCCGGCCTGATCTACAAACTCGACGACCACCACTCCGTTTACGCCAGTTACACCGACATCTTCACCCCACAAACTTCAAAGGACATTTCCGGCAAACTGCTGGAGCCGATTGTCGGCGAGAACTATGAAGTCGGCATCAAAGGCGAGTACTTCGACGGCGCACTCAACGCCAGCCTCGCGGTGTTCCAGATCGACCAGAAAAACCGCGCTTCGCTTGCAGACAGTCAGCTCGGTTGCCCGGTCATGACCTGCTACGAGACCTCCGGCAAAGTCCGCAGCCAAGGCCTGGACCTGGAACTGCAAGGCGCCCTCAGCGAGAACTGGCAAGTGGGTGCCGGCTACACCTACACCCGCGCGCACTACATCAAAGACGAAAACCCGGAAAACAAGAATCAGCGTTTCGACACCGACACGCCTGAGCATCTTTTCAAAGTCTCGACGGTGTATCGCCTGCAGGGGCCACTGGAAAAATTCCGGGTTGGCGGCAACGTCTATTGGCAGAGCCGGATGTACAACGACGTGCCGCTCACCGCTGGCAGCTATCGCCTCGAGCAGGGCAGCTACGCCGTTACGGACTTGATGGCAGGCTACGAAGTCAACAAACACCTCGACCTGCAAGTCAACGCCAACAATGTGTTCGACCGGGTCTACTACTCCTCGATCGGCTACAACACCACTTGGGGCTCTACCGACAATTACGGCACGCCACGCAGCTACATGCTGACGGCCAAATACAAATTTTGAGTCGGTAATACGCTACGAACCGTTGCCGGAGACGCCACGCATGTCTTCAGCAACGGTCGCTCCAGCTGACGATGTCGACTACGTGGCCGCTGGTTTCGCGCAGATTTCTTGAACTAAAAGGTTGGTACCGTCCGTCTCGACCGGCACTAATAAACGAAATTCCGCCGATTTCTGTACCTCACAACTTATGCACGCGCTAACACCCGCAGTGGTGATTGCGCATTTAGCCTGCATGAGGAATGACCCAATGTTTTTACATAACAAACGCCTTCAGTACACCGTGCGAGTTGCGCAACCCAACCCGGGGCTGGCAAACCTGCTGCTTGAGCAATTTGGCGGTGCCAATGGTGAACTGGCAGCGGCAGCTCGCTATTTCACTCAGGCATTGGCGGAAGAAGATCCTGGTCGCAAAGACCTGTTGATGGATATTGCCACCGAAGAATTGAGCCACCTTGAAATTGTCGGTTCGATTATCGTGATGCTCAACCGAGGTGCCAAAGGGCAGTTGGCGGAAGGTGTGCAAGAGGAAGGTGAACTGTACCGGGCAATTAACGGCGCCGGTAACGACTCGCACATAACCAGCCTTCTTTACGGTGCAGGCGCACCACTGGTCAACTCCGCAGGCGTCCCATGGACGGCGGCTTACGTCGACTCGATTTCTGAACCTACTGCAGACTTTCGTTCAAATATCGCTGCAGAAGCACGGGCAAAAATCTTGTATGAACGCTTGATCAACGTGACCGATGATCCCGGCGTGAAAGAAGCACTGGGCTTCTTGATGACGCGAGAAATCGCGCACCAGAAGTCATTTGAAAAAGCGCTGCACGCCATTCAACCGAACTTCCCGCAAGGCAAGCTGCCCGGCGATCCGGCGTTTACCCATAAATACTTCAACATGTCGGGCGAACCCAATGTCCGCGGCCCTTGGAACGAGGGTGCCGGTTGGGAATATGTCGAGAGTCCTGAGCCTGCCGTTGACGGCGGTGACGGATCAGCTTCTGTGAATCTTTCCCAAGACGATGAATCTGTTTTGGAAGCGATGAAGATTCGCACTGCATCTGACCCACTCAGTGAACCGGTGACAGGCGCGGATCTGGGTTCAGGTTACGTGCAAGGCAAAGATGCCTGATTTGTGTTCAGCGACCTCTTATGAGGTCGCACAAACCAGAGGAGTGACGAGATTGCAACCGGATAACAGAACAGTGTCAGTTCAAGATCACTTCAACAAAGTGATGGATAGAGCCTTCGCAGGCTTTGAACATGATTGCAGACAAGCCTGCAGAGGACTGAAGGTTTACATGGCAGCGATTATCTTCGGGGTAGGCACCATCCTGCCTAACGACCTGTCCGACCGTGACGGATCGAATGAGACAGACGTCGGCCTGACCGACGACGAGCGCGTGAGTCGCGAGGAATCTGAAGGTGATGGAGCGCGGGTCACACCCGGCCCTGCTGACCTGGAAAGAGCTCCGGTCCGTAAGTAGCCGGCCACACGATTGTCTGGAATGGAAATAGCCAGGGATGACATTTGAATACTGGAGTACTACATGCGACCGCAAACCTCAATCATATTTGACCTCGACGGCACGCTGACTGACAGCGTCTATCAGAACGTCGCGGCCTGGAAAGAAGCACTCGATTCGGAAAATATTCCGCTCGCGATGTGGCGCATTCACCGGAAAATAGGCATGAGCGGCGGGTTGATGCTCAAGACGCTGTCCCGCGAAACCGGGCTGACGATCAGTCCGGAACAAGCGAAGAAGCTGAGCGATAAACATGCGCAGGCCTATGAGGCTTTACAGGGTCAGATCATCGCGCTGCCCGGTGCAGTTGAGCTGCTGAACACGCTGACCGAGGAAGGCGTGCAGTGGTGCATTGCGACCAGCGGAGGCGTCGACACTGCGAGCATCAACTTGAAGGCCTTGAAGCTCAATGCCAAAGACATCAATCTCATCACCCGCGATGACGTCAAGTACGGCAAGCCAGACCCGGACCTCTTCCTCGCGGCCGCACAGAAAATGGATGTAGCAATAGAAGAATGCCTGGTCATCGGCGATGCGGTGTGGGACATGCTGGCCGCGAGGCGGTGTAAAGCGACCGGCATTGGTTTGCTTTCCGGTGGCTATGACCGCGGTGAGCTTGAGCGAGCTGGAGCGCTGAGGGTTTATGAAGATCCGCTGAGTTTGCTGCACCACCTGGACGAGGTGGCTTCGCGTCCCTGAATATGCACTGAGATTGCTGCATGGCCGAGTATTTGCGCGGCTGCGTTGCTGTGCGAGCTGATATCATGCAAGCGCTTACAAATTGGGTAGAGCGCTATGAATCGTCGTAAAAAAATACAGCAGTTATTAAAGGCGCACGCCAAAAAGGCCAGTGCCAAATTGGCACCGGCGAGCAAGTCCAAATACATCAGCAAGGCTGACCGGCTGAAGCTGGCTGAGGAGTCCGTTGAGGGTACGGTCAACTCGTCCGACAGTTGATTCAAGCCGTCCTCAGGCCTACCTGCCAACTCTCATCACTGCGTGGTCAGCAGTAATAGTGAACAAACCACGCCAGCATCCTATTTGACAGAAAATTTGTTATTGGTCTTATTGGTCGTGCTATCAACGAACCAGATTGAGGCGCCATCACTGAGCACTTTGTTGCACTCCTTGCCATATTTCTGATAGCTCACGCAGATAATGTCCTCGGTCATGACCCATGACCCTTTTTGCAGGGCTTCACTGGAAATCTTTATCTCAGCAGTCCCGTCAGGGTTGAGTGTTTCGGTAAAGGAATAACCTGTAGCCGTCACACTCGAATGCTCACGACCTATCACCGTCGAGTTGATTTCGCCTGCGCTCAATTGTTTGGCGTTCGGTGGCGCAACCGCGTGCGCGTCGGCCGCAGCTTGATGACCAGAAGAAGCGCAGCCCGTTATAAACAGCACCATTAACAAGCAAAGTATTAATTTATTCATCACCTGCCCCCTTGTCATGAGCAACATATTCCAACGCGTTGAATATTAGCCGCGCACAAAGGCGTGAATATATTCATTCACGATAATTTCAATAGCGCGGAATAGACCTCTTTATCGGCAAGCTTTAATGCTCGCCGATATCTTTGCGAGAGCATTGTTCTGCATTACCTCTCCCCCGTGCTGCTCAAGTAGTTCGCGTCTGTGGCACTTACGTTCGGTACAAACCGTTGAGGTGGTGCCCGGCGACCCGCTGTGCGCTCGCGCCAGCGGCTGGTGCGTGGCGGCGCGATTCGATCTCGCTCGAGAGGGAAGGTTCAATTCCAGGCGACAAGGCCGACCAACGGTAGCACTTTCAGGCATGAAGGCTGCAATGGCTCCTCTTGACGATCATTTGACGTCAAACATCCGCCATACGGATTCCACCGTCAGCAAGACCAACCGACACCGCCTAAATACGGTTCGAGCGTGACTGTGGCCGCAACATTCTTCGCCCTATAGGAATATCGCCATGATCGACCTCGGAAACTGGAATTTAAGCATCCCTGTAGGCAGCCCACCGGCCACCATAGAAACGCCCCGACTGGCGCAAGGTTTCAAAGACGAATATTTCAGTTCCGACGCCGCAACCCTTTCCTTTTGGGCGCCTGTGACAGGTTCCAAAACGGCCAACGCGAGTTACCCGCGTAGCGAGTTGCGGGAAACCAATACTGACGGGACGCTGCGCAACTGGACGTACTCGGCGGCGGATAACATTCTGCGGGCGAAACTTTCGATCAATCAGGTCCCCAGCTCTGGCAAAATCGTGATTGGCCAGATCCATAACAAGGACAGCAACAGCCCCATGGTGAAGCTGGAATACCAGTACAAGGAGAAGTCGTTAACGGGGAACATTGTCGCCAAGGTGCGCCTGCATCCTGACGATGAAGAGGGCCAGGTCATCACGCTGGTGAAGGGTGTTGCGCTCAACCAGAACTTTACCTACCAGATTCACCTGAGCCCGGGGGGCGCACTGGGCATCAGCGCGGCGGGGTACAACTGGAGATCCAAAGTCGATCCGAGCTGGAAGACCAAACCGCTGTATTTCAAAGCGGGTGCGTATGTGCAGGACAACACCGGCTACCCCACCGAAGGCGGAAAAGTGACGTTCAGAATGCTGGAGATCCACCACAAGATTTAGTGGGTTCTACAGTAGCGTAACCTGGCCACGCCTCGTCAATGTGCGTGGCCAGGACGCATGCACAGGCCTCATGCAGGCTTGGGAAATGCGCCGCCCGGTTCAGAGTCGGCATCTTGCACTGCTTCGTCATGACCCAGTTCTCGCGACACTGAAAGGCGCTCGTCATCGATGCGCTGAACCAGATTGAGCGCGCGTTCTGCACTGCCCAGCAGGGCCAGAATGGCACCCCGTTCATCCCATCCGAGTTTCAGTTCTGGCTGCAAGCAACGTTCGCGCAGTTCCAGCAATTGTTTGCTGTGGGCTTGTGGCAGATAAACGCCTTGCGGACCGTTTTTCACCGCAGGCTCGACGATATCCAAGACAGCCGCGACGATGGCCTGGCCGTTGGCAGAGAACACCTGGCGCTGAACCCGGCGGGTAATTTGCGACAAGGTCTCGGTCAGGCTCGCGCTGAAATCCTGTTCCTCGATCAGGCTCGCCAGCAGGTTGGTCTGGCGTTCGCTCAGGTCGTTCTTGAACATTTGTGCGGTGTAGCCGCGGATCTCCTGACTCAAAGAATCGAGAGCGTGCTCATGCTCGGTGGAGTTTTTCACTGTCTCGTGATCGCCCCGGGCTGCGGCCAACAGCAGGCCAGTGCCTTGAGTATGCCGCGCCAGTTCTTTGCTCACGGCCGCCACACCGGTGCTGAGGTTGCTCAGCGCTGCACGGTCCAGATAGCGCGGCATCGCGTAGTCCTCGACATCGCTGCGACCGGCACCAATACGAGACAAGACGCGGTCGAAGACGCCTATGAACGGGAACATCAGCGCCGTGTTGAACAGGTTGAAACCGATGGAGTACACCCCTACGGCCACCGGCACCAGCGGGAAGCTCTCCTTGCCATCGACCATCACCGACTTGGTCACGTCCATGCCAACCAGGCTCATCAGCCACTGCAGCAAATCCATCGACATAAAGAACAGCGGAAACATCGCGGCCACGCCGATCACATTGAATGAGATGTGCGCGTAGGCCGCGCGTTTGGCGTTCTTGGATAAATTAAGTGAGGCCAGCCAGGACGTGACAGTGGTGCCCAGGTCGGCGCCCAGGGAAAAAGCCACGGCGGTCTGCCAGTCCAGGACCCCCGCCGCTCCCAGCCCCATCACGATGCCGATGGTGGCGGACGACGAGTGGATCATTGCGGTGATACCTGCGGCCGTCAGTACGCAGATCGCCAGACCGCCAAAGCTGTCGGCCTGCAGACTGGAAATGACCGACATCACTTCGGGTAGATCGCGCAACGGTTTGAGGCCACCGGTTAACAGGTTCAGCCCATAGAAGATCAGCGAAAAGCCAATCACGGCAAGCGCGATGTTTCGGGTCTTTTCGCTTTTGCTGAAGACATAAACCAGGGCGAACAGCCCGGCAAAAATCAACCCCAATGGCCCCAGCGGCATGGCGATCAAGCCATTGCCCAGCGTGGTTCCGATATTGGCCCCCATGATGACGCTGATCGCAGGTCGCAGCCCCACGACCCCGGCATTGACCAGGCCGACCACCATGACGGTCATCGCGGTGCTTGACTGCAGCACGCCAGTAATCATCGTGCCGGCCGCCAGCCCCTTCGCCGGGGTGCCCGCCAATTTCGCCAGCCAGGCGCGCATGCGATTGGCCGCCAGATTGTTTATCCCGTCGGACATGAATTCCAGTCCGAGCATGAATATGCCCAGACCGCCTATCACGGGCACCAGCAAATCTCTGAAAATGTTGATTTCCAAGACGGCTCTCCAATAAACGGACGATGGCCGGCGCGGATCTCTGTCTACCGGACAGCATGCTCGGCAGGTACGCGGGGGCGATGCTTGAACGCTAGACACACAATGTGACGCATTGGTGAAGGACGCGTCAGGGTTCGACTTGGGGCGATGGCCGGTCTGCGGCCCCTGCCATCAGGGCCGCAAACGCGCCTGGAGCGGGCTTGCTGGCGATTGCGGTCTGTCTGCACCAGAGATGCAGACGCCGCAGAAGGTCTTGAAGGGCTCACGAGCGCCTGTCGGTCACCTACAACTTATAAGAAATACCCACCTGAACCGTCCTCGGCTCACCCGGGTAGGCGTAGATGTTGCCAAACGCACCCTCTTGATAATCGCGATCAAACAGGTTCTTCACATCAAGATTGAGCCTGACGTTGTCGTTGACCTTGTAGAAACCGAGCAGGTCCATAACGGTGTAACTGCCCATCGAAAACGCGGTATTGGCGGTCTGGCCCGCACGTTCATCGACGTACTTGCCACCCACCCCCAGGCCCAGGCCTTTCAGATGACCGTCCTGAAACTCATAGACGTTGAGCAGGCTGAAGCTATTCTTCGGAATGTTCATCAACCGGGTGCCCGACTGCAGGACGCTGTCTTTGGTCACTTCGGCGTCGACATAGGCGTAGCCACCGATCATTCGCCACTCTGGGGTCAGATTGCCTGCTACGTTCAGATCAAAGCCACGGCTGCGCACTTCGCCCGCTGCCACGCTGAACGTCGAGTCCACGGGATCCGTTGTCAGGACGTTGCGTTTTTCAATCTGATAAAGGGCTGCGTCCACGCTCAATTGACGATCCAGTGCCTCCCACTTGATGCCCATTTCATAGGACTTGCCTTTCTCCGGCGCAAAGCCGCCACCCTGCCGACTGGCCCCGGTATTGGGTTTGAACGAGCGCGCGGTGTTGGCGTACACCGCCACGCTATCGGTGAGGTCATACAGCACGCCAATACGCGGCGTCATCGCATTGTCGCTGGCCTGCCAGCTTCTGCCGCCCGGCACGAAGGTTTCATAATCATGCTCGAAACGTTCGAAACGGGCGCCCGCCAGGACCTTCAAGCGCTCGGTCAATGCCACTTGATCCTGCACGAAGGCCGCGTACGTCTTGAGGTTTTCCTTGTCGTGGGTCGGCGTGCGGGTCAAGGCCGGCCGTGGCTGACCATAAACGGGATTGAATATATCGATCGGGTAAGCGTCGACCGCCCCACTGGAGCGCTGGATGATGGACTTGTAGTCGTAATCCTCGTACTCGATACCGGTCAACAAAGTGTGGTCGAAACCGCCGGTGGAGAAACGCCCGGTGAGGTTCAGTTGGGTGTCCTTGTCCGTCCATTCCAGTTTGCGGTAGTTGAAGTTGCGTCCCAGCGTGCGCCCGTCCGCCGCCATGCCGTTGGCTTCGATGGCGTTGCCTTGCAAGCTGCCATCCAGCCACTGAAAACCGCCGCCCAAGGTCCAGTTGTCACTCAGAAAATGCTCGAAGCGCAACTGCGCCATGTTGTTGTCGTTGTGCAGTTTGCCGGCGTCTTTTTCACCGAAGAACGTGTCCCGGGACGCAGTGCCAATCTGATTCGGATAACGCGTCACGCCGCGATCCAGCGGGTGATTGTTGCGCATGAAGTCGCCTTCGAAGATCACCTTGGTGGCATCGCTCGCCTGCCATGAAATCACCGGTGTCACACCGTAGCGTTCGGTTTCGACGTGATCGCGAAAGGTGTCGCCGCCCTCTCCCACCACGTTCAGGCGATAGGCCAGACGGCCTTCTTCGTCGAGCGGACCGGAGGCATCCAGCGTGCCGCGGCGCATGCCCTGATCGTCGAGCTGACTGCCCAGCGTTACGGTGCGCTCGGCCAGAGGTTGCTTGGAGACAACGTTGAATGTGCCGCCGGGATCGCCGCGCCCATACAGAGTGGTCGCCGGGCCGCGCAACACTTCCAGGCGCTCGATGGTGTTCGCGTCCGGCATGTTCGGATATCCGCGATTGATCGGGAACCCGTTGCGATAGAACTCGCCGGTGGTAAATCCGCGCACGGTAAACGTGGTGAGCCCCTGGCCGCCGAAGTTGTTCGCCCGGCCCACTCCGCCGGCATAATCCAGCGCGTCTTGCAGGCGAGTGGCGCCGATATCTTCTACGGCGTCCTTGGTCACGACACTAATGGACTGCGGCGTTTCGTGGATCGAGGTGTCTGTTCGCGTCGCACTGGCGGAGCGCGTCGCCCGGTAGCCCTGCACGGGCCCTTGTGCCGTTTCATAATCGGACGTTCCAACGATGTCAGTAGCCTGCAACTCCAGACTGTTTGTCGTGATTGTTGCCTGCTCCGCCCAGGCTGGAGCGGAAAACGCCTGAAGCACACAAATGGAAACCAGAGTACGACGCATCGAGCAAACCTTGAGAAAAAAGCCATATGGGACGGCATACGTGCCAGTAATCGCGGCGCATGGTATCCCATATCATTAGCTTCTGATACGTATTCTCATTTACAAGTATCCCAAGGCGCTGAAATTGGTCGCGTACCTTTGAACGTTATGTAGAAAATGCCACAGCCAAGTTAATGTGAAAGCGCACCCCTCCCCTTTTCAGTTTAATGAGGTTCGTCCCGTGACTGATTCACCCTATATTCCTCCGAAAATCTGGTCGAACGACGCATCATCCGGTGGCCAGTTCGCCAACATCAATCGCCCGACTGCCGGGCCGACTCACGACAAAACGCTGCCGGTAGGCAAGCACCCCTTGCAGCTCTATTCGCTGGCGACGCCCAACGGCGTGAAGGTGACCATCCTGCTTGAAGAGCTGCTGGCGCTGGGGCATGCCGGTGCCGAATACGACGCCTGGCTGATCCGCATCGGCGAGGGTGATCAGTTCTCCAGTGGTTTTGTCGAGATCAATCCGAATTCGAAGATTCCGGCCCTGATGGATCACAGCGTGCAACCGCCGATCCGCGTGTTCGAGTCCGGCGCCATCCTGCTGTACCTGGCGGAGAAATTCGGTGAGTTGTTGCCGACCGATCTCGCCGGGCGCACGGAAACCCTCAACTGGCTGTTCTGGCAGATGGGCGCCGCGCCCTACCTGGGCGGTGGTTTCGGCCACTTCTATGCGTATGCACCGGAGAAATTCGAGTACCCGATCAACCGATTTACCATGGAAGCCAAACGGCAACTGGACGTGCTGGATCGGCGTCTGAGTGAAAGTCCGTACCTCGCCGGCGACAGCTATTCCATCGCCGACATCGCCGTCTGGCCGTGGTACGGCGAACTGGTGCGCAACAATGTCTATTCGGCCGCCGAGTTTCTGTCAGCCAGCGAATACGTTCATTTGCAACGCTGGGCGCAAGAGATTGCCAAGCGGCCGGCGGTTGTCCGTGGGCAACGGGTCAACCGCACGTGGGGCGATGAAGCGAGCCAGGTTGCCGAACGGCATCAGGCCTTCTGATTGGGCTCGACGGCAGCCCGCATGGCCACGCGAGAAAACGCATAGAGCAGCGTGCCGACCACGATCAACCCGCCGCCCCGCAGCCAGGTTTCCAGGCTTTGCTGGCTGAGCAACAAAAGGCAGGAAATGATCGCCAGCACCGGCACCCAGGTCGGCACGCGAAAATGCGCTTCTTCAACAGTGTCGCGACGCAGCACCAGCACCGCGACATTTGTGCTCATGAAAACGAAGAGCAAAAGCAACACGACGGTCTCGGCCAGGGTCGCGAGCGTTCCAGTGAGCGTCAATGCGATGGCGACCACGGTGGTAACGATAATCGCGACCCACGGCGTCTGCCTGTTTGGCAGCACTTTCGCCAGCGGACTTGGTAACAGTCCCAGACATGCCATGCCATAGGTCAGCCGACTCGCCATGATCATGGTCAGCAGCGCGCCATTGGCGACGGCGACCAGGGCGATGAAAGCAAACAAACGCGGCGGGATATTCAGCCCCGATGCGCGAACGACTTCGAGCAAGGGAGCCGAGGTCTGCACCAGTTTATCCATCGGCAGAACGGCAGACGCGGCAATGCCGACCGCCATGTACACGACACCTGCCGTTAGCAGCGCGGCGAACAAGGCGCGCGGATAAACCCTGCGCACATCGACGATTTCCTCCGCCAGATTGGCTGAGGTTTCGAAGCCCACAAAAGAGTAAAAAGCCAACAGAGCGGCACCCAGCACCGCCAGCGTGGGGCTGACCCCGGGCTTGAATTCCAGGCTACGTCCGAGGTCGGCTTCGCCCGTCTGGAAATACCAGGCAGCGGCGACGATCACCAGAATCAGCCCGGACAATTCGACCACGGTCATGAGCAGATTCGCGCCGAGGGATTCTTTGATTCCCCTGGCATTCAGCAGCGCGATCACCACCAGAAACGCCAGCGCGGCCAGGTGAGGTGGAACGCTGATAAACGCTGCAAGGTAGTCACCGGCGAAGGCCAGCGACAGGCCCGCAGCGCTGGTCACCGCAGCTGCCAGCATGCAAAAGCCGACCAGGAAGGAAATCATCGGGGACTTGAAGGCTTTCTCGGCGAAGACCGAAGCGGCACCGGCATGCGGGTACTTCGTCACCAGTTCGGCATAAGAGCCCGCCGTCAGCATCGCGAAGAACAAGGCGATCAACAGCGGTATCCAGATGGCGCCGCCCACTTCCCCGGCAATGGTGCCCGCCAGTGCGTAAACACCGGCGCCGAGCACGTCGCCGAGAATGAACAAAAACAGCATCGACCCGGTGATGGCTCGACGCAGTGGGACACTGGATGTTGCGGAAGTCACTTTCATGCTCAGGTTCTCGGCGCGGATCTATCGAGCAAACCAGTGTTGGTTGCTGCTTGAGTTTGTCTGCAGTGAGAAGTATCCGAGCCATGAAAGTTCAGTTCTGTTTCACGGCCACAGGGAGCCGCTGGCCGCGCGTCATCCAGCCGGCCGCTGCCCGTGAGGCAGAAGCCTTGGGATTCGGTTTTTTTCGCTGCGAGCGATCGTCGCGTGCGGGAGCGCAGTACCAACGGCCGCTGGCGCTGGTACTGCCTGTGCGGTTACTGAGCCTTGCGAACCGCCTGGATAATGACCTTCGCCACATCCGCCGGGCGCGACTGCTGGGGCACGTGGCTGGCGTCGACTTCGGTCATCTCGGCGCCGATTTTCCTGGCAAATGCTCGTTGCAGATCAGGCTGGATCATGCGGTCTTCACGAGCGACGACGTACGATGATGGTTTGCCTTTCCAGGCAGCGACGCTGGTTTTGTCGTCAAACGCCGAGGCACGGATCGGGCCCTGCGTCGCCGCCATCACTGCGGTTTGCTCGGGGGGAAGGTCTTGAGCAAAACCGCTGGCCATGCCCTGAGGCGTCATGTAGAGAAAGCCGTTTTTGTCGGCAGCGATCTCTTTCACGCCGGACGGCGCAGGGTACTCCTTGCCCAAATCCTTGGTGGCCTGACCAGCATCGGGAGCAAACGCGGCAACGTAAACCAGGCTGCGCACTTTCTTGTCGGTGCCGGCCTGACTGATCACAGTCCCGCCCCAAGAATGTCCGACCAGCACGACGTCGTTATCCTGGTTGTTCAAAACACGCTGAGTGGCTGCCACATCATCGGCCAGCGATGTCAACGGGTTCTGTACCACCGTCACCTTGATACCTTCGGCCTGCAGCAGCGGAACGACTTTGCCCCAGTCGGAGCCGTCGGCGAACGCACCATGCACAATCACTACCGAGGGTTGCGGGGAAGCAGCTGAACTGGCGCCGGAAAAAACCGCGGCGGTCATGGCGAGAGCGAGGGCGAGAGCTTTGGGTTTGAACATGATGCGATCTCCTGTGTGGGTGTGATCAGTTTCGGCGAGACCTGCGGGTGTGGGTATCGGTCGTTTGTCCGAGCCAGGTGAAAAAATGTCTGCTGGAAACCCTCAGCGGATCTGCAATGGAAACTGGTGATTGTGTTTCACCGGTTCGATGGCAAGGTTCAGCGCTTAAATCAGGCCTAAGGTCAGCGCCTTGAGCGTCGCCGCCGCCCGGGTCGAACATTGCAGTTTGCGGAACACACTTTCCACATGAGTACGCACGGTGCTGGGGCTAATGTGCAGCTGACGGGCAACTTCCTTGTTGCTGCCTCCCTGACTGATGCAGCGAAGAATTTCGGTTTCCCGCTCGCTGAGCAAACTGCCGCTGCCTTTCGAGGCCGGCACCAACGCTTCACCACGCGCCGCCGCAATCACGGCCTGACACGCGCGCGAATCGAACCGGCCCTTATCGGCCTCATCGAGCAGCAGGCGCGTCGTCTCATCCTCACTGAACGCCGGTCGCCAAGGTCGCTGGCTGCGCAGTGCCTCCCAAGCCAGCGCAGCGGCCAGCAAGCGATGCTCCGCCTTCAGCGAACTGGCGCTCAGATTACGGAAGGAGCCGCTGCCATCCAGCCGTTCATAGGCGTGCGCCGCCAATTGACCCGACTCGGCAAGGGCGGGAATCTGGCTGCAGGCGCGCGAAGTCCAATAAGGCACAAGACGCGCTTGTTCCCGATCGCCCTCCAGGAGCGCGCCCGGCGTGTTCCAGATGCGATTGGGCACCGCGGCCTTACCAATGCCGTGGATCAGCGCCGCTTGCCCCAATTGGTCAGTCGACGCTTGCGATAAATCCGAAAGCTGCGCGGCTGCCCGCACCAGGCTGGCCGAACGCCGCGAATAGCCTGCAAGCCAGGGCAACTTGAGATCGATCACATCACCGACCAGCGTCAGCGGCACATCGGCCTGGTCTGAACGCGAGCTCGCAGGCACTTCCGGCGGCAGGCGCAGCTGTTCCAGCCAGTCGCCGGCATGTCGCAAGAGTTCCCCGGCCAGCGCGGCGGGATAACGTTGATCACGCATGCTGGCGATCCACTCCAGAGCGGCCTCCAGTCCGTGAACACGCGAGAGGATTTCCAGATCGCCGGCCAGCAACACCTGATAAACCACTTCAGGCACTTCAGGGTGACTCAGCCCGGAAGGCCTGCCCCCGCCGTCGAACTGCTCAAATACGTTGCGCAGGCCAGACTCGACGCCTGCCCCAAGACCTAACGTCCGCGCGATATCCCCGGAAACCTCGCAGTGCACCTGCGCCAATGGAGTGGACCTGCGCATCGCTCGCAGGCCCGCAGCGCCCAACGTGTGACTGAGCATCGCGTTACGCCCTTCGACGTCGTCCCCCAGCAGACGCGTGAAACCTTCCGCATTGGCGGTGCATCCCGACCAGCGCAGCAGCGCAACTTGTCGCCCGACCTCTATGTGCTCGCCGTCACCGTCGCATGTGCGTGCGAGCAATTGCACCAAGCGCGCGGTACGCCGCGACTGATCGAACGGCTGGCCCATGCTCAGGTCGCCGACCATGGACAACGCCAAAACCGCACTTTCCCGCTCGACGAAGTCGCTTTGCAACATACCGCTCTCCATACTGGTTGGGCTTGGCCTATTAACAGTGATCCTGCCCGTTATCTGGAAGGCTGATCTTCGCTCATTATTCGCGCCACTGCCCCTGAAGCTTCCAGCTGCTCGAATGAGCGCCGGGCCTTCTCGACGATTTCGTCCGATGTGTCTCGACTGAACGCCATGTAGATCCTGGCAGGCTGGTCATCAATCGAATAGACGTCCTCCAGCAAGCTGAAATCCACCTGCGCGGCCGCACTTTCCAGCCGTGCCGAGTTCTCCGACATCGGTAGCAGCAGGACTTGCTGATTGAGCAATTTCTGAAAGTTAGCGTGATTATCAGTTGAAACAACCAGCCGCGTGAATCCTTGATGCTCCAGGAAAGTCTGCTTGGTATCGTTCCGCACCACCCCGACCGTGTAGCGTTTGCCATCTTCAAGGCTGTTCAGCGTGATATCGGTGCGCCCGCGCAATTTGTAGAACTTGATCGCAACCCGGTCGATCTCGCCCACCCACTTGAACAAGTCTTCGCGAATCGCGGTTCTCGTGAGCGGATAAATCAACACGTTCGGCTCATGCAAGGCTTTTTCGTAGGCCCGTGCCCACGGGTAAAGCGAGAGGCGATAGTCAGTCAGTGCAGCGCCACGCAAGGTTTCTTCGACGATGCGCGTCCCCGGCCCGACGACCTTGCCGTCACGAGGGAAAGCGTACATCGAGTCCTCGGTCACCACTTCAATCCCCTCAGCACGGGATTGCACGCTGACCACAGCCAGCAACAGGCATGCGCAAAACGTCATACGAAAATGCATACAGACCTCGTGGCCACAGTGGTTTATAAGGCGACGCGATTGCGTCCTTGAGACTTGGCCCGGTACAACGCCTGATCGGCGCGTTGCAACAATTGGTCGAAATGATCCATGGTCTGCGGGTCCAGCTCGGCGACCCCGATACTCAGAGTGACAAAGGGCGATACCGTCGAGCCACTGTGTGGCAATTCGCGCGCAGCCAGGCTTGCGCACAGTCGTTGTGCAGCGTTGCAGGCCTGCTCGGCATTGATGTTCGGCAAGACCACTACGAATTCCTCGCCGCCGACTCGGGCAGCCAGTTCACCCGAGCGTCCGAAGACCCCCCTCAGGGTTTCCGCGACCTGTTTGAGGCACTCGTCACCCTGCATGTGGCCGTAGGTGTCGTTGTAAAACTTGAAGAAATCGACGTCACACATGAGCACCGCCAGCGGTGTTTTGTGACGCATGGCACGGCGGAATTCCACATCCTTCAGTTCGTCGAAATAGCGACGGTTGGCCAGCCCGGTCAGCGCATCGTGACGCGACAAGGCTTCGAGAGACTGATTAGCGGCCTTCAATTGCGCGGTACGCGCTTCGACCAGTTCGGCCAGATGATCGCGGCTGGAGGCAATGGCCAGTTCATCCGAACGCTGGCGCTCCAAATGGGCGTGAAGATTGTCCTGAAGCTCATTCACCTGGAATTCGAGCAGGCCCAGCTCGTCCTGACGCCGCACCGAGCGATGCAGCCTGAGGTGATTGCCGAGGGACTGTGGCGCAAGCTCGCCCAGATGCCGTGCAATGTGGACGACATGCACGGTCACCAAACGATTGAACATGGTCATGATCAGCCCGGCCAGCAGCAACGACTGAATCACCTGAGTGATAACGATGCCGCGCGCTTCGCCCCAAAGACGCTCCCGAAGCAAATTGGCGTCACCTTCGATTGTTAGCTCGCCGACAATTTCGTGAGCTCCCGCGTAAGGCTGCGCAACGAGCTGGCGATGCAACACCGGCGCCTTGTCCGACGAAGCGTCGGCGTACTTCTTCAGTTCAATGACTTCAGCTGATTGACCGGGCCGCGGGATGTTCAGCACCACACGCCCGACGGGCGCGGCGCTGGCGACGCTGGCGAGCTGCTTGTTCAGCGATTCACGGTCCATTTCCCAGATGGCATGCGACAAAGTGTTCTGGAACACCTGATCGATCAGGACGAGCTCCGAATTCATGTCCGCCAGATTGCTTTCCCAAGCGATCCATGTGCGCAACGAGACCATCGCCAACGTAAAAAGCAGACAAAACAAAAGCGTCGCCATGACCAGGCGACGCCCTAGCGAACTGAACTTCATTGCCTTGGTTTCCTGGGCTGAAGTTTCTTCAGATGTGCGCTCGAGATTGTCCACCCGGTCATAACCACTTGCGCATAATGGCGTCATAAACGCCATTGCGCCGGATGGTTGCCAGGCCTGAACGGAATTTCTCAACGGTCTGAACTGGGGTATTGCGGCTGAACGCCATGCTCAAGCCCTCCTCACTGGTGAGGTCCGGAAGCGGCAGGGAACGGATCAGCACCTTGTCCGGGTCCTCGCCATTCTGGCGGGTCAGGTACAGCGCGTTAAGCTCGTTGGAAATCCACAGCTCGACGTGATCGACCTTGAGCTTGCGGTAATTGTGTTCGTACTTGGTGCTCGACTGCAGTTCCTCACCGATACGAAAACCTTTCGAAATCAGATATTGCTCGCCCACATCCTGATTGACCGTGGCGATCTGATGACCGCGAGCATCGCTCAACGTGTTGAGTTTTACCGGCCGCTCAGCCAGTGAAAAGATGTACCACTGAGTCGGCGCAATCGCCCCTACCCATTGAAAAAGCTGCTCGCGTGCAGGCGTGCGAGCGATCGAATAAATCAGCACATTGCTTTCATTGAGTGCCAGCTCATACGCACGCGCCCAGGGCATAGGCTGGATCGACGCTTCAACGCCAATCTCCTTGAGCACGGCCTGAACCACCTCGGTGCTCATGCCAGTCACCTGGCCATTCTGCGTCATGTTATAGGGTGGCAACTCTTCCGTGACGATCCGCAGTGCAGGCTCGGCGTAGGCGGCCGGCGCTAACTCGCAGGCAGCCAGCAGCGTGAGCACGCTGGACATCAGTAGGCGGTAAAGGGGCGAAGCCATAGACGATTACCTGGATTGACTCAAAACAGCAGGCGAGGCTGGGAGCCGTCGACATAGTTGTTATCGGCCGTGGTGGCGCGGGCTTGAGTACCGTCGGCCGAGGGTGGGTGCACCTGGGGGCACGAAAGAATTGGAACGGCGGCTTTTCCCCTTGGCGGCACTCACTTGAGCCGGCACCCAGGTAGTTGCTCGGCGCACTGTTCAGGATTTTTTTCTGGAGCGAAATGCTGCCACCTTCATGCGGTTGCCGCAGGTCGCCATGCTGCACCAGCGGCGGCGGTGGGATTTGGTCAGATCGTGGAACAACAGCTCGCAGTCCTGGGCCTCGCATTGGCGGACGAACTGAAACTTATCGCCGGTGACCAGCCCCACCAAAGACTCGGCCACAGGTGCGAGCAGGCTTGCCGGGCTCCTGTCCCGCGGGTAAACCGCCACTCGGTACGCCCGCACTTCTTCATCCCATGCCAGCACCCTGGCAGGGCGACCCTCTTCAAGCACCTGGTTGATCACGCCGAGATCTGCAGGAACGCCATTCATCGCAGCGCGCACCACCACCCGTAAACACTCGCGAAGCTTGAGTGCTGAATCCAGCAGTCCACATGCATTTGTCTGGACGGTTCCTTCCGGCAAAAGCCCAGCCATCTCCAGCCAGCCCTCCACGCTTTGTTCATCGGTAAGGCAGTCCTGATGTCGGTCATCTACTCCGTATTCGGTATTGATGAAATCCAGTGCGAGGTTGTCGCCAAGGAAGAGCGCGTGAAACGAAGTACGGTCAGGATTCATGGTGTTTGTAACCCCTTAAAAGTTATTTGACAGGTTACCAAAATACTCTGTAACCTTCAAATGCGCACTTCAGAGGTTACGCGAGAGTTTCATGCCTCGCCTCTAGGACACCGGCCACTTCGTGCTGGTAACCCACAGCGGAAATCAGGAGAACACCATGCAGAACGTCAACCCGTCGGCAAACACCACGTTCGTCACAGCCGCCCGAGCAGTTGCGCTAGCGGGGGTGGTATTGCCCTTGCTGATGATCGGCGTGCTGAAATTCACCCAAATCGAGGTAGAAGCGCTCAAACCCTTGATAAACGGCACACCTTGGCTCGCTTGGCTCTATCTGGTTTTTGGGGAAGTGGGCACGTCTTACCTGCTGGGTGTTGTCGAGATGATCACCGCTGCCTTGCTCGTCGCGTCAGTCTGGTCAGCGCGCGCCGCTGTCGTCGGCGGTCTTCTCGGCACCCTGACGTTTCTTACGACTGTCTCGACCATGATGGCACTCCCGGTATGGGAACAGGCATCCGGCAGCTTTCCCTGGCTGAACGCCCTCGGCACATTCCTGATCAAGGACATCGCTCTCTTGGGTATTTCGCTAGTGGTCATGGCTGAAGGCGTTGCCCGTTTACGCGCGAAGCGTGCGCTTTAAAGCGCCGAGTGCTAAAGAATGTTTATCGGCAACAATGGCCCCTAAAAAGGGCGAGCACAGTTCGTTACGTAATGCGCTTGATCTACCCTTATCCCAGCGATCACCCATGATCGCACCAGCCCAGGAACTCATGATGCGTAACCATGCGCGGCTCTATCTCGCGGCCACACTGACAGCTGCCCTGTTTACCGGTGCAACCTATCCGCTGTCTTCCGTTGCAGGGCAATCGTCACAGACATCGACCGTAGCGGCTGGTTCGACACCTAAACCAGCACTCGCAGGCATCTACGCCTTCAACCTGGGCAAGTTCCGCATTACCGCTCTGAGCGACGGGACGCTGCCACTGGATCTGCATCCACTGCTCAGAGGCATCAGTCCAAAGCAGATCGACGCACTGCTGCAACGCGGGTTTGCTCGCAACCCGCTGGAGACGTCTATCAATGCTTACCTTATCGATACGGGCTCGCGCGTGATACTGGTCGATACCGGCGCTGGTGAGTTGTTTGGCAAGGTGGGTGGAAAGCTTCCCGACAGCCTCGCTGCCGCGGGTTATCAGCCGGCACAGATCAGCGATGTGCTGATCACCCACATCCATACCGATCACTCCGGCGGCCTGACGCGCAGCGGGCAAATGATGTTTCCCAATGCGACCATCCACGTCGGTCAGGCCGACGTCGATTTCTTTCTGGATCGCGCCAATCTGGAAAAGGGCTTGAAGCCGGCGCATCTGGAAGAAGCGTTGAAGACCGTTGGCCCCTACCAGCGTGCAGGCAAACTGAAGACATTCGCTGCCCAATCGGAAATCATTACGGGCATCACGGCCATTCCCACGCCGGGACATACCCCGGGCCACAGCTTTTTTCGGGTTGAAAGCGAAGGCGAGAGTATCGATTTCTGGGGCGATATCATGCACGTCGGCCTCATCCAGTTCGCGCGCCCAGAGGTGACTATCACCTTCGACGTCGACCAGAACACTGCTCGCGCCCAGCGGCTGGACCAGTTCGAGACCGCCGCAAATGAACAGCGTTTGTCAGCGGTCGCGCACTTGCCATTTCCGGGCATAGGTCACATTCGGCGCGAAGCCGGCAAGTATGAATGGGTGCCCGTGCAATACCGCAATCGCGACTGATGTTGCACGCTTGGGCCACAACTGCACAGGACGCAACACAGCGCGAATGGCTCCCCCGCTACGGCGGGGCCCACAGCGATACAACTCGGTAGTTTGTTTCAATAGGCGAGCCGCTAATGGCTAGAGGAAACTTCTAAAATTTCGCAGCCCAACGTTTGAATGCCCGTCTGCCGCGAAGAACGCCCCATGACAGGAAAAGTCCAGCGCCGCTGGATACGATGAACAGCGCGATGATCTGCAGTAAATACAAACTGAAGCGCCATGGCTGCTCGTCAAAGACGGAATGCTCGGTGATCCTGTGGTGACGCAGGCCTGTGATCGCATCAAATTGCCAAATGGTCAGCGCGTTGAATATCTCCTCCACTAGCGCCCAAGAGGCGAGCAGGAACACCAGCGCACCGATGAAACAGTAAATGCGGATTCGATACCCTGGAATCATAACGGCTCACTTTCCATAATCTGCCGACAACGCTATTGAATTTTCAACGCGGAATTCAGGCTCAATTAAGTCTCAGCAGCCGGACGCGGTCAACGATAATCACCGTAAACGTCCGCAGAGGAGATCTGGCATGAGGATTAGCGTTAGGCCACCGCTTTGTCTACAGGATTAGGGTGACCAAATTGTTAGCTGGACTGCGGAGTAGTCAGCGGCCATTCGACACCACCCACCGCGTTCTGCGACATTACCCTCTGCCACTCTTAGAGGGATCTCTTGCAATGGACAGCACTCCGACATTTACCACCCCCCGCTTGCTTCTCACCCCGCTACAACTAACCGACGCACCCGATATCCAGCAACTGTTCGCGCACTGGGAAGTGGTCCGCTACCTCGACAGCCGTGTGCCATGGCCCTACCCGGCTGACGGCGCGTTGACTTACGTGCGTGACATCGCATTGCCGGGCATCGCGGCGGGACGCGAGTGGCACTGGATGATTCGTCTGCGCGAGGCACCGACGCAAAGCATCGGCAGCATCAGTTTGTACGATCAGCCCGGCAACAACCGAGGCTTTTGGCTGGCGCCGCAATGGCAGGGAAAAGGCTACATCCGTGAAGCCTGTGAAGTGATCAATGCCTACTGGTTTGAAGAGCTGGCGCGCCCGGTCATGCAAGTGCCGAAGGCGGTGGAAAACCAAACATCGCGCAAGGTCTCTCTGCACGAAGGCATGCGAATGATCGAGACGCGGGAGGGCCAGTTTGTCTCGGGGCCGATGCTCAAGGAGATCTGGGAGATGACGCGCGCGGAGTGGTTCGGCAGAGGCTGCCGCTGACGCCGTGAAGCTAGATACCAAGGGAACAAGTTTCACGTCTGGCCTTCCTGCTGGAATGAAAAGCTGCGCCTACTGGCGGTTGCGAGAGTCATGAGCTTCCAGCTGACTTGGAAAAAATGGCACAACAGGGTTGTGCCATGGGTTGTTGTCATTTGGCGAAGACCTGGCTCATATCCTTGAAAGCCTTGAATTCGAGGGCGTTACCGCACGGATCGAACAGGAACATTGTGGCTTGTTCACCCACCTGTCCCTGGAAGCGGATGTAAGGTTCAATCACAAATCTGGTATCTAAAGACTTCAACCGCTCTGCGAGTGCTTCCCACTCTTCCCAACCGAGGATGATCCCGAAATGCGGAACAGGCACGTCGTGTCCATCCACGGCGTTACTGTGAACGCTTTCTTGCGAGGCGGTTTTGGGATGCTCATGGATCACCAGTTGGTGACCGTAGAAGTTAAAGTCGACCCATTGATTGCTGGACCGGCCCTCCTCCAGACCGAAAACCTCGCCGTAAAAGGTGCGGGCTGCGGCCAGGTCGTAAACGGGGATTGCGAGGTGGAAAGGCGAGAGGCTCATCGGAACTCCAATAATCGTTTTTGTTGGGGTACAGCGCAGCAGCGCCTGACTGATGATCGCGCGAAACGCGATGTTTCGAGCTTAGGCGTCCCGCCGACATCGATCCAGCGTGTTTGGCTTTGCCGGAGGATGGGATCATCGTAGGCCGGAAAATCAACCAACGTGACATCGGGCTCGTGCACAGGCCGCGCCATGGCTTCTCCGAACAAGTACAAGTACTGGCGCAACTTATCCGCGAGCAGATGAAAACTGGCAGTGAAAGTTTTTTTCGGCAAACGCGCGTGGTGATTTGATGCCAGTCGCGTTCATTCGTGACTGCACGTGACGGAGAGCCCACTGTGCTCCCGCAAGACTCTAATCTTCGAGAAAAGTTAGAATTTATTAACTACTAATTTTATTTGTTAAAACAATCAGTTGGTTTCGTATAGCTCGGCTAAATCTGGATAAAAGGCATTTTTTTGACAAGCCCCGTTTGACAGTTCATTAAGACTGGTCAATAACTAAAACAGTCAATCCAGCAATCACATGCGTGGGAATTGCCGATTCAACGCTCTTCCCCAGAGCGACCTCCGTAAACCGTTATCTACAAGATCCCCAGCAAGGACCATGCGGTAGCTTTGTCCGGGTACTCCCCCTTTAGCCAAACTCTCTCCGACTACCCCTGACATTTCCGACAGGCCACCCTGCTTCAGTCATCTGACAGGTCGTTTCAACGCGATCTAGCCATGGCGTAATAAAAGGAGTAACCCATGTCAGACCAAGCCGCCCCTTTATCGCCTACCGTCTGCGTCGTGATCCCGATGTACAACGGCGCCGCCAGCATTGAGCAGACACTGGCGTCCCTGATCGATCAAACCCGACTGCCGGATCACGTCATTGTCATCGACGACGGTTCCACCGATGACGGGCCGCAGCGTGTAAGAGACTTTGTGGCGCCGTTTCGCCTGACGCTGTTGCAGCAAGCCAACGAAGGCCAGTCCAGCGCCCGCAACCACGGGCTGCGGCATGCTGAAGAGACTTTTGTGGCAATGCTGGATGCCGATGACCAGTGGCTCCCGCAAAAGCTGGAGCTGCAACTGGCCCTGTATGACGAACTCACTCGTCAAGGACGGCCGGTGGGATTGATCGATTGCTACGCGCAGGTCAACTACAGCGACGGTCGGCGGCAGTTGGACAACATTCGCAAGAACGGCCGGCATTTCTTCGATTTCATCTACGCCAACGTTGTTAATGGCGTATCCACCGCGCTGGTCAAGCGCGACGTGATCATGCAACTCGGCGGCTTCGATGCCAGCCTGCGTTACTCTGAAGATCGTTACATGTGGACGCGCATCGCCGAACACTGGGAGATCCACACAGTGCCGCAAGTGCTATTGGAGCGCACGGTGAATAGCGGCAACATGACCGCGCAACCGAAGAAGTATTATCAAAACAAGATAAAGTTCATCGAAGTGTATCTTGACCGCTACGGCGAACAGCTGAGCAAGCAACAACGGATTGATTTCGTGCTGGGTAATCACACCGACTTTCTCAATGCGTTTTCCCGCAGAGCCGAACATGCCGAGGTCATCGGCGTGTATCGGAAAATGCTGGAATATTCCTGGCAAACGTTGTTCTTCGACAGCTGCAAACCGACCTTGCGCTACCTGTATGCCTGCGCCCGAACATTGCGCAAGGCAACAGCGTCGACTGCTGCTCAATGAACCAGAACTCATCCGCTTGACTCCCCGCAACCTTCACCCGCTTGCCCTTAGCAAAGCGCCTGCGTGCATTCCCCGCACGTGGCGAACAAGAGGTCCGTCGCCATGCGCGACCTGCTCTTTGCGCACTTTTATCTTGTGTTAACCCCTTCTATGGCGTCGTAGCTTTCCTCTTTCTCCATCCCTCCCTGATTGAACAGCTCTGGGTGACAGGTGCACGGTACATCTGCACCCAAAGCTGCTGTGAGCTAAATAAAACCAAAGCTACGAACTTTTACTGCCGGTGTTGCCGAAGCCAATAGCACTGTCAGGTGCATCATGTTCGCCCATAGCGAAAGCTGGACCCTCAAGGTGATACACCGTCGGTTCTTCCGAAAAATAATCCTGCAAGCCCTCCATGAATAGCCGATGGTCTTCACTTTCTTCGAAGCCCGGCGTGTGATCTTCAAGTGATTGCCAGCGCACGATCAGGTTGAACCGGTGTGGAGTTTCGATACCTTGCGCGAGCACATGACCGCGATAACCCTTTGCACGGCTGAGCAATGGAGCAACTTTGGCAAATGCACTTCTAAAATGTGTGAAGTGTTCTTCGCGCACAGGGAGCACAGCGATTTCGTAAATCATGGCATGCCTCTTAATGACTTTTGCGGTTAGAAAATATGCACGTGCAACAGGTGCCTATGGCGCAACTGAAATGGCGATTTTTCCCTGGAGCCCGTTATCGCGACTTTCCAGGCGAGCATGGGCGAGCGGAATGTCGGCAAGCGAATAAACGGCGCCAACATGCGGCCGCAGCTGGCCGCGCTCTATCAAGGCGCTCAACTCATCCAGCTTGCCGCGGTTTTGTCTGGTGAAGACGAAGTGATAACTGGCGTTCTTGCCCCAGGCCTGAACGACGTTTTGCGGCTGTGCGATGTCCACAATCGAGACAACCCGGCCAAGTTGTGCGAGTGCATCGGGGCTGCGCGACAAGGTGTTGCCACCGATGGTATCGAACACGACATCGACTCCGCGGCCAGCCGTCTCCCGCATGATGACGTCGACATAATCTTCTTTTTCATAGTCGATCATCACGTCGGCACCCAAGCTTTTTGCGAACTCGAAGTTTGCTTCACGCACGGTCGTGAACACCCTTGCGCCAATGGCTTTTGCCATTTGAATCGCGACATGACCGACGCCTCCCGCGCCGCCATGTATCAGGATGCTTTCTCCCACTCTGAGGGCCGCGCGGACCACCAGTGCTTCCCACGCCGTACCGCCGACCAAGGTCAGGCTTGCCGCCTCAAGATGGCTGAGCGAGGCAGGCTTTCTTGCGACAATGCTTTCGTGAGCAACGTGGTACTCGGCATAACTTCCTGGCCCGTCGAATATTTGCGGTGTGTACCAGACTTCGTCTCCAGGCGCGAAGGACGTCCCACCCGGCCCGACGGCTTCAACAACTCCGGAAACGTCGTGGCCTGTAATGGTCGGCAATTGCACCAGGTCTGGATAATCGCCACGTCGCACCTGGAAATCCAAGGGGTTGATGGAGGTTGCATGTACCCGGACCAGGACCTGCCCCGCTTGCGGAACGGGTGTGGGCACCTCGCTGAGTTCGAACGATTCCGGCCCGCCAAATGACTTGAGCAATAATGCTTTCATTTTTCAATCCTCATTTCGGTAAAAAGGGATATCGAGATTTCTCGATATCATTGGTTAAAAAATTTTTACGGTCCTCCCCCGCGGCGAGAACGCTGAGCGGTGATGGGTGAACCTGATGCGACTTGCCTTGCGTGTTGCTCCATACCGATAGTAATACCTCATTTCGATAAACAGGGATATCGGGATTTGTCGATATCACGTGTTAAAAAAATCCTACAACTCTTTGCCTATTATCTCCGCCAGCATCTTGATAGCTGCTTCATTGCGCTTGTAGTAGGTCCACTGACCGATGCGCCGGACTTCGACCAGGCCCACTCGTTGCAGCGTCGCAAGATAATCGGACACGGTCGACTGCGAAAGCCCGACGCCTTCCTGAATGCTGCTGACGCAGACCCCCACCGTATGAACGTCACCTTCATCCTGCGGCGGAAAGTGCTTGGCGGGATCCTTCAGGCCTTTCAGGATTTCGAGTCGTGTACGGTTCGAGAGCGCTTTAAATATTTCGAGTAATTCCATGCGCCGATGATATCGACATTTCTCGATATGTCAATCCATCCCTCTCCTCCCCGTCACCTATCGAGGCGATAGTCCCATCTCTAATCTTCACAAGCACTGCCCCAGATTGGGCTACGAGGTGGTTGGTGTGGATTCGGAGTTAATAAGGCGGTGTGGAAGCCGTGATGGTCTACCGCTAACCCGAAGTGCCTCGTGACTTGATAGACGTCTACAGGATGCGCTGCTCATAAGTCACCTGGTCGTCGGCAACGGCTGGAATTCGCCGCGCTCCAGGCTTTGCACCCGGTTGCCCATGGCGTCCGTTGCATTGAGATCCGCGCCTTTGGCTACCAGTGATTCAAGAATATCTTTGCGGTGGAACAGCGCCGCGTACATGGCGGCCGTCTGACCAGCGTTATTGCGTTGATCGGGCGCGCAGTCAGCGGCGACCAGTTGCCGAGCGATGCTGAGTTCGCCTTTGAAAATCGCCCCCATCAATGCCGTGTTGCCCCTTAGATCTTTGGCGCAGGGATCCGCACCAGCGTTTAGCAGTCGGGTTACGGTAGGTTGTTGGCCGTGGTAAGCGGCGAGAATCAGTGCGGTATAGCCTTTTTCGTCCTGAACGTTCAGATCGAACCTGGCATTGATGAACTCGTTGAGCATGTCTTGGCGGCCGTCTCGGGCGGCCTGGAAAAACAGCTCCCTAAGTTGTGCCTGGGTATCGGCGGCGTTGCGGGTCTCTGACGGGCTGGCGTGGGCCGTGCCCGCAGTGACACACAGCAGCAAAGCATAAAGGGTTCTGCGCATGTGATGTCCTCCAAATGCCCCGACCCGCCGTGCAAACGGGCCGGGGTGGTCGGTCAGTCCTTCAGTGCAGCGGCCAGTTGCTTGACCTTGGCCAGATCGCCCTTGGCAACCTCGGCTACGCCAGTGCCGTATTCCGGATCTGCCTTGTAGAGGAACGACAGCATGATGTTTTTGCTTTCGGTATCGGTGGTCGCCAGCGATTCACCAAAGCTCTGAATCAGGTCCTTGCGGTCCTTCTCGCTGTAGGAACGATACAAGTCGCCCGCCTGCTTGAAGTTTTGCTCGCGCTGGGTCTTCGCCTGTTGTGTGCTGCCGGACAATGGCAGTTGGCTGTAGCGCGCCTCTTCAACCGCTGGACGCGGATTGAGTCGGCTTGGCTCGTAGTTCACGCCGGTCGTGGTGTGCCCGGTATTGAGCGTGCCGTCCTGATTGCCGTTGTTGACCTTGACCCGAGGAGCGTTGATGGGAAGGCTCAGCACGTTAGTGCCCACGCGATAGAGCTGCGTGTCAGCGTAGGAAAATACCCGGCCTTGCAGCAGGCGATCTTCCGAGGGCTCAATACCCGGCACGACGTTGGCGGGTGCCATGGCGACCTGCTCGGTTTCCTGGAAGAAGTTGCCCACGTTTTTGTTCAAGACCATCTGGCCGATTTTGCGCTCGGGAATACCTGGCCAGATTTTGGTGGCGTCCAGCGGGTCAAAGTCGAACTTTGCCAAGTCGTCAGGCTTGACCACCTGAACGTACAGGTCCCACTTGGGAAACTCGCCCTTATTGATGGCAGCAACCAGATCGTTGGTCAGGTGACTGTAATCCTTGGACTGCACTTCAGCCACCTGCTTTGGATCCAGGTTTTTCAGGCCCTGCAGGCTTTTCCAGTGAAACTTCACATAGTTGACTTCGCCCTTGGCGTTCACCAGTTTGTAGGCGTGCACGCCGTTGCCGTCCATCGTGCGATAGCTGGCTGGTGTGCCTTCGTTGGAGTACAGCAAAGTCAACGTGCGCGTGGCTTCCGGGACGTGGGAGAAGAAGTCGAAACGTCGCGAATCGTCATCCAGGTTGGTGCGCGGGTCAGGCTTGAAAGCGTGGACCATGTCCGGGAACTTGATCGCGTCGCGGATGAAAAACGTCGGGAAGTTATTACCGACCAGGTCCCAATTGCCGTCGGCAGTGTAGAACTTGGTGGCAAAGCCGCGGGGATCACGCAGGGTTTCAGGGGAGTGATTGCCGTGGACGACGGCTGAAAACCGCACGAATACCGGGGTGTGCTCGCCTTTGCGGAAGACCTTGGCCTTGCTCAGATCAGAGGCGTCGTCGGAAGCAACAAATTCGCCATGCACGCCAGTACCGCGCGCATGCACTACACGCTCCGGAATGCGTTCACGATCGAAGCGCTGGAGTTTCTGCAGCAATTGCACATCTTGCAACAGGATCGGGCCTGTTGGTCCTGCGGTCTGGGAGTTCTGGTTATCGCCGACGGCGGCGCCGTTGTCGCGGGTCAGGGTGTCTGCGTAAGCTGCAGAACTGACTATCAGGCTTGCGCCAATCAGGCTGGCAGCAATTGGGGAGCGGCGTAAATACATCTCGGACTCTCTCTGTTTTTGGTTGTTCTGAGAGTTCAAGCCTAGGGTTCAAGCACGCCATTGCTGAATTATTTCTGACTATGTGTTTGATAAATTAACAAATATTGACGAACGCCCAGTCTGCAAGTCCCGGAAGTCGGTCAGAGGAGTGCAGGCTGTAGCTGAAATGACGCGCCCACGATGCCTGCACCAAAGACAACGACCCCTTTGCCATGACCATTTCCCATACCGACCTCCCGGCTGTCGATGTTCCGAAGGTACGACAGCTGGATGATTTCAGGACATGGCAACCTGATAGTTCAGGGCTCTGTTGGAGTGCCTGCTTCTCCCTCCTTTACAACCAAAACCCTTTATGCGGTTCGCTAGCCTCCTCTTCCAGCATCGGCCCCAACACACTGACCTTGCGCTGGCCCTTGGCAAACACTTCCCTGCACGGCAAGGCAAACGTCGGGTTCTCCGGATGGTCCCCCGTCAGTCCCAATAATGCATGTTCTGACAATGCGTAAACGACTCGGCCGATCCCGGTCCAATACACCGCGCCGGCACACATGCAGCAGGGCTCGGCGCTGGTGTACAGCGTGCACAGTTCGAGCTCTTCAGGAGATAACCGTTTGGCAGCGGCAGCCGCTGCGAGCAGTTCGGCGTGCTGCGTAGGATCGCCCTCCGGCGGCATCGAATTGTTCCCCGCTTCGACAATCACCTTGCCGTTGCGGTCAGCCACCAACGCGGCGAACGGATGTCGGCCGCGCTCTTTCGAAGCCTGCGACAATGCGATGGTCTGGCGCAGCAACGCCAGGTCCTGTTCGCTGACCCCGGCCGGGATGAGTTGAGTGAATTGATTCATGGGATAACTCCTGGGCAGTGGAAAAACAACAGATCAATCGGCCAGTTCAGCCGATGAGGCGCCGACGTTGTTGTCGGTCGATATTTTTTTATTGTTGAGCAGTACGTTGAGCAAAATGGCGGTGATTGCACCGAGAAAAATCCCGCTGTCCAGCACCAGTTTCAGCGTGGGCCCGACGTGTTCGAACAACGCAGGGAAGGACATCGGCAGCACGCCGACACTGACCGAGACCGCGACGATGATGCCGTTGCGCGTGCCTTCGAATTGCACCCGCGACAGTTCCTGAATCCCGGCCACCGTGGTCATGCCGAACATCACGATTGCGCAACCACCCAACACCGGAGTGGGCACCGCCGCGATCAATGCGCCGAGCTTTGGGAACAACCCCATCAGCACCATGATTGCCCCGGCAGCGGCCACGACGAAGCGGCTTTTGACGTTGGAGAGCGCAATCAAACCGGTGTTTTGAGTAAACGCGTTGTACGGAAAACTGTTGAAAAAGCCACCGAGCATGGTCGACAGACCGTCAGCGCGGAAGGCATTGCCGAGGGTTTGTTGGGTGGTCGGCTTGCCGGTTAGTTTGCCGATGGCCAGGCAGTTGCCGGTGGTCTCGGCCATGATCACCAGCATCGCCAGGGTCATGATCAGAATCGGCACCAGAGAAAATTCCGGCGCACCGAATGCCATCGGCGCGCTCAGTTCAAACCACGCCGCTTCACTCACCCGACTGAATTGAGTCATGCCACAGGCTGCAGCGATCAAGCTGCCGACGAACAAACCGATGAGCACACTGAGGTTGCCGAGGAAGCCTCTGCACTTGGCGTAGACCACCAGCGTGACACTGACGGTGGCCAGGCCCAGCAACAGATTGGCGGGGCTGCCGAAATCTACCGCGTCGGGATTGCCGCCGCCCAGCCAGATCGCGGCGGCCGGCATCAGCGAGATACCGATGATGGTGATCAGACTGCCAATGACCACCGGCGGAAAGAATCGCAGCAGGCGGCTGAACACCGGTGCAAGTGCAATAGTAATGAAGCCTGCGGCAATCACCGCACCGAAGATCTGACTGAGCCCGAACTCCTTGCTGATCATGATCATCGGCGCCAGCGCAATGAACGAGCAGCCCTGAATCAGCGGCAACCGCGCGCCGAATTTCCAGAAGCCTATCGTTTGAATCAACGTCGCCACGCCGGACGTCAGCAGGTTGGCATTGATCAGCAAAACGATCTGCGCCGAGGTCAGCCCCATCGCACTGCCCAATATCAGCGGCACGGCCACTGCCCCCGCGTACATCACCAGCACATGCTGCAGGCCGAACGTGAACAACTGCCGCAGGGGCAAAATTTCGTCCACCGGATGAATGCGTTGTGTATTCATGTCACAAGCTCCTGAAGGTGCGGCATTGGTTGTGATCGCGGGCATTCTCAAGGCGGGGAAAGGTCGATGCGGCCCCGAGGATCGATTGACGCGAGGCCATAGTTGAGCGTTTTAAGCGATGAAACAAATTGGCAACCATCGCTTTTTTCGATGGCATCGAAGCGGCACAATCCAGCATTCGTCATCAGGCTTGGGGGTACACCAAATGCGCTTCTCACTCGATCAACTGTTGATGTTTGTCCAAGTGGTCAAAAGCGGATCGTTCTCCGCCGCCGGCCGTAAACTGGGCAAGACGCAATCAACCATCAGCGCCGCGATTGCCAACCTCGAGACCGACCTGGGCGTCGATCTGTTCGACCGCACCAACCGCAGCCCTGCCCTCACCGCCAGCGGCCACAAATTGCTGATCCAGGCCGAAGCCGTACTCGAGCGCTGCATGACGTTCGAGGCACACGCCGAATGCCTGTCGGAAAACGTCGAACCCAGCCTGACGCTGGCCATTGAAACGCCTTACGGGCCGATCATGCCGGTGCTTCAGGCCTTCGAGCAGGCGTTTCCCTTCGTCGACCTGATCATTCGCCATCCGGTGCACGGCGACGTCAGTGAACTGGTAAGCAGTGGCGAGGCCGTGCTCGGCGTGGCGTTTTCACAACCGGGCTATCCCAAGGAGCTGGCGTTTCAGCAATTGGGCAAATTGATCATGCTGCACGTCTGTCACCCCGACCATCCGCTGGCGCAACTCGACACCGTCACGTTCGATGACCTGCACGTGCATCGACGCCTGGCCTTCAGCGCCCACGCGAGCAAATTGCCCAGCAGCGAATACCTGCGCTCCACCCAGTTGTGGCAAGCGGAAAGCTACCTGGCGCTGCTGGAAATGGTCCGCGCCGCGCTCGGCTGGGCCACCCTGCCCCGGCAACTTATCCAGCGTGAACTGGCGAAAGGCGAACTGGTGGAGCTGCAACTCTCGGCCTACCCGCACACCGACTGGCAGATCGGCGTCGACCTTTTATGGGCGCGCCAACGGCCCTTGGGCAAGGCCGAGCGCTGGCTGAAGGAAAAATTGCAGGGCAATAAAGTGTATGAACTGGACCGCAACGGGCAGATCACTACGTTGTGACGGTCAGCCCGCACACTGATGAAACCACTCATGCACAACGATCATGATCCGCTAATTCAACACTCAGCCGCATTACTGCAGCTCGGAATACGCCGCAGCAGCCTGCTCGAACGTCTGCTCCGCCCGCGGGTTCCACTGCACGCCTGAGCGAGCCTTGACACCCGGCTTCAATTGCTGGTTGTCGTCGTAATCTTCACGGGGATGGAAGTACAGCGGCTGGACCTGATCAAGGTTGCTCAAGCGTTCGGCGTATGCCCGCAAATATTGCTCACGTTCCGTTTCGCAAACCTGCGCGGGCATCCAGGCGGCGAACGGCGGCAGGACGGCAAAACCGGTATAGGCCAGGATGCCGTTATGAATAGGCCAAAGAATATGATGCAAGTCGCCGTCGACCCCGCTGGGCGTATACAGGCTGCTGGCCGTCCCCGTCGTCAGGCAGAGCATGGCCCGCTTGCCTTTGAGCAAGCCTGATCCGTACTTGTGCCCGGAGGAATACGCAAAGCTGCGGCTCAGTACCCGGTCCACCCAACCCTTGAGAATGGCTGGCATCGAAAACCACCACACGGGAAACTGGAAGATCACCAGATCCGCCCAGGCAACCTTCGCTTGCTCCAGCTTGACGTCATTACTGAGGCTGTCATTGGCGAATGCATGTTCTTGTTCGCGCGATAGATCGAGATAGTCTGGGTCGGCTCTTTCCCCTGTAAAATCGCCGCCATCGAGTCCGGCCTTCCAGCCCATCGCGTAGAGATCGCTCACCTGGATCTCATGGCCGAGATTGCTGAGTGTCCTGGCTGCAACGTCCTTCAAAGCGCCATTGAAAGAACGCGGTTCGGGATGGGCAAATACGATCAAGGTTTTCATGGGTGCATCTTCTCCTGGAGGATTTTCACGATGTGACACGGCGGACATTTTCTTGGGTCTGGCCGACGGCTTTGCTGAGATTCACCACGAGCAGTCCGGCAACGCTCAGACCTGCCCCGAGCAGGAAGCCGAGACTTATCTGGTCATCCAGCCACAGATATCCCATCACCACGCCGAACAGCGGAGTCATGAAGGCCATCACCCCCAGCCGAGCCGCCAGATAGCGGCGCAGCATCCAGAACCAGATCAGGTAGCTGGTGACCGATACCATGACGGTCTGGAAAGCCATGCTGGCCAGTGCTTGAGGGGTGAAGTGGATCACGCTTTGGCCCGACCAAAGTGCCAAGGGCAGCAACAGCAGAAAGGCCCCTGCCAGTTGGTAGAAAAGGGTCTGGGTTGCGGGTGCTTCACTTAGCCGGCTGGTGCGAACCGCTACTGTCGTAAACCCCCACGAGGCGCCCGCGCACAACCCCAGCAAATCTCCAAAGGTGCTGGCCGTGCCGGTTTGTTCTGCGCCCTTCGCGCCCGGCGCAAGAAAGATGACGGCAATGCCGGCGAACGCCAAAGCCATTCCCATCCATTGCACGGGGGCGAGTCGTTCTTCTGGCAAGCGCAGGTGCAGGCCGATGGCGGCGAACAACGGTGCCGTGTAGAGGAAAACCGCCATGTGCGAAGCACTCGTCCAGCGCAGGCCCTCGGCGATAAACATGAATTCGGCTGCGAATAAAACACCCACCACCAGCCCGGAGCGATGCCAGACGCGCGACAACCACGCCTCGCGCATCAGCCACTGGCCGATGAACCACACCAGCACGGCAGCGATTCCCGAGCGCAAAGCCACTTGCATCATCGGCGAAATGTCACCGGCAACCGCTTTCATCGCCACCTGCTGAGCGCCCCACACAACGCACAGCACCAGCATGATCGCCGTCGCAAAACCATCCACCGGCGTTCTCACTGATGATCCCTCGATGATGGGTAGAGCATGTCCTCGGCGGTTTTGTCGTCAAACCAGGTAACACGTACAACGGGCATGGGCAGATCCTCGGCGTATTTTGGAAGTGGGGTGCTTTAACGCGCTGCATCCATTGTGGGAAAGTCCGCAAGCCGCTACAAATGATGTGTTCTAACGCTATGGAAGAGAAAAACTGCGCCATGAGAGCTGATACCCCCCTCAAAGCTATCGCCTGTTTTGACGCGGTGATGCGCACCGGCAGCTTCAGCACCGCGGCCAGCCAGTTATTCGTGACGCCCGGCGCGGTCGGGCAGCAGATCAAAAAACTGGAGGCCTGGCTGGGAACACCATTGTTCGTGCGCAGCGTCCGCAAGCTGCAACCCACGAACGAAGCACTCAACTATTGGGAGCAAGTGAAACCGGCACTACGACAGCTGGAAACAGCGAGCCGGGCCGTGCGCAGTCTCAGTGATCGGCAGGTTCGGTTAAGCCTCCCACCCGCCTTTGCCAATTCATGGTTTGCCAAACGGATGCCGTCATTCACCCAGAGCCATCCGGAACTGCAATTGCATCTGAGTGCTTCCACCGAGCCAGTGGATTTCAATGACGCCACATGCGATCTGGCGGTGCGGCATTTCGATGGCAATGCTCGCGATGTACAGGCGCAGCTGTTATTGCCAGACGCGGTGCGGGTCTATTGCAGCCCGGCGTACTTTCAGCGGAAAGTACTGGACAGCTTTGATGCGTTGCCAACTGCAACATTCCTGTATACGACCTCTCACGCCTACTGGCCTCAGTGGTTCGCAGCGGTGGGATTGACCTTCGAAGGGTTTGGCAACGGCATGAAGTTCGATCAGTCCGAGCTGGCAATCGATGCCGCGCGTCGCGACCAAGGGCTGGTCCTGACCAGTCCCTGGCTGGTCGAGGAAGATGTCGAACGAGGGCGACTCATGCCGGTATTCGATTCTGTTTTGCAGACGGGCAAAGGCTATTACCTGGTGCAAGCTCAGGATGTCGTGCTCGGTGGCGCCGCTGCGCAATTTCGCCAATGGCTATGTGATGCGGCGCAACTCGCTGTGCAGGAGAGCAAGCCTGGCGAGTGAGCGGGTTCAGTTATCGTCACCCATCATGGAACCAGGCAGCGACCGCTCAGCCAGTGTCGGCACGACGCCGACCCACCCCGCCCCTGGCCATAACTGGTTGGGAGCTTTGCTGTTTGAAACCTGGCAAAGGTCAACAATCGAAGGTAATGGCGATCGCCGCCACCTCACATTCATAAAACCGTAACAAGAATGTTGCAAAGTTCGGGAGCCCGTTATCACATGGAACTCCTTCGATGAAAAGTTTGATGAAGTCTGCAGCGCTGGCCATTACGGTTTCTCTTTGTGCCACCTCAGTGTCTTTTGCCGCAGAAAGCGTGCGCCTGACTGGCTCCGGCGCGAGTTTTCCGGCCCCGATCTACCTGACCTGGTTCAAGGATTTCAGCAAGAAAACCGCTGGCGTCACCGTGGATTACCAATCCAAGGGCAGCGGCGCGGGTGTGCAGGACTTCCTGAACAAAACCGTCGATTTCGCCGCCAGTGACTCGGCGATGAAAGACGAAGACATCGCCAAGGTTGCCGAAGGCGCGCAACTGCTGCCAATGACGGCGGGCGAGATTGTCCTGGCCTACAACCTGCCAGGCAGCCCTAAAGGGCTGAAACTGCCGCGCGATGTTTACTCCAACATCTTCCTTGGCAAGATCACTAAATGGAACGACCCGCAGATCGTCGCGGCCAACCCGGAGCTGAAGCTGCCTGACATGCCGATCACGGTTGTAGTGCGTGCAGACTCCAGCGGTACTACTGCGGTGTTCACCAAGCACGTTGCGGCCATCAATCCAGAGTTCAAAACTGCGCTGGGTGAAGGCAACACCGTCAACTGGCCAGCCAGCGACAAATTCATCAAATCGCCGAAAAACGATGGTGTGACCGCCACCGTTCGCCAGACCCCGGGCGCGATCGGCTACATCGAGTACGGCTTTGCAAAACTGGCCAAGGTTGACTTCGCCCAGCTGCAGAACAAGGCCGGCCACTACGTTGTGCCTAACGCAGAAAGCGGTGCCGAGGCTCTGGCCGCGGTGAAAATGCCGGAAAGCCTGGTGGCCTGGTTGCCGGATCCGGACGGTGCCAAGTCGTACCCGATCACTTCCTACACCTGGATGATCTTCCGCAAGAAGAATGAAAATCCGGCCAAGGCCAAAGCCATGCGCGAGATGGTTGAGTACAGCCTGACCGAAGGTCAGAAAATCGCCGACTCGATGGGCTACATCCCTCTGCCGCCGTCGGTTGTCGACCAGGTTCGCAAAGCTTCCGCCAACATCCAGTAACGCTCGTGAGGCCGCTCTCGGTGTGGGCTGTCAGCCCCGCCGGGAGAGTTCCCCCCCTTGTTCCGGAATTAGCCCATGAACCAACCTTTTGTCGTACCGGTTAACCCGGACTCCGCCTGCCAACCACCCTCTACCAAGGATTTCATGGTTGACCGCACCTTCCGTGCGCTTGCGCGAATTGGTGTGATACTGATTCTGGCGGTGGTATTTGCCTTGGTGTTCGAGGTGGGACGCAAGGCACTTCCAGGCATGGAAAAGCACGGTTTTGACGTGCTGTTCGGCAGCGTCTGGGACGTTAACCAAGGCAAGTACGGCATCCTGCCGGCCATCTGGGGCACGCTCTACAGCGCTTTCATCGCGCTGCTGATCGCGGGCTTTTTTGGCGTCAGCATGGCGATATTCCTGACTCAGGATTTCCTGCCCGCGAAACTGGCAGCCGTCTTTCGCACCATCGTTGAATTACTCGCGGCAATCCCCAGCGTCGTTTATGGGCTGTGGGGGATTTACGTAGTGATCCCGGCCATTCGGCCGCTGACCACCTGGTTGAACACTGAACTGGGCTGGATCCCGTTTTTCGGCACGTCCTTGAGCGGTCCGGGTTTACTCCCGGCCGCGCTGGTACTGGCCATCATGATTCTGCCGACCATCGCCGCCGTTTCCCAGGACGCCCTCACCGGCGTACCGATGAAAACCAAACAGGCCGCGTATGGCATGGGCACCACCCACTGGGAAGCGATTCTCAAGGTCATGGTGCCTTCCGCTGCCACCGGCATCTTCGGCTCCCTGGTCCTGGGCCTCGGCCGAGCACTGGGTGAAACCATGGCCCTGGCCATGCTCGTCGGCAACGCGAACAACATTTCGCTTTCTCTGTTTGCTCCGGCCAACACGCTGGCGGCCCTGCTGGCGCTGAACTTCCCCGAAGCCGGCCCCAACGAAATCGAAGTGTTGATGTACGCCGCGCTGGTGCTGATGGTGATCACGCTGCTGGTGAACATCCTCGGTTCCATGATCATGGTTTATGCCCAACGTGGTACCAAATAATGACTAACCTCACCTCCCCTATCACCGCCATGCCAAGCCTGCAGCGCAAGTTCGAAGGCCGCGCCCTGCGCAGCCTGGTGCTGACCACGCTGGTCTGGGCTGGCGCTCTGTTAGCCAGCGTGCCGTTGATTTCCGTGCTCTACATGCTGATAACGCGCGGCGGTGCTCGCCTGAGCCTGGAAGTTTTCACCCAACTGCCACCGACCGGATTCGAGACGGGCGGCGGTTTCGGTAACGCGATGGCGGGCACCTTTGTCATGGTTGGCATCGCGGCAGCCATCGCGGTGCCGGTCGGCATCATGGCGGCGATCTTCCTGGCCGAACTCGGGCCGGACAGCAAACTGGCCAACGCTTCACGCTTTGCCGCCAAGATGCTCACGGGCCTGCCGTCGATTCTGGCCGGGGTTTTTGCCTACGCCCTGGTGGTGATGACCACCGGTACCTACTCGGCACCGGCGGGTGGCGTTGCACTGGCGGTACTGATGCTGCCGATCGTTGTGCTCACCGCTGAAGAGTCGATGAGGATGGTGCCCAAGGTCATGAAGGACGCCGCCTACGGCATGGGCTGCACCCGCTCGCAGGTGATCTGGAAAATCGTTTTGCCCACCGGCATGCCGGCCATCCTGACCGGCGTCATGTTGGCCGTGGCACGCGCCGCAGGCGAAACCGCCCCACTGCTGTTTACCGCGTTGTTCAGCAATTACTGGATCTACCACGAAGGTAGCCTGGAGGTCATGAATCCGACGGCATCGCTTGCCGTCCTGATTTACAACTTCTCCGGTATGCCGTTCGACAACCAGCTCGAGCTCGCATGGGCGGCCTCGCTGGTGTTGGTGATGATCGTATTGGTCGTGAACATTGTCAGCCGTATTTTCGGCAAGCCCAAGTATTGATAACGGGAGCACCTGAATCTTGAACGTATCATCTGCGCAAATAGCCGCTCCGTTTGTCACCCAGGAACCTGTGGTCATGGACTGCAAGCTGGACAAGATTTTCTACGGCAATTTCCTGGCGGTCCGTGACAGCCACGTGCCGATCGAAAAAAACAAGATCACCGGTTTCATCGGTCCGTCGGGCTGCGGCAAAAGCACCGTGCTGCGCAGCCTCAACCGCATGAATGACCTGGTCAAAGGCTTTCGCTTCGAGGGCCATGTGCATTTCCTCGGCCAGGACGTTTATGGCAAGGGTGTAGATCCCGTGGTCGTGCGCCGCTACATCGGCATGGTGTTCCAACAGCCGAATCCGTTCTCGATGAGCATCTTTGACAACGTCGCCTTCGGCCTGCGCCTCAATCGCTACAAAGGCGATCTGGGCGACCGCGTCAAGCACGCCCTGCAAGGCGCCGCGCTGTGGGATGAGGTCAAGGACAAGCTCAAGGTCAGCGGCCTGTCCCTGTCCGGCGGCCAGCAACAACGGCTGTGTATCGCCCGCGCCATCGCGACCGAGCCAGAAGTGCTGCTGCTGGATGAGCCCTGCTCGGCACTCGACCCGATCGCCACCCGCCGGGTCGAGGAATTGATGGTCGAGTTGAAAAAGGATTACACCATCGCCCTGGTCACGCACAACATGCAACAAGCCATCCGCGTCGCTGACACGACGGCCTTTTTCTCGGTGGATATTTCCCAGGGCACGCGCACTGGTTATCTGGTCGAGATGGGCCCGACTGCACAAATTTTCGACAACCCGCGCGAACAAATGACCGGCGATTACATCAGCGGCAAGTTCAGCTGATCAACGCACATCCGCTCAGGGCCGCATGCCGCCAGGCAGGCTCTGGCGGACATACGGTCGCATTACCTTAGTACCCAGCGTTATTCAGGAAAGCCAATGTCTGCAACACGTCGTCTTGATTTACCAGCGATTGAACGCGCATTGCGTGAGGTGCAGAGCCGTTTTGCAGCGCTCAGCCAGCACTTTACCGAGCCGCGTGATCCCCTGACCGACGAGGTGCTACACAATATGCTGGAAGGTTATGCGCTGGTTGACGACTATGTCGCACGTGGCGTCGACCTGTTTGACCTGCAGCAACTCAACCTGATGCTGGAGATCAATGCCACCGTGCTGTGCGGGCGAGACCCGGCGCGCCGACTGGAATATGCTCAGCATCTGGTGGCCACCGAGGAGCACTTCTTCAACAACGTCGAGGGCGGGGTGAAAGACTTGTACAACTGGTACTGCGCGTATCACAGCGAATCCGTCTGGAAGCGTGCGGCCGGCGTCTATGTACGAATCCTTAGCAAGCCGCAACTGTTCATCGAAGGCAATAATCGCAGTGGCTCGCTCATCGTCAGCTACTTGCTCATGCGCGCAGGTTTGCCGCCGTTCGTGTTGAGCCTGGAGAACGCCGAGGGCTACTTCAACCCTTCATCGGTGATACGCAACTCCGCCAAGCACGGGGTGAAGGCATTGTACGAGCTGCCCAAGATCAAGAAAAAATATGCACATTTCCTGGAAGAACAGGCACCTGACCCGATGAAGTTTTTTCTCAAAGATGAGCCCCTCGCTGCTTATCAAGGAGGCCATTGATGAACGACTTTTCAGTGTTCGCCAAATTCCAGACCTCGCTCAGCCGTGCCGGCGAAGCCGTTCAGCGCGCCCTGCTGAGGCGCCAGACACCGCGCGTACGCATTTCGTTTGATATCGATGACACGCTGGCCTGCCAACTGGACCACTGCGACGTCGAGCCAAGCCGACTGCCAGCCTTTGTTCACCGTTTGCTGGGTGAGCCGCTGCGTCTCGGCACCCGCTCGCTGACTCGAGAGTTGCGTCGCCAGGGCTGCAGCATCTGGGTCTACACGTCGTCCGGGCGAACGCCGGCTTACATCCGCCGCTGGCTGATGTTGTACGGGATCCACGTTGACGGTGTGGTCAACAGTGTTGTGCATAACCGTGCGCTTGAGGCTCACGGGCTAGCAAACTCCCCCTCGAAATTTCCGCCAGCCTTCGATATCGACTTGCATGTCGATGATTCCGAGGGCGTTCGGAGCGAGGGCCATGATCACGGTTTTCGCGTTGTTGTCGTCGATCCGCAAGATGAACACTGGGCGCAGAAAGTCTTGAAGGCTGCCGCTGATGTTCAGGCACAGCTGGCGTGGCAACAATCGCGCAGATACACCGGAACCGTGCAGCAACGTCCGGAAGTTTTTTCTTCCTGATCCAGGCATTCAGGGTGACTGATCCAGCGCCCGACTCCAGCCGACAATACTTGGGGAATGTCCGGACAGAGCCGCGCGCAGCGCGGCTTGAAGCGTGGAGGAGTCTGCTCATGAGGAATCGCGAGCAATCTGGCATTTATGGTTAGGCTTCTACGCCTATGAAGAGATCCAGATCGCGGGGTAGCTGCTCACTAATCACGGTCGCAATTCGCTCGGACTGATCGCCAGTTAGCAACCATTCTCCTTCTGGGCTTTCTGCAAAGCTTTGCCACCCCATTACCTCCAACACAGCTTTTTCAAAGCTTGAGTGCACGTCCAGCTCGTATTTCAGCGAAGTATCGTCGCTGTCGCCTGCTAAAAAACCTGTGATGCATAGGTGCATGATTTTCCCCTGGATTACTTTGGCGTCTTTCTGCCTGGCTCAGCGTCTTTCGTCCGCTCTCCCGTCTTGGGGTCGAACTCCCCGAGATGCTTGCCTTGCTTGTCGTATAGCTCAACCCTACCGTTCTCAGAGTGCCATTCATAGATCCGGCCCTTGCGATCTTTCCAGCGTTTACGCAAGCCGCCCCCGCCCTTTACAGAGTTCTTGGACTTGTCCTTCACAGCATCAGGGAAGGCGGTCAGTCCCTTCGGGGGCGGGTGATAGCTGTGGTCGCCGCCAACAGGTCGAGCGAACACCAGGTACAGCGAGCTGAGACCGGTGTCTGCGGGGAACACAAGAATACGGTCGTCGGTTTCAACGTCCTCGCCAGTCGGATAACCGTCGATCCCAGCACCGCGTCGAAGCCTACCGCGAGTCCAACCGCTTCGATTGACGAGGGTACAGGCATGGGCGCGACTAGCATGACCTTACCAAAGTCTGAGGCGGGGACGGTGGCCGTGCCCGGCTCAGTGCTGCACCAGTTTTGAGACACACATGACTTAGCAAAGACCAGGTCGTCGCGAGGCTTGGGTGTGGTCCATTCATCTTTTGGAACGTAGGCGACTGGCTTTGGCTCAGGGGGTGGATTAAACGCAGCCCAAGAGGCGCCGCCATTCGGAAGATTCCGGCTCCATTTATCGTCGAAAGGGTGCTTTGTTTTGTCCTTGTTCATGACAAGTCCCTGTATCACTTCATGTCGAGCCGGGGAGCTTGTGGTTCACACGGACGTCGGTCAATTTTGCTCGGTAACCTAAAGTTTCAGCTCTGTCGAGACTACGAATGCCGAAAGTCTTGGTTTTATTCCTAAACCTTCGCAATTTTAGTTTTCGCGCAGCAGGTCATGCGCGGGATGCGGGACCTGCACAGAATGGTCGGTGGGAACCGTGCAGCAACGGCCGGAAGTTTTTTCTTCCTGAGCGTCAATGCGTCTGACATTTTCCCGCTCATTAATGTGCTGCAACACATCAGTGAGATACGTCAGACGCCCGGCCCATCATCGTAAAAAAAACGTCATATACGCGAACCACTATTGCAGACAGGCGCCCCGCCGTTCTCTCGAGTGCACGCCATGACCACCCCGCTCCCTTCAGGACAGCTAGCAGACGCCGAAAATGAAGTGCACGCCGCACTGAAATCTTTGGTGGCTTTGCGAAAAAAGATGGGCAGCGAAGCGGCTGCTCATTTTGATCTGTCACGCATCCATCCAAGCTATCGCGACAGCGCTGCAAACCTCCTCGATTACCTGGCCCTCAGACGCCACGACATTCGCCCATTGCAGGCTCAATTGACGGCATTGGGTTTATCTTCACTTGGGCGGTGCGAACGCGATGTCCTCGGCTCGATAGACCGCGTGCTTAACGTGCTTGAGCGGATGAGCTCACATGCGGCGACTAACGGGAACGAGGGGCCGAATACGCCTGCGATGAAAAATACAAGGTCGTTGGTTGAACACGGCGAAGCGCTCTTCGGTAGCCACGACCACGACAGAGCAGTTCGCATCATGGTCACCATGCCGACTGAAGCCGCCATTGATTATGAGTTTGTCGAACGCCTGGTCGCGGCGGGCATGAACTGCCAACGCATCAACTGCGCGCACGATGGGCCGGAGCAATGGCTGGCGATGATCGATCACGTGCGCCGGGCCAGCCTCAAGCTACGTAAACCCTGTCAGGTGGCAATGGATCTGCCGGGGCCCAAGCTTCGTACCGGCCCTATTGCTGACGGCAAGCCAATACTCAAGATCCGGCCGCACCGTGACGAAACGGGCAACGTATTGAAACCTGCAAGACTTTACCTGACGTCGGACTCAGCTCAGGCGTCTGATGCCATCCAGTTACCCGCTGACTGGCTGGAGCCTATCGAGGTAGGTGACCAGCTGAAATGCCGTGATGCGCGCTTCTCCAGACGCACGCTGCGAGTCATTGAAAAACAGGCTCAAGGTGTTCTGGTAGAGCTCGATAAGACGACCTATCTGATGTCCGGTCTGCAGTTGAAACTTCAAAATCCCGCCGGTCGCAAGGGCTCGGGGAAAGTCATCGCTGTGCCCACAAGGCCTCAGACCATCAAGCTGCACGAGGGTGACGTTCTGACGCTCACCCTGGACCCTGATGAAGGGGCTCCGGCGACGTTAGACGAGGCAGGCAATGTGATTACGCACGCACACATCAGCTGCACATCGGAAGCGGTCTTTCAGGCTGCGAAACCGGGCGACCCGATATGGTTCGACGATGGAAAAATCGGCGGCGAGGTGTTA
Organism: Pseudomonas sp. Ant30-3; assembly: GCF_000690905.1. Taxonomy (GTDB): domain Bacteria; phylum Pseudomonadota; class Gammaproteobacteria; order Pseudomonadales; family Pseudomonadaceae; genus Aquipseudomonas. Next base: position 6,480 of record NZ_JMCL01000081.1, on the reverse strand, counting down.
TCCAAAAGCAGCCATGCGCTGCACATTGAAATTCTCCATGCACCGGGCGGCGTGAAGCTCAAGGCTGACAAAGGCATCAATCTTCCGAACACGGATCTTGGTCTGAAGGCGTTGGGTATCGACGACGTCGCAGCGCTTGAATTTGCCGCCCGGCACGCCGACATCGTGCAACTTTCATTCGTTAATCGAGCAGACGATGTGCTCGCACTTTTCCAGCATCTGGACCGCCTGGATGCCGAGCATTTAGGCGTGGTGTTGAAAATTGAAACCCGCCAGGGCTTCGACAATCTTCCGCAGCTACTGCTTGCCGGAATGAGGAGTCCACGGCTGGGTGTCATGATTGCCCGCGGTGATCTCGCGGTTGAAACCGGATTTGAACGCACCGCCGAGCTGCAGGAAGAAATGCTGTGCTTATGCGAGGCCGCGCATGTCCCCGTCATCTGGGCGACGCAGGTTCTTGAGTCCCTGGCCAAGACAGGCGCCCCTACCCGAGCAGAAATCACCGACGCGGCCATGGGCATCCGGGCCGAATGCGTGATGCTGAACAAAGGGCCATTCATCCTCAAGGCCGTTAATACCCTGGACGACCTGCTCAAACGCATGCAAAGCCATCATGACAAGAAACGCCCGATGTTGAGAAAGCTGCGCGTCGCAAAGCTACCGGTTCAATCAACTTAAGCCGACCGATCGACCACCGGCTCAAGCCGACAATGCTTGAGCAATGTCCTGACGGAGCCTCGGACACTGCGCTTGTCCAGGTCTTTTGTTGAGAACCAGCGACAGTCATCGATTTCGTTGCATGGGCGAGGCTTGGGCTGCCCTGCCAACGAAGCTTCGAATAAAAAGTGAGTGACCCTGCTGTCTTCATATTCGGAGATATAGGAGAGCTGATTAAAGGTCAGTCCAGTTTCCTCTACCATCTCGCGCAGGGCGGCTTGAAGAGGCGTCTCACCTTCTTCGATGCGGCCACCGGGCAAATTCCATTTCGCGTGGCGTTTGCGCACGAACAGTATTTCCTCGTCACGCCGATAGATCACCGTGGCGCGTCTTTTCAGATCCTTTTGCTTTGCTGCGGCGATCGTATGACCCATGAACGGCGCCCTCCATTTGATACCAGGTCAAGCACGAAGTAACCCGTTGACCATGGTGTGCCTTGAAGGTGTCGAATTGATGACCGTCAGGTTTTTTCTGCGGTTTTTTGGTTTTAGCGTGTGGCTGCCTGCGTGGAGGGTGGCGTTCGACGCTGGACGATTCGAGGTCCGTTTGGGCGATGAACCTTATTAGTTCCACCCTCGTTCGAGGAAGTAGTTAGCGGTGGCCAGACCAAAGCCTGAAGCAACCGGTAATCTGTATTGTTTTCAAAGGTAGCCTGTGGTGCAGGGGAACGAGGGGCTCTGTGACCGCGTTCGCCCTGCACTTTCAGTTAGATCGCGCCGGCGAGACGGGCGGCGAAGTCTCGATAGCTATGCAGTTCACGCCCAAGGATCGTGGTCAGGCGCTGGACATCGCCAGCCTCGGGGATCATCCCGTCGCTGACAAAACGCTCGGCCATAAGGCGCATTTCATAGGCCATCCACTTAGGCATGAAATTGGCCACGGTCTGTTCAAAGCCGCTCGGATCGTCACCCCCGTAAATGACCGGACGTGCCAGCACATCGGTCCATATCGCGGCAACATCTGAACCGGTCAGCGTATCGGGTCCTACCAGGTTGATGGTTTCAACCGGCAGCTTGCCCGGTGCCTGGTCGCGGCGCATCAGCTCAATGGCTGCCACTTCTGCGATGTCACGGGCATCGACCATGGCAATGCCCTTGCCGCCGATTGGCATCGGGTAGATGCCGTGTTCAAAGATGGCGTCCTTGACCATCACTTCATTGTCGATGAAGTAGGCCGGGCGCAGGATGGTGGCACTGAAGCCCATCTGTTTGATCATCTGTTCGGCACCGGACTTGACCGCGAAGTGCGGCACATTCACGAAGCGGTCGGCATGAATGACCGAGAGATAGACGACCCGTTCCACGCCCGTTTCTCGAGCAATGTTCAGCGCCAGCAGAGCCTGGGTGAACTCGTCCGCAGCCACCGCATTGAGCAGAAAGAAACTGGAGACATCGGTGAAGGCGCGGCGCAGCGAGTCAATGTCCATCATCTCACCTTGCACCACGTCAACCTGCGGCGGAAAGTCAGCCTTGGAGGAGTCGCGGACGAGAACGCGCACGGCAGCATGACGTTTAAGGAGTTGTTCAACAACTTGGCGGCCGACTCTGCCGGTTGCGCCAGTAACGAGGATGGTCATGGTTATTCTCCGTAGGGATTTGAACGACAGCGCTAATATCGGTGTTTACAAAATGCTGCGATAGCCCTCAAATTTGCACACTGTGTTCCGCATATGGAACAGCAAATTTCGAGCGTTGAGCATGCCGCGCAGTCGGGTTAAGCGACTAGAGGTCTGTGCAACGCCCGCTGCCTCCGCCACCTCATAGGTAAACCCGTGGACCTACTCGCGCTCGCCGATTTCAATCTTGTTGCTCGTCATGGAGGGATCGGCCGCGCCGCACGTGCCAGCGGGCGACCGAAGGCGACGTTGTCGCGTCGCGTCGCAGATTTAGAGCGCAGCCTTGAGCTGCGTCTGTTCGAGCGCGGGACGCGCGCACTCAAGCTCACAGAGGAAGGGCGAGCATTATTCGAAAGAACGGCAGCGTTGCTAAATGAACTGGACGAGAGCGTTGCCGCCATCGCTTCAGGTGGGGAGCGGCCACGGGGCACTCTGCGCATCAGTGCGCCTCTCTTTTTTGCCCAGGCGGCGATGGGAAAGCTCGCCGCAGGCTTTGCACTGAAATATCCGGAGGTCCGATTAGAGGTCACCACGGAGGACCGCATTGTCGACATGATTGAGGAAGGGTATGACTTGATCATTCGGGTCAATCCGGCGCCTGACGAGAGCCTTATCGGTCGCGTCTTACTGCGTGACCGACTGGTCGTCGTAGCCAGTCCTGCCTTCGTGCGTCCCGAGGGTGATGTGGCTGTACCGTCTGTGGTTCGAGGGGCAGGCGACCGAAGTCCGGTGTGGCATATCACGACGCCAGGTGGCAGGTCCCAGATAAACGTGGCAGCCGTCCTGAGCCTGTCTTCGATGTTCATGGTCCGTGATGCAGTCCGAGCAGGCGTTGGGGTCGCACGCCTTCCCGTTTCGCTGGTAGCCGGTGATCTGCTCAATGGACAGATGGTGCACTGGGGGGATGTAGAAGGGCCGGAAGTCGCGCTTTGGACGCTCTATCCATCAAGGCGGTTATTGAGCGCCCGCGTATCTGTATTTCTCGAGTATTTGAAAGAAGCTTTTCCCACGGGCAGACCAGAGGAACTGACAAGCTTTATCACAAGCTGACACACCGAACCGTAACCGACCTCAGCGAAGTTCGATCAGCATATCGAGAAAAGCGCGCACAGCTGGATTGGTGCGACGGCTCTCTGGCCAGATAGCCGTGATGTTGTCCCTCTGCACTGCGAACTCGGCCAGGATCGGGACTAACTCTTGCCGCTTCACCCTCGCAGCGGCCATGAAACTCGCGGCTATGCCTATACCCGCGCCCGCTGCCATCGCTGCCAGAATAGCCTCGCTTGCATCAACGACGACAGGCGATGACGGCACTATTTCGATTTCCTTATCGGCGATGCGAAATGGCCAGCGTAAGGTTTGACCGGAGTTTTGATAACGCAGGTTCACCGTTTCGTGCTCGGCCAGTTCATCAGGATGTCGGGGCGTGCCGCACCTGGCCAGATAGTCTGGAGAGGCATAACAACAGAGCGTGTATGGCAAGAGCTTTCGGGACAAGAGCGATGAGTCCGAAAGCTCACCGATCCTTACCGCAAGATCAATGCCTTCCTCGACCAGGTCCACAATCCGGTCACTTAGCCGCAGGTCGATCAATACCTTGGGGTGGCGTTTACGAAACTCGGTGATGGCGGGCGCGATAATATGCATCCCGATGGGAAGTGACGTCGCAATCCGTAACGTGCCAGCAGGCTCGGATCGCGCTGATTTAGCTACTTGCTCGATCTCTTCTGCCTGGCGCAACAGCTGCAACACACGCTCATGAATATCGCGTCCTTCAACTGTGAGGGTCAGCGAGCGTGTGGTGCGGGTGAACAGCGACACGCCGAAATGACGTTCCAGCCGCTGGATACTTTTACTGATCGCCGAGGGTGAAATGGACAGCGAGCGGGCCGCAGCCCGGTAGCTGCCCAGAGAGCCAGCCCGGGCGAATGCAATCATCCCGCTCAGTCGTTCGAATCCGATTGGTTCCTTCATGGCACCATTGAAACGAAATCCAACCTGATTATCAACCTCGCTGCCGCCAGTTACCTTAAGTCATCCCCATCGATACTAAAGAGGTTGTGATGAACGACATGATGAAAGCGGTGCAATTGCACGAATTTGGCGGTCCCGAAGTGCTGCGTTATGAGGATGCGTCCAGACCTGTCGCCCAACGCGGCGAAGTGCTCGTACGTGTACATGCAGCCAGTCTCAACCCGCCTGACTTCTATCTGCGAGACGGGTATAGGGCTTTACCACCTGAGTGGTGGCCAAATCCAACATTCCCGCTGGTTTTGGGCACAGATGTATCCGGGGAGGTTGTAGCCGTTGGCGACGGAACTGGCAGCTTCAGCGTGGGCGACGAAGTCTACGCAATGGTGCGTTTTCCGAGAGATCTGATGACTGGTAGCGGCGCCTACGCCGAATACATATGCATCCATGAGACCGAGTTAGCGTTGAAACCCAGCGGCATAAACCACGTTCAGGCCGCGGGTGCGCCCATGTCGCTGCTCACGGCCTGGCAGTTTCTGATTGACCTGGGGCATGACGAGCCGAATCCATTTCAGTCGTTCCGACACGCGCCAGTCCCGCTGCGAGGCAAGACCGTTTTGGTAAATGGTGCCGGCGGTGGCGTGGGGCATCTAGCGGTGCAAGTTGCCAAATGGAAAGGCGCACGCGTGATTGCGGTCGCCTCCGGTAAGCATGAGAGCCTGCTTCGCGACCTAGGCGCTGAGGCATTCATCGATTACAAAAAGACGGCCGTTGAAGACGTCGCAAAGGATGTGGATCTGGTGATTGATGCCGTCGGTGGCGCGAATATGGAACGCTTTCTGAACGTCATCAAACCAGGCGGTGCCCTGTTTCTGGTCAACCCCATGGGTTTCTGCCGACATAAAGAAGCAACTGATCTGGGCATCACCGTTTCCTCAACGCAGGTGCGCTCCAACGGTCCCCAACTGGCAGAGGCTGGCCGCTTATTGGATGACGGCACTGTCCGCGTGGTGATCGACAGTACGTTTGCACTCGCCCAGGCGTCGGATGCGCACCACCGAGCTTCACAAAGCAGCATTCAAGGCAAAATCGTGCTTATCGTCTGAGTGACCACTGCCACCGATTTCCGAGCAATTCGGTAGTCGGGGGCCTACACCGAAAGGATGGCAAAAATGCTCATAGTGACTGGCTACCTCTACATCTCGTCCGCTCATATCGAGCGATTCCGAACCGAGTTTCAAACCCTTGCTGTCGACACACGAAAACGTAAAGGGAACATTTCCTACGACGCCGCCATAGAAGACACACAATCCGGAAAACTCATTCTTTCCGAGCGCTGGGCTGATCAAGCCGCCCTCAGCGCTCATCTCAATGCCGTAGACACCGTGCAGTTCGTAAACCGATGGCAGGGGTTGGTGCGAGCCGATATCCGAAAGTACGACGCTTTGAACGAACGGGATCTTATGACGCAGTAGCAACGAAGCTAACCTTGAACGGGCTTCGCTTCATGGTTGGACTGAAGGACCGCTTTGGGTGGTTTTCAGCCCTTCGTGACGGGCAGCAATCGACCCATAGCTGCCGGTCATTGCTAGCTTGGTTTAAATCTGACATTTATCGACACGTCAGCAGATGTGGATTTCACGTGAATGCGCGATTTTCAGTCCGGTTTCGAGTACCCGTCGCGCTCGAAAACGAAAGCGCCATCATTTAGCCATACTGCGCAAGAAGTTGCGCAGCACCCCATAATAAAACACCCATCGGAAGCGCTACAGACCATACGCCACGTGGCCTGTAGCCAAGTGCGCAAGAAGTTGCGCAGTACTGCGCAACTTCTTGCGCACTTTTGCCCTCGCTCCCCAGTAAAAAACCCTCACATTCGCAGGCCAGAGCAGCTTTACCCAACGCCCGCCGGGGACTTCGCCGAACCTGGCACGCTCCTTGATAACTGTCAGGCACCCACCGGGCGATTTCGCCTCCCGGGCACTCTTATTTATTCAGCAAGGAGCACACCCATGGCTACACCAGCGTACATGTCGGTAACCGGCGAAAAACAAGGCCTGATCACTGCAGGCGCATTCACCGCCGACTCCGTTGGCAACACCTATCAGGAAGGTCACGAAGACCAGGTCATGGTTCAGGCTTTCAGCCACGACGTGATCATCCCGCGTGACCCGCAA
>NZ_JMCL01000080.1 GCF_000690905.1 Pseudomonas sp. Ant30-3 | reverse complement strand
TGGCGAGGGGATTTATCCCCGCTGGGTTGCGGAGCAGTCCCAAAACTAAAGAATGCGGTGTATCAGACACGCCGTAGTTGCAGTTTATGGGGCTGCTTCGCAACCCAGCGGGGATAAATCCCCTCGCCACAATGGACGCGGTGCATATTCCCTACGGGGACATCACTCTGTCATGCCGGTCGGTTACATCAATAGCTGATCACGACCGCACGACGGAACCGTGCAAAAACGCGACATTTTTTGTTGATCTCGAGCCCCTCACGCCCTAAAGTTCGCGCCGAACGTCCATGCTGGAAACGATCCATCCGGCTCAAGTACTGACGACGAGACAGCAAGGCCAAGGGCAGCACCGCCTCCCGTGGCCTTTTTGCTTTCGGCGACATGCCTTGGGAAGTAGGCGAACCAAAGTGGGGATACGGAGGACGTTCATTGCACCCATTGTTCATTCAAGTTTGCCAGCAGGAGATCCCCCAGCATGTCGATCAACGTCGATGACTATTTTGCGCGCGATACCTTTCAGAAAATGAAAGCGTTCGCCGACCAGCAGGAAACCCCGTTCGTGGTGATCGACACCGCGATGATCAGCAAGGCCTATGACGATCTGCGCGCCGGTTTCGAATTCGCCAAGGTCTACTATGCGGTCAAGGCCAACCCGGCCGTTGAAATCATCGATCTGCTCAAGGAAAAAGGCTCGAACTTCGACATCGCCTCTATTTACGAGCTCGACAAAGTGATGAATCAGGGCGTTGGCCCGGATCGCATCAGCTACGGCAACACCATCAAGAAATCCAAAGACATTCGTTACTTCTACGAGAAGGGCGTGCGCCTATACGCCACCGACTCCGAAGCCGACCTGCGCAACATCGCCAAGGCTGCGCCGGGTTCAAAAGTCTATGTGCGCATTCTCACCGAAGGCTCGACCACGGCTGACTGGCCGCTGTCGCGCAAATTCGGCTGCCAGACCGACATGGCCATGGACCTGCTGATTCTCGCTCGGGACCTGGGCCTGGTGCCGTACGGCATCTCGTTCCACGTCGGCTCGCAACAGCGTGACATCAGCGTCTGGGACGCGGCTATTGCCAAGGTCAAAGTTATTTTCGAGCGTCTGAAAGAAGAAGACGGCATCGTTCTCAAGTTGATCAACATGGGCGGCGGCTTCCCGGCCAACTACATCACCCGCACCAACAGCCTGGAAACGTACGCTGAAGAAATCATCCGTTTCCTCAAGGAAGATTTCGGTGATGACCTGCCGGAAATCATTCTTGAGCCCGGCCGTTCGTTGATTGCCAACGCGGGTATTCTGGTCAGCGAAGTGGTGCTGGTGGCGCGCAAATCCCGTACTGCCGTAGAGCGCTGGGTGTACACGGATGTGGGCAAGTTCTCCGGCCTGATCGAAACCATGGACGAAGCCATCAAGTTTCCGATCTGGACCGAGAAGAAAGGCGAAGTGGAAGAAGTCGTCATCGCCGGCCCTACCTGCGACAGCGCCGACATCATGTATGAAAACTACAAGTACGGTTTGCCACTGAACCTGGCCATTGGTGATCGTTTGTACTGGTTGTCGACCGGTGCTTACACCACCAGTTACAGCGCGGTGGAATTCAATGGCTTTCCGCCGCTGAAGTCGTTTTACCTGTAAAGCGCTGCACGTAAAAATCAGAAGCCCATGACCTGTCATGGGCTTTTTTTGTATATGGAATTAAACGCAATCCCCGTAGGAGCCGGCTTGCTGGCGATCCAGACCCCGCGGTACACCAGACACACCGCGTGTTCGTCAATCGCCAGCAAGCCGGCTCCTACAAGCGATCGGATTCCAGCTTCAGCTCGGCGTGACGCTGATCGTAGTCGGTGGCAAGAGTGCGAATCTGCGGATCGGCTGCATTCAATAAGGCTTTACTCGCCACCCGCAGGAAATTCAGATTTCCGCCGGCCAGCGCCGCACGCAACCAGACCATTGCCTCATCGATAAAACCTTCATCCGCCAGCACTGCGGCATGGCTGAATTGCCCACGAAAATCTCCGGCGAGCGCCGAGCGTCGATACCAATCGCGTGCAGCTGGTGGGTCAGCCGGACAAACCTGGCCCTCCTCCAGATAACGCCCGAGCAGATTCATCGATTTGCCGTGGCCCAGTTCCGCAGCCCGACGATAGAGGTTCAACGCCCGCAACGGGTCGGCCGTCACACCGCGGCCGGTCGCCAACAGGTTTGCGTAGTTATACATCGCCCAATCCAGCCCGGCTTCGGCTGCCATTCGATAATGCCGCGCAGCCACCGCAGCATCCGCCACACATCCCCAACCATGCTCATGACAACGCCCGAGCATGTTGCGCGCCATCAGATGCCCGCGCTGCGCGGCAATGTTGAACCAGCGCACGGCTAGCGGCTGGTCCTGGGAAATGCCACGTCCGTCCAACAGAATCTGCCCGAGCAACGCTTGGGCATCGACCACCCCTTCACCGGCAGCCATCAGAATGGCCTGAGCCGCCCGCGCCGGGCTTTCCTCAAGCATGGATTTCAGCTGATCACCATCAAGCACTTCTTCGCGGCGCAATTGAAACGTCATACCTCGACCCAGCGGCGCAAAAGGTTGTGATACGTACCGGTGAGGCGAATCAGCGAAGGATGGTCCGGCACGTCCCGGGTCAGTTGCTGGATCGCTGCGTCCATCTCGAACAGCAGCGCCCGCTGGCTGTCTTCGCGTACCAGACTTTGCGTCCAGAAAAATGAAGCGAAGCGTGTGCCACGTGTGACCGCGTTAACCTTGTGCAGGCTGGTTCCGGGGTACAGAACCATGTCACCGGCGGGCAACTTCACGCGCTGGGTGCCGTAAGTGTCCTGGATTTCCAGTTCGCCGCCGTCGTAATCCTCGGGCTCGCTGAAGAACAGCGTCGCCGACAGATCGGTGCGTACGCGCTCGATGCTGCCCTTGGGCTGGCGCACGGCATTGTCGATGTGGAAATCGAAACTGCCACCGGCGGTATAACAGTTCAACAACGGCGGGAAGACCTTGTGCGGCAACGCTGCCGACATGAATAAAGGGTTTTTCCACAGCCGTTCCAGCATTGCCGCGCCAATTTCCTTGGCCAGCGGATGCCCCTCAGGCAACTGCAGATTGTGCTTGGCCTTGGCGGACTGGAAACCCGCGGTGATTTTGCCGTCGGCCCAATCCGCCTGTTCCAGTGCCTCACGGATACGCTGCACTTCTTCTTTAGCGAACAGGCCGGGAATGTGCAGCAGCATGAGACGACACCTGATATCGAAAGGATGGCAATGGTATTGATTCTTATTGCCCATGTAAAACCATCGCGACGAACGAATCATCCAAAACCGTAAGGGCAAAATGTAAAGAATGTAAATTCAGTGCAAATAGTAACGTTTCGCAATTGATACCGATACGCGTCTACCCTATATTCCGCGACCTCAAATCCTTGGGGAGGGGAATTCCGCATGTCACGCCAACAACCACAATTACCTGTCAGCTCACCGCGTTTGCTCGCCTCTGCAATTGGCGTGGCTATCACCGCCGGCTCCGCAGGCCACATGGTTTTCGCCGCCGAGAAGACTGACGACAAAGCGCCGACCAATGCGATTTCCCTGGACGCGACCGCCATCACCGGCGAGACCCAGGACGAGACCAGCTACAACGTCGAAAAAGCTTCCTCACCCAAGTACACCGCGCCGCTGGTGGACACGCCGCGTTCGGTCACGGTGATCCCGCAGCAAGTGCTCAAGGACACCGGTGCGCTCAACATGCAGGACGCGCTGCGCACTGTGCCGGGCATCACCTTTGGTGCCGGTGAAGGTGGCAACCCGCAGGGCGACCGTCCGTTCATTCGTGGTTTTGATGCCCAGGGCGACACCTACCTGGATGGCGTACGCGATACCGGTTCGCAGAGCCGCGAGATCTTTGCTGTTGAGTCCATCGAAGTCAGCAAGGGTCCGAACTCGGCCATCGGTGGCCGTGGCGCGGCGGGTGGCACGATCAACCTGGTGAGCAAAAAGGCGCACGCTGGCAACTCGTTCGATGGCGGCTTCACCTGGGGTTCCGATCAGACCCAGCGCTACACCATGGACGGCAACTATCAGTTCACCGACACCGCCGCTGGCCGTCTGAACCTGATGAGCCACGAAAGCAACGTCGCCGGCCGTGACAGCGTCGATTACGACCGCTGGGGCGTCGCGCCATCGCTGGTCTTCGGCCTGGGCACCGACACTCGCGTCAACCTCGATTACTACCATCTGGAAAGCAACGACACGCCGGACTCGGGCATTCCGTATTCCATTCCTGTAGCAGGTTCCGCAGGGCGCACAAAATCCAACCCGGACAAGCCTTATGCCGGTGGCGATGACAGCAACTTCTATGGCCTGGGCCGCGATTTCCGCAAGGGCCGCACCGACACCGCGACCTTCGCCATCGAGCATGATCTGAGCGACGCGCTCACCGTCAAGAACACCCTGCGCCACGGCAACAGCATGCAGGATTACATCCTCACCCAGCCGGACGACAGCAAGGGCAACGTCAACAACGGCACCGTCTGGCGTCGGGCGAATACCCGCGTGAGCAATACTCAGACCACCACCAACCAGACCGATCTGTTTGGTGATGTGTACGTCGCCGGCTTCAAGAACAGCTTCTCCACCGGCATCGAATTGAGCCGTGAACAAAGCGAGAAATCCTCTTACAACGTCAACACTGATACGACGCCGGCGACAGCTGCCGTCACCACCAACTGCCGTCCGGCAATCATCGGTGCGCCGAGCGGTTACAACTGCACCTCGCTGTCGAACCCGAACGCGAACGATCCCTGGAATGGTGCGATCTCGCGCAACTACGCCGGCACCGACACGCAGTCCGATACCTACGCGCTGTACGCCTTCGACACCCTCGAGTTGTCCGAGCAATGGCTGGTGAACATGGGCCTGCGTTACGACCATTTCGACACCGATTACAAAACCTACAACGCCGCCGGCACCACCACCGCCAAGGGCGACGACGTCAGCGAGTTCGTCACCGGTCAGTTCGGCGTGGTGTACAAGCCTACCGAGAACGGCAGCATCTATGCGTCGTACGCCACGTCGGCAACGCCACCGGGCGCGACCTTGGGCGAAGGTCAGGAAGGCAATCCGCTGGGCGGTTCCACCGATCGGGCCGGCAATCTGCTGAGCAGCGACATGGAGCCGGAAACCACCAAGAACTACGAGATCGGTACCAAGTGGGACCTGCTCAATGATCGTCTGTCGCTGACCGCTGCGATCTTCCGCACCGAGAAAGACAACGCTCGCGTGCAGGTCGATACCACTTCGTACGAGAACGCCGGGACCACCCGCGTCGACGGTCTGGAATTGTCGGCCACCGGCAAGATCACCGAACAGTGGCAAGTGTTCGCCGGTTACAGCTACCTCGACGGCAAGCAGGTTGACGGTGGCCCATTGGGTGCAGCGAACGACGGCAACCAGTTGCCTAACACGCCGAAGAACAGCGCCAGCGTGTGGACGACTTACGCCATCACGCCGAAGCTGACCATCGGCGGCGGCGCGTTCTATGTCGACGACGTGTACGGCAGCACAGCGAATACCACCATGGTCGACTCCTATGTGCGTTACGACGCCATGGCCAGCTACAAGGTCAGCAAAAATCTCGACCTGCAGCTGAACGTGCAGAACCTGACCGACGAAACCTACTACGACAAAGCGTTCTCGACCCACTTCGCCAATCAGGCGGCGGGCCGTACAGCGTTGGTGAGCACCAACTTCCACTTTTGATTGTCAGCCACGCAACCCAAGTAGGGGCTGGCTTGCCAGCGATCGCGGTGGGTCAGGCAATATCAATGTTGGCTGACACACCGCTATCGCGAGCAGGCTCACTCCTACATGGATCGCAGATCAGAGCCAGGCCCCGTTCATCTGCATGAACGGGGCTTTTGTGCGTAAACACCAAGCTTCTCGACAACCCACGGCATAATGCCCGCCGTGATGATCATTTTCGAACGAACAAGGCGAGTGATGTGTTGAAGAAAACCCTGTTCCAGTTGCACTGGTTCTTCGGCATCAGTGCCGGGCTGGTCCTGGCCCTGATGGGCATCACCGGAGCGACGGTGTCGTTCCAGGATGAAATCCTGCGCGCACTCAACCCCTCGGTGTTGCAGGTCGAGAAGCAGGTTGCCGGCGTCCTGCCGCCCGCCGAACTGGTGGAAAAAATCGAAGGCGCGTCCGGCAAGAAAGTCTCGATGCTCACGGTCGAGACCGACAGCGGCAATGCCGCGCGGGTGTTCTTCACCCCGCCGCCCGGCGAGCGGCGTGGCGAGATGCGTTACTTCGATCCCTACACCGGCGAATTCATGGGCGCTGCCACGGGCCAGGAATTCTTCGGCCTGATGCTACGTCTGCACCGCTTCCTCGCCATCGGCGACACCGGTCGGCAAATCACCGGTGCCTGTACGCTGATCCTGATTTTCTTTTGCCTGTCCGGCCTGTACCTGCGCTGGCCACGCCAGTGGAGAAACTGGCGCGCCTGGCTGACCCTCGACTGGAAGAAAAAAGGCCGTAGCTTCAACTGGGACCTGCACTCGGTCGCTGGCACCTGGTGCCTGATGTTTTACCTGCTGGCCGCACTGACGGGTTTGTCGTGGTCCTACGAGTGGTACAACAAAGGCCTGACCCGTCTACTTTCCGATTCGCCAAAGAGCGAGCGTGTTCGTGGTGGTCGCGGCCCGGCGCCGAGTGGTCCGGCGCCAACCGCCGATTACGCGGCGATGTGGAGCAGCATCTACAGCGCTGCCGGCCCGGCATTGAGCTCCTACAACATCCGCATGCCACCCGTGGCCGGCCAACCAGCCACGGTGTTCTACCTGCTGAACTCCTCGCCGCATGACCGCGCGCTGAACCAGATCAGCCTTGATCCGGCGACCGGCATCGTCAAACGTCACGATCGCTACAGCGACAAAAGCCTCAAGGCGCAACTGCTGACCAGTATCTACGCGCTGCACGTCGGCAGTTATTTCGGCATGATCGGGCGGATCATCCTGACGATCAGCGCGCTGACCATGCCGCTGTTTTTCATCACCGGCTGGTTGCTCTACCTGGATCGTCGACGCAAGAAAAAGCAGATCAGGGACGCGCGCCAAGGCCTTGTGCAACCGGGCAGCGACACACCGGCATGGCTGATCGGTTTTGCCAGTCAGAGCGGGTTTGCCGAACAACTGGCGTGGCAGACCGCCGGGCAATTACAGGCCGCCGGACTGCCGGTGAAGGTTCAGCCATTGGCGACAGTCAGCGAGCAGGATCTGCTGGACTCAAGCAACGCGCTGTTCGTGGTCAGCACCTTCGGCGACGGCGAAGCACCCGACAGCGCCCGTGGGTTCGAACGCAAAGTGCTGAGCCGGGCCTCGAGCCTGGGCAGCCTCAACTACGCCGTGCTCGGACTGGGTGACCGGCAGTACCAGCATTTCTGCGGTTTCGCTCGACGCCTGCACACCTGGCTTAGCGAACACGGCGGCAAGCATCTGTTCGCCCCGGTGGAAGTCGACTGCGGCGACCCCTACGCTTTGCGTCACTGGCAGCAGCAACTCGGCCTGCTGACCGGACAGGCGCCCGTAGACACCTGGCAGGCACCCAGCTACGACAACTGGACGCTCACCCGCCGCGAGTTGATGAACCCTGGCAGCAGCGGCGGGCCGGTCTATCTGCTCGGCCTCAGCGCTCCGACCACCAGCAGCTGGCTGGCCGGTGACCTGGTGGAAGTCCTGCCGCGCAACTGCCCGTGGGCGATCGAACATTTCCTCGATGGCTTGGGGATCGATGGTCGCGCGGCGGTGACGCTGGAGGGTTTCTCACAACCGCTGGAGCAAGCGCTCGCCACTCGGCAATTGCCGGAGAATCGAACTCACCTGGTCGGCCTGCATGCGCAAGCCTTGGTCGATGCGCTGGTGCCATTGGCGATGCGCGAATACTCGATCGCCTCGATTGCTGCCGACGGTGTGCTGGAGCTGATCGTGCGTCAGGAACTGCACCCCGACGGCAGCCTCGGTATCGGCTCAGGCTGGCTGACCGAACACGCACCGGTGGGCAGCGCCATCAGCCTGCGGGTGCGGCGCAACAGCGGCTTCCATCTGCCGGTCGAACCGGTGCCGATGATTCTGCTGGGCAACGGCACCGGCCTGGCGGGGTTGCGCAGTTTGCTAAAGGCGCGTATCGCCGATGGGCAACAACGCCATTGGCTGTTGTTTGGCGAACGTAATCGCGAATTCGATTACCTGTGCCGCGACGAGTTGGGGGAATGGCTGACTTCGGGCGATCTGGAGCGGCTGGACCTGGCGTTTTCGCGGGATCAGGCAGAGAAGATTTACGTGCAGGATCGTCTGCGCGAGTCGGCTGATGTGCTCAAGCAATGGCTGGCGGACGGCGCGGTAATTTACATCTGTGGCAGCTTGCAGGGCATGGCTTCGGGCGTGGATCACGCGCTGAACGAACTGCTCGGCATTGAAGAAGTCGATCGCCTGATTGAGCAGGGCCGTTACCGGCGGGATGTTTACTGACGCAATGCCACCGTTCGGGAGCCCCCTGACGCCGCGCGAAACGTGATGTCAGGGTTACCCCGCACTCAAACACAGCTCAGCGCGATTCTGGTAGCTTACCCTGTGGAGCGGGCTCTTCGAGCTTGCCTCGCGACTTGATCTCGTCATCCTCTTTCTGGCCAAGACAGACGACCTTCGAGCAGTTGTTGTTCCGTTTACACATTTCGTCGCAGGAAATGTCCTTGTGATCGTCGATCCGACATCTGTCTGCAGTGCCGCTTTGATAGACACCGTTGGAGTCATTGTCTTTTCCTAAAAAAACGCATAGAAAAGTGCCTCCGCCGATAGGGGCTATATCGCAGTAATAAGCTCCCGCCATCCCCCACTCCCCATTGCATAATGCTGCGCTGGGTTGATTGTCGTTGGTGCAGGCTGACAGCGAAAATGCACAGACGATCAAGGACACAGCTGCCTTGAATGATGCTGCTGGTTGAATATTAATAAGCGTCATTGTTTACCCCGACTGTTTATCCGAATGCCCCTCCCTGCAAGCTTCAGATAAACACGAGCTACAAACACCTGTGATAAATGACAGATCTTCAAGCTGATTCGATATAAAAAACGCAGAAATACATTGCCCCGGTGAAGTGAGGACGATACTTCACCGAAAGCGATCACCTTGCTCCTCAAGTTCTTGTATCAAACGCTCACGGGTTCCGCCGCCAGCTCGACAACCTCAGGCCGCTTGAGCAACGCATACGCCACCGCCGTCACCAGACTCCCCGCCACAATCGCCAGCAGATAAAGCAGCGCATGGTTGATCGCATTCGGGATCAGCATCACGAACAGCCCGCCGTGCGGCGCCATCAGTTTGCAGCCGAAATACATCGACAAGGCACCGGTCAGCGCGCCGCCGGCAATGCTCGCCGGGATCACCCGCAACGGGTCCTTGGCGGCAAACGGAATCGCGCCTTCGGAGATGAAGCACAGGCCCAACACCAACGCGGCCTTACCGGCCTCGCGCTCGGTCTGAGCGAATTTGCGCCGGGCGATGAACGTGGCGATGCCCAGGCCAATCGGCGGCACCATACCGGCGGCCATGGTCGCGGCCATTGGTGCATAACTCTGCGAGGCCAGCAGCCCCACCGAGAAGGCATAAGCCGCCTTGTTGATCGGCCCGCCGAGGTCGACGCACATCATGCCGCCCAGCAACACACCGAGCAGAATCGCATTGGTGGTGCCCATGCTGTCGAGGAACTGCGTCAGCCCGGCGAGCATGCCGGCGACCGGTTTGCCGACGACATAAATCATCACCAGGCCGGTGAACAGGCTGGCAAATAACGGGATGATCAGAATCGGTTTCAGCGCTTCCAGGCTCTGCGGCAAACGCGCATAACGATTGATCGCCTGCGCCGCATACCCGGCGATGAAACCGGCAATGATCCCGCCGATAAACCCGGCGCCCAGGGTGCTCGCCAACAGGCCACCGATCATTCCCGGCGCTAGGCCCGGACGGTCAGCAATCGAGTAGGCGATGTAACCCGCCAGCAGCGGCACCATCAGCTTGAACGCGGTGTCGCCACCGATCTGCATCAGCGCGGCGGCCAGCGTGCCCTCCTCCTTGAAGGCGCTGATGCCGAAGACGAACGACAACGCGATCATCAAACCGCCCGCCACCACCATCGGCAGCATGAACGAGACGCCAGTCAGCAGGTGTTTGTAGACGCCGGTTTTCTCCTGTTTAACCGGACCTGTTCCAGCGTTTGCCGCGCTCTCCTGACGACCTTCGGCCAAGGCTTTGTTCAGCGTCGCTTCGGCTTGCTTGAGGGCGATGCCCGTGCCGCAGCGGTAGATTTTCTTGCCGGCAAAACGCTCGGTCGCCACTTCGATGTCGCACGCCAGCAGCACCACGTCGGCATCGGCAATCGCTGCCGCACTCAGTGGATTGCGCGCGCCGACCGAGCCCTGGGTCTCGACCTGCAAGTCATAACCCAGACGCTTGGCCGCTTGCTGCAAGGCTTCGGCCGCCATGAAGGTGTGGGCTACACCGGTCGGGCACGCCGTAATAGCGACCAGACGCGGTGCATTCTTGACGATGGTTTCAGGTGCGTCGAGCGCATCGGGCGCGACGTAAACCTGCGCCTCTTCTGCACCGCGCCGCAGCACTGCTTCGACATCTTGCAGGGCTTGCGCCGGGGCAATCTGAAAGACGCGTTTGCCGACGAACCGGGTCATGTCCACCGCTCCGGTGGCGACCAGCAATACCCACTCGGCCGCCTCAATCGTGGCCGCCGACAACTCGCGCTCGGGATGCGCCGCATCCACCACTTCTACGCTGGTGCTCCAGCCCTGACGTTGCGCTGCAGCGTCAAGCAAACGGGCGCACAGCACACTGGTGACCATGCCGTTCGGACAGGCCGTAACAATGGCTAACTTCATCACAAACCCTCTTATTGTTCTGTCAGGGGACGCACGCGCACACCCTGTTCGAGCTGCGCCAATTGCGCCGCATCGGCGATTCCGAAACCAATCTGGGTGACCGCCTGCGCGGCAATCGCCGTGGCGGTGCGCAGGGTCTGTTCAGGCGTGTCGGCACTGAGCAGACCATGGAGCATGCCGGCCAGTAACGAGTCGCCGGCACCGACCGTACTGGCGACAGTGACCTTGGGCGGCGTGGCATGCAGGGCCGAGCCGACACTGAACCAGTTCACCCCTTCGGCGCCGTCGGAAATCACTACGTGCTCGATGCCTTGGGCGTGCAGACGACTCGCGGCCTGCGCTTGCGCCGTCACCGAAGTCACCTCGATGCCGAGCACATCGGCAAGCTCTTCGGTGTTGGGCTTGATCAGCCACGGTCCGGCTTCAAGCGCTGCGCGCAAGGCCTCGCCACTGGTGTCGAGCGCCACCCGCACGCCGAGATCTTTCAAGCGCACGATCAACGCCTGCAACCACTGCGCACTGATGCCTTGCGGCAGGCTGCCGGCGACGACCACCGCGTCATGCCCCGGCGCGATCTGGTCGATACGATCCAGCAACGCCTGTTGCGCCGCGTCGCTGACCATCGGCCCGGGGCCGTTAATGTCGGTGATACGGCCGTCGCTTTCCGCGAGTTTCAGATTGCTGCGGGTCT
Organism: Pseudomonas sp. Ant30-3; assembly: GCF_000690905.1. GTDB lineage: Bacteria > Pseudomonadota > Gammaproteobacteria > Pseudomonadales > Pseudomonadaceae > Aquipseudomonas. The sequence goes on along the minus strand of NZ_JMCL01000080.1, from coordinate 45,099 downwards.
CGCCGGGGACGCGGATGAAGGCATCGACAAACCCGCGCTTGGCGAACAATGCTTCGAACGCTTGCTGATTGTCCTCGCCGAGAAAACCGCAGACCGTGAGCTGATGCCCGAGGTCGGCCAACACTTGCGCGACGTTGACACCTTTACCGGCCGCGTGGGTGTGCATCGCTTCACTGCGGTTGACTTGACCGGGCTGCAGACGCGGCAATTCGACCGTGAGGTCGAGCGCCGGGTTGAGGGTCAGCGTTAAAATCCTGGCCATTACAGGGCCTCCACTAATGCGCGCACTTCATTTGCGCTGCCGACGGCCAGGGCCTGTCGGGCAAGGGTTTGAGACTGGGTCAAGCTGAGTTCGCGGATGCGCGCCTTGACCTCGGCGATGCTGCGCCCCGACACGCTCAATTCATCGACACCCAGGCCGACCAGCACCGGCACCGCGAGCGGATCGGCCGCCAGCTCGCCGCAGACGCCAACCCATTTGCCATGGGCGTGCGCCGCTCGCACGGTGATGTCGATCAGTTGCAAAACCGCCGGGTGCAAACCGTCCGCCTGGGCCGACAAGGTCGGATGGCCACGGTCGATGGCCAAGGTGTACTGGGTCAGGTCATTGGTGCCGACGCTGAAAAAGTCGACTTCCTTGGCCAGCACCGGCGCCAGCAACGCCGCTGAAGGCACTTCGATCATGATTCCCAGTTGGAGATCCGCGACCGGGATTTCCAGGCGCAAACGCTCGGTCATGTCTCGCGCCTGGCGCCACTCGTCGACGCTGCCAACCATCGGGAACATGATCCGCAACGGACGGTTGTCGGCGGCACGCAGCAAGGCGCGCAGTTGCGCTTCCATGATCTTCGGACGTTGCAAGGTCAGGCGAATGCCGCGCACGCCGAGGAACGGATTTTCTTCCTTGGCGATCGGCCAGTAAGGCAGCGGTTTGTCGCCGCCGACGTCAAGCGTGCGCACCACCAGCGGCCGACCTGCGAGGCCATCGAGGACGCGACGGTATTCAACTTCTTGGGTGGCCTCGTCCGGCGCCTGCGAGTGGGCCATGAAAATCAGTTCGGTACGCAGCAGGCCAATGCCTTCAGCGCCCTGCTCGACTGCGCTGATCACGCCAGCGCTTTCACCGATATTGGCGAACACTTCCACCGCGTGACCATCGCGGGTCAGTGCCGGTTGATTACGCTGTTCGGCGGCCGCTTTGAGGCGTTGCTCACGGGTGTCGCGCTCTTGCGTGGCGCGCTGCAGGGTGGCCGCGTCGGCGTCCACGTGCAGGCGACCGCGCTGACCGTCGAGCAATAACGGCGTGCCCGGCGCCAGCAGCAACACGGCTGCGCCCGCCCCCACCAGCGCCGGAATCCCGAGCGCACGGGCGACGATGGCGCTGTGCGCGGTGGCGCCGCCGCGTGCGGTGAGGATGCCAGCTACACGTGCCGGATCAAGCCGCGCAACGTCGGACGGACCGACTTCGTCCATCACCAGAATGTACGGTTGCTCGGGCTCGCCCGGGTTTTCGATGCCGCACAGTTGCGCCAGCACCCGGCGACCAACGTCACGCAAGTCGGCGGCGCGTTCAGCCAGCAACGCATCCTGCAGCGCTTCCTGTTGTTTCGCAGCGGCTTCGATCACCGCCATCCACGCTGCTTCGGCGCTCTCTCCTTGCTTGAGGCGGGTCTCGACTTCATCGGTCAATTCCGGGTCGTCGAGCATTTCCTGGTGCGTGATGAAAATCTCGCGAATCGCTTTGGAGGTGCTGCGTTCGATCAGTCCTTCGATGTCGCGTCTAACGTCCGCCAGCGCCTGCTTCAGTCGCTCGCGCTCGATGGTCGCCGATTCGCCGCGCAGCGGGTATTCGATGATTTGCTGCACTTGAATATGCGCCGGGCCGATGGCGATGCCCGGGGCCGCGGGGATCGCTTGAACCAGGCTGCCGGACGCCGGCGCGAGCAGTACTTCGGCGATGTCTGCGAGCATTTCGGGCTGTTGGCTGACGGCAGGCAATGGCTCGATTTCTTCGCCGAGGCCTTCTTCGATCGCAGCCAGCAAGGCCGGCAACGCATCGGCGGCAACGTTCGGCTCGGCAATGAATTCCAGCACCTGACCGCGACGGGCGCCAAGGCTGAGCAGCTTGCTAAGACTCTTCACCGATACCGCGCTGTCCTGGCCATCGACAATCCGCACGCGAATTTCGCCGTCAAAACTTTTCGCCAACTGCGCGAGGATTTTCGCTGGTCGTGCGTGCAAACCGTGGGCATTGGCCAGGGCGATGCGCGCACTCGGCCAATCGGCGGGTAGTTCGCCGCCAAGCACTTCGAGGACTTTTCGACTGCTGGTCGCACGGCCCAATTCGTGGCCGCGCCCCTCGATCAGCAACGCGCACAGACGTTCGAGCAATGCCTGATGCGCTTCACCCAGGCTGGCCAGGCAGAACAGACCGCTCAGCGGTTGACCGAGGTAGCGCATCGGTTTGTCCGGAGTGACGAAGGCCAGCCCCGGACGTTTCACCGTTTGCTCGCTGTGCAACCACCACAAGCCGTCGCCCAGCGGCAGCGCTTCGACTTGTTGCAGCACGGCCGCGAAGCCATTGCTCACACAATCGGCCTGGCGCAACAAACGGGCGCCGCGCCAGACCAGTTCTTCGAAGTCGTCAGCGGACACACCGAGGCCGATCATCTGCGCATCCAGCGCCAGTTCCTGCGGCGCGCCTTGCAGCAGTTTCAGCAGTGCTTCGGCGGAACCGGCACGGCGCAGAGCCTGACCTAAATCGGTCTCGCCAAGAGCGCGGGTGAGCAGTTGCAGAAGTCTGAGGTGCTCATCGGATTTGGCCGCAATGCCGATCGCCAGATAAACGATCTGACCATCGCCCCAATCCACGCCCTCGGGAAACTGCATCAGGCGCACGCCGGTGGAAAACACCTGATCGCGGGTCTCCGGGGTACCGTGGGGGATGGCAATACCTTGCCCGAGAAAGGTCGAGCCCTGCACCTCGCGCGCTTGCAACCCGGCGAGGTAACCCTCGGCAACCAGGCCGTCGGCGACCAGATGTGCAGCCAGTAATTGCAGCGCGGCGGGCTTGTCCACGGCCGACTGGCCCATGGATATCTGCTCTATGGTGAGCTCGAGCATGCGTTCTCCTTTTTGGCGCCTGATGACGCCAGGTATTGTTTTGACTGTTTCAGCTTAGGCGCTTGGGCTTCACTTTTGGCGGTTTCACGGCAGAACCGGCCAAATGCCCTTATCTGGTAGAAAACGCTAATGCTGAAACGTTTAATCTAGAATGATTGGCACGTTACTCGATTATGTCCCATCCTTGAAGTCCAACTTGTCGGAAGCGTTGCGACAGTGGTCGTGTGCGTGAATCGGTTAGGATTGGCGAAACTATCGGGCAAGCTCGACAAAACAAGGAAACCCGAGTTGAAACTCAGTGATATCGCACAGTTGGCCGGCGTGTCCGTGACCACCGCCAGTTATGTCATCAACGGCAAGGCCCAGCAGCAGCGGATCAGCAGCGCCACCGTGGAGCGCGTGCGCGCGGTGGTCGAACAGCATGGCTTCACGCCCAACCCGCAAGCCGCCGGGTTGCGCAGTCGGCACACTCGGACGTTGGGCTTTATCCTGCCGGACCTGGAAAACCCCAGTTACGCGCGCATTGCCAAATTGCTGGAACAAGGCGCCCGGGCGCGCGGCTATCAATTACTGATTGCCAGCTCCGATGACGCCCCGGGCAGCGAACGGCAGTTGCTGCAACTGTTTCGCGCCCGTCGTTGCGACGCGTTGATCGTCGCCAGTTGCCTGCCGGCTGACGATGACAGTTATCGTCAGTTGCAGGCCAAGGGCACTCCAATCATTGCCATCGACCGGGTCATGAAGCCCGAGCATTTCTGCTCGGTGATCAGCGACGACCGTGAAGCCAGCCTGCAACTCACGCGCAGTTTGCTCGAGCCGCTGCCCAGGCAGATCGTCCTGATCGGTGCGCGGCCTGAACTGAGCATCAGTCAGGAACGCGCCGCTGGTTTCAAAGAGGCGCTGGCCGGCTTCACCGGCGACATCCTCATCGAACATGCGGAATCGTTCAGCCGCGAGTGCGGCAAACAACTGATGGAAGAATTGCTTCAACGCCTGGGCCATTTGCCGGACGCGTTGGTGACGACGTCCTACGTGCTGCTTCAGGGTGTGTTCGATGCCCTGCACGATTTCCCGCTGAAGAACCGACCACTGCGTCTTGGCACGTTCGGCGACACGCAACTGCTGGATTTTCTGCCGCTGCCGGTCAATGCCATGGCCCAGCAGCATCAGTTGATCGCCGACAAAGCGCTGGACCTGGCCTTGGCCGCCATTGAGCAATCCGACTATCAGCCCGGGGTGCACGCCATTGCGCGAACGTTCAAGCAGCGTATCCATCAGGAGTAGCTCGTGGAGCTGATCGACACCCACACGCATCTGGATTTTCCGGACTTCGATGCCGATCGCACGGCGCTGCTCGCCGACAGTCGCGCCGTCGGTGTCCGCAAGATCGTCGTGTTGGGCGTTGATCAGGGCAATTGGCAGCGGGTCTGGGAACTGGTTCAAAGCGATCCGGACCTGCACGCGGCGTTTGGTCTGCACCCGGTATTTCTGGATGATCACCGGCCTGAACATTTGTCCGAACTCGCCGATTGGCTGACGCGGCTCGCCGGACATCGACAGCTCTGTGCAGTGGGCGAAATCGGTCTGGATTACTTCATCGAATCGCTTGATCGCGAACGGCAGCAGACGCTGTTCGAAGCACAGCTGCAACTGGCGGCGGACTTCAATCTACCGGCGTTGATTCATGTGCGGCGCAGCCATGCAGCGGTGGTTGCGACGCTCAAGCGTTTCAAGTTGAAGCGCGCAGGCATCATCCACGCGTTCGCCGGCAGCAGGGAGGAAGCCCGCGAATACATCAAGTTAGGCTTCAAACTCGGCCTCGGCGGCGCCGCGACCTGGCCGCAAGCGCTGCGCATGCACCGCGTGCTGGCAGAATTGCCGCTGGAATCAGTGGTACTGGAAACCGACTCGCCGGACATGGCGCCGGTGATGTTCCCCGGCCAACGCAACAGCCCGGTGCATTTGCCGGCGATTTGCACCGCACTGGCGGGGATCATGGCGGTGAGTCCCGAGCAGTTGGCGGCGGTCAGCACGGCGAATGCGTGTGAGGTGTTCAACTGGTAACTTGCTGCCCCACACAAATCCTGTGGGAGCGAGCCTGCTCGCGATGAGCGCATAACAGTCAGCTTCTTTGTTGACTGTTACACCGCCATCGCGAGCAGGCTCGCTCCCACAAGTAAACCGGTTGGCAAACTAAACCCGAAACGCACTGATCAGCTGTTTCAGCTCCACCACCTGCACAGACAACGCCCGGCTGGCATCTTCGGTCTGGTGCGCGCCTTCAGCCGTGCGCTCGCCCGCGCGGTTGATTTCGACGATGTTCTGATCAATGTCATGCGCCACGGCGGTCTGCTGCTCCACCGCAGCGGCAATCTGCTGGTTCTGATCGACGATCATGCCGACGGCGCCAAGGATATTGTCCAGCGCCTGCTGGACTTTTTCCGATTGCCCGACCGTGCCATTGGCCATTTGATGACTGCTGCCCATCGCTTTCACCGCCGCGCCGACACCGCTGTGGAGCTTGGCGATCATCTGCTCGATTTCCTCGGTCGACTGCTGCGTGCGTTTGGCCAGCGTGCGCACCTCGTCCGCCACCACCGCAAAACCTCGCCCCTGCTCACCGGCGCGCGCCGCCTCGATGGCCGCGTTGAGCGCCAGCAGGTTGGTTTGTTCGGCGATGCTTTTGATCACTTCCAGCACGCGGCTGATCGACTGGCTGTCGCTGGCCAGTTGATTGATCACCAGCACCGACTGATCGATTTCGCTGGCCAGTGCGGCAATACTGCCCTGTTGCGACTCCACCAGCGTGCGACCGCTGAGGGTCTCGTCGTTGACGCTGTGAGCGCTGCTGACGGCCGCAGCAGCACTGCGCGCCACCTCCAGCGAAGTGGCCGACATCTGGTTCATCGCCGTAGCGACTTGCTCGATCTGCGAGCGCTGCCCCGCCACGGCCTGGTTACTTTGGGAGGAGACACTTTCGACCTGCCCGGCCTGACGCTCGACCTCCTCTACTGTCTGCCCGACCCGCTCGATCAGGTCGTGAATTTTCTTCACGGTGCCGTTGAACACCTCGCCCAACTCGCCGAGTTCATCACGGCTGTTGGCACTGAACGTCACCGTCATGTCGCCTGCCGCAACCTTGTCCATCACCGCCCCAAGACGCCTGAGGGTGGTGCGGGTCGACGCGTAGAAGCCACCGTAAAGATAGAAAATCAGCACGAACACCGCCGACAACGCGACGGCCTGCAGAATCATGTGAGTGCGGTTCTGCTCCAGCCGATGTTGCAACTGCGTGCCAAGAAATTTCAGAGTGGCTTCGTTGAGTTGGTAGGTCTGGTCCATGAGACCGGTGACCTGATCGTAAAAGGCCTGCCACGGTGCATCCAGCGTATCGGCCATCACCACTTGTTCTTCGAACAGGTCACTGGCCTGTTTGAGCGACGCTTGGCTGCCTTGCGCAGGGGCACTCAAATGCTCGCGCGCCGCTTTGCTTGAGCCCAGCGCGTCCTGCAACTTCAGGCCGTACTCGGCCTGCAGCTTTTCGATCTGCGCCATCAACTCATCGAAACGGGTGCTCGAAGACGAGTTGAGAAAGCCCTGGCCGAGGGAGTAGGAGCCCATCGCCCGACCATCGCCCAGGGTTTGAGTGATTGCCGGCGTAGTGTGGGTGATCAGTTCGCTGAGCTGGCGTATGTCACTTTGATGGTCGCGGCTCAAACCGGCCTGACTGGCGATGATCTGACTGAAAATCTGCGCATTGCCGAGCAACTTGCCGATCAGCGCGCTTTTGCTTTGCAGGGAGTTTTCCGTTTGCTGAACCTTGAACGCAGTGATCATTTCATCGCGCTTGGCATCGAAAACCGCGATCTGCTCCGGATCGGTGGTCATGGCCGTCAGCCCCTCAAGACGCGCCAACACACTTTGCTCAAGGCTGCCGATTTGCGCCTCGACATTACTGGCCTTGCCGGCCTGGCCAAGGTAGACGTTGATCTGCACCAGATTGTTGAGGGTTTCCAGATCACGCCGCAGGGTCAGGCTGCTACCGAGCAGGTCGAGGCTTTGCAGTTCGACCTGGGTACCCTGAAACTCGCGATAGGAATCGCGCACCAGATAAAAATTGGTGACCAGCATCGGGATGAGAAAAAGCACGCTGATCAGGCTGAACTTCATGCCGAAGCTCAGGCGGTTCATCAGTGCAACGGCGGGATAGAGCAAGCTCTTCACTGGAAGTCTCCCTTTCTGATTTTTCTTGTTTTTATATGGCAGGCGCAGACCAGCGGCAGATAGCCACTATTTTGCGCCAGCTCTGTATAGCTTAAATCGGCAGGAGGTTTTGTAACTTAAGGTTAACGGGGGCCAAGCGAGTCCCGCCATTGAAGGGAACGGACCTGCCTATTACATGCTGCGCGTGACAACACGGGCCGTAGGAGCCGGCTTGCTGGCGATGGCTGCGCCTCGGTGCTTCAGGAACACCGCGTTGATGCCTTCGCCAGCAAGCCGGCTCCTACGGATTTGTGGTGTTCAGGGGAGAACTGTCCACAGCGCGAAGCCGGCGTACCAGAGCAGTGCTGCGCGGAGCAGTAATTCCCAAAGGTTGTCGAGGCTGTTGATGCCATCCGGTCCCGCCACCGGCGCGGGAATCTCACCGGCCGCCAGACCGACTTTCTCGATCAATTGCGCGGCGCTAATGTTCCAGTTCAGCAGTTCGTGCAGCATCACGCGGCTGACCGCCACAAAGTTGCCGACCAGGGCAAAACTGGCGGCCAGCAGACGCACCGGCACCCAATCGAACGCATGTCGCAATTGCCCCGCACGTTCCACGACCGCCGGGTTTTGCCCGTGCTCTTCGGCGAGCGCCAGCAGTCGATAGCTCAATGCCGCGACCGGCCCCAGCAAGATGTACCAGAAAATGACGGCGAAAAAGCTTTGATAACCCTCCCACAGCAAATGGCCCTGAACCTTCTCCAGCAATTGTTCACCGCTGTCGGCGCCGATATCCAGGTCGCGCTGGGCCACGTGCGCGGCCGCTTGCAGGTCTTCACGGCGCCAGGCGTCGCGGAACGGTCCGAGGCCGGCCAGCAGATCGCCGCGCCCCAGACTGTAAATCACCACCAGCAAATGCACCGGCAGTGCCAGAAGCCCATATGCCACCGGTTCCAGCACCACCAACAACAGACCCAGCAACGCCACCGGCAGCAACACCAGAATCGTCAGGATCAGCCAGGGACGGGGCGCCATACGCGTACTGGATTCGAGCTTGTGCAGCTCTCGCACCCAGCCGCCGTCACGTTGAATCCGATGGCGCAGTGCCGAGAATTTCTCGACCCAGACCGCCAGCAGCAACACCAGAAAACTCATTGTCCTTCCTCTTTTTCCTTTACAGCCTGTGCCAAAGCAGCGCGATAGCGAACCCAGTCGAACGCCGGCCCCGGATCGGTCTTGCGCCCCGGCGCGATGTCGCTGTGCCCGCAAATGCGTTGCGTGGTGATCGCCGGGAAGGTCCTTTGCAACAGCACGGTCAATGCCGTCAGCGCAGCATATTGCGCATCGGTGAACGGCAGATCATCGGTGCCTTCGAGTTCGATGCCTATGGAAAAATCGTTACAGGTTTCCCGCCCCTCAAAGCACGAAACGCCGGCATGCCAGGCGCGCTCAAGACAAGAGACAAACTGGGTGACGGTGCCGTCTCGCTCTATCAGAAAATGCGCAGACACCCGTAGGTCAGCGATCCCCTCAAAGTAGGGGTGCTCTGTGACATCCAGCCGGTTCTGGAAAAATTCCTGCACCTTGCCGGTGGCAAATTGCGCCGGAGGCAGACTGATGTTGTGAATCACCAGCAGGGAAATTTCGTCCGTGGGGCGCGCATTGAAGTTGGGTGAGGGGCACGATTGCACTTCCTGACACCAACCACTCGCGGGGTCCAACTGCATACAGGTTCCTTCAGCGACGACAGTGTTGGCGCTCAGTATGCCGCGATAGTCCTCAACGGGCGATCACTTGCCGTGATCGAGCCGCCGCAGGTTGCCTATCACCGACTCCAGCGCGCGATCAAACAGTAACGTGTCAGCCAGGACTCGCACTGCGCCTCGCTGAAAATCGTGCGCCAACTCCGTACGGCTGCGCTCCAGAACTTTCAGGCCGGTGCGGTTGACGAAAATGTACTTGCCCGTAGCGTCGATGATTGCGGTCAACTTGCAGCGCAACGTGTTTTCCTGGTCTTCCTCGATCTCGACCCAATTGCCCGGCACCAGTTGATCGACCTGCTGCAGGCCGGCATCATCGGTCGGCAATCGGGCCAAAGCCTCTGCGGCTTCAGCGTTCTGCAGGACGACGTCCTCGCGCACTTCTACCATCGCCGCATCGGCCGCTCTCACAAGTGTCAGCGGTTGGTCCGCGCGCTCGAACAATTGCAGATGCAATGTCTCCAGGTCGCTGAAAAACTCGCTGGTAGCAAATGGATCGAACGCCGAGGCGCTCAAGCCATCGCGCAACGATTTCAGCAGGCTCGGCACCAACGCCAGTAAACGCACGTTCGCATCGGGCTCGTCGTGACGCTGCACACTCCAGATCAATTGCTCCATGGTGTGCACATCGGCGTGCCACTCAGCCGACTGATCGCTGTGCTTCAAAAACGTCAGCAACAGGACCTGAGCCCAAGCTTCCTGCACGAACGTCACAACCCGTTGTGGCAACACCTTGCCCAGCAAGGCCCGATTCACTGCCAGCCGGATGCGCTGACGGGCAAGCTCGGTTTTCGCGCGACCTTCTTCAGCGTCGCGGGTACGTTGTTCCAGCAGCTCGCTGCGCCGGCGTTCGTCGCTGGTGAACGCCAAAAAATCAGCCAGTAATTCGGAAAAAATAGCCGGGTCGTCAACGAAATCGCTCAGCAAGCGCTGCACGACCTGATCGATGCGTACATACAGGCTGTCGCGTGCATCATCATCGCTCTCGCCCCACCCCTTCGCAGCGTCCGCGATCTCATTGAGCAGACGCCGCGCCGGGTGGCTACTGCGACTGAAAAAGCTTTTATCGAGGACGGCAACTTTCAGCATCGGGATCTGCAAACGCGCGATCTGCGCCTTGAGCGAGTCCGGCAGGTTGCGGTCATCAAGGATGCAGTCGAACAGCATCGCAATCAGATTGATGACATCCTCGTCAGCCACGGCAACCACGCGTGACGTGCCGGTCTTGACGCTGACCCGGGTCAATAACTGTTCGAGCTGGTTGCGCAGGTCGAAGTCGTCCTGTATTGCAGGTTCAGGCACGTATTGCTGCAAATGCGAGAGCATGCGCAACAGGTCGCGGGTGGAAATCGGTTGCGCGGGCGCACTGGCTTCCAGAGTGGGCGCCACGCTGCCGCGCACGTGAGACAACAGCGTCTGCAGGGCGGCGAAAACCGCTTGAACGCTGCTATCGAGGGGCACGCTGACGGCTGGGTGGGCATCCACGGATTTGCTACGGACACCGGCAGTCGCGGGATCGCTGACAGGTCGCGCCGGGGCCGGTTTGAGGCCGGGCAGGATGCCGTTGCTCATCAGCAACTGATTAACTTGCGAATACAGCAGATCAACGTCGCTTAGGACATAGCGCTCGAAGAGTTTGAGGATGACCAGCTTGACCTGGATTACCACGCCAAGGGTCTGTGCGGCCTGCACAAAATACTCGCAGATCATCGCCGGCCCCATCGGGTTATGCCCGGCGATGAGTTTTCGGCCCACTAACATGCTCAGTCTGGCGGTCAACTGGTCAAGCGCGTAGCCGTCCCGGTTCAGCACTTTGCCGACCATCGCCTCCACCGCCACTGTTCGTTCAAGGTCATCGGGTGAGCACCCTGCCACATCGACTGCCAGCACAGAGGGCGTTTTGCTGTTTTTGTCTTGCGTCAGGCGAATGAAAGAGTCGAAGAACTGCTCGAAAAATACCCGTTCGATACTTTTGCGTTTGAGGCGCAAATCGCGCATGGCTTCGAAGAAAATGTTCTGGTCGACATCGTTCCGTGCCCGGTCAGCCATTTCGAACAGCGTGTCGTCGGCATTTTCGAAAAGTTGCTGGAGGCCATGCCCGAGCTGTTGCGCGACCGAGTCGCGAACCTGCAGCAGAATCAGCGGCATGCGGGCAAGCGGCGAGTCATCCGAATGCTCGGTTGCGGCCTTGCGCAGGGGCACTACATTGCCGTCATTGTGCATCCAGGCCTCCTGAACCGATGATGCGGGGATCGTCATCTATGACCGAGCATACAGCCTGTCAAAGTCATGACGTCAAATGTGAGGCGAATTATCGGATAAAAGACGTTACATTTGCCAGCGGGCTTTGGACCTGTATTGAAACAGACGTCTGCTGCCGGCAACAAGTTAGCAAGCGCACACGCTGAAATCGACCAAATGCACCATTCAGAGCCATTTGAGAGGGCCGCATGCCTTGGGTTGCTGCGGGCCATGGCCCTATAATCGGGCCACTTTGTTTGTGGAGTCCGTTATGCCGAACCTACGTCTCGCCGATTTGACTGCCGAAATCGAAGCCAACGTGCGCCGCGCGTTACTCGAAGACATCGGCAGCGGCGACATCACCGCACAGCTGATCCCGGCCGAACGCCTGGCCAAAGCCACCATCATCACCCGCGATGCCGCCGTTATTGCAGGCACGTCGTGGGTCGACGCGGTTTTTCGGCAGCTGGACCCGCGTGTTGCCGTGCATTGGCAGGTACGCGACGGTGATCGGGTGAATCCCAATCAGGCGCTGTTTCATCTGGAAGGCCCGGCACGTTCGTTGTTAACCGGCGAACGCTGCGCGCTGAATTTCCTGCAATTGCTTTCCGGTGTAGCCACGCGAGCGCAATACCTGGCGGATTTCGTTGCCGAAACCCAAGTGAAGCTGCTCGATACCCGCAAAACCCTCCCTGGCCTGCGCTTGGCGCAAAAGTACGCGGTGACATGCGGCGGTTGCCACAACCATCGCATCGGCCTGTACGACGCGTTCCTGATCAAGGAAAACCACATCGCCGCCTGCGGTGGCATCGCTGAAGCCATCAACGCAGCGCACAGGATCGCGCCGGGCAAACCGGTGGAGATCGAAGTGGAAAGTCTGGGGGAGCTGAAAGAAGCGCTGGCGGCGGGTGCCGATATCATCATGCTCGACGAACTGAGCCTGGACGATATGCGCGAAGCAGTGCGCCTGAATGCCGGTAAGGCAAAACTGGAAGCCAGTGGCGGGATCAACGAGAACACACTGTTGCCGATCGCGGAAACCGGGGTGGATTACATTTCGATTGGTGCGATGACCAAGGATGTGAAGGCCGTGGACCTGTCGATGCGCTTGAGCCTCTGACGAAAAATGTGGGAGCGGCCTTGCTCGCGAAGGCGTTGTGTCAGGCACCATCATTGTCAGATGTGTCGACCTCTTCGCGAGCAAACCCGCTCCCACAGGTGTTGCGTTGATACCAGGTCAGACCACCAGATTATTCATCTCGCAGTACTCGTCCCACTCGACGCCTAGCACTTCGGCCGCCTCTTTATGCAATACCAGGCGCTGTGCCTCAAACTCTTCCGGGGTGGAGGTGTACTTGAGCGTCAGTTCCCAAGGCTGCAAGCCCTGAGACTCTGCCTCATCCTCGAATGCCCACTGGATCTGGTCTTTCTGGTCGTCGGCGGGCAGGTCTTTGATCTCGTCAGCTAGCTGAGGCGTGTCCTGCACGTACTTCTTCAGCGCTTCTTCGTGACGTGCTTCCTGGGTCAATTCTTTAACGGTCATGGCGTTCTCGCTGATCGGGGGAATGGAAGATGGAACTGGATCATCAAGGATCTCTCTGACGCAAATAGCCGGGTGAAGCCCGGTTTTTCTGGCCTTCAGAACCATTCGGGGATCATCTGAAAACAACGTGTCGCTTTTTTGCCCGAGACAGGAATCGAACCTGCGACCTTCGCGTTACGAGTGCGCTGCTCTACCAGCTGAGCTACACGGGCGGTGGGCTAAACCTAGCACTGACCAACAGGTCAGGCAACTTCACTTACCTTTAAAAACAAATCTTTTCCGGACACAAAAAATGCCCCGCCGTTTGCACGGCGGGGCATTTTTTACAACGTTGAAGCGATCAGGCGTGGGGCGCGATTAAACGCCCGAAGCCTTGGCTGCTGCTACGTCTTTGATGGACAGCTTGATACGGCCGCGGTTGTCCACGTCCAGTACCAGTACTTCCACTTCCTGGCCTTCTTTCAGGATGTCGGTCACTTTTTCAACGCGAGCGTCGCTCAGCATCGAGATGTGAACCAGGCCGTCCTTGCCAGGCAGGATGTTGACGAATGCGCCGAAATCGACGATGCGCTCAACCTTGCCGACGTAGATCTTGCCGATCTCGGCCTCGGCAGTGATGCCCAGAACGCGCTGACGTGCTGCTTCAGCCGCTTCCTTGGTTTCGCCGAAGATCTTGATCGAGCCGTCGTCTTCGATATCGATCGAAGCCTTGGTCTCTTCACAGATCGCACGGATGGTCGCGCCGCCTTTACCGATGACATCACGGATTTTGTCGGTGTCGATCTTCATCGCGATCATGGTCGGAGCGTTTTCCGACAGCTCGGTACGCGACTGGCCAATGATCTGGTTCATCTGACCGAGAATGTTCAGGCGCGCTTCAAGGGCTTGGCCCAAAGCGATTTCCATGATTTCTTCGGTGATGCCTTTGATCTTGATGTCCATCTGCAGCGCGGTAACACCCTTGGCGGTACCCGCTACTTTGAAGTCCATGTCGCCGAGGTGGTCTTCGTCACCCAGGATGTCGGTCAGGATGGCGAATTTCTCGCCTTCTTTAACCAGACCCATGGCAATACCGGCAACCGGTGCCTTCATTGGAACGCCGGCATCCATCAGAGCCAGGGAAGCGCCGCAGACCGAAGCCATGGAGCTCGAACCGTTGGACTCGGTGATTTCCGACACAACACGAATGGTGTACGGGAACACGTCGGCAGCAGGCAGCATGGCTGCAATCGAGCGACGGGCCAGACGGCCGTGACCGATTTCGCGACGACCAGCGCCACCCATGCGACCACACTCGCCGACCGAGAACGGAGGGAAATTGTAGTGCAGCATGAACGGGTCTTTTTTCTCGCCTTCCAGAGTATCCAGCAGTTGCGCGTCACGGGCGGTGCCCAGTGTTGCAACGACCAGCGCCTGGGTTTCGCCACGAGTGAACAGTGCCGAACCGTGAGTCTTTGGCAGTACGCCGACTTCGATGTTTAACGGACGTACGGTCTTGGTGTCGCGACCGTCGATACGCGGCTTGCCGTTTACGATGTTTTCGCGAACGGTGCGGTATTCGATTTCGCCGAACGCCGCTTTGACTTCGCTGGAAGAAGGCTGGCCTTCTTCACCGGAGAGCTTGGCAACCACCTGATCCTTCAACTCGCCCAGGCGAGTGTAACGGTCGGCCTTGACGGTGATGGCGTAAGCCTGGGAGATCGCGTCGCCGAACTCGGCACGGATAGCGCCCAGCAGAGCGGTGGCTTCAGGCTGTGGAGCCCAGGTCCAGGTCGGCTTGGCAGCTTCGGCAGCCAATTCTTTAACGGCGTTGATCACCACCTGAAACTCGTCGTGAGCAAACAGTACGGCGCCCAGCATCTGGTCTTCGGTCAGCTCTTTGGCTTCCGATTCAACCATCAGCACGGCTTCCGACGTACCGGCAACGACCATGTCCAGGCTCGATGCTTTCTGTTGCTCGTAAGTCGGGTTCAGCAGGTAGCCAGTGCTTTCGTGGAACGCAACGCGGGCAGCGCCGATCGGGCCATCGAAAGGAATGCCGGAGATCGCCAGCGCAGCCGAGGTACCGATCATCGCAGCGATGTCCGGATCGGTTTTTTTGCTGGTGGAAACGACGGTGCAGACAACCTGCACTTCGTTCATGAAGCCTTCCGGGAATAGCGGACGGATCGGACGGTCGATCAGTCGGGAAGTCAGGGTTTCTTTCTCGGAAGGACGGCCTTCGCGCTTGAAGAAACCGCCAGGGATCTTACCGGCAGCGTAAGTCTTTTCCTGGTAGTGAACGGAAAGAGGGAAAAAGCCTTTGCTTGGGTCAGCGGTTTTGGCGCCAACAACGGTCACCAATACGGTGACGTCATCATCAACGGTAACCAGCACTGCGCCGGAGGCTTGACGGGCGATACGGCCTGTCTCGAGGGTAACGGTCGACTGACCGAACTGGAATTTTTTGATAACCGGGTTCACGGTGTCCTACCTTCTTTGTGGCTCTTGGGGAACTTGTCTTCTTGCGAAATTCTTGGGCAATGTCGGGAATCGGCCCAACGCCTGTCCAGGGTAAAACGTGTATCCAGATAAAACTTGAGGCTGGGAGCCTGCCATGCGCCAGCGGGAAACCCGCTGACGCACAGCAAACAACCAACCTCATAGCGCAATCGCTTATTAGCGACGCAGACCCAGGCGACCGATCAGAGCGCTGTAACGGCTCACGTCTTTGCCTTTCAGGTAGTCCAGCAGCTTGCGACGCTGGTTAACCATGCGGATCAGACCACGACGGGAGTGGTGATCTTTACCGTTGGCCTTGAAGTGACCTTGCAGTTTGTTGATGTTGTGGGTCAGCAGTGCAACTTGCACTTCTGGCGAACCAGTGTCACCAACAGCTTGCTGATAGTCAGCAACGATTTGAGCTTTTTCTTGAACGTCGAGAGCCATGAGGCAATCCTTTTATCAGGAAACTGTTTCAGAAACACAGTTTCAACAGGCCAGGGACAAATCCCTGTATCTATAAATGAGTAGTGACCGTGCCTGTTGACAGCCACCCTCGCCAGCCTGCTTTGACACAGACTGGTTTCGGTCATTCCGACCGAATCAGTCGACGCGGCGCGATGCGCCCGTCTTCGCTCACTTCACCGATTCCAATGAAGCGACCGTTGTGATCCTGTACCCGTACCATGCCGAACTTCGGTGCATCCGGGGCTCGTACCGGCTGGCCGTTAAGCCAGTAGAACGAGCTGTGCTCCGAGAACTGCAACAATGGCCAGTCCAGCAGCCCGCTGTCCGAAGGCATCAGGAAACGATCAACCGCTTCGTTGCCACCTTCGGCATGGACCGCTTCCAGCTCTTCCAGCGTTACCGTCTGCGCCAGCGTGAAAGGCCCGGCCTGGGTACGTCGCAATTGAGCAACGTAAGCGCCACAACCGAGTTGCTCACCGATATCCTCCACCAGGGTGCGGATATAGGTGCCTTTGCTGCAATCCACCGCGAGCCGCGCAGTATCACCTTCGAAGGCCAGCAATTCCAAGCGCGCAATAGTAACAGAACGCGGTTCGCGCTCCACTACTTCGCCTGCACGCGCCAGCTTGTACAGCGGCTGGCCATCACGCTTGAGAGCCGAGTACATGGGCGGTATCTGGCTGATTTGGCCGCGAAATTTCGGCAACACCGCTTCAACGTCGGCACGACCAACGGTCACCGGACGTTCCTGTAAAACCTCACCCTCGGCATCTGCCGTGGTGGTGGTCTTGCCCAGTTGCGCCAGGGTCTCGTAACCCTTGTCGGAGTCGAGCAAATACTGCGAAAACTTGGTGGCCTCACCGAAGCACAGCGGCAATACACCGGTGGCTAGCGGATCAAGACTGCCGGTGTGCCCGGCTTTCTCGGCGTTCAGCAACCAGCGAACCTTCTGTAACGCGGCGTTGGAGGTAAACCCCAACGGCTTGTCGAGCAGGATGACGCCGCTGACGTTACGACGGATACGTTTGACCTGAGCCACCGATTACTCCTTGGTGTCTTCGGGTGCTGTCGCTTCCGGGCGCTGGCTGTCTTCAGCCACCGCACGTTCGATCAGGGCCGACAGATGCGCGCCACGCACGACACTTTCGTCGTAGTGGAAGTGCAACTGTGGAACGCTGCGCAACTTCATTTCGCGGGCCAGCTGCATGCGCAGGAAACCGGCGGCCGAGTTGAGCACCTTGATGCTTTGCGCGATGTCTTCGGCGCTGTCCTGTCCCATCACGGTGATGAAGATCTTGGCATGACCGACGTCACGGCTGACCTCAACAGCGGTAATGGTGACCAGGCCGACGCGCGGGTCTTTGACTTCACGACGGATCAGCTGTGCCAGCTCACGCTGCATCTGATCGCCGATACGTTGGGTACGGCTGTATTCTTTTGCCATGTCTTGTTACCTGTTACTGCCCGACGGTGAAACCCGACGGGTCTGAAAGCGGCAAACGCCCGGCCTGACAAAAGCCAGACCGGGCGTTGCGTTTAGAGTCCTGACGCGGCGCCGTGCATTTTCATGCAACGGCCCCGAGTGACCCTTGAAGTGCGCGAGTTAGAGGCTGCGAGCAACCTGAACCTTCTCGTAGACTTCGATCTTGTCGCCAGGTTTGACGTCGTTGTAGCTCTTGACGCCGATACCGCATTCCATGCCGGCACGTACTTCGGCAGCGTCATCCTTGAAGCGGCGCAGGGATTCCAGCTCGCCTTCGAAGATAACGATGTCTTCACGCAGTACACGGATTGGACGGTTACGGTGAACAACACCTTCGATAACCATGCAACCGGCGATCGCGCCAAACTTCGGCGAGCGGAACACGTCACGCACTTCAGCGATACCCAGGATGTTCTCGCGAACATCGCTGCCCAGCATACCGGTGAGGGCTTTCTTGACGTCTTCGATGATGTCGTAGATGACGTTGTAGTAACGCATATCCAGACCTTCCTGCTCGACGATCTTCCGTGCACCAGCATCGGCACGCACGTTGAAGCCGAACAGTACAGCGTTGGAAGCCAGTGCCAGGTTGGCGTCGGACTCGGTGATACCACCGACGCCGCCGCCCACTACACGCACTTGCACTTCGTCGTTACCCAGGCCGTTCAAGGCGCCGTTCAACGCTTCGAGGGAACCACGGACGTCAGATTTGAGGACGATGTTGAGCGTCTTCTTCTCTGCCTGACCCATGTTTTCGAAGATGTTTTCCAGCTTGCCGGCGTGAGCGCGAGCCAGTTTGACTTCGCGGAACTTGCCTTGACGGAACAGAGCCACTTCACGGGCTTTCTTCTCGTCCGACAGCACGCTCATCTCGTCGCCAGCGTCCGGGGTACCGTCCAGGCCGAGAATCTCGACAGGGATGGATGGACCGGCTTCCTTGATTGGCTTGCCGTTCTCGTCGAGCATGGCACGTACACGGCCATAGTTCGAACCGACCAGGACCATGTCGCCTTGGCGCAGGGTACCGTCTTGAACCAGAACGGTTGCAACCGGGCCACGACCTTTGTCGAGACGCGATTCAACCACGACGCCACGGCCAGGAGCCGAAGGCGTCGCTTTCAGTTCGAGAACTTCAGCTTGCAGCAGGACAGCTTCGAGCAACTCGTCCACGCCGGTACCGACTTTCGCCGAAACCGAAACGAACGGCGTATCACCGCCCCACTCTTCGGAAGTTACGCCGTGAACCGACAGTTCGCTACGGATGCGATCGAGATCGGCGCCCGGCTTGTCAATTTTGTTCACTGCAACAACCAGTGGAACACCAGCAGCCTTGGCGTGCTGGACAGCTTCAATGGTCTGCGGCATTACGCCGTCGTCCGCTGCAACTACCAGGATCACGATGTCGGTCGCCTTGGCACCACGAGCACGCATTGCGGTAAACGCAGCGTGACCCGGGGTGTCAAGGAAGGTGACCATGCCGCGTTCGGTTTCAACGTGGTATGCACCGATGTGCTGGGTGATACCACCGGCTTCGCCAGCAGCTACCTTGGCACGACGGATATAGTCGAGCAGCGAGGTCTTACCGTGGTCAACGTGGCCCATTACGGTCACAACCGGTGCACGGGAGAACGTCTCACCTTCAAACTTCAGGGACTCGGCCAGGGAATCTTCCAGGGCAGTGTCGCTGACCAGGGTCACTTTGTGGCCCAACTCCTCAGCTACAAGCTGAGCAGTTTCCTGATCGAGCACCTGGTTGATCGTCGCTG
Source organism: Pseudomonas sp. Ant30-3 (assembly GCF_000690905.1). Lineage (GTDB taxonomy): Bacteria > Pseudomonadota > Gammaproteobacteria > Pseudomonadales > Pseudomonadaceae > Aquipseudomonas. The sequence continues at coordinate 26,031 of NZ_JMCL01000080.1, read as the reverse complement.
GAGTACCCAGTTTGAACATGAACTTGATGATTTCAGCTGCCTTGACCGACATCTGATTGGCGAGATCGCCAACAGAGATGGTCTCGCCGATCTGCACATCACGCACGACAGGGCCGGTTGGGCTCTGGAAACCGTGAGCGTTGCGTTTCTTCAGCTTGGCCTTGCCGCGACCACCGCGACGGAAGCTGTCGCTTTCTTCGTCGGTAGTACGTGGGGCAACGCGTGGAGCAGGCGCTTTCTCTTTAACCGAGGCACGATGCGGAGCGTTTTTACGCTCGCCGTCGCCACCACCACCGCTGCGACGATTGTTATCGTCTGCACGTGGTTTGTCCGGACGGCGCTGTTCGTTCTGCTTGTTACGAACATCTGCAGAAGGCGCTGGCGCAGTGGTCACCGGTGCGCTTTCACGTACTGGCTCGGCAACTGCAGCCGGTGCAGCAACAGCGTCGTTAGTCGCGGTTTGCGCAGCAGCAGGCTGGCGACGCGCGTCTTCTTCGGCGCGACGCTTGGATTCTTCTTCAGCCTTTTGACGGGCAGCATTTTCTACTGCACGACGTTCATCCAGTTCGCGCTTGCGTTCGGCTTCGATTTCTTCCGGGCTGCGCTGTACGAAAACTTTCTTCTTGCGGACTTCAACACTGATGCTTTTGCTGCCAGCAACACGCAGGGTGCTGGTAGTTTTACGCTGCAGTGTAATCTTGCGTGGTTCTTCCACTTTCGCCTTGTGGCTGCTTTTCAAGTGAGTCAGCAAAGATTGCTTCTCACTGTCAGTCACATTTTCTTCGGCGGCGGTGTGCGGCAGACCTGCCTCACGCATCTGCTGCAACAGGCGCTCTACCGGTGTTTTGACCTCATCGGCCAGTTGTTTCACCGTGACTTGCGTCATGCACTTCTCTCCTCAGGCCGCGCCTAATTACTCGAACCAATGGGCTCGGGCGGCCATGATCAACTTGCCGGCACGATCTTCGTCAATGCCGTCGATGTCGAGCAGATCGTCAATAGACTGCTCGGCCAGGTCTTCGCGGGTAATTACGCCGCGCACCGCCAGTTCCATCGCCAGATCCTTGTCCATACCCTCAAGCGAGAGCAGGTCTTCGGCCGGATGGGCGTCTGCCAGCTTTTCCTCAGTAGCGATGGCTTTGGTCAACAAACGATCCTTGGCACGAGCGCGAAGCTCGTTGACGGTTTCTTCGTCAAAGCCGTCGATGTTGAGCATTTCTTCCAACGGTACGTAGGCAATCTCTTCCAGACTGGTGAAGCCTTCATCTACCAGCACCTGTGCGAGGTCTTCGTCGACTTCCAGCTCGTCGATGAAGTTGCGCAGGATGTCGCCGGTTTCTGCTTGCTGCTTAGCCTGGATGTCCGATTCGGTCATCACGTTCAGGGTCCAGCCAGTCAACTGGCTAGCCAGACGCACGTTCTGACCACCGCGACCGATGGCCTGAGCCAGATTGTCTGCGCCAACGGCGATGTCCATTGCATGGGCATCTTCGTCAACGATAATTGCCGCCACTTCAGCCGGCGACATTGCATTGATCACGAACTGGGCCGGGTTATCGTCCCACAGCACGATGTCAACACGCTCACCGCCCAACTCGCCGGACACTGCCTGGACACGCGAACCGCGCATGCCGATGCAAGCGCCTTGCGGGTCGATGCGTTTGTCCTTGGAGCGGACCGCGATCTTGGCGCGCGAACCCGGGTCACGGGACGCAGCCATCACTTCGATCAGGCCTTCAGCAATTTCCGGCACTTCGATGCGGAACAACTCGATCAGCATTTCCGGCGCGGTACGCGACAGGATCAGCTGCGGGCCGCGGTTCTCGGTGCGGATTTCCTTGAGCAGCGCACGCAAGCGCACGCCGACCCGGAAAGTTTCGCGAGAAATGATGTCTTCACGAGCCAGCAACGCTTCAGCGTTGTTGCCCAGGTCGACGATCACATTGTCGCGGGTAACTTTTTTCACGGTGCCGGAGATGATTTCCCCCAAGCGCTCGCGATAAGCATCAACGACTTGAGCGCGCTCGGCTTCGCGTACTTTCTGCACAATGACCTGCTTGGCAGTTTGTGCAGCGATGCGGCCGAACTCGATGGATTCGATTTTCTCTTCGACTACGTCACCTACCTGAGCACCAGGATGCGTTTCAGCAACCTTGCTCGGCCAGGTTTCAATGGCCGGATCGTCAAGATCTGCTTCTTCGACGACAGTCCAGCGACGGAATGTCTCGTAAGCACCAGTGTGGCGATTGATTTCCACACGCAGATCGACTTCGTCCTCGAAACGCTTTTTGGTAGCAGTGGCCAGAGCCAGCTCCAGCGCTTCAAAAATTACGTTGGCCGGTACGCCCTTTTCATTGGATACCGACTCAACAACCAGCAGTACTTCTTTGCTCATCGTACGCCTCGCCTTTCGCAAGCCATTGGATCCGCGGGATCCGCAGTTTCTGGCACGTCTCAGTCAAAACTGGGAATAATGTTGGCCTTGTCGATCATATCGATCGGCAACAGGAATTCATGGTCTTCTACCTGCACCACGACGTCCTGCTCTTCTACACCGCGCAGAAGGCCCTGAAAGTTGCGTCGACCTTCAAAAGGCGAGCGCAGCTTGATCTTCACTTGTTCACCGGCAAATTTTGCGAACTGCTCAATAGTGAACAGTGGGCGTTCCATGCCAGGCGAGGAAACTTCGAGGGTGTATTCAACGGCGATCGGATCTTCAACATCCAGGACACCGCTGATCTGACGGCTGACAATGGCGCAATCATCCACCAGCACACCGCCCTCTTTATCAATATAAACGCGCAACATTGAGTGGCGACCTTGAGCCGAAAACTCAATACCCCAGCATTCATAGCCCAGGGCCACGACCACCGGGGCCAGCAAGGCCTGCAACTCTTCTAGCTTGCTCGACACCTGAACCCCCTCGTGCATGTATGTGCATGCTATGCAAAATAAAAAAATGGGCGAAACGCCCATCCTTGAAACGCCGTCGAACAGCGGCGTTGAAAGTGTCCAGCTAACAAAAAGCCCCTTAAAAGGGGCTCTTTAAACTGGTTGCGGGGGCCGGATTTGAACCGACGACCTTCGGGTTATGAGCCCGACGAGCTACCAGACTGCTCCACCCCGCGACAAAGCTGGGGCGGAAGTATACGACCGATCCCTTAAAGAATCAATGTAACCTTCCACCTACAAGAAAGCCCGCAACAGCGGGCTTTCCTGATAATTGGTACCGAGAAGGGGACTCGAACCCCTACACCCTATGGGCACAACCACCTCAAGGTTGCGTGTCTACCAATTCCACCACCTCGGCAATACAACGTTTGAAACCTTCTTACTTCTGCTCTTGAGCTGGAGGCACGTCAGTCGCTGGAGTAGCCGACTTTTGCTCTTGAAGCACCGGGACATCATCAGAAGCCGGTTGCTGCTTTGGAACTTCCAACACTGCTGGATTTGGCAAACCTACTTGAGTCAGCTGTTGAGCCTTCTCTTTAGCAAAGTAACCTAACCCCAAGCTGGTTATGAAGAAACCGGCGGCAAGTATAGCAGTAAATTTACTAAGAAAGGTAGAGGAACCTTGGCTTCCGAATACAGTATTTGAAGCACCTGCACCGAAAGACGCACCAGCATCCGCACCTTTACCCTGCTGCAGCAATACCAGAGCAACTACGCCCAATGCACCCAGCAGATGAAAAACGACTACGACTGTTTCCAGCATTTTTTCAGTTTCCCGCGGCGCGACAAATCGCACCGAACTCATCTGCATTCAGGGAAGCTCCACCAATGAGCCCCCCATCGATATCCGGCATGCCGAACAGTTCGACCGCATTGGCCGCCTTCACGCTGCCGCCGTATAGAAGCCGCACACCTTGTGCGACCTCAGAATTTTCTGCCGCCAACTGCGCGCGGATGGCGGCGTGCACATCCTGCGCCTGTTGCGGCGAAGCAGTCAGCCCGGTGCCAATGGCCCAGACCGGCTCGTAAGCTATGACTGCATTGGCAAAGACACCGACACCCAGCTGCTCGATGATGCTGCCCAGCTGACGCCCGACAACCTCAAGAGTTTTACCGGCTTCACGCTGCTCCAGGGTTTCCCCTATGCACAACACCGGAATCAAGCCACATGCCTGTGCCGCTGCGAACTTGCGAATCAGCATCCCGTCCTGCTCGCCCATAATCTGGCGGCGCTCGGAATGCCCGACAAGTACCAGGGAACACCCTGCATCCACCAACTGACTCGGTGCAACTTCACCGGTCAGCGCACCCTGCTTCGATTCCACCGCAGAATTCTGCGCGCCGACCGAAATCGACTTGCCTTCCAGACCATCAATCACTTGATTGATGTACAGGCAAGGCGGGAATACCGCGACATCAACACCGCTCGGCAAGGCCAGGTGACTAAGGCCGTTGATCAGCTCAGCGACGCTGGCGCGGGTACCGTGCATCTTCCAGTTACCAGCTACCATAGGGCGACGCATGCTGTACCTCGTCGGTCAAAGTGGGCGCAGATGTTACCCAACACAATCATGGCTGGCAAGCCGAATTCAGGCAGAAACTTCAGTAACGAGTTTTGCCAGCTCTTCAGCGTAACCACGAACCTGCGTTTCGTCTTCGCCTTCGACCATCACACGCACCAATGGCTCGGTCCCGGACTTGCGCAACAGCACCCGCCCACGACCAGCCATGGCCTGGGTAACGCGATCACTGGCTTCCTTGACCGCAGGATGTTCAAGCGGGTTCACACCGCCGCCGAAGCGCACGTTGATCAGCACCTGCGGGCACTTGCGCAGCGCCTGACGACTCTGAGCCAGGCCTTCCGAGCGCCTCTTCAATGCCATCAGCACCTGCAGCGCCGCAATGATCGCGTCACCGGTGGTGGTGTGATTGAAGCAGACGATATGGCCCGAGTTCTCGCCACCCACCACCCAGTTACGCTCCAGCAGATCGGCGATGACATAACGGTCACCGACATTGGCGCGCACGAATGGGATCGACAGATCCGCAAGGGCCAGCTCCAGCCCCAGGTTGCTCATCAAGGTGCCTACGACACCGCCCTGCAATTTGTTACGCTCATGCAGATCGCGAGCGATGATGAACAACAGCTCATCGCCATCAACAATGGCGCCCGTGTGATCGACCATCAGAACCCGATCGCCATCGCCATCAAAGGCAATACCCAGATCCGCGTGCTCAGCCAGCACGGCAGCCTGAAGCTGACCCATGTGGGTCGAACCACAGTTTTCATTGATGTTCAGACCGTTCGGCTGTGCAGAGAGGACCACGACGTCTGCGCCCAGCTCGCGGAATACGCTTGGAGCCACCTTGTAGGTAGCGCCGTGAGCACAGTCGAGCACGATCTTCAGACCGGCGAAACTGGTTCCGGTAGGCACGCTGCTTTTACAGAATTCGATATAGCGGCCCGACGCGTCATTGATTCGCGATACCTTGCCGATCTTGCTCGACTCAACCACAGTCATCGGGGTATCAAGCAATTCTTCGATCATGTGCTCGACTTCGTCAGGAAGCTTGGTGCCCTTGCCGGAGAAGAATTTGATGCCGTTGTCATCGTGAGGGTTGTGCGAAGCACTGATCACGATACCGGCTTCCGCATGAAAGGTACGCGTCAGGTAAGCGATGGCAGGGGTAGGCATCGGCCCCAGCAGCATGACATCTGCGCCTGCCGAAGTCAGGCCGGCCTCAAGCGCCGACTCGAACATGTAGCCCGAAATTCGCGTGTCTTTGCCGACAAGGACTTTGCAGGCGCCCATTTTGCGGAACGCCATGCCTGCCGCCCAGCCAAGCTTGAGCATGAAATCAGGAGTAATCGGATATTCGCCGACGCGACCGCGAATGCCGTCGGTGCCAAAGTATTTTTTGCTCATAACTGCTCCATCATTCTTATTCGGCTGATTCCACTGCGGCGATCATCCGCACTACATCGACGGTTTCGGCGACATCATGCACGCGCAATATACGCGCACCCTTGAATGAAGCCAGCGCCGCGAGTGCCAGACCGCCATGCAGTCGCTCTCCGACCGGGCGATTCAAGGCCTGACCGATCATGCTCTTACGCGAAACGCCGACCAGCAGGGGCCGCCCGAGAACATGCAAGGCATCCATGTGTTTGAACAAGCTTAGATTGTGCTGCAGGTTTTTCGCGAAGCCAAAGCCCGGATCGAGAATGATCCGATCTGCGGGAATCCCTGCCAGTTCACATTGCGCCATGCGCTCGGCGAGAAACTCGCTTACTTCCTTGGTCACATCATGATAATGCGGATTGTCCTGCATATCGCCCGGCTCACCAAGCATGTGCATCAGACAGACCGGCAAACCGGTTGCCGCTGCAGCATCCAGCGCACCATCACGGCGCAGAGAGCGCACGTCATTGATCAATCCGGCACCCAGCCGCGCAGTTTCGCGCATGACCGCTGGCGTCGAGGTATCAACAGAGATGATCACATCAAGCTCGCGATTGATGCGCTCGACGATCGGAGCTACACGCTCCAGCTCTTCGAGGGGAGAAACCGCTCTGGCACCGGGCCGGGTCGATTCACCGCCGACATCGATCAGCGTCGCGCCGGCGACAACCATTGCTTCAGCGTGGCGCATTGCGGCGTCCAGCTGACTGTATAGGCCGCCATCGGAGAAGGAATCGGGAGTGACATTGAGAATACCCATGACATGCGTCTGGGTTAAATCAAGAACCCGGTTGCCGCATGGCAACCGGGTTAAGGACGGAACAGAAGTCATTTCAAACCTTAAACGTCAGCAGCAGGTCCGCCGATCGGGGTTTCCGGACGCTCGCCCTGGACGGCTGGAGGTGTCCCGGAGGTACCGGTGCCGCCCGACCAATCGCGAGGTTCGCGAGGCGCACGACCCGCCATGATGTCGTCGATCTGCTCGGCATCAATTGTTTCGTACTTCATCAGGGCATCAGCCATGGCATCCAGCTTGTCACGGTTATCCGTGAGGATCTGCTTGGCAGTGCCATAGCACTGGTCAATGATGCTGCGCACTTCGGAGTCGATCAGCTTGGCTGTCTCACCAGAGAAGCTTGCACTCTGACCACCGCCGCCGCGACCGAGGAATACTTCACCCTCGTCTTCGGCGTACATCAATGGACCGAGTTTTTCCGATAGCCCCCACTTGGTGACCATGTTCCGCGCAATCTGACTGGCGCGCATGATGTCGTTGGAGGCCCCCGTGGTAACGCCATCGAAGCCCAACGTCATCTCTTCGGCAATACGGCCGCCGTACAACGAGCAAATCTGACTGATCAACGCTCGCTTGGACAGGCTGTAACGATCTTCTTCCGGCAGGAACATGGTCACACCCAGCGCACGACCGCGAGGGATGATCGACACCTTGTAGACCGGATCATGCTCAGGCACGACACGACCGACAATGGCATGGCCAGCTTCATGATAAGCGGTGTTCTGCTTCTCTTTTTCAGACATGACCATGGATTTGCGCTCGGCGCCCATCATGATCTTGTCTTTCGCCAATTCGAATTCTTTCATCTCGACGACGCGCTTACCGGTACGAGCGGCGAACAGCGACGCCTCGTTCACCAGGTTCGCCAGATCGGCACCGGAAAAACCAGGAGTACCACGGGCAATTACGGCCGGAGCAACGTCGTCGCCCATCGGCACTTTGCGCATGTGAACTTTAAGGATCTGCTCACGCCCACGAATATCCGGCAGCCCCACTACGACCTGACGGTCGAAACGGCCTGGACGCAGCAATGCAGGGTCGAGCACGTCCGGACGGTTGGTAGCGGCGATGACGATAATGCCGTCATTCATTTCAAAACCGTCCATCTCTACCAGCAACTGGTTGAGTGTCTGCTCACGTTCGTCGTGACCACCGCCCATGCCAGCGCCACGGTGGCGACCGACGGCATCGATTTCGTCGATGAAGATGATGCATGGAGCGTGCTTCTTGGCCTGCTCGAACATATCGCGAACACGGCTGGCACCGACGCCGACGAACATTTCAACGAAATCGGAGCCGGAGATGGTGAAGAACGGCACCTTTGCTTCACCGGCAATCGCCTTGGCCAGCAAGGTTTTACCGGTACCCGGAGGACCGACCATCAGTACTCCGCGGGGAATGCGGCCACCCAAGCGCTGGAACTTGCCCGGATCGCGCAGGAACTCGACCAGCTCGCCGACTTCTTCCTTGGCTTCGTCGCAACCGGCAACGTCAGCCAACGTAGTTTTTACCTGATCTTCGGACAGCAGGCGCGCCTTGCTCTTACCGAAGCTCATCGGCCCGCCCTTACCGCCCGCACCGCCTTGCATCTGCCGCATGAAAAACATGAAGACGGCGATGATCACCAGGATCGGAAAGCTCGCGACCAGGAGTTGAGTCCAGATGCTTTGCTGCTCAGGCTGCTTGCCTTCGACCACGACGTTGTTATCAACGAGGTCGCCGATCAGACCGTTATCCTGGATTGCCGGACGGATGGTCTTGAAGCTGTCGCCATCGCTGCGCTTGCCGGTAATCACATAGCCATCGACGGCTACGCGCTCGACCTTGCCATCCTTGACCTGCTGGATGAAGTCGGAATAGTTGAGGGTCTGCGGCTCGTTAGGGCTGGAGAAGTTGTTCATCACCGTCACCAGGACAGCCGCGATGATCAACCACAGGATCAGATTCTTTGCCATATCGTTCAATTAACTACCCTCTGAAGCAAGCTCCGCTAATGGCGCGTGCTTCGCATGATATTCACCGGCCTAACTTACTACATTACCCACGACTCTGGCAGACGCCGTCTGTAACCCTTTGTGAAACACTTCCTACACAATATTCGCTATTTCCTACAGGGCGAAATACGAAAATCCTATCGACCCGCAGAAAAACCTCGATTTACTCACTACGACCGCGGTAGCCCCAAGCCAGCATGTATTGCTCGCGGGAACTGCCACGGGAGGAATCCGGCTTGATCATTTGGACCTTGTCGAATTTCTGACGAGCGTCCTTCACGTAAGCGTCAAACCCTTCGCCCTGAAACACCTTGATCACAAAATTACCACCCGGCTTGAGTATCCGAGCCGCCAGATCAAGAGCCAGTTCACATAGGAACATGGCTTTAGGCATATCCACTTCAGGCGTACCACTCATATTGGGGGCCATATCGGAAATCACAAGGTCCACCTGCGAATTACCCACGGCTTCCAGAATCTGAGCGAGCACTTCGTCCTGAGTGAAATCACCCTGGATAAAATTCACGTCCGGAATGCTGTCCATTTCCAGAATGTCCGAGGCGATCAGGCGACCCTGACCACCGATCAGCCGACTCGTGACCTGCGACCAGCCGCCGGGGGCCGCGCCCAGGTCGACGACGCTCATACCCGGACGGATCAGCTTGTATTTCTCCTGGACCTCCAGAAGCTTGTAGCTCGCACGCGAGCGGTAACCATCCTTCTGCGCCTGCTTCACATAGGGATCATTGACATGTCTTTGCAGCCACTTAAGGCTTGTCTTGGAACGGGCCACAGGCCACCTCGAAAATAAAACGGGTCGTGATTAACTGGGCGGTCCCGGACTCGCTCGGGTAAACTGGCCGCCGCTTTTTACAAGATCAGACGCAGGGGTCAGATTATGCCGCTCACTCAAGAGCAGAAGAAACAGTACAAATCCATTGGCCACCATTTGAAACCGGTTTTGATCGTGGCAGACAACGGTTTGACTGAAGGTGTGGTAGCCGAACTTGAACGCGCATTGGCGGATCACGAGCTGATCAAGATCAAGCTTAACATCCTCGACCGCGAGGCTCGCCTGGCGTCCATTGCAGAACTGTGCAAGGTCGGCAAAGCGGATCTGGTTCAGGTCATCGGCAAGATGGCACTGATTTACCGCAAGAACTTCAGCGTCAACAAGCAGCTGTCGAACGTCCATCGCTTCAAGTGATGACAAGGGTCATGGGTGTGCTTCGCGCACCCGGCCACTCCACTTTCAACTGATCGACAGCAGCACCGGGCCAACCTGACCCGACACCGCTTGCAGATCTGCCACCAAAGCATGGCACCCGCACGAAGCGGGCGCGAGCTTTCAGATGTGGCGAACTTCGACAATCTCGTACTCGATAACGCCGCCCGGCGTCTTCACTGCGACCACATCACCCTCTTCCTTGGCAATCAAGGCGCGAGCCAGTGGCGAGCCGACGGAAATCTTACCGAGTTTGAAATCAGCTTCGTCCTCACCCACGATGTGGTAAGTGACGCGCTCATCCGTCTCGACGTTGGCGATTTCCACAGTGGTGCCGAAAATCACTTTGCCGGTGTGTGGAATGCTCGTGACATCGATGATGACCTGATTCTGGATCCGGCCTTCGATATCGCGAATACGCGCTTCGACCATACCTTGCTGCTCGCGGGCGGCGTGGTATTCGGCGTTTTCCTTCAGGTCACCCAATTCGCGGGCCGTCCCGATGTCCTGGCTGAGCTTCGGACGGATGACCTTGGTCAGGTGAGCGTGTTCTTCTTCCAGGGCTTTCGCACCCTGGACTGTCATTGGGTACTTGATCATGCCTTCAATCCTGCGTGTAGATCCTGCAAGCGGCGTACAGTCTTCTCTGGACCGAACTTCAGCGCTTCACAGATGGCTTCGCCAGCAGCAATAGTCGTGGTGCAGTAGATCTTGTGCTGCAGCGCATTACGACGAATGGAGTACGAATCGGCGATCGACTGGCGGCCTTCGGTGGTATTGATGATCAGCGTGACTTCGTCATTCTTGATCATGTCGACCACGTGCGGACGACCCTCGGTCACCTTGTTCACACGACGCACTTTCAGGCCTGCGGCTTCGATCAGCTTGGCAGTACCGGCGGTGGCAACCACTTCGAAACCCAAGTTGATCAGATCACGGGCCACGCCTGCAACCAGTGGCTTGTCATCGTCGCGCACGCTGATGAATGCGGTACCGCCGGTTGGCAGCACTTCGCTGGCACCCATCTGCGCCTTGGCGAATGCTTCGCCGAAGGTATCGCCGACGCCCATCACTTCACCGGTGGACTTCATCTCAGGGCCCAGGATCGGGTCCACACCAGGGAATTTGGCGAACGGGAACACCGCCTCTTTCACGCTGTAGAAGTTAGGAATGATTTCCTTGGTGAAGCCGATTTCTTTCAGGGTTTTACCGGCCATCACGCGAGCCGCGATCATCGCCAGGGAAACACCGATGCACTTGGACACGAACGGTACGGTCCGGGACGCGCGCGGGTTGACTTCGATGACGTAGATGTCTTCGCCTTGCAGCGCCAACTGAACGTTCATCAGGCCGACAACGCCCAGTTCCAGGGCCATTTTCTTGACCTGTTCACGCATCTCGTCCTGGATGTGCGCAGGCAGCGAGTACGGCGGCAGGGAGCACGCGGAGTCACCGGAGTGAACACCCGCTTGCTCGATGTGCTGCATAATTGCGCCGATCACCACGTCGGTGCCGTCACAGACTGCATCCACGTCCATTTCGATGGCGCAGTTGAGGAAGTGGTCGAGCAGCACCGGGCTGTCGTTGGACACTTTCACCGCATCTCGCAGGTAGCGCTTGAGTTCTTCTTCTTCGTAGACGATTTCCATCGCACGACCGCCCAGTACATAGGACGGACGAACCACCAGCGGATAACCGATCTTGCTGGCAGCACGAATCGCTTCGTCTTCGCTGCGCACGGTGGCGTTAGGTGGCTGACGCAGGTTCAGACGCTCAACCATCTGCTGGAAGCGCTCACGGTCTTCGGCACGGTCAATTGCATCAGGGCTGGTGCCGATGATCGGCACGCCGGCTTCTTCCAAAGCGCGAGCCAGTTTCAGCGGGGTCTGGCCACCGTACTGGACTATCACGCCTTTTGGCTTCTCGACGCGGCAAATTTCCAGCACGTCTTCCAGGGTCACTGGTTCGAAGTACAGGCGATCGGAGGTGTCGTAGTCGGTGGAAACGGTTTCCGGGTTGCAGTTGACCATGATGGTTTCGTAACCGTCATCGCGCAGGGCCAGTGCCGCGTGTACGCAGCAGTAGTCAAACTCGATGCCCTGGCCGATACGGTTTGGACCGCCGCCGAGGATCATGATTTTGTCGCGGCCCGAAGGCGCGGCTTCGCACTCTTCCTCGTAGGTCGAGTACATGTAGGCGGTGTCGGTGGCGAACTCGGCTGCACAGGTGTCGACGCGCTTGTAGACCGGGAACACTTCAAGCTTGTGACGATGGCGACGCAGGCTTTTCTCGGTGACACCCAGCAGCTTGGCCAGACGCATGTCGGAGAAACCTTTGCGCTTGAGCTTGAACATCATGGCGCGGTCGATGCTGGCCAGACCCAGGGTCTTGACCTTCTCTTCTTCCTTGATCAGATCTTCGATCTGCACCAGGAACCACGGGTCGATCATGTTCATGCCGAAGATGTCTTCGACCGACAGGCCGGCACGGAAGGCGTCAGCGACGTACCAGATACGCTCGGCGCCCGGCACGGTCAGCTCACGCTTGAGCACGCTCATGCTTTCCGGATTGCTCAGGTCGAGCTTCTCGTCGAGACCGCAAACGCCGACTTCCAGACCGCGCAGGGCTTTCTGCAAGGATTCCTGGAAGGTCCGGCCGATCGCCATGACTTCACCGACCGACTTCATTTGCGTGGTCAGGCGGGCGTCGGCTTTCGGGAATTTCTCGAAGGCGAAGCGTGGCAGTTTGGTGACGACGTAGTCGATCGATGGCTCGAAGGAAGCCGGCGTAGCGCCGCCGGTAATTTCGTTCTGCAGCTCGTCCAGGGTATAGCCGATCGCCAGCTTGGCAGCGATCCGCGCAATCGGGAAACCGGTGGCTTTCGAGGCCAGGGCCGAGGAACGGGATACCCGCGGGTTCATTTCGATGACGACCATGCGGCCAGTGTCCGGGCAGATGCCGAACTGGACGTTGGAGCCGCCGGTTTCCACGCCGATCTCGCGCAGTACCGCCAGGGAGGCGTTACGCATGATCTGGTATTCCTTGTCCGTCAGGGTCTGTGCCGGCGCAACAGTGATCGAGTCACCGGTGTGCACGCCCATCGGGTCAAAGTTTTCGATGGAGCAGACGATGATGCAGTTGTCCTTCTTATCGCGGACAACCTCCATCTCATACTCTTTCCAGCCGATCAGGGACTCGTCGATCAGCAGCTCTTTGGTCGGCGACAGGTCCAGGCCACGGGCGCAGATTTCTTCGAACTCTTCACGGTTGTAAGCGATACCGCCACCGGTGCCGCCCATGGTGAAGGACGGACGGATGATGCACGGGAAGCCGAGCTTCTCGAGCACTGCGTTGGCTTCTTCCATGCTGTGGGCGATGCCCGAGCGCGGGCAGTCCAGGCCGATGGATTTCATCGCCTTGTCAAAGCGCGAGCGGTCTTCAGCCTTGTCGATGGTGTCCGCATTGGCGCCGATCATCTCTACGCCGAACTTCTCCAGAACGCCTTCGCGCTCCAGGTCCAGTGCGCAATTCAGGGCGGTCTGGCCGCCCATGGTTGGCAGCAACGCGTCCGGACGCTCTTTCTCGATGATCTTGGCAACGGTCTGCCACTTGATCGGTTCGATGTAGGTGGCGTCGGCCATGTCCGGGTCGGTCATGATGGTCGCTGGGTTGGAGTTCACCAGAATGACGCGGTAACCCTCCTCGCGCAGGGCCTTACAGGCCTGGGCGCCGGAGTAGTCGAATTCACAGGCCTGGCCGATCACGATCGGGCCAGCGCCGAGAATCAGGATGCTTTTAATGTCTGTACGTTTTGGCATGGGTTCGTCACTCAAATCCGCAGGTCAGTCGGCAAGCCGTCTTGTTCAATCTGTGTAGCGTTGAGGGGGCCGCCGGTTTCGGGACCGCCCTCAAGCGTTGCTGCATCAAGGCCAGCGATCAGCGTCGCTTGGCCATCTCGTTGATGAAGCGATCGAACAATGGTGCTACGTCGTTAGGGCCAGGGCTGGCTTCCGGGTGACCCTGGAAGCTGAAGGCGCTCTTGTCGGTACGCTCGATGCCTTGCAGGGTGCCGTCGAACAGCGATTTGTGGATCGCCCGCACGTTAGCTGGCAAGGTCGCTTCGTCTACCGCAAAACCGTGGTTCTGGCTGGTGATCATAACCACACCGCTGTCCAGATCCTGGACCGGGTGGTTGGCACCGTGGTGGCCGTGGCCCATTTTTACGGTCTTGGCGCCGGAAGCCAGGGCCAGCAACTGGTGGCCGAGGCAGATGCCGAACACCGGAATCTCGGTTTCCAGCACATCCTTGATCGCCTGGATGGCGTAATCGCAAGGCTCCGGGTCGCCCGGGCCATTGGACAGGAACACGCCGTCCGGGTTGAGTGCCAACACGTCAGAGGCTGGCGTTTGCGCCGGCACTACAGTAACGCGGCAACCGCGCTCGACCAGCATGCGCAAGATGTTCAGCTTCACGCCGTAGTCAAAGGCCACTACGTGGTAAGGCAGCTCGGAGGCTTCGATAGTCGCGTGGCTGTCGGTTTTCAAATCCCAGACAGTCGAGCGCCATTCGTAGGTTTCCTTGGTGCTGACGACTTTCGCCAGGTCCATGCCTTTCAGGCCAGGGAACCCCTGAGCGGCGGCGATCGCGGCTTCTTCGGAAATATTGTCACCGGCCATGATGCAACCGTTCTGCGCGCCCTTTTCACGCAGGATGCGGGTCAGGCGGCGGGTGTCGATACCGGCGATAGCCACCACGTTGTTGGCTTTCAGGTAATCGGACAGGGACATCGTGTTACGCCAGTTGCTCGCAACCAGTGGCAGGTCACGGATGACCAGGCCTGCAGACCAGACGCGGTCGGACTCGGCATCTTCCGGTGTAGTACCGGTGTTGCCAATGTGCGGATACGTCAGGGTAACGATCTGTTGGGCGTAGGAAGGATCAGTAAGGATTTCCTGATAGCCGGTCATGGCGGTATTGAACACCACCTCACCAACGGTTTGACCGTCGGCTCCAATTGCTTCGCCGCGGAAAATGCTGCCGTCAGCAAGGGCGAGTATGGCTGGCTTAGTCAAGAAGACCTCCCGTAAATAAAGCCTGAAAGGGCGATCGCAGGTGTAAAAAAGCGGAGTGACGTATGGACACGTCACCCCGCTCATTCACTGAATTATTCTGCGCGCTTTTAGTGAACACACTAAAGCTGTAGCTTACAGAAAAAGGCATTTTTGGTCTACCGCCAATGAGCCTTAAAGACCGCTGGATGCGACAGGCCGTCGCTTGGCGGATTAAAACCGGGCTCAAACCGTAAGTTTGAACCCTGTTTCAGGCGCATCTCAACGCAGGTCGAGCACGTCTTGCATGTCGTAGAGACCAGGCTCACGCCCATCCAGCCACAAGGCTGCACGGACCGCGCCCTTGGCAAAAGTCATCCGGCTCGATGCCTTATGAGTGATTTCCAGGCGCTCACCTTCACAGGCAAACAACACCGTATGGTCGCCGACCACATCGCCGCCGCGCACGGTGGCAAATCCAATGGTTTCCCTCGCACGCGCGCCAGTGTGACCTTCTCGACCGTAGACCGCCACTTCCTGCAGATCGCGATCCAGCGCAGTGGCGATCACTTCGCCCATGCGCAACGCCGTTCCTGATGGGGCGTCGATCTTGTGCCGGTGATGCGCTTCGATAATCTCGATATCAGCATCATCGCCCAACACGCGAGCGGTCATCTCGAGCAGTTTCAGCGACAGGTTCACACCGACACTGAAGTTGGCCGCGAACACGATCGGAATGACCTTGCCCGCTTCAGCCAGCAATTGCTTCTGCGCAGCGTCCAGCCCGGTCGTGCCGATGACCATCGCCTTGCCAGCCTTGCGGCAGAATGCGAGATTTTTCAGCATGACTTCCGGCAGCGTGAAGTCGATCAACACGTCGAACTCTTCAGCCACCGCTTCGATGTGTCCCGAAAGCGGCACGCCGATACGGCCCAGCGACGCCAGCTCACCAGCATCCACACCGATCAGCGTGCTGCCAGGGCGGACGATGGCCGCCGTCAGACCAGTCAGCGGCGCGCGTTGCTGCACCGCCTCGACGAGGATTTTACCCATGCGCCCGGCAGCGCCCATCACAGCTATACGTCGCATGCCGACTCCTTACAAATCGCCGAAGAAGCGCTTCACGCCTTCGAACCAACCGGTGGTTTTCGGCGAGTGGCTGTTGTCATCCGCCAGAGAACTGCGGAATTCCTCGAGCAGTTCACGCTGACGACGACCCAGGTTGACCGGGGTTTCTACCGCCACACGACACATCAGGTCGCCTGCACCGCCGCCACGAACCGGGGCCACGCCCTTGCCGCGAACACGGAACTGCTTGCCGGTCTGCGTTCCCTCAGGGATCTTCAGCTTGACCCGACCATCGAGCGTCGGAATCTCCAGCTCGCCGCCCAGCGCTGCATCGACAAAACTGATTGGAACTTCGCAGAACAAATGCTTGCCGTCGCGCTGGAAGATCGCATGCTCGCGCACGTTGATCACTACGTACAGATCGCCCGTTGGGCCACCCTGCGCACCCGCTTCGCCTTCGCCGGACAGACGAATGCGATCACCGGTATCGACACCGGGTGGCACTTTCACGGAAAGGGTCTTGTACTCTTCGACGCGACCTTCGCCGTGACAGGAATCGCACGGATCGGAAATGATCTTGCCCTGGCCATGGCAGCGCGGGCAGGTCTGTTGCACAGAGAAGAATCCCTGCTGCATACGAACCTGACCGATACCACCACACGTTGGGCAGGTAACCGGTGAAGAGCCTTTCTTAGCGCCCGAACCGTCACACGGCTTGCAGTTGACCAGCGTCGGAACCCGGATATTCACGGTGGTACCGCGAACCGCTTCTTCCAGATTCAGCTCCAGGGTGTAGCGCAAATCACTGCCGCGCTGGGCACCGCCACGGGCGCCGCCGCGACCGCCACCGAAGAAATCACTGAAGACATCACCAAAGATGTCGGAGAAGTTCTGGTTGCCGAAACCTGCACCGCCGCCGCCCATGCTCGGGTCGACACCCGCATGACCATACTGGTCGTACGCTGCGCGCTTGCTGGAATCGGACAGCACTTCGTAGGCCTCGTTGGCCTCCTTGAACAGTTCTTCCGACGCTTTGTCATCGGGATTACGGTCCGGGTGATGTTTCATTGCCAGGCGACGGTAGGCCTTTTTCAGGTCTGCTTCGCTTGAGCCGCGCTCAACACCCAATACTTCGTAATAGTCACGCTTTGCCATAAGTCTTTTGCACTCTTAAGGACGTTCGGCAAACCCCTCCTGAGCTTCGCCAAACTCGTTGAGCCCCAATACAGGCCCGGACCCAACTCACGTCAATTCAACGATCCTGGTCTTGTTTCGATACGGTACTTTCGGCACGAAAAGCAGGAGCATTCCCGGCCATACCAGCAGCAAACGAACGCTTGTCGCATGCTGTAAAAATTCGCGTACTCCAGACACGCCAACGCGGGAGCAGGCTCCCGCGCGGCGACATCCTACCAGTCACCGCCTGAAGGCAGTCAACCGGGCGACCAACAACTTACTTTTGGTCTTTTACTTCTTCGAACTCAGCGTCGACAACGTCGTCAGCCTTTTCAGCCTTTTCGTCCTGCGGTGCAGCGCCTTCAGCAGGCTGGGCCTGTTCGGCGTACATTTTTTGCGCCACTGGAGCGGAGACTTTCGACAGCTCTTCAACCTTGGCTTCGATGGCAGCCTTGTCGTCGCCTTTGACAGCGACTTCCAGCGCAACCACTGCCGCTTCGATCGCAGTCTTCTCTTCAGCGCTCACCTTGTCGCCAGCATCGGCGACCATTTTGCGCGTCGAGTGAACCAGTGCATCGCCCTGGTTACGGGCAGCGGCCAGCTCTTCGAACTTGCGGTCTTCGTCAGCATTGGTTTCCGCATCGCGGATCATCTGCTGAATCTCTTCCTCGGACAGACCGGAGTTGGCCTTGATCACGATCGACTGAGTCTTGCCGGTAGCCTTGTCTTTCGCGCCAACATGCAGGATGCCGTTAGCGTCGATGTCGAAGGTCACTTCGATTTGTGGCACGCCACGTGGTGCTGGTGGAATCTCGGCCAGATCGAACTTGCCCAGAGACTTGTTCTGCGCGGCTTGCTTGCGCTCGCCCTGCAGGACATGAATGGTCACAGCGCCCTGGTTGTCGTCGGCAGTCGAGAACACTTGCGATTTCTTGGTAGGAATCGTGGTGTTTTTCTCGATCAGCGCGGTCATCACGCCGCCCATGGTTTCGATACCCAGAGTCAGCGGGCTGACGTCGAGCAGCAGAACGTCCTTCACGTCACCGGCCAATACTGCGCCCTGGATAGCAGCACCCATGGCAACGGCTTCGTCCGGGTTCACGTCTTTGCGAGCTTCTTTACCGAAAAACTCGGTAACCAGCTTCTGAACCAGCGGCATACGGGTCTGACCGCCTACCAGGATCACGTCGTTGATCGCGCCGATGTCAATACCGGAGTCTTTCAGGGCAATGCGGCAAGGCTCGATGGTGCGTTGAACCAGGTCTTCTACCAGCGATTCCAGCTTGGCGCGCGAGATCTTCACGTTCAAGTGCTTGGGACCGGTAGCGTCTGCAGTGATGTACGGCAGGTTGACGTCGGTCGAATTGCTCGAAGACAGCTCGATCTTGGCTTTTTCAGCAGCTTCTTTCAGGCGCTGCATCGCCAGCGGGTCACCTTTGAGGTTCATGCCGCTTTCTTTCTTGAATTCGTCAACGAGGTAGTCGATCAAGCGAATGTCGAAGTCTTCACCGCCCAGGAACGTATCGCCGTTGGTGGCCAATACTTCGAACTGGTGCTCGCCATCAACTTCAGCGATTTCGATTACGGACACGTCGAAAGTACCGCCGCCCAGGTCGTAAACGATCACGGTGTGATCGCCCTTGGCCTTGTCCATACCGTAAGCCAGTGCGGCTGCGGTTGGTTCGTTGATGATGCGCTTAACGTCCAGACCGGCAATGCGGCCGGCGTCTTTGGTCGCCTGACGCTGGCTGTCGTTGAAGTAGGCCGGAACGGTGATTACCGCTTCAGTCACAGGCTCGCCGAGGTAGTCTTCGGCGGTCTTCTTCATTTTTTTCAGAATTTCAGCCGAGATCTGTGGCGGCGACATCTTTTGGCCGTTCACTTCTACCCACGCGTCGCCGTTGTCAGCCTTGGCGATTTTGTAAGGGACCATTTTGATGTCTTTCTGTACGACTTCTTCGTCGAACTTGCGACCGATCAGACGCTTCACCGCGTACAGGGTGTTATGCGGATTGGTCACTGCCTGACGCTTGGCGGACTGGCCGACCAGGATCTCGCCATCGTTGGCGTAAGCGATGATCGACGGCGTGGTACGCGCGCCTTCAGCGTTTTCAATAACTTTGGATTTGCCGTTTTCCATGACGGAGACGCAGGAGTTGGTAGTCCCCAGGTCGATACCGATAATTTTGCCCATGTTAACTCTCCCGAAACTTTGGATTTGGTTGCCGC
Source organism: Pseudomonas sp. Ant30-3 (assembly GCF_000690905.1). Taxonomy (GTDB): domain Bacteria; phylum Pseudomonadota; class Gammaproteobacteria; order Pseudomonadales; family Pseudomonadaceae; genus Aquipseudomonas. The sequence continues at coordinate 6,579 of NZ_JMCL01000080.1, read as the reverse complement.
AGCAGTGGTGGCTAACTGCGGTAGCACTTAAACGCTTGACTTATAAATGGGGGCCTTGTGGCCGATTTCAAGCCTGCTCATCAATAGAAGGCGAAACCGGTGCCGGGGCCTTGCTGACTACGACCATGGCCGGGCGCAGCAGGCGACCATTGAGCTGATAGCCCTTCTGGAAAACCTTGAGTACGCTGTTCGGCTCGACGTCGGCGCTTTCCTGCATGGCCATGGCCTGATGCTGAACAGCGTTGAACGGTTCGCCGTGCGGGTCGATCGCTTCCAGCTGATAACGCTTCAGGGTGTCCTGGAACATTCTCAGGGTCAGCTCGATGCCTTCGCGCATTGGCCGGATGCTTTCGTCATCCGGGCTGGACAGCTCCAGTCCGCGCTCGAGGCTGTCAATGATCGGCAGCAGATCGCCGGCAAATTTTTCCAGAGCGAATTTGTGCGCTTTTTCTACATCCTGCTCGGCGCGGCGGCGGACGTTTTGCAGATCAGCCGCTACACGCAAGGCCTGATCCTGGGCGCCAGCCAACTGCTCTTCGAGCACTTGTACACGAGTCGCCAAGTCGCTGCCCGAATCCTGGGCACTCTGATCGGCGTCTAGATTTTGCGTATCCACTGTCTGTTCGTCAGCCATAGATTTCTCCTTTCAATAACGTCCGCGAGCTCAACCCGCGCTTCTGTCCCGATATATGGGGCCGCAAAATCCTGCTTCAAGGGTCGGTCGCGATTAACCCTACAAAAAACAGCTGCATTGCTGTGATGGCCTTCGCGCATTTCGTCGGCCCAGGCAAATCATGAGAAAAATGGCCATTGTCAGGTCAAAACAAAACACTGTATAAATAACCAGACCTCAAGCCTGGGAGCGGCCTTTATGCTGGTGCACCTGTCCGTACACAACTACGCCATCGTCGAACATCTCGATCTCGAACTCGATCGCGGGATGAGCGTGATCACGGGTGAAACCGGCGCCGGCAAGTCGATCATGCTCGACGCCCTGGGCTTGACGCTCGGCGACCGCGCCGACAGCGGCGTGGTCCGCCCGGGCGCGGACAAGGCCGACATCCTTGCCACGTTCGATCTGGTCGACATCCCGGAAGCCAGCGCCTGGCTCGCCGAGCGTGATCTCGAGAGCGACGGGCCGTGCATCCTGCGAAGGGTCATCACTGCCGAAGGGCGTTCGCGCGGCTATATCAATGGCACACCCTGCCCGCTCGGCGACCTGAAAGCCTTGGGCGAACTGGTGATTGATATCCACAGTCAGCATGAGCATCAATCGCTGCTCAAGACCGACACGCACCGCCGCCTGCTCGATGAATATGCTGGCGCCACGGACCTGGCCCGCCAGGTGCAACTGGCCGCTCAACGCTGGCGCCAGACCCGCCAGGAACTGGAACGCCTTTCCAATTCCGGCGATGAACAACGTGCTCGCCATCAGTTACTCAGCTATCAGCTCGAAGAGCTGGAGAACCTCGGTCTCGGTGAAAACGAACTCGAGCAACTTGAGCAGGAACACAAGAATCTGACCAACGCTGAAACCCTTCTGGGTATCTGCCGGCAAGTGGTTGAGCAATGCAGTGAAAGTGATTCCGGCAATGTCTTGAATGCGCTGACCGCCAGCCTTAACCGTCTGTCGAGCGTTACCACCTCGGTGGGCGCGCTCGGCGAAGCCAGCAGCTTGCTGACCAGCGCGCAGATTCAGGTGGAAGAAGCCGTTGGCGAGCTGAATCGCTTTCTCGACAATTTCGACGCTGACCCGGCGCGCCTGCAATACCTTGAGGAGCGTCTCGACTCGATCTACACCATGGCGCGCAAGCACCGCATCCAGCCGACCGAGGTTGCCGAAATGCAACAGCGCCTGCTGGACGAAATCGAGACCCTGAATGCAAACGATGAGTCGATCGAACGCCTCAGCGATGAACTGGCCTCTTATGCCCGTCATTATCAGGAGAAAGCCCGGGAGTTGAGCGACCTGCGCCATCAGGCCTCCAGCAGCCTGGCCAGTGCAGTCGAACAGGAAATCCAGCGCCTCGGAATGCCGGGCGGCCGCTTCACTATCGAGTTGCGCCCCAACAGCAGCGACGAGCTGCTACCGAACGGCCTCGAACAAGTTGAATTGTTGGTCAGTGCCAACCCGGGTCAGCCGTTGAAGGCCTTGGCCAAGGTGGCGTCGGGCGGTGAGTTGTCGCGAATCAGTCTGGCCATTCAGGTGATCACCGCGCAAACGTCACGCGTACCGACGCTGGTATTTGACGAAGTGGACGTAGGCATCGGCGGCCCGACGGCCGAGATCGTCGGTCAATTGCTGCGTCGCCTGGGCGAACGTGGCCAGGTGTTGACAGTGACTCACCTGCCACAAGTGGCGGCCCAAGGGCATCAACATCTGTTTGTGCACAAGGTACGAGGTGAAGATGCCACTCGCACCGCGGTTTCCAAGCTGAGTAAAAATGATCGCGTGGAAGAAGTGGCGCGGATGCTGGGCGGGATTGATCTGACCAAGGAATCCTTGGCGCACGCGAAGAAAATGGTCGTCACCGCAAAAATATAAAGATGGCAGACAGCACGAAGGCGACCCTGGGGTCGCCTTCGCTCGTTTCGCGAACATCATGCTCGCGCGACATGCTTACTTTTTCTTGCGTACGTACAACACAAGATTGTGATCAACCATCTCGAAGCCATACTTGTCGACGATGGCTTTCTGCAGGCGCTCGATTTCTTCGTCGAAGAATTCGATCACTTCACTGGTTTCGACGTTGACCATGTGGTCGTGATGCTTGCCGTCATCCAGCTCGAAGACCGCGTGGCCTCCGTCGAAGTTGTGCCGCACCACAAGGCCAGCTGCCTCGAACTGAGTCAGAACACGGTAAACCGTGGCCAGACCGACGTCCTCACCAGCCTCCATGAGCGCCTTGTAAACGTCCTCGGCACTCATGTGGCGTTGCTCGGCGGAATCGAGCATTTGCAGAATCTTGACCCTTGGCAGGGTCACTTTGAGGCCGGCTTTGCGTAGTTCGCTATTTTCAACCATGGTCAGCTTTCTCGCGATGCTGCTTCGCAGCTTCTCTTAATGCGGGTATGATCGGCGTTTACGTTGTCCCAGCCAAGATAGTGGAAGTCGCCCACCGATGCAAAACACCAAGCTCTTGCTAACCAGTTTCACCTTTGTGGGACTGCTCGCACTCGCCGGTTGTTCATTCCCCGGGGTTTACAAAATCGACATCCAGCAGGGCAATGTCGTCACGCAGGACATGATAGACCAGTTACGCCCGGGAATGACCCGTCGGCAAGTACGGTTTATCATGGGTAACCCTCTGCTGACCGACACGTTCCATGCCGATCGCTGGGATTATCTGTACAGCCTGCAACCGGGTGGCGGTGAACGCCAACAGGAACGCATTAGCGTTATCTTCAACCCAAATGACCAACTTGTCAGCCTCTCTGGTGATTTCATGCCAGGCGTGAGTCGCGACGATGCCATTCTCGGCAAGGACACTGACACAACCGTCACTGATCCTGCGCAGAACGCCGAGCAGCCGAAACCGGAGACTCCGGCCAAGCCAGGCTCGTTGCTGGATCAAATCCAGAAGGACGTCGACGGTGTAGAAACCGTTCCGGTCCCGACTCCAGAACCGTTGGACACCTCGCCGCAATAATTTGCGACGCAATAAAAAACCCGGCATGTCCGGGATTTTTATTGTCTGGCGATTGCTCGGGTTTACTGATTACGCGCTTTAGCCTCGGCAGCCTTGGCGGCGCGAAGCCGGCGGATCTCTTTGGGATCTGCCAGTAGCGGACGATAGATCTCGATCCGATCCCCCGACTGCACGATTCGAGTATCGGCATCGGTAATGACCTTGCCAAAAATACCGACCGGACAATTGCTCAGGTCCAGCTCCGGGAACGCGTCACCTATTCCGGACATCGCAACCGCCGCACGCACAGCGGTGCCAGCAGGCACCGCGACAGTGAGGAGCGCTTGCCGCTCCACAGCGGCGTAGACCACCTCAACTTCCACCGTCGCCTCAGCCATGCATCTGCTTCGCCCGCTGACAGAACGCATCGACCAGCGTGTTGGCCGCCTGATTGAACAACGGCCCCAGCGTCGCGCGAATGATCGGCCCCGCGTAGTCAAATGACAGATCAAGACTGATTTTGCAGGCCTTGTCGGTGAGCGCCTTGAATACCCAAATGCCATGCAACTGAGTAAAGGGACCTTCTTCAAGATTCATTTCGATCGATTGCCCCGGCACCAGCGTATTGCGCGTGACGAAATGCTGACTGAGGCCACCCTTGGCCACGCCAACACTGGCGCGCATATGTTCGTCAGAGCTCTCCAGAACTTCGGCCGACGAGCACCACGGCAGAAACTCCGGATACCGCGCCACATCGTTTACCAGGTCATACAGAGCTTGCGCCGGGTACGGCAGCAGGGCCGAACGTTGAATGTGTGTCGTCATGTCAGCGTCACTTCCACAGCTGGGCGGCAAACACTACGAGAATGCCGATGGGCGCCACATAGCGCATCAGGAAAAGACTGAAGGCGAACAACACCGGGCTGCGGATCGACAATTCGTCGCGCACCGCCTCGCGGCCCATCACCCAGCCTGCAAACACCACGAAACACAAACCACCGAGTGGCAACATGATTCGCGAGGTGAAGAAATCGATCACGCCGAAGAAGTCCAGACCTCCAGTCGCTCCCCATTGATAGAGATGAAACGCCCCGCCTTCGTTCACGAAAAACTTCGCTTCCTTCCAGATATTGAAGGAAAACACCGTGCCCAAGCCAACAAACCAGCACGTGAATGCGAGCCAGAACGTCACCCAGGCGCGGCTCAATTTCGAGCGCTCCACCAAGTAAGCCACCATGGGTTCGAGCAGGGAAATGGCCGAACTCCAGGCGGCGATCGCCACCAGAACGAAAAACACTACACCCATCACTTGGCCGAACGCGACGTTACCGAACGCAAAAGGCAGGCTGACGAACATCAAACCCGGCCCTTCACTCGGATTCAGGCCCGCGGCAAAAACAATCGGAAACAATGCCAGACCGGCCACGAGCGAAACGAAGGTATCCAGCAGCGCGACGCCAACTACGGTACCCGAAATCGACGAATGCTTCGGCATGTAAGCGCCGTAGATCATGATCGAGCCCACGCCGACGCTCAGCGAAAAGAAGGCGTGCCCCATGGCGGGCAGCAAACCGTCGAGGACCTTTTCCGGGTGGAAGTCGAACATGAAGTGCACGCCTTCCATGAAATGCCCGGTGGTCATGCTGTAACCCAGCAACACCAGAATCATTACAAACAGCAACGGCATCATGATGCGCAGGCTTCGTTCAAGACCTGCAACCACTCCTCGGGCAATGACCAGTGCTGAAAGCAGCATGAAAATCGTGTGCCAAAGTGTCAGGCGCCATGGATCGGCGATCACATTGCCGAAATACGCACCGACCTGATCAGGCGTGACGCCCTGGAAATCGCCACGCCCCATGTCGATGATGTAATCAAGCGACCAGCCGCCGACGACGCTATAGAAGGACAGAATCAGCAACGCGGTGATCATCCCGGCGAATGCGCCCCAGGACCATTTCGCCGAATGCCCCGCTTCCAGCGCCAGCACCTTCAGCGCGTTGGCCGGACTCTGCCGCGCGCGGCGGCCGATCAGGGTTTCCGCCAGCATGACCGGCACACCGATCAACGCGATGCACGCCAGGAACATCAGCACAAAGGCGCCGCCGCCGTAGACGCCAACCATGTACGGGAATTTCCAGATGCTACCCAAGCCCACGGCCGAACCGGTCGCGGCGAGTATGAAGACCCAGCGGCTAGCCCAACTGCCGTGGACAGAAACCTTGTCTGTCGACATCGTTATCACGCCCAAGCGTTCAAAAAAGAGGGCGCATTGTCCGGGATTCAATCAACCTGCTCAAGCACGTAGCGATACCGTAGCCGACTCGCGCGCAACTCCCTATAATGCCGCCCCTATGGCTAAACAGAAGAAACACCCAACAGGGACCATCGCGCAAAATAAAAAGGCGCGACACGATTACTTCATCGAACATCGGTTCGAGGCTGGTCTGGTCCTGGCCGGCTGGGAAGTAAAAAGTCTGCGGGCAAGCAAGCTACAGCTGGTTGACAGTTATGTACTGCTCAAGGATGGCGAAGCCTGGTTGCTTGGCAGCCACATCACGCCGCTGATGACCGCGAGTACGCACGTCATCGCTGATCCGACCCGCACCCGCAAATTGCTGCTTAACCGGCGCGAGCTGGAGAAGCTGGCTGCTGCCGTGCAGCAAAAGGGTTACGCCTGCGTATGCCTGTCCTGGTACTGGAGCAAGCACATGGTCAAGTGCGAAATTGCTTTGGGCAAGGGCAAGAAGGAATACGACAAGCGCGACACCGAGCGCGAGCGCGACGCCGGTCGAGAGCTGCAGCGCGCGGTGCGCAACAAGGGCAAGGAAGATTAATTTTCCGCGCCTGTGGCGATGACTGTGGCGAGGGAGCTTGCTCCCGCTGGGATGCGAAGCAGCCCTCGCTTTTGCGACTGCTGCGCAACCGAGCGGGAGCAAGCTCCCTCGCC
>NZ_JMCL01000079.1 GCF_000690905.1 Pseudomonas sp. Ant30-3 | reverse complement strand
GGGCGTGTCGAATTTCATGCCTGAACCCTCGCTTGTGCTATCACCGAAGCGAGCGTGCGCTCGACCAGGGTCAGTTTGAATGCGTTTTGTTCGGTGGTTTTAGCGCCGGCGAGCAATTGTTCGGACACCGCCATGGCGCCCTTGGACATTGCCGCTTCAGCTGCTTCCACTCGCCACGGTTTGTGCGCAACACCGCCGAGAGCGACGCGACCGGAGCCGTCGCGTTGAATCACGGCGCCCACCGAAATCAGGGCAAAGGCGTAAGACGCTCGATCGCGGACCTTCTGATAAATGTGGGTGCCGCCCAGCGGTGGCGGCAGGGTGACTGCGGTGATCAGTTCGTTCACCGCCAGTGCGGTTTCGATGTTGGGCGTGTTGCCCGGCAGACGATGAAAATCGGCAATCGCAATAGTGCGCGTGGTGCCGTCGGGGCGCACGGTTTCGACTTGCGCATCGAGGGCACGCATGGCCACCGCCATATCGCTTGGGTGAGTGGCGATGCACGCGTCGCTGACGCCGAGAATGCCCAATGGCCGACTGAATCCGCCAATCGCCGAACAGCCGCTGCCGGGCACGCGTTTATTGCACGGCTGGTTCGTGTCGTAAAAATACGGGCAACGGGTGCGTTGCAACAGATTGCCCGCCGTGGTGGCGCGGTTGCGTAATTGACCCGAGGCGCCGGCGAGCAGGGCGCGGGAGAGCAAGGCGTAGTCCTTGCGCACGCGGGCGTCGGCGGCGAGGTCAGTGTTGCGCACCAGCGCGCCGATTTTCAGGCCGCCCTCGGGCGTGGCTTCGATGCGGTCGAGGGCCAGGCCATTGACGTCGATCAGATGGGTTGGCGTTTCGATGTCGAGCTTCATCAAGTCCAAAAGGTTGGTGCCGCCGGCAATGAAGCGCGCACCTTCGACTTGGGCCGCCAGCGCAGCGGCTTCGGCCGGGGATTTGGCGCGTAGATAACTGAAGGGCCTCATACGCTGACCTCCGCGACTTCGCTGATCGCATCGATGATGTTGGAGTAAGCACCGCAGCGGCAGATGTTGCCGCTCATGCGTTCTTGAAATTCGCTGGCAATCAGCTGCGGCTGGTCAGTGAGGGTGGGGCTGACGTGGCTGGGAATGCCGTCGCGGATTTCTCCGAGCACGGCGACCGCCGAACAGATCTGCCCCGGCGTGCAATAGCCGCACTGGTAGCCGTCGTGTTTGATGAACGCTGCCTGCATCGGGTGCAGTTTGTCTGGCGAGCCGAGCCCTTCGATGGTGGTGACTTTCGAGCCTTCGTGCATCACCGCCAGGGTCAGGCAGGAATTGAGGCGCCGGCCATCAACGATTACCGTGCAAGCGCCGCACTGGCCGTGGTCGCAACCTTTTTTGGTGCCGGTCAGTTGCAGGTTTTCGCGCAACGCATCGAGCAGCGTGGTGCGTGTGTCGACGTCCAGTGATTGCTGTTTTCCGTTCACCTCGAACGAGACTTTTTCCTTGATCGGGCGCGCTGCGTTGGCGGCAGACGCACGCGCGGAAATGAAAGGTGGCAGCGCCACGGCAGCTGCCGTCACTGCGCCGACAATCAAAAATTTGCGCCGGGAGATCGACATCAGGTCACGGTCGTCCATTGGTTCGATTCCTCTAGATTTTCGGGGCGTTGCCAGTCCTCATCAAAAGAGTGACCCGTGCGCTCGCAGAATGTTTTTGCGGTATTGAGCTATAGAGTTATGCGTCGGGCTCATGAATCGCCCGGCGGGCGGCTGGCTATTCAGTCCATAGTAGAAAGATTGAGGGTTTCTATTAAGGGCGTGAAACTGCATGAAGTGATGAGGTGAATTCATTAATGGCAGCGTTTACTTTTAGACGAGCCGTTTGTGCACGTTATGATAGGCGCGCCGTATTCGCGGGATCGTTACGCAGGCTTCGCCAGCTGCTACCGGGATCAGCGTAGCTTTGTAAATTGTCGACAGTGTTTCAGAGAGCCTCATGCCCCAGATTACCCACTACAAAATTCCGTGCCCTGAGCCCATTAATAGCCAGATCCTGCAACTGGTGGTCGATAACCTCAGCGACATCAGCATGGTCGCGATCCCGCCGAGCAACCTGTTGTACAACGTCTATCAGTACGCGATCGGCTTCGAGGTGCATCTGTATCTGGAGGCATTGAACGGGACGAAAGGCATTGCGGTGGAGCTGCTGGTGGCGTCGGATGACGACGACCCGGAAAAGGTCCTCGGTTTCCTGCTGTACCTGCCGATGCAGGACGATCCCGATGCGTGCGGTGTGGCGTATATGGCGGTGCACGCGGGTCATCGTCGACAGAGCATAGCCCGGCGAATGCTGCGCGAGATGGTCGGCCGTTACCCGCATGCGGAGCTGAGCTGTGCGGTGGCCAAGGTGCCGTATTTTGAAGCGACGGGTTTTCAGGTGACGGGCGTGCGCGGGACGCAGGTGCTGATGAACACCCGCGATCATGCCAGCGACGGCTTGATGGGCATGCTGGATGTGGCGTCGATCTATAGCTCGCTGGAAGTGCGACAGATCCACACCTACCTGCTGCAAAAGCACGGCAAGCGGGCCATGCTCGATGCGGAAAAACAGCGCGACCGGCATCTGGATCAGATGACGCATCGAGCGAATGAATTTGTGCGGCAGCGGCTTGGCAACGGGATTGGTTAAGGCGACAGCATTCGTGTAGGAGCAAGCTTGCTACGGGACAATGTTTGAGTTTCTTTCAACCATCCCCACAATGATTTCAAACAACTCTTGCTGAGCATCTGCCCCGTTGATTTCTCCCTTCGCAGCAGCATGGGATAACGCTTCCGCGGCGCCGAGCATCGCGCGCAGTCCGGCAGGACGGATTTCACCGGATCCTGCGAACGGGGCGAGGTGGTTGCGGCACTTGCCGAGGAAAATCGCTTCGTACTCGCGCTTGATTTTCGCAAGCTCCGGCGAACCGGCCAGCGCGGCGATCACGCCGGAAATCTCGTTGCCTTGCAGCAGCACACAGTCGACATAACACGCAGCGATCAGCCTCGCAGTACCGACCAACGTCGGCTCGCACTGCGCCAGCGCCTCATCCATCAGCAGCGTCTGCCGAGCGTCGAAGTCCTGATACAGCGCCGCCAACAGTCCGGACCGTGTCGTGAAGTGGTCGTAAACCACCGGTTTGGTGATGCCGGCCTGCTCCGCCAGACGACCCAGGGTCAGCGCATCGGTGCCTTCTTCGCGGACGAGTTGCCAGGCGACATCGAGCAGTTGCCGCCCACGGGCTTCTCGTGACAGGCGTCGTCGTGGAGCGGGCGCAGCCAGCGATCGGCTTGTGTCAGTGATTGACATCGCTATGTACCATAAGTAATTTAACGGCGTTAACTTACCGAAAGTATATAGTTGTCGTCCCGGACGCTCAATCAGGAGTTTCAGCATGCGCACGCTAATCGTTGTCGCTCACCATGATCCCCGCTCGCTCACCCACAGCCTGGCGGCCCATATTGCCCTGGGTCTGACGCAAACCGATGCCACCGTGGAGATGGCCGATCTCTCGGCTGAAGGGTTTGACCCAAGGTTCAGCGCGGCGGACCTGGCGGTGCATCATCAGGAGGCGCCAGCGCCGGCCGATGTGCTCGCCGAACAGGCACGAATCGACCGCGCCGATGACCTGGTGCTGGTGTTTCCGGTGTATTGGTGGTCGATGCCGGCGCTGCTCAAGGGCTGGATCGACCGCGTGTTCGCCAATGGCTGGGCGTTCGATTTCAGCGCCGATGCCAAGCTGGAAAAAAAGCTGCGGCATTTGCGCGTTCACCTGTTCGGAGTCGGTGGTGCAGACGCGGGCACCTACGCTCGGCACGGCTATGCCGACGCCATGAAAACCCAGATCGATCACGGGATTTTTGACTACTGCGGTGCGCAGGTGGTGACGTCCGAGTTGCTGCTGGAATCTGAAACCCAAGACCCGGCGATTCATCTGCAGGCCGCACTCACCTTCGGACGAGGGCTGAATCTCCCAAGTTGAACACCAGCGCTTTTAACCCACACTCTGGATCCGCGTCAGGAAACTCCGGTGGATTCTCCAGTCGCTGCTCAAAACGCAACCCCGGCGCTTCTCGCATCACACCTTCAATAAGGAAATCGGCACCGAGTGCCGGGTCGTTCATGCAGGCCAGCACCGTGCCCTGCGGGCCGAGCAACTCGGGCAAGCGGCGCAACACACGCTGGTAGTCCTTGGTCAGCAGGAAACTGCCTTTCTGAAAGGACGGTGGATCGATGATCACCAGATCATACGGCCCCTTGCCGATCACCTTGCCCCACGACTTGAACAGGTCGTGGCCGAGAAAGGTCACCTTGCTCAAATCATGGCTGTTCAGGCGATGGTTATCACGACCGCGGTTGAGTGCCGGACTCGACATGTCCAGATTGACCACATGCTCGGCGCCACCCTCAATGGCCGCAACGGAAAATCCGCAGGTGTAGGCAAACAGATTCAACACCCTTTTGCCTTGTGCATTGGCGCGCACCCAGTCGCGACCGTAACGCATATCGAGGAACAGCCCGGTGTTCTGCTTTTTGCCCAGGTCGACGCGATATCGCAGGCCGCCCTCGATGATGGTCATGTCATCGATGACGTCCCCGAGCAGCCATTCGGTGGTGCTCTGCAGCAGGTAGCGATGTTGCAACGCCAGGGTGTGCGCAGCGGATTGTTGCCATTCAGGTGAGGCAGCAGCCGCCATCAGCAACTGCTTCAGCGCTGCCAGTTGTGCCGCCTCCGGCTCTTTAAACAGTGACACCAGCACCACGCCTTGCAGCCAGTCCACCGTGACCTGCTCCAGCCCCGGCCAGCAACGGCCGCGGCCATGGAAGAGCCGGCGCGTTTCATCCGGTGCGTCTGCCAATGCCTTGAGCAAATGATCGTGGAGGGTGGAGAGGGCGTCAGAGTTCATTGGGCAGCGTCGGCAATTCAAGGGGGTGGCATTTTACCCAAAATTGCGCCGGCGTGACCCCGCAAAGCTGTCGCTGCACCTCTCTTGAGGTGTTAAACGTCACTTTTTATCAGTTGCTTGTATCAAAAGTGAATTTCCGCGGAGCGCGCTGCTCATACCTCATAAGCAGCGGATTTGAGCCCGCAACATTATTCGAGTTATCAGGGAGTGGCAGCGTATGTGTCCAGAATCCAAGGCGGGCAATAACCGACCTGAGGGATTGATTCTTGTAGTTGAAGATGACCCGTTGATCCTGGAGTTTCTGGTCGAAATTCTTCTGGACGAAGGCTTCAAAGTTGAATCCAAGGTCAGTGCGGATGAGGCATGCGTTTATCTGGAAGAGCATGCAGACAAGGTTCGTCTGTTGCTCACCGATATCACTATGCCGGGTGCAAAGAATGGTGCGGACCTCGCCAACCACTTCGGCGACCGCTGGCCGGACAAGCCGATCATGATCATGTCTGGCTACGAAACCCCGGAAACGTCCGGAGTGCGGCACGACGTCAAGTTCATCAAAAAGCCGTGGGCGATGGGGCAGTTGCTGGATACCGTGGAAGCGGCCTTCTGCTCGGAACCGGTCCGCCAAAACACTTCGAGTGGTGCGGTCATAGAGTCTCGCTGATGCTACATTGCTGGCCAAGTGTTTCCGCCTCTAGCGAAAGGAAGTTTTTTCTTGTCAGCGAATGCATCCGTTTTCAATAAGCCCTATCGCGCGTTCCTGTTTGACATGGACGGCACCGTGCTCAACTCGATTGCTGCCGCCGAGCGCATCTGGACTACCTGGGCTGTGCGCCATGGCGTTGACGTCGAGTCATTCCTGCCGACTATCCATGGTGCGCGGGCTGTCGACACGATCACCCGACTGGGACTGCCCGGAGTGGATGCCGAGGCGGAAGCGGCCTGGGTCACCGAAGCAGAAATTGAAGACGTAGAGGGCATCGTCGAGGTGGCGAGTGCGGCAGCGTTTCTGCGGTCGTTGCCGGCGGACAAGTGGGCTATCGTGACCTCTGCGCCGAGATTGCTGGCGTTACGCCGTATGGCTGCAGCGGGCATTCCCGAGCCAGCCGTGATGATTACGGCCGAAGGCGTCAGTGCCGGCAAACCCGATCCCGCAGGCTACAAACTCGCAGCGCAGCGACTCGGCGTCGAGATAACGGACTGCCTGATTTTCGAGGATGCGACCGTCGGCATTCAGGCAGCTGAAGCCTCGGGTGCAGACCTTGTCATCATCACCTCGACCCATGCCCACCCCCTCGAAACCACGCATGCGACGCTCGCCGATTACGCATCGGTCAGCACGGCCACAGATCCCGACGGCGAGTTACGGCTCACCACAATCAACACGGACCAAAGCCAGAATCGCTAATCCTGTAGGTTCTGCTTGTCTCACATTCTCTACGCGCTCCACGGGTGAAACCGTTCACCGGCAGCGCAAAAAAACCGGCTGTTCGAGAAGATCGAGCAGCCGGCGTTGGTGTTGGGTGTGCTGTCGTAAATCACGGCCAGGCCATTTACTGAGCAAGAATGGCCTGAGCCAGTTCTGCGTCGCTCGCCGTCAACCCAGGATTTTTCTGACGAATATCCTGCATTACCGACTCCAGATACACGCCGCGAATCGTGCCGCCACTGGCAACGAAACTGGAAGCGTCATCCCGGGCGGGGATCATCATTTTGTCATCCTTGAACGTCGAATACAGCGAAGCGGAGACACCCGCCGACGTGGCAACATCTTTTGCGTCAACATCGGCCAAGGCCGAACCAACGGGCAAGCACAGCACGAGCGAAGAGATGAGTAACAGACGGCGCATAACGGTGTCCTCCGACAACATAAAGCGTAAGGGATGTATTACACAGTCTAGGATCGATTACGCAGGTCTGTAGTTCCGGGCCACATAAATAATCAATTTTGCCAACTGCATCACCGCAGATCAGTTGGGCGGGCAGGTCGCTACCCTCCGTTGCACGCAAGTGATCCCGACCGATGATCAGCCTTTGCGCGGGCAGGCGTCACGCGGGCTATGCTTGGCAGTGCGCCCATCACCATGGGAGAACTGCAATGCTCAACCTACGCACTGCCCGCATGCTGACTGATTACAAACGCTGGGCCGACCGGCGCCTGTTTGACAGCCTGGCAGCCCTGCCGCCGGGTGAGGTCTATAAAGACCGCGTCTCGGTGTTCAAGAACATGATTGGTACCCTCAATCACATCTACATCGTGGACTGCATCTGGCAGGCCCACCTCGACGGCCGAGGCCACGGTTTCAAGACGTCCCACGATCTGCTGCACCCGGATTTGCCGGAGCTACGCCTGGCACAAAACGACATCGATAACTGGTACTGCAAATGGACCGCCTGGCAGACAGATGCGTCGCTGGAAAAAGCGGTCGAATTCACTTTTGTTTCCGGCGAAAGCGCCACCATGAGCGCCGGCGAGATGCTCCTGCACGTCGTCAATCACGCCAGCTATCACCGTGGCTGGGTGATCCAGATGTATTTCGAGATACCGGCCATGCCGCCAGTAACTGACATGCCGGTGTACTTGCGCGAAGCCGCCCCGGGTGCTTTTCTCTCGCTTGATCGACCGGCAATGGCGCCGACATGTGTGGGTAGATACGCGAGCGCAACCAACGTTTTGCCGGATCGTTATCGTTGAAGCAGTCCCACACCATGGACCGCTAGGACAGCACTATCTACTCCGTCAACACCTTGCGAAACGTCTCCACCAACGGCCGCAGATTGATCCGGTGCCACGCCGCCCACAGCGGCGTGGTAAAGGAAATCCACGGCACTTCCCGCAAGACCACTCCCGGCGGTGCGTTGCGGCTCAGGCCTCTCTGGATCATCGCGACGCCGAGTCCCGACGCCACCAACCCCAGTGCAGTAAAGGGTTCAGTGGCCTTCATGCGGATGTCCGGGGTGAAACCGGCGCGGATGCAGGCGCTGACGAAGTCGTCGTGGCTGGCCGCATTCTGGCGATGCTGCACGCCGATCCATTCCTGCTCCGCGAGATCTGCCGGTGCCAGTGTAGGCTGCTGCGCCAGCGGATGATGCTCGGGCAGGGCCAGCAACATCGGGTCGTCGAGCACCTGAAATCCGAGCAAATCCGGGTCGTCACCGACCGGTGGTTCGCTGACCAGGGCGATATCGAGACTACGCTGACGCAGCCCTTCGAGCTGCTCGGCAGAGCTCAGGTTGTACAGCGCGATATGCACGCTCGGCCGCTCTGCGCGCAGCACTCGCAAGGCATTCGGCAAGACGCCGGCGTGCATGGCGTTCTCGATGTAGCCGATGCACAAACCGCCTTCTTCCCCGCGACCCAGGCGTTTGCCGAGGGATTCCAGACGATTGGCGTGGGTCAGCAGGGCACGGGTTTCGGCGAGGAACGTCTGGCCGTCGCGTGTCAGGCGAATGCGCTGCTGGCTGCGTTCGAACAGGGTCAGGCCCAGGCGTTCTTCAAGCTGAGCGATCTGCCGGCTCAGCGGCGATTGGGAAATATGCAGGCGCTCGGCGGCGCGACCGACGTGTTCTTCTTCGGCGACCGCTACGAAATAGCGCAATTGGCGGATGTCGATCATGTCAGACCTACGGGGACTCAAGTGCTGCAGATTATGTCTTGGACGGTCCGACCACCGCAATCTACGATCTGCTCAATGGTCATCAACGACCTCTGAGCATTACGAGGATTGAATCATGAGTCTGAAAGACAAACTGCCGGGTGCACTCGGTTTTGGCACCGCGCCATTGGGCAACATGTTCCGCGCCATTCCCGAAGAAGAAGCGCAGGCCACCGTGCACGCCGCTTGGGATGCTGGCGTGCGCTACTTCGACACCGCGCCGTTTTACGGCTCGGGCCTGTCCGAGATTCGCCTGGGCACCGCGTTGTCTCAGTACAACCGTGACGATTACGTGCTGAGCAGCAAAGTCGGCCGGGTGATCCTCGATGAAATCGAAGACGCTGCGGCGCGTGATCTGGGTGAGAAGAGCGGGGTGTTCGAGCACGGTCGTGCGAACAAAATCGTTAACGACTACAGCGCCGACGCGACGATGCGCTCGATTGAAGACAGTTTGAAGCGTCTGCAAACCGATCGCCTGGACATCGTCTGGGTGCATGACATCGCTCAGGATTTCTATGGTGATCAGTGGCTGGAATATTTCAACCAGGCGCGTACCGGCGCGTTCAAAGTCCTCACCCGGTTGCGCGAAGAAGGCGTGATCAAGGGCTGGGGGCTGGGCGTGAACAAGGTCGAGCCTTGTGAGTTGACGCTTGATCTGAGCGAAGCACAGCCGGATGGCTTTCTCCTGGCCGGTCGCTACACGCTGCTCGACCATGATCGCGCGCTGCAGCGGTTGATGGACGCTGCCTTGGCGCAGAGCGTCGAGATCGTGGTCGGCGGCCCGTACAGTTCGGGCATCCTTGCCGGCGGTGCGCATTTCGAATATCAGCAAGCCAGCCCGGCGATTGTACGCAAGGTCGAGCAGATCAAACGCATCGCAGCGGCGCATGGCGTCGATATCAAAGCAGCGGCGTTGCAATTCTCGTTGGCCAACCCGGCGGTGGCGGCAGTGATCCCGGGCTCCAGTCGTCCGGGGCGGATCGCGGAAGACGTTGCGGCATTGTCGGCCGTCATTCCAGCGGCGTTCTGGCAGGCGATGCGCGAGGCCAAACTGGTCTGCGAGCGTGCGCCGTTACCGACGACAGGAGCATGAGCATGAAGATTGATTTGAGCGGAAAACTCGCCATCGTCAGCGGCAGCACTGCCGGTATCGGCCTGGGCATCAGCAAGGCACTGGCCGAATCCGGCGCCGCGGTGGTGGTGATCGGGCGCGACGCGGCCAAGGTCGAGGAGGCCCTGGCGAACATTCGTCAAAGCGTTCCCGATGCACAACTGCGAGGTTTGACTGCTGACCTGGGCACCGCTGAAGGCGCCGAGCAATTGTTTGCCGCCGAGCCGCGCGCCGACATCCTGGTGAACAACCTCGGGATCTTCAACGAGGTGGATTTCTTTGATACGCCAGACAGTGAATGGACGCGGTTTTATGAGGTCAACGTCATCTCCGGCGTGCGTCTGTCGCGGCATTACGCGCCGGGCATGGTCAAGCAAGGGTGGGGCAGGGTGATCTTCCTGTCCTCGGAATCCGGCATCGCAATCCCGGCCGATATGCTCAACTATGGCGTGACCAAGAGCGCTAACCTTGCGGTGTCCCATGGTTTGGCCAAGCGCCTGGCCGGCACCGGTGTGACGGTCAACGCGGTTCTGCCCGGACCGACCTTGACCGATGGGCTGGAGCAGATGCTCAAAAGCGCTACCGCTGCGTCGGGCCTTAGCGTTCAGGAGGAGGCCGACGCGTTTGTGCGCAAGGCTCGTCCGACGTCGATCATTCAGCGCGTGGCGCAGGTGGAAGAGGTTGCGAATCTGGTGGCGTACATTGCTTCGCCGTTGTCCTCGGCCACCACGGGCGCGGCTCTGCGGGTCGACGGCGGTGTCGTCGACAGCATGGCGATTTGAATTTTCAGTTCATCTATAGAAAGTATTGAGAGAGAAAAATGTATGGCGACTGCATCAGCGACGATCGATATTCCGGCTTCGGCCGATAAAGTGTGGCAGTTGATCGGCGGCTTCAATTCGCTGCCGGACTGGCTGCCCTTCATTGCTCAGAGCGAATTGAGCGAAGGCGGGCGCGTGCGCAGCCTGCGTACGGCGGATGGCGCCGAAGTGGTGGAACGTCTGCGCACCTTTGACGACGCGGCGAAAACGTACAGCTATTCGATTGTGCAGGCACCATTCCCGGCCACGGATTATCTGGCGACGATCCTGGTGGAGACTGAAGGCGAGGGCGCTCGCGTGACCTGGTCGGGGCGTTTTGCACCGCAAGGCGTGAGCGAAGAAGAAGTGGTGGCGTTGTTCAGCGGGATCTATCAGGGCGGGCTTGAGGCCCTTCGAGGCAACTTCCCGGCCTGATAGTCACAACCGTCGGCAGGCGCAGAGCTTGCTCGCGAAAGCGGTGGGTCGTTGGCCAATGCGTGCCTGACCGAACGCTATCGCTGGCAAGCCAGCTCCTACAGGTTTTGTGGGTGGTTTGTAAGTTTTGGTACGACTCAAATCCGTAGGAGCCGGCTTGCTGGCGATGGCGGTGGCGATATTGATGTTGATGTTGAGGCCAATGGTGAATGTACAACCGCCATCGCGAGCTAGCTTTGCTCAGACGGCGGACAGTGGACAGGGTCAGGTCTGGGGGATCAGGCGTTGTTGGCAATCGAGCATCAACAGCGCGCCGCCGAGTTCACTTGCGCCGACCTCTAGCTTAAAGCCGTGAAGGCTGACAATCGCTGCAACGATCGATAAACCCAGGCCAAATCCGCTCTGTGGATGGCCACCTTCAGCGCGATAAAAGCGCTGGAACACTGCCTCACGTTCCGCCATCGCAATCCCCGGGCCGGAGTCGAGCACCTCGATTCGCGTGCACCCGCCTTCGTCACTCCCTCGCAAAATCACCTCGCCCCCCGGCGGTGTGAACTTGATCGAGTTGCTGAGCAAGTTCGCCAGTGCCTCGAATAACAACGCTCGATCACCGTACAGCGGCGGCAACGCGTCAGACAATTGCAGACGAAAAACCAATTCGCCTTCTTCCGCGAGCGGCAGGTAAAAGTCGTGCAGTTCCTGCAACAACGGCTTCGGATCGAGCTGCACAAAACCGGAACGCCGCTGCCGGTCCTCCAGTTCTGAAATGCGCAACAAACCGCGAAAGCGCGCCATCAATGTGTCTGCTTCAGCCAGCACCGAGTCCAGTTGCACCGCCAGCGGCGAACCGTCCTCGGCGTGCTGTTGAATCCGGTAAAGCTGCGCGCGCAAGCGCGTCAGCGGGGTGCGCAAATCGTGGGCGATGTTGTCACAGACACCTTTGACTTCATTCATCAGACGTTCGATGCGTTCAAGCATGGCGTTGACGATGGCGGCGAGCATGTCGAGTTCGTCGCGGCGGTTGGACAGCGGCAGACGTCGGGTCAGGTCGCCGGCAACGATCGCTTCGGCGCTGGCCTGAATCGCGCGAATGCGCTGCAGAGGCCGGCGGCGCAGCAAGTGCCAACCGATGATGCCCGGCACAATGGTCAGGCTCATGCCCCAGAGCAAGGCGTGCAGGATGATCCGGGTCACCGCAAACAGCGAGCCGTTGTCGCGCATCAGAATCAGCCAGCGACCGTCTTTGGCCTGGGTCGCCACAGCGTCGCAGCTGTCCCTGGGCAACGTCGGGTCATCGGAATCGGCGCAGTCGCTGAGCATGTGGATCTTGCCGTCCAGGGGCAGGCCTTCGGGGATCTGTCGCAAGGCGCCGCTGAGGTAACGATGCTCGGCGTCGAACAGGCCATAAGCGTCGATGCCGCGAATGTCGAAGGTCATGCTGACGGCGAGGGCGTCAACCAGTTGCTCGCCGGAGAATCGTGAAAACAGATGCTGACGTTGCATCAGCGAATGTTTGGCAAGGTTGTCCAGATACGAAGACACCTCGTAATACATGACCCCCATGAGGATCGCGCTCCAGACCACGAACAGCGAACTGTACAGCCCCAGCAAGCGGCTGCTGGAAGAGCGCCAGCCGTTAGAGGGGTTCGGCAATGACATAACCCGAACCTCGCACAGTCCGGATCAGTGGGACATTGCCGGGCGGGTCGATCTTCTTGCGCAGGCGGCCGATGTGCACGTCGATCAGGTTGGTGCCAGGGTCGAAGTGATAGCCCCAGACCTCCTCGAAAATCATCATCCGCGAAAGGATCTGCCCGGTATTGCGCATCAGGAACTCCAGCAGTTTGTATTCGGTAGGCAACAAGGTGAGCAACTGGTCGGCACGGCTGGCTTCATGACTGATCAGGTTCAGCTCCAGGTCGGCGACCCGCAACGTGGTCGCTTGCGCGGTGACGTTGTTCTGCCGACGCAGCAGGACTTCGACCCGAGCGGCCATTTCGTCGGTGGCGAACGGCTTGGTCAGGTAGTCGTCACCGCCGGCGCGCAAGCCGCGTACTCGCTCGTCGACATCGGAGAGGGCGCTGATCATTAGAATCGGCGTGGTCACGCCCATGGTCCGCAGGGTGGTGACGATCGTCAGGCCATCCAGCTCGGGCAGCATGCGATCCAGGGTGATCAGGTCATAGTCACCACTGACCGCGCGTCTCAGGCCTTCGCGGCCATTGTCGACCCAGTCGACATCGAGGCCATGGCTGCTCAGTTCGGCAACAATTTCCCGGGCGGTCACAACGTCGTCTTCAATGGTCAAGATGCGGGTCATAGGTGGCCTGATTTGCGGTTCACGACAGTGCTCGACATTTTGCCTACAAATCTGCGTTTGATTCCTGAAAAAAACTTCATGAAATGTCGCTGTTTCTGCAATGCATAAAACCCGCTACTCAGTGCCATTTCTTGCAAATTGCATGGTGGAAGGAAATTCCAAATATCTAACTTGCTGAAAATAAACGAGTTATTAGTCGCACCAAATTGGCACGCTGACTGCAATCACTCTTTCAACAACATGTAACAGCATCTTTCCTGCCTGGAGCGAAAAAACAATGATTAGATCCTCGGATGGTTTCTATCCTGCCGCAGAAGAATCGAACGCCAGATCAGGCGTTTCCTGGGGCGCGATTTTCGCAGGGGCCGCAGCTGCGGCGGCGTTGTCGTTGATCCTGGTGTTGCTCGGCTTCGGTCTGGGCTTCTCGGCAGTTTCTCCTTGGGCCAATGAAGGCGTCAGCGCCAAAGGCCTGGGCATCTCAACCATTATCTGGCTGGCATTTACACAAATCGTCGCATCCGGTCTGGGCGGTTACATCGCCGGTCGTCTGCGTGTGAAGTGGGCCAACATGCACGGTGATGAAGTCTACTTCCGGGACACCGCACATGGCTTCCTGGCCTGGTGTGTTGCCACGCTGGTGACTGCGACCCTGGTGGTCGGTTCGGTCAGCAGCATCGTCAGCGGTGGCGTGCAAGCCGGCGCCAGTGCAGTGGGCGGCGCAGCGAGTGCAGCGACGCAAGCAGCCGGTACAGCTGCCAGCAATACCGACAGCGATCAGTACGGCTACTTCGTCGACAGCCTGTTCCGTGATGATCGTCCAGTCGCTGTCAGCGATGACGCTGCCCGCAGCACCGTGACCCGCATCTTTGCGCGCGGCCTCAGCGAGGGTCAATTGTCTGCAGAAGATCGCACCTACCTGGCGCAACTGGTTGCTCAACGGACCAACCTGAGCCAGGCCGATGCTGAACGTCGTGTCGATGAAGTGTATGCACGGACCCAGAAAGCCATTGCTGACGCCAAGCAGGCTGCCAAGGAAGCTGCCGACACCGCCGCTAAAGTCGCTGCCATGACCGCGCTGTGGATGTTCGTCGCACTGCTGATTGGTGCTTTCTTCGCCAGCTTCGCTGCAACCTTTGGTGGTCGTCGTCGGGATGCCGTTGAGTACCTCGAAACCGATGCCTACGTGACCCCAACTCAAGTTCGTTAATAAGGAGTACTCCCATGCGCTCATTACTGCTGCTGTTCCTGGGCATCCCGATCCCGATCATCATCCTGATTGCGTTGCTGACATAAAATTGTTCTGAGGCTTATGCCTCCGCCGCTTCCGCCTTTGGTGGAAGCGGTTTTTTTATGGCTGGTCAGTCAGATCTGTTTTTCGGTTCATCCATCGACCATCGCCGCCGATACCTCATCACGCCGAGCCGTTTGTCTTCTATATACAGCCGCTCAGTTGAATTTCTTGCTATAAACGCACTCCGATAATCACCGCAACGGTTGCCATAGAGCAGTTTCCGGGCTTTGTCGGCCAAATTCGCTGAGTTTTCAGTTGCTGGGGCCTCGACTCGGCCTTAGACTGCCGCCCCTCGTAAATTGAGTGCCGGGTGGCGCTTGGAATAAATGGCGCCTTTCCGCTGGCCAGACCTGGTCTGCCGGATCGCTCCCTAATTCGCCTTAATGCACGTTTTTTTATAGAGATATCAATGACAAAGGACAAGTTGCTGGCCATGCCGGCGGATGACTACATGAATGCCGAGCAACATGCTTTTTTCTCCGAGCTGTTGAAGAACATGAAAGTCGAAACCCACGAGCGCATCGAACAGAATCGCATCGCCATCGAGAGCCTGGACACCCCGGCCGATCCGGCTGACGCTGCTTCTGTTGAAGAAGAGCGCACCTGGCTGGTAAACGCGATCGATCGCGATCAGCGTATGCTGCCTCAGTTGGAACAGGCGCTCGAGCGCATCAAGGAAGACAGTTTTGGCTGGTGCGACGACAGCGGCGAGGCCATTGGCCTCAAGCGTCTGCTGATCAGCCCGACCACCAAATACTGCATCGAAGCTCAAGAGCGTCACGAACAGATCGACAAGCACCAGCGTCAGGCCTGATTTCGTAACGCCCCGCATCGCGGGCAAGCCTTACTCTTGACGGAGTCAGGCTTGCCCGCGATGCTTTTTTTCGTCTGCAGAAAAGTGTCGTCTGTATTTGTTGATCTGCTGCAAGGCCCACGACTAACGGACCATAGATAATGGCGTTGTAGTGGCGTTTAATGCGCAGACAACAATTACAAACGACGTGGGGTGACGAAATGACGAGAGACGGATCTCTGGCTAAGGCCGTGCCTGCACCACTGCCTGCCGCGAAAACCCGCTGGCTGTCACCGACGCTGCAAAGCATCGCCCTGATGCTGTTGGTGTGCGGCCTGACGCTGGGTAGCTGGCCACTTTACGTTGGGCTGCCAGTGGCGGTCATGGTCGTCTGGCTGCCCCGACTGCGCGCGCGGGCGGTTCCCGAGGAAACTTCCGACGGTGGCGCGAGCGCGATGGCCGAGCTGACGCGTGATCTTTCCTACACTACCAGTCACAACGCACTGTCAGCCGCCGGCGTCGCATTCTCGGTCCGGCAACTGGCCGACAAGCTGCAATCGCAACTCGGCGCGGCGGCGCGAATTGTCAGTAACGCCGAAGTGATGATCGCCACCGAACAAGCCACCTCGACCCTCAGCCGCGATGCACTCAGTGCGGCGAGCGAAGCGCATGAAAGTAGCGCGGCCGGCAGCGCCGAGTTGAACGAGTCGATCACGCGCATGCATCAGCTCAGCGAACGTGCCAATAGCAGCCGCGAACTGATCGAAGCGCTCAGTGTGCGCAGCGACGATATCCAGCGCGTCACGCTGGTGATTCAATCCATCGCCAGCCAGACCAATTTGCTTGCGTTGAACGCGGCCATCGAGGCTGCAAGGGCAGGGGAGCACGGCCGTGGTTTTGCGGTGGTGGCCGATGAGGTTCGTGGACTGGCCGCGCGTACGGCGACTGCGACAGGTGAGGTCGGTGAGATGGTCGCCGATATCCAACGGCGCACGGCACAAGTCGTCGAGCAGATTCGCCAGCTGTCCAGCGACCTCGACATCGGTGTCGAGCAGGTCGAACGCACCGGTTCGCATCTGCAAAACATCGCCCGTCTGGCGGCGGGGGTTGAACGTCAGGTCAGCGAAATCGCCGAGGGCGCCAACACCAATCGCGAGCAACTCGACAGCCTGTTCCACGCCATCGAGCAGATGCGCAGCGACCTGGCGATCAGCGATCAGCAAACTCAGCGCCTCGCCGAGGCGGCGGTGCAGATGGAAGGGCAGGCTGAAACCATCAGCGAACGCCTCGCCGAAGTCGGTCTGGATGATTACCACCAGCGCATTTATGACCTGGCCCTCGAAGGGGCCAATCAGATCGCGGGACGCTTTGAAACGGATATCGACGAAGGCCGGGTCAGCCTCGACGACTTGTTTGATCGCAATTACCAGGCAATTCCCAACACCAGCCCGGCGAAATTTCAGACGCGTTTTGATCGTTACACCGACCAGGTTCTGCCGGCCATTCAGGAACCTTTGTTGCCGCGCCATGAGGGCCTGGTATTTGCGATTGCCTGCACGCAGCAAGGTTATGTGCCGACGCACAACAAGGTATTCAGCCAGCCGCTGACCGGCGATGTGCAGGTTGATACCTTGCAGAACCGCACCAAACGAAAATTCGCCGACCGCACGGGCATTCGTTGCGGCAGTCATCAGCAGGCGGTGCTGCTGCAGACTTACACTCGGGACACCGGAGAATTGATGCACGACTTGTCCGTGCCAATCATGGTGAAGGGCCGGCATTGGGGCGGTCTGCGGTTGGGGTACAAGCCGGAAAACCCACGTTGATGCGTGGCTGCTTTTCGGTGTTGAGGCGTGGGATGCATGAGACGTTTTGGTACGACACAAATCCGTAGGAGCCGGCTTGCTGGCGATGGCTGCGGTGAAGGTGATGCCTCCATCGCTGGCAAGCCAGCTCCTACAAAGGATGTTATTTGCCGTTGTGCAAACGTACGTTCAACTCGTCGACCATCATGGCTTCTTCGCCGTCGGCCAGTAACCATTCCTTGAGAAGTTGGGTTTGGTGCGGTTCCCAGAAATCCGCTTCTGACACTTTAGTCTCTGGCTCCAGTTGATGTGCTTCGATGAAGTCATCAATGGCGCTCCCTTCAGTCGGCAAGCCCAGTTGAGCGAACAGGGTTTCCAGATCGTGTGCGGGCAGATCCATATTTATCTCCTCAGAATGTTCCGGTCGCATCAAATACGCGATCGACAAATGCAGTGTCATTGCATCTGAGGGAAAGGTGCGCCAAGAGTTCGAACGGGTTGGAACGCTTCCAGCGAATTCCGCACAATGATGGCAATAGGCTATTGATTAACATCATTCGTGCGATTACGATGCCGTCGCGTTTTTGGCGTCATAGAGCCGCCATGCGAAAAGTCCGTACATGGATGTAGGCGACACACCTTCTGGTTTCCGGCCTTGCAGCGCCGATCCGGCCACTCCTTGCGCGAATTCTTTCGAGCCGACGCATCTCCGATCCCGCATGAAAAGGATGTAAGCAGTGAAGCGTCTTATGTATCTGATGGCCATCGCGCTTGGCCTGTCATTGACCGGTTGTGTGTCGTTCACACCGCTGGGCCCCATCGGCGAGCCCTTGCAGCCCGCGTCATCGACGCTTGACCGCAGTGCCGAAATCCGCGATGTGGTGATCTCAGCACCCAAGCTGGACGAGAGTGCACGCGCCAACGGCAGCCGGCAATTGACCGAGCAGATCAGTACCTACGTCGACAAGAGCGACTATTTCAAGCGAGTCGTCGTATTCCCGGCCAAGGCGGGTGAAGACGATGTGGTGCTCAGGTTCAACCTGACGTCGCTCGCTGGCAAACGCACCATGCACCCGGCGTACATCCCCGGTGCTTTGCTCACATTGACCATCTGGATCTGGGTCGATGGCCCTATCTATGTCGACAAGTACGACCTGGCCGGCGAACTGATCATCGAAGACCGCCACGGCAAGCAACTGGCGAAGTCGGTCGAGCAGGTCAAGCTCGACAAGAATGTCGGTCTGTGGAACGCCGATTACTTGAATCCACGACTGGGCGGTACTCAATTGCGCGAACTGATCGCCCAATTGCTGGCCACTGCCACGCCACAATTGCAGACAACGTCCAGGGAACTCGCCGCCCATGAATAAGTACTTTTTGCTGATCTTGTTACTGGTCAGCAGTACCCTGACCGGCTGCATCTCTTATTCCAAGCACGAGCTGGCAGCGGTCGAACAGTGGCCGCCGGCCCAGGCCCGACAGGACAAACCGACAGCCTACCTGCACGTCACCACACAACAGCAGTTCAACGGTGAACTGGCGGGTGGCGGCGGCAACGCGGCGCTGGTGGAAAAGAGCATGCTCGACACCTTCAAGGAGTCTGGCCAGTTTAAAAACGTCACCACCGACAAAGTCGAATCGAATCTGTATGTGACCAGCACCTTGACCAACAACGAGCAGGGCAATCTGGCCAGTGCCTTTTTGACCGGTTTTACACTCTTCGTGATTCCAACGACCTTCAGCAACACTTACACGCTGGAAACGCTGTTCAAGGATCAGGACGGCAAGTTGCTCGGAAAAATCGTCAAGCAGGAGAGCACCCGCACCTGGATGCAGGTTCTGTTAATCGTTGGGCTACCGTTCAATGAACGCGGCGACGGCCTACTCAAACACCTTACCCAGAGCACGCTGGATGAAGCAGTCAAACGCAAATTGATCTGAAATTTCTGTTGAAAAAGGCGTGTAACCCTTGCGGTTGACACGCCTTTTTTCTGTCCAGGGTTCAGCCATTCGGCCGCTTCGAATAAACTCCACCTCTTTAGGCTTTCAAAGCCCCTGCATCGACGGCGTCCTTGAGTTCTTTTGCCGAATCCGCTGCAGCAACGGCCGCACCTTCCGACGTCTTGAACCAGCGGTCTTTTTCGACTTGATGATAAGTCACAGCTGTCAGTGGTGGTTTGGCGCGCATTACAATGACTGCCTGGAATTCGCCATCGACTTCTCTGGCTTCGCCCCGGATAAAAAATTCACCGATATCAAATTCCGTCACTTAGCAGCCTTCCCTTGGAATTTGTCTGTTGTGTAGAAAGCCGCCCGGCCCGGGAACGGATTCATTGGTCGCGCAGTATGGCAGTAGTTGCATGCCGACGGCTGAGATAAGTCGTCGGCATGACGAAGCGTCATTGAAACGAGGTGGCGGAGCTATTCATGCGCCATTCAAGTGCCCGGGCGAGGGCGCACGCTTCATTGTGGTTGCTGCGGAATCCTCTTACATGGCCTGTGGAGATTTCCTTGATATGGAAGAAGGAATTGCCGGCCAATATCACTTGAAAACGCGGAATGGTCTGCCGTTCCTCGGGCCCGGCTGCATCGCCGAATAACGCGGGATGCAGTGTCGAAACGTTGCGCATAGGTGTCGCATGGGTCGGAACGTAGTGGGTCAGGGTGCTCATAGGAAGTCCTTTTCGGTGTTTTGCCGACGTGTGTACGTAGTTTTGAGTAGTCTGCGGGAGCATCGCTGCTCTAGAATCACCCTCACTGGTTGGCGATTGATCACATCTAAAGCAATTTTTTGCCGCCGATATGTAAGAAAAGTGCCTTTTTCGAAGCGCCTTTTCCCTAAGATCTGTAATCCGTTTTTTTCTGGCAACCAACAGGGCTTTTTCCTTCAGCTTTTGGCGAAGGCCTGGCGAG
The DNA here is from genome assembly GCF_000690905.1 of Pseudomonas sp. Ant30-3. Taxonomy (GTDB): domain Bacteria; phylum Pseudomonadota; class Gammaproteobacteria; order Pseudomonadales; family Pseudomonadaceae; genus Aquipseudomonas. The sequence continues at coordinate 10,600 of NZ_JMCL01000079.1, read as the reverse complement.
ACGACGTGCAAGACTTTCCATTAGTCTTCACGCACTTCGCGACGAATGAGCGCTCAGCTCCTCTCGGGACGCCAACCGGGTCATTTGGCGACACCATCGGCATTGCCGCTTTTTTCTGCTGTGCGTTCTTCTGCGTGCGGCATCATTTTCAGATGTGGGGATGTTTCCTTGGCAGTAAGTAATCTCGATATGCATGCTTTGTTCGTGCTGGGTGATCTGCGAGCGAAGCTGGTTAAACAATTCCAGTCGCGTTTTGTTTACGTCACCGAACAGAACGCCGAAGGCATTTACATTGCCGAACTCGACACTGAGTCCGCTTTGGTGGTGGACGACAAACCCGGACTGAAACTCAAGGTTGGCGATCATTTCAGCGCCGCCGTGCTGCCAAGTCGCGAAGGCGGCAAACTGGAAATCCGCTTCCGCGAAATCAAAATGACCGTGTACGGGCTGGGCGACTATGCCTTTGTCACCACGGCCGACGGCGAGGCGGTGATTTTCAAGGAAGGCCACAGCGTGGTGATGGTGTTCGCTGCTCACCAGCAATTGCAGGAAGGCTTGACCAAGACACTCAAAGCAGTGACAGCCAAGGCTGCCAAGTGGCGTAAAGGCGAGCTCATCACCTTCAAGGCCAGCGAGTAATGCCGCTGACTCGCGCCGATTTTCATCTGCAAAACCTGGCCACCGCTCAAGCGGAAGCCCAGCGTCTGTTCAGTCAGAAAGTAGTGCTGCAGGGCGCGTGGCTTGGGTGGGTTGCCTCGCAGATCTACACGTTGCAGCCGGCGGAATACGCCAGCATGGTTCGCCGAGAACTGGCGCGACTGCAGGAAACGTGCGGAAAATAATCCGCCCCCCTCGAAAGCAGGAACCTCTACTACAGTCAGTTGACTGAGTATTCTGAGGCTTGCGGTCTTCGTCAGGCCATCCTGCTATTGCTGTGAACAGCACGAGGTGCAAAGCATGAACGGATTTCGACGGCTGCTGGCCGCTACGTTGGCCACTTTCGGTTTGCTGGTGTCGCCCACCCCGGTCTTCGCCGCCCAAGCGCCGATCCACTTTGCCGATCTGAACTGGGAGAGCGGCAGCCTGATCACCGATATCCTGCGCATCATTGTCGAGAAGGGCTACGGTCTGCCGACTGATACGCTGCCGGGAACCACCATCACGCTGGAAACCGCACTGGCCAACAACGATATACAGGTGATCGGCGAAGAATGGGCTGGTCGCAGCCCGGTCTGGGTGAAGGCAGAAGCAGAGGGCAAGGTCGTTGGTCTCGGCGATACCGTCAAAGGCGCGACCGAGGGCTGGTGGGTGCCCGAATATGTCATCAAGGGCGATCCGGCCAGGGGCATCAAACCGATGGCGCCCGACTTGCGCAGTGTGACCGATCTGCCCCGTTACAAAAGCGTCTTCAGCGACCCGGAATCACCGGGCAAAGGCCGCTTCCTCAACAGCCCGATCGGCTGGACTTCCGAAGTCGTCAACAAGCAGAAACTCAAAGCCTATGGCCTCGACGACAGCTATGTGAACTTCCGCAGTGGCTCCGGCGCTGCGCTGGATGCAGAGATCAGTTCATCGATCCGCCGTGGCAAACCGATATTGTTCTACTACTGGTCGCCGACTCCGTTGCTTGGCCGCTTCAAGCTGATTCAGCTGGAAGAGCCGGCGTTCGATGCCGAGGCCTGGAAGACCTTGACCGACGCTGATAATCCCAATCCGAAACCGACCCGCTCACTGGCCTCGAAGCTGTCCATTGGCGTGTCCACGCCATTCCAGAAAGAGTATCCGCAGATCGCCGAGTTTTTCAGCAAGGTCGATTTCCCGATCGATCCTCTGAACAAGGCGTTGGCGGACATGAGCGAAAAACACACGCCACCGCGTCAGGCTGCGGAAGCGTTCATGAAGGCTCATCCAGACGTCTGGCAGGCCTGGTTGCCGAAGGATGTGGCGGACAAGGTGTCGGCTGGGCTCAAATAAATGGCCGGGGCGGGTGTAACCCGTAACTGTGGGAGCAAAGCTTGCTCGCGATGCTTTCAAAGCCACACCTGCGCCGTGCACTTCGAGAAATGCCAACTAGGATGATTGTTCAAATCCTTTTTCGGGATTTTTGACCATGACGTTCTTGTTGGCTCAGTGGCTGGTGTCGATTTTCGCGACGATCTGGCTGATCCATGTGTAATGGGCGCTGGGCGGCCGGTGGGCGGCCATTTCCGCGGTGCCGCAAGTGCCAGCGGAAGGCAGCAGCCACGCGCGACCCGCGTATATAGCCCGCGTCCGGCGAATCTAACTCCGACCTTCCGTGTGCCGACTGCTCACTTCGGCCGGCACATCATCCCCGGCCATGCGCTTGCGAAACAGTGCCGCCCGCGCCAGCAACAGAGTGGTCACCGGCACGGTAATCGCCAGCAGGATCGGAATCAGCCAGGCATGCAGGACAGGTGCAGACTTCAGCGCGGAAAAGTAGATGATTGACGCCAGCGCCACACACCACGCGCCCAGCGTTGTGGCAAGCGCGGGTGGATGCATGCGTTGAAAAAAGTCCTTCAGTCTTAAAAGGCCGACAGCACCCAGTAGCGCGAACAGGCTGCTGAGCACCAGCAGGATCGCCACCGACACTTCTACCCACATAGACAGTTCAGCGTTCACTCGATCACCTCGCCACGCAGCAGGAATTTCGCCAGGGCAAACGAGCCCACGAAGCCGAACAGCGCGATCAGCAGCGCCGCTTCAAAGTACGTATCACTGGCATAACGGATACCCAGGGTCAGCATCATCAGCATCGCGACGATGTACAGATAATCCAGGGCCAGCACCCGATCCTGCGCCGATGGGCCTTTGAACAGGCGCGCCAGGGTCAGCACCATTGCCAGCGAAAAGATGAACAGGCTCAACAGGATCGCATTCGACAGCAGCGGGCTCATTCGAAGATCTCCATCAATGGGCGCTCGTAGGTGTCCTTGAAGTGCTGGATGAACACCGCTTCATCTTCAAGATCGAACACGTGCAGCAATAAAATGCTGCGGTCCAGCGCCAGTTCCGACCAGACCGTGCCGGGCACCACCGTGCAGATCATCGCCAGTGCTGCCAAACCGTTGGCATCGTGCAGGTCCAGCGGCACTTTGATGAATGCCGAGCGCGGCGGTCGGCGACGGTCATTGAGGACGCTCCAAGCCACGGCGAGGTTGGACTTCACCACATCGCAAAGCACTAAAAAAAACAGCCGCACGATCACGCCGGGTCGACGAATGCGCGTCGGCAGTGGCCGCAACTTGCGCATCATCACCGGCGCGCACAACCCCAGCACGGCGCCCAGCAGCAGATGGCCGGGGCTCAGCGACAGGTTCAGCAGCAACCACAGCAGCCACAGCGCCAACGACAGCCACGGCGCGGGAAACAGACGCTTCATGGCAACTCCTCCACCAACGCCGCTCTGGCTTCGGGGCTGGGCACGGCGCGCGTGCCCATGACCGCGATCACGTATTGCTGCGGGTTGTTCAAGGCTTGCGCGGCAGACTGGGAGTACCGCAGCAGCGGTTCGGCCTTGAAAGTCAGCGCAACGCTCAAACCCAGCAGTGCGATGATCGGCAGGCATTCAAACAGGCGCAACGCTGGCGACGGCCGTTCTTCCGGCGTCCAGAAACGCTGGATGCCGACTCGCGAAAACGCGATCAGGGACGCCAGGCCGGACAGGATCAACAACGCCAGCAACCCCCACGCCGCATTCGACACCGGCTCGTCTGCGCCATTGCCCAGGCCCATCGGGTTGAGCAGGGCGCTCAGCAGGTTGACTTTGCCGATGAAGCCGGACAGTGGCGGCATGCCGATGATCAGCAAGGCACAGGCAATGAAACTCAAACCGAGAAAGGCCATGGTCCACGGGATCACTTGACCGACCACGGCTTTTTGTTCGTCATCGAGGTTGATGCCCTTGGGCGGTTGCAAGGACTCCATCGGCCGCGCGATCAGGTCGCCGTCGTCGTACAGGGGCATCTCGTTGGCTGAACGTGAACGCTCGATCAGCTCGGCCAGCAGGAACAGCGCACTCAGCGCCAGGGTCGAACTGACCAGATAAAACAGCGCAGCGCCGATCAGGTTCGGCTGGGCGAAACCGATCGCCGACAGCAGAATCCCCGCTGACACCAGGATGCTCAAACTGGCCATGCGCTCCAGACGCTGCGCAGCGAGGATCGCGACGGCAGCGCAAACGATGGTCGCCATGCCGCCATAAATCAGCCAGTCGCCGCCAAAATACGCCGACGCACCGGCCTCTCCGGAGAATAGCAGTGTCCACAAGCGCAGCAAGGTGTAGACGCCGACTTTGGTCATGATCGCGAACATCGCCGCCACGGGGGCGCTGGCCGCAGAATAAGCGGGTGCGAGCCAGAAATTCAGCGGCCACATCCCGGCCTTGGCCAGAAATGCCACGGCGAGAATCCCCGCGCCAGCGTGCAACAAGCCGCGATCGGCTTGCGGCACCAACGGGATTTTAAGCGCCAGATCGGCCATGTTCAGCGTCCCGGTGACGCCGTAGATCAGTGCCGCGCCGATCAGGAACAATGACGACGCCAGCAGGTTGATCGAGATGTAATGCAAACCTGACGACACCCGCGCGCGGCCCGAACCGTGCAGCATCAGGCCGTACGACGCGGCGAGCAGCACTTCGAAAAACACGAACAGGTTGAACAGGTCGGCAGTCAGGAAGGCCCCGTACAGGCCCATCAACTGAATCTGAAACAGCGCGTGAAAACTCGAACCGGCGCCGTCCCAGCGGGCCATTGCAAACAGCAGGGCGCAGACACCGATGATGCCGGTCAGCACCAGCATCATCGCCGACAACTGATCGACCACCAGCACAATCCCGAAAGGCACTTGCCAGTTGCCCGGCAGGTAGACGCCTATCGAGCCGGGCAGGCCGCTTGATTGCGTCCACAACAGCAACATCACGGAAATGCCCAACCCGATCAGGCTGGACAGCAGGTTGATTCGAGCCTTCAGCGGCCGGTGTTTCTCGCCCAGCAGCAGCATCACGGCGGCCGTCAGCAGCGGCAGCAGAATCGGAGCAGCAATCAGGTGTGCCATTGCATTCATTCTTTAGGCTCCCGGCCATCCACATGGTCGGTACCCGTCAGGCCCCGCGAGGCCAGCAGCACAACGAGAAACAACGCCGTCATGGCGAAGCTGATGACAATAGCGGTCAGCACCAAAGCCTGGGGCAACGGATCGGTGTAATGCAGAAGATCCTGCGGCACGCCGTCCTTGATGATCGGCTCCTTGCCGATAAACAGGCTGCCCATGCTGAAGATGAACAGGTTGACGCCGTAGGACAGCAGACACAGGCCCATGACCACTTGAAACGTTCGGGGGCGCAGGATCAGCCAGACGCCGGACGCGGCCAGAACGCCGATGGCGATCGCGATGACTTCTTCCATCAGACGGCTCCTTTGGTGGCGACGGATTTAGGCAGGGTCGCGTTTTTGTGGCCGCGAACGGATTGGTGAGCGATGGCCGTCAGGATCAGCAGCGTCGAACCGACCACCACCGAGTACACGCCGACGTCGAAGAACAGCGCGCTGGCGATGTGAATTTCGCCAAGCAGCGGCACGCTCAGGTGCCAGGTGTGAGTGGTCAGGAACGGGTAACCCACGGCCATTGCCCCGAGGCCGGTGACCGTTGCGGACAGCAAACCGGTGCCCATCCAGCGCAAGGGACGCAGATTCATTTGCGCTTCGACCCACTGAGTGCCCGCGACCATGTACTGCAGGATGAACGCCACCGACATCACCAGCCCCGCGACAAAACCACCGCCGGGCTGATTGTGGCCGCGCATGAACAGGTAGGCAGACACCACCAGCGCGATCGGCAACAGCAGGCGCACCAGCACCGCTGGAACCATCATGAAGCCCAGTGCGGTGTCGCTGGCCGAACGCGGGTTGACCAGATCGGTCGCCACGTCGGGCGCCAGCAAGCGCTGTTGGGTCGGCAGTTGCAGGCTTTCCTTGGGCGGGCGGAAGCGTCGCAGCAGGGCGAAAATGGTCAGGGCAACGGCCGCCAGCACGGTGATTTCGCCGAGGGTGTCGAAGCCACGGAAATCTACCAGCATCACGTTGACCACGTTGCTGCCGCCACCTTCAGGCAAGGCGCGGCTGAGGTAGAACGACGAAATATCGTTGGGCGTCTGGCGCGTGAGCATTGCGTACGACAGCAGAGCCATGCCGGCACCGACTGCAATCGACAGCAGCAGGTCCCGCAGACGACGGATGCGCGCCTTGCGCAAGGTGCTCGGCAGCGGCGTGACCTCTTCGATCCGCCGCGGCAACCAGCGCAAGCCGAGCAGGATCAGCACGGTGGTCACCACTTCGACCACCAGTTGTGTCAGCGCCAGGTCTGGCGCCGAGAACCAGACGAAGGTAATACACGTCATCAGGCCGCAGACGCTGACCATGGTCAGGGCCGCGAGCCGGTGATATTTGGCTTGCCACGCCGCGCCCAGTGCGCAGGCAATCGCCAGCACCCAGAGGGTCACGAACACGATCGAACCCGGGATCTTCGGCCGGTCGCCCCAGCTCAACTGGCTGTGCAGCATCGGGATCAACCCGGCCAGTACGGCCGCAACCACCATAAGGAACAATTGGGTTTGCAAGCGCCTTGTGCTCATCCGCCGTTCAAAACGTCGGGCCAGGCGCATCATGACCACCTGGCTGCGCTCGAACATGCGCTTGCCATTAAAATGGCCCACCACGGGCGGGTATTTGAAACGCCCGCGTTTCAGCTGTTTACGCAGCAACAGATAGAGCAAGATGCCGCCCGACATGGCGACCAGGCTCATGATCATTGGCGCGTTCCAGCCGTGCCAGATCGCCAGGCTGTATTCCGGCAACGTGCCGCCTACCACCGGCAGGGCAGCGGCGGACAGCAGCGGGCCGACCACTTGTGAGGGGAAAATCCCGACCACCAGGCAGGCGAACACCAGCAACTCGACCGGCGCGCGCATCCAGCGTGGTGGTTCGTGCGGGGTGTGCGGCAGGTTGGTGGCCGTGGGGCCGAAGAACACGTCGACGGTGAACCGCAACGAGTAGGCGACGCTGAAGATCCCGGCGATGGTTGCGACGATCGGCAAGGTCAGTTCGATCCAGGCGGTCGCATTGATAAACACGGTTTCCGCGAAGAACATTTCCTTGGAGAGAAAGCCGTTCAGCAACGGCACGCCCGCCATCGAGGCGCTGGCAACCATGGCCAGGGTTGCGGTGAACGGGATCAGTTTGATCAGCCCGCTGAGTTTGCGAATGTCACGGGTACCGCTTTCGTGGTCGATGATCCCCGCTGCCATGAACAGCGAAGCCTTGAACGTGGCGTGATTGAGAATATGGAATACGGCGGCCACTGCGGCCAGGGGGCTGTTCAGCCCGAGCAGCAAAGTGATCAACCCGAGGTGACTGATGGTCGAGTAGGCCAGCAGCCCTTTAAGGTCATTCTGGAACATCGCGCAGTACGCGCCGAGCAACAGCGTACAGGCACCGGCGCCGCTGACGATATAAAACCATTCTTCACTGCCCGACAGCGAAGGCCACAACCGTGCCAGCAGAAAGACCCCGGCCTTGACCATCGTCGCCGAGTGCAGATACGCCGACACCGGTGTCGGCGCGGCCATCGCGTGGGGCAGCCAGAAGTGGAAAGGGAATTGCGCGCTTTTACTGAGGGCGCCGATCAGAATCAGAGGAAGCAGGACAGGGTAGAGGGCATGTGCGCGAATCAGCTCACCGGCGGCCAGGACCTTGTCCAGGTCATAGCTGCCGACGACATGGCCGAGCAGCATGACCCCCGCCAGCAGGCACAACCCGCCCGCGCCCGTGACCATCAATGCCATGTAGGCACCGCGTCGCGCGTCGGCGCGGTGATGCCAATAACCGATCAACAGGAATGAGAAGAGGCTGGTCAGCTCCCAGAAAAACACGATCTGAATCAGGTTGCCGGAAATGACCAGGCCGAGCATGGCGCCCATGAACGCCAGGAAAAAGGCGAAGAATCGCGGTACCGGATCGTCCGGCGACATGTAGTAACGGGCGTACAGCGACACCAGCGTGCCGATGCCCAGCACCAGCATGGAGAACAGCCAGGCGAACCCGTCCATGCGCAGCACGAAGTTCAAGCCGAGGCTGGGCAACCAGAAAAATTCTTCACGAATGACCCCGCCATCGGCGATCTGCGGGTACAGCAGCGCCACCTGGATGGTGCCTATCAAGGCCACCAGGCCAGCCAGCAGGGATTCGGTGTTACGCGCGTTGTGCGGCAGCAGGGCTGCCAAACAGCTGCCGACAAAGGGCAGAAGCAGTAGAACTATCAGGGACATAGGCTTCTAATCTGCGGAAGTTTGTGAAGCATCATACGTGCCAGTCCCCGGATCACCAAACGTCAAGCTGTCGCAGAATCCTACAAGGTAGCCGGAAAATTCCTGTATTTCATTGTTTCAAAGGTCTGTATCGAGCTTAGCGAGAGGCCTTGCGGTTGCTGCAAATCTTGATGCTTAACCTTGGGTTTCCTGCTCTAGCGCTTCATTAGCCTCAACCTTTTTACCCTTGGTCTTCAACTCACTGACAATCACCGCCGCCACAATCAGCCCCGCGCCGAGCAATGCGATCGCCGGCAAACGCTCCCCTGCAAGACGCCCGACGATCCCGGCCCACACCGGCTCACCGGCGTAAATCAACGTCGCCCGGGTCGGCGAAACGCTTTTCTGCGCCCAGTTCATCGCCACTTGAATCGCCGCACTGGCGGCACCGAGGCCGAGCGCGCTGCCCAGCAGGAACCACGAAAAATCCGGGATCACTTCCTGGGTCGGCACCACCATCAGGAACGCCAGCACCGACGTGGTTGCCAATTGCACCACTGTCACCCGGCGCACATCGACCTGGCCGGCGTAGGCGCTGATCAAAATGATCTCTGCCGCGATCGCCACCGCGCTGATCAGCGTGACGATTTCACCCGGGCTGAAATTGAACGACGCGCCCGCCGGCCCGGACACCAGCATCAGCCCGGTGAACGCCAGCATGATGCCGATGCTCGGCATCAGCCCCGGGCGCCGGCCCAGTACCAACCATTGCAGCAGCGGCACGAACGGCACGTACAGCGCGGTAATGAATGCCGACTGGCTGCTGGGAATGCTCTGCAAGCCGACCGTCTGCAGGCCATAACCGAGCATGATCGCGACGCCGATAAACGCGCCCGCTCTGAGTTCGAATAGCGTCAGGTCGCGCAGATGACGCCAGGAGAACAGCGCAACGATCAACGCCGCCGCTGCGAATCGCAGGCCGACAAAAAACATCGGCCCGCTGACCGTCATCGCGTGTTGCACCAGCAGGAACGTGCCACCCCAGACCATCGTGATGACGACCAGCACGCATTCAGCTTTACTCAAGCGAGTGAAACGAGGAGAGGAGTTCAACGACGTCATAACCTTGCGCGCTACCTGTGGGCGACGCACAATGCGCCGAATGGTGCGCAGTATACTGCCCAACCCCATCCAGTGAGCAATATAGTGCACAAAGATTCCAGCCAACGAGCCTCAGTCCTGCAGCACGTCAGCCTTAACGTTCGACGTCTGCGCCATGCGGCCGACATGAGTCAGACCGCGCTCGCAGAAAAGTCCGGGGTCAGCCGCCGCATGCTGGTGGCTATCGAAGCCGGCGAGAAGAACGTCAGCCTGACCACCCTCGACCGTGTGGCGGAAGCGCTGGACGTCGCATTCAGCGATTTGATCCAGGCGCCCGACGCCCGCGATCCGAGCCGCATCAATGAGGTCGCCTGGGCCGGTAAGATTACCGGCAGCAAAGCCGTGCTGCTCTCCAAAGCCACCGCGACCCGAGAAGTCGAGCAATGGGAATGGTGCCTTCAACCGGGCGAAGTCTACCCGTCGCAAGCCGATGCCGAAGGCTGGAGTGAACAGATCTACGTATTTGCAGGTTGCCTGACACTGTTGTTAGGGGACACGCCGTACGAAATTGCGGCCGGCGAGTTTTATATGTTTGCCAGCAACCAGCCGCATGCTTATCGCAATGATGGGCCGGTGGCGGTGCAGTTTGTGCGCAATGTGGTGATTTAGTGTTCTGGTGGTCTGCAGAACTTTTTTTGGCGAACCCTGACCAGTGAGAGCGGCATGAGCAAAATCGACAGCGCATCGGAGCCAGCCGCCATTCGCCACGCAGACATCCTGATCATCGGCGGTGGCCTCAGCGGCGCCATGCTCGCGGCGCAGCTGTCGCGCCTGCCGGGCAAGCGCTCGGTGCTGGTGATCGAACCCCGCGCCGAACTCGGTCGGGGCGAAGCGTACAGTGCGGTCGAACTCGGCCATACGCTCAATGGCAACGCGGCGCGGATGAGCGTCGACCCCGACAACCCCGATGACCTCACGCAATGGCTCACCGCCTACATTGCCGCCGGCGGCTGGCCGCAATCCGATGAGCAACACGTGCCGGTCAGTGAACTGTTTCCGCCACGAGGGATTTTCGGCCTGTACGTGCAGCAGCGTCTGGCTGACGCGCGGGCGCAGGGCGCTGTCGAGGGTTCGACGATTGAACACGTGCAGGCAGAGGCGGTTGATCTGCACACC
>NZ_JMCL01000078.1 GCF_000690905.1 Pseudomonas sp. Ant30-3 | reverse complement strand
GGGGGTTTACCCCCGTTGGAGTGCGAAGCACTCCCCTTCAAACCCGCGGCGCATCTGATGGCGGCCGCTACGCGACCGAACGGGGGTAAACCCCCTCGCCACAGTTTCACCAGGCAAAAAAAATTCGTTGCGCCGTGAGCTGATTCGACCTCCCTGCCCCGTCACCCCACTGTCACAAACATCTGCTGTGCTGACGCGCATCGCTCTACATCAAAGGATCCGCGGCCATGTTCTCAGTGCTCAAACCCCATCGTTGGAAACTCGCCGTGCTGTTGCTGGCGGCCAACGCGGGATTACTGTTGCACCTGGCCTGCGGCGAACTGAAAAGCGTCAACGAATGGGTCTGGCTCGACATCGTCGGCGAAGGCGGTTCTGCACTGCTGGCGCTGGTATGGCTGGGCCTGGTGCTGAAAAGCCGCCCAGCCGGACGCGTTACCAATTATTTGGTGCTGGGCCTGAGCGGGATCTTCTTTTCCTGGTGGATCGACAGCCTCGACGAATTCATCCGCTTGCCCGACAGCATCACCTGGGACCACTGGCTGGAATCCGGCCCGATGCCCGTGGGCATGATTTTGCTGACCATCGGCATTTATCACTGGCACCGCGAACAATTGGCGATCAGCGCGCAGATGGAAAAGCGCGAAAAACTTTTTCGCGAACATCGACTGTTCGACAAAGTCACGCCGTTGGGCGGCGCCGATTATCTGAAACGGCAATTGATCGCCAGCCTGGAGGACAGTCAGCGCCAGCAGCAGCCGCTGTCCTTGCTCGTGGTGGACGTCGATAACTTCACCGCGATCAATCAGTCTTTCGGGCATGCCGAAGGCGACTCGGTGTTGCAAGCACTCAGTCATTTGCTGCTGCTCAACCTGCGGCGTCAGGATTTGCTCTGCCGACTGGCCGGCGACCGTTTTGTAGTGCTGCTGCCCAATACCGGTGAAACCCAGGCTCGCGTGCAGGCGCTGGAGCTGCAGCATGCGGTGCAGGGCCTGGCGCACAAAACCCGGCTACACGGCGAGCGTGTGCAGTTGTCCGCCAGTACGGCGGTGGTCATGGCGCTCAATGAGGCGCCGGACGCATTGCTCAAACGCCTCAACCTGGCGCTGGCCCGGGCCAAACAGCCGCTGACCAGATCGGCCTGAGGCGCGCTCATGACCCTCAAAACGACGTGGTACGAAACCGACAGCCGTTTCATTCCCGGCCACTACCAACCGGCGACCCTGATCGATCTGGCGTTGTCCCGCGACATCGACAGTCATCGCCTGCTACGCGGCACCGGGCTGTTCCATGAAGACATCCTGGCCGGCCAGACACGCCTCAGCCCGCAGCAGTTTCTCGGGCTGATCAACAACAGTCGGCGCCTGCTGGATGCCGATGACAGCAGTTTCCTGTTCGGCCAGCGTTTGCTGCCGGGTCATTACGGCCCTGCCAGTCATGCCTTGCGCCATGCGCAGAATTTGCATCAGGCGCTCGACACGCTCGTGCGGCAACCGGCGCTGCTCAGTCCTTTGACAGCACCACGGCTGGTGCTCGATGAGAAACACGCCTACGTCTATTGGCTGGACAGTTGCGGCGCGACAGAACAATGGCGGTTTCTGCTGGAAGCGAGCATGACCTCGCTGATCGCCATGAGTCGCGCACTGAGCGGTCAGCGCCTGCCTTGGGAATGCAGTTTCAGCCACGCCGAGCCGCGCTATGTCGAACAGTATTGGGTGCACCTGGGTGAGCACACCCAGTTCCGGCGCCCGCTCGACTTTGTGCGAATCCCCCGGGAGTATCTGGCCGATACGTGGCCCGGCGCCTCGGCCACCGCCGGCCAGGTCGCGCGTCAGGAGGCAGAGTTGCAGATTGGGCAGCTGGGCTTTGAATCGAGCTTTATCGATTGCCTTTATCGTTACCTGCAAACCCACATTCGCCAGGCGCCGAGCCTCGAGCTGGCGGCGTCGGCCTTCTCCATGAGCCCCGCCACCCTCAAGCGAAAACTGCACAAACACGGAACCGGTTTCCAGCAGCAAGTGGATCTGGTGCGCAAACATGTGGCGTTGTACCTGTATCAGGTCAAGGGTTTCAGCAATGAACAGGTGGCGGACTATTTGAGGTTCACCGATGCAGCAAATTTCAGAAGGTCGTTCAAACGCTGGACCGGCAGTACGCCGAATTTGATTCGCCAGCTGTTCAGCCCGGGATGAGCGATCAGCCGGAAAAAAGTAAGCGCAAAGTGGCTTGAAATGCCGTTCGTCGCCCTATGGAACCCAGGCGGAATATGACCGGTCTGACTGGCTTAACGATTGCACAGGCCGTCCATAGCAGCCAGGGAACGTCGAAATTCTGACACGGCAGCTATTTTTATTAACGCATAACGACTCCAGCGAAACGCCTGGCAGTCACCGGGAGATGTAACGTGTCAACTCTTAGCGAAATCGCAGCGAACCACGCGAGAATGGCGAAAGCCCTGGCAGAGGAGTCGATTGAGGTATCCATGCGCAAGATCCAGATTGTGGGTAGCTTCGAAGTCAACACGCCCGATGAAGAGTCCCAAACGACGCTGCATTACATCGATATCCCGCAGGAAGAACATGCGCATTTGCTGGTTGCGAAAATGCCAGGGTCTGGCCAGGTAATCAGTCACCAGCAACAAGCAGTCTGACGGTATTCGAAAGTGGGTTGAGCGTGCGCCTCAGCCCACGCGCTTTTCAAAGTAGACGCGATCAAATCCGTCTTCCGATCGCCGTTCGACTTCGCAATAACCCAGGCGCGGATAGATTGAGAGGTTGTCGGTCATTTTTGCATTGGTATAGAGACGGACGCTGAACAGGCCCAGGTTGATCGCTTGGGTCTCGCAAAAGTTTATGAGTGACTTACCGATCCCCTTCCCGCGTCCCGCGTCAGTTACAGCGACGTTTTCCAGAAACATGTGCTTGGCCTGCGGGTAGAAAACGACGAAGCCTTGCAACGTTTCTTGCTCGCTGGCGGATACATAGACGTAACCGGCGGAAATTTGCGCGGCGAAATCCGCCAGCATGGGCGCCGGTTTTCGACCGATCACTTCGATGTATTGGGAATACGCCTGTATGGCGCAGGCTCGGACGGCGGCTTCGTCTTCGGGTCTGGCTGTACGAATATTGAGTTGTTCACACATGGCAAGTCCTGGCGGGTCGAAGTGGCCGAATAAGCCGGAATAACGCAGCGGGCCGGTCTGCAGTGACCCGTCCGTGCAATAAAAAGCCCGGCGTCATGGCCGGGCTTTTCATTGTAGATTGGTCTTCAGTTGGCTGGATGCTCTGGTGCAACTGAATCAGCAGCATCCACGTCCGCCATATCTTCTTCTAGCTCTGCGTCTTCATCAGCAGGCCGCTGCTTCTCGGCTTCATGGGTCTTGGCATCATGGCCCGTTTCGTTGTCGGTACCGACCGTTACATGCTGCTGGGACACATTGCCAGGGGCCTTCTCATCAATATCCATGCTGACTCTCCGATCTGATGCGCGGGACGTCCGTGCGTACACATGAGAGAGGATGGCTTATGGCGAGTGCCGTGGAATGGACGAACGGTGTACTGGAGCTTTTTATCAGCAGGATCCCGGCGGAATGCCTCCCTTGTTGAAATCCTTCAAACGCTCGCGCTCTTCCTCGGTGGAATGCGCCGGGGTGTCGTCGTCAGGCTTTTCTTCTTTTTTTTCGTCAGTCATGGCAATACCCTCCGGAATACGTTTGGGTTCGGTTTCAGGCAACCTTCAGCGTCTCGATGCACACGCGTCCGTCAGCCATGCGATGAAGATATTCACGCCACTTTCTAAAGGCTTGTTGCTGGCGGCAAGCGGCCGCCTGCCATTCAGCGCTGCCGATGTGTTCGACCGGCATGGACATCATCTGCTCAGTCGCAAGATCCAGCTCATCAACGAGCTCACGGCCGTTGGGCATATCGAGAATTAGAGATCGCATAGGAACCTTCATTTTGGGCTACTAGATCGACTCTCTAAGTGTCTGTTGGTGCTCGGGTGCCGACGAACGGTAGTAAAGATTTGCGAGCGTCAGCCGTGCGCTGATGGTGGAGCCACACTCGATCGAACTAATCATCCCTGCGATGACTTCACGCTTTTTTACTGCTCTTGGCCCATCCACATAGCATCAATGCCAAGCCTGGAATCCACAAGCCTGGCGCAGTGATAGCAACACCACAAACAGCCAATGGTAGACCTGTAAGAAACAGCGGATTTCTTAACGTCTTTTCCATATCAATTTCTCCTTGATTTCTCCCATTAAACCATAGGATCTGTCGGTTAACGGCGCCGCCGCGCCCTTCGCAGAACCCTGCATTTACTACAGGCTCTGGATCATTTTCGCCTGACATGCAGCGCGATGCCGCATTCACATCAATGACCAGCGACCATTTGACTGGACTGCCTGTCACCTCGCGTAAAACCATGCACCTGCGCGCGTGAAGCAATCACCAGACTCAGAAGTAACAACATTAATAAAACCCAGGGAAAAGAACCCACTCCCCAATGGCCGAGCAACACGCCACCCAGTAGCCCACCGCTGGCGATGGCGCCATTCCAGACCACGACGTTCATCGAAAGCGCAACGTCTGCGCCCTTGCCTGCTGCGTCGGCAAGGGCGGTTTGCAAAAGCGTGGCGGCGCCCCCAAAGGTCAGGCCCCAGATAAAAGCACCGGCGTAAATGGCCAAGGCTGAGCTGGAAAAAAAGCCGAAGAAAACCGAAACGGCTGCGAAGGTGGCGAGGCTGGCCAACACTGTCTTTCGCAAATGGCGATCAACCAGCCGTCCTGTTACCCAGATGCTCGCCAGCGCCGCGACACCAAATGCCAGCAATACAAAACCAACGTCACTCGCCAGCCCAGCCTTGGCAACGAAGGGCGCGATGTAGGTGTAGAGAATGTTGTGAGCCAGCATCCACGTGAAGACGACGCCCAGCACCGAGCGTACGCCGGGGGTGAAAAACACCTGACGTAACGCCAGGCGCTGGGAGGAAGATTGGCCAGGGTAGTCAGGCACCTTGATCAGCACCCAGGCGATCAGTACCAAGGTGAGTCCGGACATCAATCCAAAAGCCATGCGCCAGCCCATGAATCCACCCAGCCAGGTTCCCAAAGGTACCCCCAGCGACAACGCGATGGGTGTTCCCACCATCGCTACCGCCAGCGCGCGGCCCTGCAATCGGGGGACGACCATGCGTCGCGCATAACCGGCGATGAGGCTCCAGGCCAGACCCGCTGACACCCCAGCGAAAAACCGCGCAATCAAAGTCAGCCAATATTGAGAAGACAGCGCCGTGATCGAATTGAATACCAGAAAACCCAAAATCGTCAGCAACAATACGGTCCTGCGGCGCCAGCCTTGCGTGGCGATCGTCAGTGGAATGGCTGCCAGCAGCGACCCCAATGCGTAGACAGTCACCATCTGCCCCGCCAATGATGCCGACACCCCCAGGCCACTGCCGATCATGGGCAGCAAACCCGCAGGTAACGTCTCAGTCACGATGCAGATAAAACCTGTCATCGCCAGCGCCAGAAGCGCACCCATCGGAAGCTTTTCGCCCTGTTGCTCATCTGTAGCCATTCGACCGCTCTCACTTATATACTGGTCGGTATGAATGTAGAGAAGAGCAGGCAGGTCGTCAACGACTTATATAACGATCAGTATTTAAATATCATATTGGAGAACACACGACATGGCACAGATGGGACGTCCGCGCACCTTTGACCGTGATGTGGCAATCACTCAGGCTCTGCATTTGTTTTGGGAACATGGGTACGAAGCGACATCGCTCAGCCAGCTCAAATCGAAAATCGGAGGGGGCATCACGGCGCCTAGCTTTTACGCCGCTTTTGGCTCGAAACAGGCCCTGTTCAATGAGGTAATGGAGCGCTACCTCACCACCCACGGCCGGGTCACCGACAGTCTGTTTGATACGACTTTGCCGCCCAGGGGGGCGATCGAGCTCACCCTTCGCCGGTCAGCGAAAATGCAGTGCGAGCCCGATCACCCCAGTGGGTGTCTGGTGGCGTTAGGTCTGATGAGTGCGTGCTCGGAAGAGAGTAAGGCGATCTCCGAGCCGCTCACACAAGCGAGGAACCAGAATCGCGAGGGTATGGTTGCCTGTATTCACCGCGCCATTGCTGATGGGGAATTGCCCTCAACGGTGGTACCGGAAACGCTCGCCGCCGTGTTCGACAGTTTTCTCTTGGGCTTGTCGACACTGGCGCGCGATGGTCTTCCCCATGCCACGCTGGATGCAGCGGTGACTCAGGTGATGGGGGTATGGGATAGCCTTCGCACTGTTGAGATGATCGATCACCCGGACGTTCGAAGTGAGTCAGAAGACTCCTGAGGATCTGCGTATTTACGCAAGATGCGGCTATCGACTTGCCGGTATCGGCTTTTTCCACCCCTGCCCCCTCTCTACAGTGTGTACGACTTCAACGGCGAGCAGCGCTCGCCCCGTTCAGGAATCGTGCATGCCCAGCCTGTCTTTGCGTATCGAACGGATAGACCCGCTCACGCCTCAAATTCGTCGCCTGATCCTGGTCGCTGACGCCGACCAAACCCTGCCCGGCTTCAGCCCTGGTGCGCACATCGAAGTGCAGATACCAGGCCGAAAACCCATGTGGCGCGCTTACTCGTTGGTCAGCCTGCCTGGCAACCCTCACTACGAGATCGCGGTGCAACTGGACGACCAGAGCAGCGGTGGTTCGCGGTGGATGCATGAGGTGCAAGTCGGGCAGCAACTGAGCGTACGTGCGCCCAACAACCATTTTCCGTTGGTGGCAAATGCCAGTGACTACCTGCTGATCGCGGGAGGTATAGGCATCACCCCAATGCTTGGCATGGCCCGATCGCTCGCGGCCAGTCAGCAGCCATTCACTTTGCACTATGCCGGTCGCAACGCAGACCGCATGGCGTATCTGGAAGAGGTCCAGGCGCTCGGCACCTCCCGATGCTGGATCAGCGGCGGCGACCCGGCGCGGCGCATGCCCCTGAACAGACTGCTGGAATCGCCCGGCAGCGGACGTCAACTTTATGTGTGCGGCCCAAAATCTTTGATCAGCAGTGTGCTGCAGACCGCTCGCGCGCTGGGCTGGGACGACAACCAACTGCACAGCGAATTGTTCATCGGCAGCCTCGGTACCGAGACCGAAGCCGGTTTTGAAGTAGAGCTGCGCAGCAGTGGAATAACGCTTCAGGTGGCCGCGGGCAAAAGCGTGCTGGACGCAATGATAGAGGCCGATCTGGACCCGATGTTCGATTGCCGTCGCGGTGACTGTGGGGTGTGCGTGGCGCAGGTGCTCGAAGGCGCCGCTGACCACCGCGATTGTTGTCTGTCGGAGCGAGAACGGGCAGACGGCAGCTTCTGCACCTGTGTATCGCGCGCCTCCAGCGCTCGCCTGGTGCTCGATTTGTGAGTGCGTTGCTGTACCGCGCACCTCTTTATGGCTGGTTAAAAGGAGACATCATGATCCCGTCGAACGAACAGATCGCGGCACTGATCCGCGACGACAGCGTGCACAAAAGCGTCTACACCGACCCTCAACTGTTTGATCTGGAAATGCAGCGAATTTATGGTCAGGCATGGATCTATGTCGGCCATGAAAGCCAGGTCAAAAACGGCGGTGACTACCACACCACACGCATCGGTGATCAGGATGTGATTCTGGTTCGAGGTGCCGATAAAAACGTCAATGTGCTCTACAACCGATGCCCGCACAAAGGCGCCAAACTGGTGGCCGAAGGCGATGGCAACGTCGGCAAGTTCTTCCGCTGCCCTTACCACGCATGGACCTTCAAACTGGACGGCCAGCACCTTTCGGCGCCTCTGAAAAACGGCTTCGAAGGCACCTGCTTCAACCCAAGGCACCCGGACTTTTCAATGGTGAGCCTGGCGCGGGTCGACAGCTATCGGGGCTTCGTGTTCGCCAGCCAGATCGATCATGGTCCCGACCTGAAAAGCTTTCTCGGCGGCGTGATCACGTCCATCGACAACCTCTGCGATCGCTCGCCAGTGGGTGAAGTCGAAGTGGCCGGCGGTATTTTTCGGGTCATGCAGCGTTCCAACTGGAAAGTCTTCTACGAAAACCTCCACGACACCATGCACGCTCGCGTCACCCATGAGTCTTCAGTGGACGCGGCCCGCAGCGAGGCCGAATCCTTGGGAGAGATGCCATTCGAACTGCTGATCATGGACGGCAACGGCGAGCCATATGATTTCTGGGAGAAGCTCGAACTGCGCGCCTACAACAATGGGCATGGTTACATGGAAGCGATCTTTGACCCGGCAGCCGCCGAGCGCGACGACGTGTCCAAGGCCCACTTCGAATGCCTGAGCGATGCCTATGGCGAAGAACGTGCCCGAGGCATCATGGGGATGAATCGCCACAACACCGTGATCTACGGCAGCGGCTCGCCCCACACCGTGTTCATGCAGTTCCGGGTAATCCGGCCGATGGCCGTTGACCGCACCCTGGTGGAAATCCAGACGTTCCGCTGCAAAGGCGCTCCGGATGCCGTCTTTGACCGGGCGCTGACGTACGCCAACGTCATCAACTCGCCCTCCTCCAACGTCATGCCCGACGACGTCGAAGTCTATGCCCGCTGTCAGGAGGGCAACATGACCCGTGGCGGTGAATGGATCAGCATGCATCGTTATGCCGGCACCGACCGCTTGCTGCCTGATGGCGCGGTCTCGACCAATGGCACCAGCGAGCTGCCGATGCGCAACCAGTTCGCCGCCTGGAAGCACTATATGACCGCCACCCTGATCGCCAAGGAGAGCACTCATGCTGCTTGATCGTACCTTCGACGTCTCGACTCACGCCCTGATCCCGGCCCAGGTACCCAACGAAACTTTGCGCGAGATCGAGCAGTTCCTCTATCGCGAAGCACGCCTGCTGGATGAGCGACGATTCTGGGAATGGGATCAACTGTTTACCGATGCGGGCATGTATTGGGTGCCGCACCTGCACGGGCAGGCCGACCCTTTCGAGCACATCTCACTGTTCTGGGAAAACCGGATGCTGCGCGAAGTGCGCATCCGCCGGCTAGAGAACGTACGCAACTGGTCGCAGCAACCACAGACCCGCACGGCTCATCTGGTGGGCAACGTGATGGTCGAAGGGCTCGACAGCCAAGGGCTGCTGGTGGTGAGCGCGACGTTCCAGGTGAGCGAATGGCGTCTTGAACAACGCCAGCTGGCCGGGCGCTACACCTACAAACTGGCCAGTCAGGACAGCGGCGGCTGGAAAATCCGGCTCAAGCGGGTTGACCTGATCAACTGCAACGATGTGTTCGCCAACCTTGAAGTCTTTGTCTGATGGGGCGCCCGACCGTATTGGCCCTGCATTATCAGAACGACGTCTTGCACCCTGACGGGCGCATCCGGGTCGGGCTCGCAGCCGATGATCCGGCACGGGAGGCCGTGCTGGACGCCGCCATCAGGCTGCAGCAAGGTGCCCGCGCACGGGGCTGGCCGATCATTCATGTGCGCGTGGCGTACCGCCCGGACTATGCCGACCTGATACAGAACGCGCCGATCCTGCGTGCCGTCGCGGCCAGCGGTGCCGTTCAGGAAGGCACTTGGGGCGCGCAGTTCCATGCCGAGTTGCAACCGCTGGAAGGTCCGCACGAGTTCGTCGTCACACATACCCGCATCAACGCTTTTTATGGCACACCGCTGGACACCCTGTTGCGTCAGCTCGAAACGCGACAGTTGCTGATCGCCGGCGTCGCCACCCACTCGGTGGTGGAAAGCACGGTACGGCATGCCGTCGATTGCGGTTTCGAGGTCACGGTGCTCGCCGACGCCTGCGCCGCCGCCCGCCCCGCGACTCATCTGGCGGCGCTGGACAGCATGCGGTTGATCGCCACTGTCACGGATGTCGCAAGCACCCTGGAGTCAATGCCATGAAGTCCATTCCTACCGCCAACCTGCAAGGTCAGGTGGCGATTGTCACGGGCAGCACCCAGGGTCTGGGTACTGACATTGCTCGCCAACTGTTAAACGCAGGCGCCAGCGTCATGCTGGTCGGCCGCAATCGAGACGCCGGAACGGCGCTGGCCAGTGAGCTGGGTGAGCGCTGTCGCTTTATCGTCTGCAATGTCGAACTGGACGAGGATATCGATGACTGCATCGACGCAACGCTGGCCGCTTTCGGTCGTCTCGACATTCTGGTCAACAACGCCTGTGTCTACGACGATCAGGGGCTACAGTCAGACCGCGAGCAATGGTTGAACACCCTCAACATCAATCTGGTGTCGGCGGCCATTTTCGTACAGAAAGCCACGCCACATATGAATGAAGGCGGCACGGTGATCAACATCGGAAGCACCGGCGGCAAGTTCGGCGCGGCTGGGCGAGCCCTGTACCCGGCGTCCAAAGCCGGATTGCTGCAGCTGACGCGAAACCTTGCAGTGAGCCTGGCACCGGCTTCGATCCGGGTCATCAGCGTCTCGCCGGCCTGGACCTGGTCGCCGTCAGTGGCGAACCTGAGCGGCGGCGACCTTGCAGTGGCCGACCGTGTAGGGGCGACCTTTCACCCGCTTGGACGCGTCGGGCGCGGCGAGGAGATTGGCCAGGTGGTCGCCTTTCTGTGCAGCCATGGCGCGTCCTGGATTACCGGGGTGGACATTCCGGTGGACGGCGGTTTCTCGATCCTCGGCCCCGATCAGGGCCTCTCGCCCCGCGTGTGGTTCGAGCGTTTGCGTGACCCGGCCTGAATCGCTCGACAGCTCCCATTGAACAACGCCAATAAAACCTGATGATGAGTCGATAACGAGGTAACACCATGGGCAAGATGATCACCGTAAAAGCCAGCGACGGCAGCGGCAGCTTCACCGGTTATCTGGCGCTACCCGCCAGCGGCAAAGGCCCCGGCGTGGTAATCGGCCAGGAAATTTTCGGCATCAACGCCAACATGCGCGAAGTGGCCGATTTTTACGCCGAGGAAGGCTATGTAGCCCTCGTGCCGGACCTGTTCTGGCGACTGGAACCGGGCGTAGAACTGGGCTACACCGAAGCCGACTTCGCCCGTGCCATCGAGTTGTTTCAACGCATGGACGTGGACAAGGCTGTCGATGACATCGACGCCAGTTTCAAGGCCCTCAGCGATTTGCCCGAAGTCGAGGACGTCGGTTTCGGCTATGTGGGTTTCTGCATGGGCGGCAAGCTGGCCTACCTGACGGCAACCCGAACCGACGTCGCCTGCTCGGTGGGCTATTACGGCATGGGCATTGAACAGTTGCTCGACGAAGCCGACAACATTAGAGGCCGGCTGATGCTGCACTTCGCTGAACAGGATGGCTACTGCGATGCCAATGCCCGTCTGCAGATCAGTCAGCGCCTAAGCGGCCGCAACAACGTCGAGATTTACACCTACCCCGACGTCGACCATGCCTTCGCCCGCAACGGTGGCATGCACTACAACAAGCCAGCCGCGTTGATGGCCCATCAACGCAGCATCGCGGCGCTCAAGCAGGCCATCGGCCCAAACTACAACCTGTCCGAGCTGTGGGAAAAGCACATCGAATACGAGTTTGCCGTTCGCGATGTCCCGGCGACCATGGCGACCATGGTGGCCGAACCTTACGTCAATCACATCCCGACCATGACGGGTGGCGTCGGCTACCGCGAGTTGAGCCGCTTCTACCAGAACCATTTTGTCCATGCCAATCCGCCGGACATGAAGCTGGTGCCCATTTCTCGCACGGTTGGCGCTTCGCAAATCGTCGACGAATTCGTGATGTGTTTCACCCATACCAGTGAAATCGACTGGATGCTGCCTGATGTTGCGCCGACGGGTAAGTACGTTGAAATTCCGATGCTCGGGGTCATCAAATTCCGTGGCGACAAGCTGTGTCACGAACACATTTATTGGGACCAGGCCAGCGTTCTGGTGCAGATCGGCCTGCTCGACCCCACCGGGTTGCCCGTGGCCGGTATTGAAACAGCGAAGAAATTGCTCGACGAACTACGGCCGTCCAACACGCTAATGGGCAACTGGGCGGACAGCGCCGAGCGCTAGATGCTCGCGCGCCCTGGCAATGGCACAACTCTGCTCCCACAGATTTACGCAATTCCACTGTGGGAGCGAGCCTGCTCGCGATGAGGTCATGTCAGCCAGCATCATCTCGACTGACACACCGCGATCGCGAGCAGGCTCGCTCCTACAGGGGGTTTGGGCTGGCTCCAGGACTTCAGCAACACCTCCAATCACTGTGGGAGCGAGGCTGCTTGCGATGTGGCCATGTCAGCCAGCATCTTCAGCTACTGACACACCGCGATCGCGAGCAGGCTCGCTCCTACAGGGGGTTTGGGCTGGCTCCAGGACTTCAGCAACACCTCCAATCACTGTGGGAGCGAGGCTGCTTGCGATGTGGCCATGTCAGCCAGCATCTTCAGCTACTGACACACCGCGATCGCGAGCAGGCTCGCTCCTACAGGGGTTTGGGCTGGTTTCAGGAATTCAGCAACACCATCAATCACTGTGGGAGCGAGCCTGCTCGCGAGAGGTCATGTCAGCCAGCATCTTCAACTACTGACACACCGCGATCGCGAGCAGGCTCGCTCCTACAGGGGGTTTGGGCTGGCTCCAGGACTTCAGCAACACCTCCAATCACTGTGGGAGCGAGCCTGCTCGCGATGAGGTCATGTCAGTCAGCATCTTCAACTACTGACACGCCGCGATCGCGAGCAGGCTCGCTCCTACAGGGGGTTTGGGCTGGCTCCAGGACTTCAGCAACACCTCCAATCACTGTGGGAGCGAGGCTGCTTGCGATGTGGCCATGTCAGCCAGCATCTTCAGCTACTGACACACCGCGATCGCGAGCAGGCTCGCTCCTACAGGAGGTTTGGGCTGGCTCCAGGACTTCAGCAACACCATCAATCACTGTGGGAGCGAGCCTGCTCGCGATGAGGTCATGTCAGCCAGCATCATCTCGACTGACACACCGCGATCGCGAGCAGGCTCGCTCCTACAGGGAATGTGTACCCACAACGAGAAGGCTCGCAGGCACCCTCACGGTGATTATCGAGTCGCGGTCTGATGCGGGAGTTCGCCAAATCGCTCACGGTAGTAACGGGCAAAACGACCGAGATGGCCGAAGCCATGCTCCAGGGCGACTTCGGTAATACTCACGTCGCAACGACCCAGCAAACGATCACGCACCGCCTCAAGCCGCAGGTTGCGCAACCGCTCCATGGGCGTTTGTCCGTAACAGCGCTGGCACAGGGTGTTGAGGCTGCGTTCGCTCATCCCCGCCGCAGCTGCCAGTTCGCCCAGGGATAGTGCGTCACCCAGACGACCGCGCATCAAGTCTTCGATCTTATGCAACTGCCGCAAGGCCTGACGCTGTGCCGGCGACTCAACGGCCGCCATCGGTGATCCGTCGACTTTCGGTGAATGGGTCAGCAGGAACAGCGGCAGACTTTCCTCCAGATGTCGCAGCCAGTGCGCATGCACCGGCTCACTTGCGCTGGCGCCCAGTTGCTCAAGCAAATCATCGACCAGGCGCAACCAGCCACGCGCCTGACCGGTGTCGAGCCGGTAAGCGGGTGGCAAGCTGAAATCGGTGGCCAGCCCGCCGTCGTCCACCAGCCTTTCCTGCATCAGCCTCAACAATGAGCGCGGCACCTTGAGCAGCAACTGTTCGCAGCCACTGTGCCAGACCAGTCGCGCCTGTCGATTAGGCGAAAGCACGGCCACCTGGCCCGCCTCCAGCTCCAACGCCAACCCATCGCACTCGATACTCGCCCGCCCGCGCAACGGCATCTGCATCAGGACGAAATCGGTAAAGGGCCTTGGCCGTACCTCAACCTCGGCGCCGTAACGCAAGACAAACAATTGGCAACGGCCAACTTCAGCGCGGAAAAACGCCGTGTCGACATTGCCGCTGCGCCAACTCAGATCGTGTTCGACCAACTCACGGGCGAGCAGCCGATGACTTTCTTGCCGCGAGCGGCTGGTGAAAACCGGTGTCTGGCACAACCTCGACAGATCAAGCCCGGTGCCAGCGCCAGGCAGTGGGTGAACCGATAGCCCGGCCATGGCTCAGAGCGACCGGTTTCGGCGAGCTTCGTTACGTTGCACGGTGGTGCTCGGGGTTTCATCGAACAGCTTGCGATACTCGCTGGAGAACCGTCCCAAGTGGCTGAATCCCCACCCCATGGCGATCGCCGAAATATTGCGTGCCGACTTGTCCTCGAGAATTTCCTGGCGCACAGCGCCCAGCCGGTGCTTCTTCAGATACGCCATCGGCGACATGCCGAAGTATTTTTTGAAACCTTCGAACAGCTTGAACCGCGACACACCGGAAATTGCCTCGATGTCTTCCAGGTGCAGCGGTTCGCGGGCATTTTCGAGGATGTACTGCTTGGCTCGAATCAGGTAGTGCGGCAACTTGACGCCGAGCACATCGCGCAACTCTTCGGAGTAGTTATTCGGCTGGGCGAGGATCAACCCCTTGATCAGCGAACTCTCGATGTCGCGGGTGAAAAACGTCTGGTCATACAGCTCGCGGCTGCGCTCCAGTTCGCCGATAAAGTAGCGCGCCATGCGCCACCAGGAGGCGGAGGAACCGTTGACGGCGTCCATCATCGGTTCGAAACGCAAGGGGGTTTCCAAGGGTCGCTGTAACATGTCTTCAAGGGATTTGCGCATGGCCGCACGGGTGATGACGACCTGGATCTTGCGGCAATCACCGTTGATCGTCAGTTCCTGGTTTTCGTGAGGCGACACGATGATTGCGCAGTCCCGATCAGACGTTACCTGGCAGTCGCTCTTGCTCAGGTGCTGTTCACCGACGAGGGGCAGACTGAGGCTGTAGCTGCTCAGGTGTTCGGCGTCTTCGATGCCGACCGTGACGTCAGTGCCGTACTCGATTACCCCCAACGTAGTGGACATGGATTTGAGTACATTGCCACTGTGATGGAACTGAATGCGGTTGGGCTGGCTGGTCTTGAGCAGATGCGGCCCACAGATCCCGGCCATCCACTGCCGCGCACCATTAAGGTCATAACGATCAATACGAATGTCACGAACATGTACATCAGGACTTGTACTCATCACGGGGCACCCACGGCTGTTTTATGAACGCGCTCTAACGGCACGCCTCTCTATGAAAGAGCAATCTTCATGCCGCGTGCCTGGCTCCGAGGCCCGGTCGAAATATACGGATAACATTCACCGAATAATCGGATAGGGACAGCGCATCGCCAGGACCGCCCATGCCCCTGAAAGCCCTTCTTACGCCGTAAACACAGGCATGGCGCTGCAAAAAAGAGCAGACGCCCACGGGGCGGCACAATAGCCATGCGCTAAACACCAGGCGTGGTTGGGTATTACCTGCCCAGATGAGCAGGCAGGTGTTACCCCCTGGAATTGTTGAAGCGCCGAAGCCCGAAATCTTGTTCGGGTGGTGCTGATCGCTTACCAGAATTTCCAGGTGTAGGTGGTGATAAGGCGGTTTTCGTCGAAGTCATTACCGTGTCGGAACTTGACGTTGATGTTGCGCAATTCGACGCCAAGGTTCTTCAGCGGGCCTTCCTGAACCACGTAGGACAGGTAGATATTGCGCTCCGATTCGCTGTTGTCGCTGAGCGCGCCGCGATCAATGTCAGTGCCGCGCATGTACCGCGTCATCAGCTTCAAACCCGGCACACCCACACCCGCGAAATCGAAGTCATAGCGCGCCTGCCAGGATTTTTCGTTGGGCTTGACGAAGGCGATGGCGGACCAGTTAACCAGGTATGGCTGCGGCGCGTAACCATTGAGGGTTGGGAACGTGCTGTCGCCGAGCATCCGCTGATAACCCAGACCAAAGGAGTGTGCACCTTTGCGCACGGTGGTCATGGCGCCGTAGGAGCGGTTATCAATGCGACCGTACAGCGCGTCGCCATCTTCCTTGTTATTGAAATAGCGCAAATCGGATTTCAGAGCGTAACCGCCGCCCAGATCTGCCAGGTAGGTTGCACCCAGATAATGCTGGCGATAGATGTCTTCCAACTGACCGTAGAAATAGGTCCCGGTCAGCGTCGGCGTGAACGCGTAGCTGGCACCGCCGAAGTTCAGCCCGTCGCTGCGGCGCTGCACGTCAGGGCCGTTGAACAAATACATTTTTTCGCTGTTGGAGGATTCGCGACCGCTGATTTCGGTGAAGCGCCCACCCGTCAGCGTCAGCTTGTCCACCTCTTTGGACTCGATCAGGGTGCCATGATACGTGGTGACCAGTTGCCGCGAGTCGTCGGTGTAGGCCACCGGCAGTGTTGGCCGATGTTCACCGTATTTCAATTCGGTTTTGGAATAGCGCACCTTGGCGGTGTAGCCGCCGCGGCCGTAATCGGTGGCCTGTTCTTGCTTGCTGACGCTATAGGGAATGATGCTGTCAGGCCCCCTGCCACCACCGCCGTCGAGCCGGTAGGCGTATTGCATCGAAGCATCCAGACCAAACTGCAGCGGCCCCTCGGTGTAGCCCGAGATGAAGCGCAGGTCGAAGCCTTGGGTCCAGCTGCCGACGCGGGAGTTCTTCGGGTTTTCGCCCTTGAAGTCGCGATCGATATAAAAGTTGCGCAAGCCCAGCGCCAAATGGCTGTCCTCAACGAAATCCGCCTGGGCCATCATTGGCGCAATTATTCCGGCCAGGCTGGCCGTCTGCATGCAACGGATAAACCAACTCGCTTGAAACATAACTTATCCCCTCTTATTCAATGTGCGAACACATCAAGTAACGGCGCGACCAAAGTGATCGCTCCAATAGTTGGCAGTTGTTTCTTTATTAAAATATTCAGCATGAGTCGTTATGATTGATATCGTTCGGCAAGACAGCCAGCACGCATCGCGAATGATTAGGCAGCATTGTCGCCAGAGTCTCTATCCTGTTAATTCGAGACTCATATCCGTTTACTTCGAAATATCAATTTCCCTCCTCCGCCGTGCCGCTGCTGACCAGCTATAACTGGGCCAGGGCCCGCCGGCCAATTTTATGGACTGTGTTTGCCGACAAAGCGGATAGACCCCGACGCGGGCAACTTATTTAATGCAGACACGAACAACTTGTTGAATGCACGAATTAGCCCGATGCAACGAGGTATCGATTAATGAGCAGTGCAAAAAGCGTAGAACAGTGGAAAAGCTTTATCGAGAGTTGCCTGGACTTCCGTCCGGCAGAAGGTATTTTCCGAATTGCCCGGGATATGTTTACCGAGCCGGATTTGTTTGATCTGGAAATGCAACTGATCTTCGAAAAAAACTGGATCTATGCTTGCCACGAAAGCGAAATCGCCAACAAGCATGATTTCATGACTATGCGCGCCGGGCGCCAGCCGATGATCATCACCCGCGACGGCGACGGTCAACTCAATGCGCTGATCAACGCCTGCCAACACCGCGGCACCACCCTGACCCGCGTCGGCAAGGGCAACCAGTCGACCTTCACCTGCCCGTTCCACGCATGGTGCTACAAAAGTGACGGCCGGCTGGTCAAGGTCAAAGCGCCTGGCGAGTATCCGGAGGGTTTCGACAAAGCCACCCGCGGCCTGAAAAAAGCCCGCATCGAAAGCTACAAGGGTTTTGTCTTCATCAGCCTCAATGTCGATGGCAGCGACAGCCTTGAGGACTTCCTCGGCGATGCCAAGGTGTTCTTCGACATGATGGTGGCGCAATCGCCCACCGGTGAACTCGAAGTGCTGCCGGGCAAGTCCGCCTACACCTACGACGGCAACTGGAAGCTGCAGAACGAAAACGGCCTGGACGGTTATCACGTCAGCACCGTGCATTACAACTACGTGGCCACCGTGCAGCATCGCCAGCAGGTCAACAGCGAGAAAGGCCTGGTCGGCGCCGACACGCTGGACTACAGCAAGCTCGGCGCGGGCGACAAGGAAACCGACGACGGTTGGTTCGCCTTCCACAACGGTCACAGCCTGCTGTTCAGCGACATGCCCAACCCGGCGGTGCGTCCCGGTTACGCGACGATCATGCCGCGCCTGCTCGAAGAGCACGGCCAGGGCAAAGCCGAATGGATGATGCACCGGCTGCGCAACCTGAACATCTACCCGAGCATGTTCTTCCTCGACCAGATCAGTTCGCAGCTGCGCATTATCCGCCCGATCGCCTGGAACAAAACCGAGATCAACAGCTTTTGCCTCGGCGTGGTGGGCGAGTCGGATGCCGATCGGGAAAACCGCATTCGTCAGTTCGAAGACTTCTTCAACGTGTCCGGCATGGGCACCCCCGACGACCTGGTGGAATTTCGCGAAGCACAGCGCGGTTTCCAGGCACGCCTGGAGCGCTGGAGCGACATTTCCCGCGGCACCGGCAAGTGGGTCGAGGGCGCAACGCCCAACAGCGAAACCATCGGCATCTCACCGGCGCTGACCGGCACCGAGTTCACCCATGAGGGCCTCTACGTCAATCAGCATGGCAACTGGCAGCGATTCATGCTCGAGGGTCTGGCGCGCATGGCCGCTGAAGAGCAACCGTTGAAACTGCGTGAGGTGTGAACATGAATTCGCAACTGCAGTACCGCATCGAGCAATTTTTTTATCGCAACGCTGAAGCCTGCGACGCTCAGGATTGGGACACGTACGTGTCGATGTTCAGCGACGACAGCGAATTCCATTTGCCGCAGTGGGACTCGGAGCACGTCTACACCACCGACCCGAAAAAAAGCATGTCGCTGATTTACTACCCCAACCGTGGCGGCCTTGAGGACCGGGTGTTCCGCATCCGCACCGGCAAGGCCGCATCGACCATCCCGATGCCACGCACCCTGCACCTGATCAGCAATGTGCGGATTGCGCCGCTGGACAACGATGAGCTGGAGGTGCGGGTCAACTGGCACACCCTCTACTACCGCCTGCAAACCGCCGAAGAATTTTTCGGTCGCGCTACCTATCACCTGCGGCCCGATGGCGACAGCTGGAAGATCACCCGCAAGCATGCGCTTTTGCTTAACGACACCATCAATTCGGTGCTCGATTTCTATCATCTCTGACCGGCGGAAATCTGGATTATGAGTCACAAGGTCGCGTTCAGTTTCGCCGACGGGAAAACCCTGTTTTTCCCGATCCAGAACAATGAAATCCTGCTCGATGCGGCGCTGCGCAACGGCATCAATATCCCACTCGATTGCCGCGAAGGCGTGTGCGGCACTTGCCAGGGTCGCTGTGAGTCGGGCCAGTACAGCCAGGACTACGTCGACGATGAAGCACTGTCGGCCGATGACATGCGCCAACGCAAAATGCTCACCTGCCAGACCCGGGTGCAGTCCGACGCGGCGTTCTACTTCGACTTCGCTTCGACCCTGTGCAATGCCGCCGGGCCGGAGTGGCTCAAGGGCATTGTGCGGGCAGTCGAGCAGGTGTCGCCGAACACCGCGATCCTGCACCTGGATGCCGGTGCCGATGGCCAGCAACTGGACTTCCTGCCCGGCCAGTACGCCAGGTTGCAAGTGCCGGGCACAAACGGCAAGCGCTCCTACTCGTTTGCCAATCGTCCCAATAGCAGTAACCAGCTGCAGTTTCTGATCCGCCTGCTGCCCGATGGCCTGATGAGTAATTACATCCGCGAGCGCAGCCTGATTGGCGACGAGATCATGCTCGAAGCGCCCCTCGGCGCCTTTTACCTGCGCCATGTCGACAAGCCGTTAGTGTTTGTGGCTGGCGGCACCGGGCTCTCGGCGTTCCTGGGCATGCTCGACGAAATCGCCGAGCGGGGCGGTTGCGGACACCCGGTGCATTTGTACTACGGCGTGCGCAGCGCCGCCGACCTTTGCGAAACCGCGCGCATCGCCGCCTACGCCGAGCGCATTCCCGGTTTTCGCTTCACCCCGGTCATCAGCGATCCGGCCCCGGACTGGAGCGGCAAGCGCGGTTACATCGCCGAGCACTTCGACCATGCCGAGTTTCGCGACCAAGACCTGGACATGTACCTGTGCGGGCCACCGCCGATGGTCGAGTCGATCAAGCAATGGCTGGCTGACCAGGGCCTGGACCAGACGCGCCTGTACTACGAGAAATTTACCGAGAGCAACACCTGACACTGGAACCCACAGCCAATACAAATTTCCAGGCACCCGCACATTTTTTACTGCCCTCCACTAACAACTACGTCTCGCGCGATGCGGACTTCATTAAAGGCGGCACTATGAAAAAACTACTCGTGGGTACATTGCTGGCGGCCAGCTGCGTGGCCAGTCTGCTGGCTCAAGCCCAGGACCCGGTGCGCATCGGCTTTATCACCACCCTCTCTACCCCTGCCGGTTATCTGGGCGAAGACTCACGCGATGGCTTCCAACTGGCCATCGATCAGGAGGACGGCAAGCTCGGCGGTGTGCCCGTAAGCCTGCTGGTCGAGGACGACGGACTGCAACCGGCCCGCGCCAAGCAGATCATCGACCGGATGAGCCTGGACGGCATTTCGCTGTACACCGGGGTGATCTTTTCCAATGTGCTGGCGGCGGTGGTCAACACGGCGACCAAGGACGGCTTCTACATCAGCAACAACACCGGCCCTTCGAGCCTGGCCGGCAAGCAGTGCAAGCCCAACTACTTCGTGGCCTCGTACCAGAACGACACGATCCATGAAATGGCCGGCGTCGCGGCCAACGAGCTGGGCTACAAAAAGATGGTCATCCTGGCACCCAACTACCAGGGCGGACGCGATGCGCTGGAAGGCTTCAAGCGCACGTACAAAGGTGAGGTCACCGAGATCTACACCAAGCTCAACCAACTGGATTTCTCGGTCGAACTGGCACGCGTGCGTTCACTGGCGCCGGATGCAATTTTCGAGTTCCACCCCGGTGGTGCTGGCATCAACTTCGCCAAGCAATACGGCAGCTCGGGCCTGAGCAAAACGATCCCGATGGTAGTGCCTGTGTTCTCCATGGACGAACGCATGCTCGCCGCCACCGGCGATGTCGCCAAAGGCATGAA
>NZ_JMCL01000077.1 GCF_000690905.1 Pseudomonas sp. Ant30-3 | reverse complement strand
GCGGGAGCTTGCTCCCGCTGGACTGCGCAGCAGGCCCAACTCTATTCACTCGCTCGTGCTGATACACCGAGTTGCCTGGTTTTAGGCCTGCTACGCAGTCCAGCGGGAGCAAGCTCCCTCGCCACAAGAGCGGGTTAGCGTTTCACAGCAGCAGGCTTGTTCAACTCTGCCCGCTTGCTCAGCAAATCAAACACCGCCGGATAGGCCGGCCGTTCGACGTAGCGCCCGGCACCACGCTCGGCGCGCAGATCGCCATCGGCCCATACCACACGCCCCTGGCTGATGGTGTGGCTCGGCACACCGCGCACGGTTTTGCCCTCGAAAATATTGAAATCAACCTGTTGGTGGTGCGTCTTCGCCGAAATGGTCCGCGTGCCGTGCGGATCCCACAGCACCAGGTCGGCATCGGCGCCGACACGAATGGCCCCCTTGCGCGGGTACAGGTTGAAAATCTTCGCCGTGTTGGTTGAAGTTAGCGCGACGAATTGCTGCATCGATAAACGCCCGGTGTTGACCCCCTCATCCCAGAACACCGCCATGCGGTCTTCAATGCCGGCCGTGCCGTTGGGGATTTTGCTGAAGTCGTCACGGCCGGCGGCTTTTTGCTCGGCGCAGAAACAGCAGTGATCGGTGGCGGTGGTGTGCAGGCTGCCGGATTGCAAACCGTGCCAAAGCGCTTCCTGGTGGCCGCGAGGGCGGAACGGCGGGCTCATCACGTAACCGGCGGCGGTCTGCCAATCCGGGTGCTGGTAAACGCTATCGTCCAGCAACAGATGTCCAGCCAGAACTTCACCGTAAACCTGTTGACCCTTGCTGCGCGCATAGGTGATTTCGTCGAGGGCTTCCTTGGTCGAGACATGCACCAGGTACAGCGGCGTGCCCAGGGTTTCAGCGATCCGGATCGCGCGACTGGCGGCTTCACCTTCCACTTGCGAAGGGCGCGACAGCGGGTGCGCTTCCGGACCGGTCATGCCTTGCGCCATCAGCTTGCGTTGCAGGTGATAAACCAGTTCACCGTTTTCCGCATGCACGGTCGGCACTGCGCCCAGTTCCAGGCAACGCTCGAAGCTTGCGACCAAGGTGTCGTCGGCCGCCATGATTGCGTTTTTGTAGGCCATGAAATGCTTGAAGCTGTTAACGCCGTGGTGGCTGACCAGCTCGCCCATGTCCTCGCGAACCTGCTCGCTCCACCAGGTAATGGCGACGTGAAAGCCGTAATCCGAAGCTGACTTCTCGGCCCAGCCGCGCCACTGGTGAAAGGCTTCCATCAGTGATTGCTGCGGATTGGGAATCACGAAATCGATGATCGAAGTCGTGCCCCCGGCGAGACCCGCAGCGGTGCCGCTGAAAAAGTCTTCACTGGCCACGGTGCCCATGAAGGGCAACTGCATGTGCGTGTGCGGGTCGATGCCGCCCGGCATCAGGTATTGGCCGCTGCCGTCGAGCACTTCGGCGCCGGCGGGAATATCGAGGTTTTCACCGATGGCTTTGATCACGCCGTCCGCGCAATACACATCGGCACGATAACTTTCATCATGGGTAACAACGGTGGCGCCACGGATCAACAAAGACATGCCGAGTTCCTCGCAGGCTATGACCGACTTGTGCCGGTTCTAAGTGTTTTATATGGAGCCGGCGTCAAAAGGGGTATTCCTGTCAACGCTGTCAGGAATAGAAGCTAGTCTTAGAATTACGAATCAGCAAGAATAATTTTCATAAGCTTATATCAATCTTAAATAGTTGAAATATAAGAACTAATTATGCAAATCACCAAAATGGTGAGCCTCATCACCATTTTGACGCACTTGACAGGATCCGATTATCGACAAGATTTTGTATATGAAATCAGCCGCTTGAGAATGGTCTATGGTTGATGCGCAGTGTCAGAAAAAAAGAGCGATGCACCACTTTGAGTCTTGACCGTATCGACAACTTGTCCGGCATTCGGCCTGAGTGCCTCTCAAGTTGCTCAACGCTCTCCGAAATGCATTTATAAAAACAACAACATCAATACGTTACAACGAGTTATGGAACTGCCCGATGCGCAAACGGAGTGCCCGGCACGGTTATTGATGCCGCCAGCCCCTGATGAGCAAAAAATAATTCAAAGAACAGTGGAGCGGCCATGCAACAGATCAGATCGCAAGTGACCGAACGCGACGGCTTGTTCGAGCTCGAAGCCGGCAGCGACGTCCTCGACAGTCCCCGTTACAACCACGACATGGCACCGACCAAGGTGCACGAGCGAACCTGGAACAAATGGCACATCACGGCCCTGTGGGTCGGCATGTCCATCTGCGTGCCGACCTACACCCTCGGCGGCGTATTGACCGCGTATTTCGGTCTGAGCGTTGGCGAAGCGTTGCTGGCGATTCTGTTCGCCAACATCATCGTGTTGATTCCGCTGACGCTGAACGCTTTCCCGGGCACCAAGTACGGCATTCCGTTTCCGGTGTTGCTGCGCTCGTCCTTTGGCATTCTCGGTTCCAACGTGCCGTGTCTGATTCGGGCGCTGGTGGCGTGCGGCTGGTTCGGCATCCAGACGATGTTTGGCGGGCTGGCCATTCACCTGTTTATGGGCTCGGTATTCGAGGGCTGGAAATCCCTCGGTGGTACCGGGGAAGTCATCGGCTTCATGCTGTTCTGGGCGCTCAACCTGTGGGTGGTGATTCGCGGTGCCGAGTCGATCAAATGGCTGGAAACCCTCTCGGCGCCACTGCTGGTTCTGGTCGGCGTGGGCCTGTTGGTCTGGGCAACGCCGAATGTGTCGATGACCGAGCTGATGGCAATCCCGCCCAAGCGTCCGGAAGGCGCGAGCGTGGTCAGTTACTTCGCCGCGGGGCTGACCGCGATGGTCGGTTTCTGGGCGACGTTATCGTTGAATATTCCGGACTTCAGCCGCTATGCGAAAAGCCAGAAGGATCAAATCGTCGGGCAGATCATCGGCTTGCCGCTGACCATGTTCCTGTTCGCCGCGCTGGGCGTGGTGATGACCGCCGCCTCGGTGAAGCTGGTTGGCGTGACCGTGTCGGATCCGGTGTCCCTGATCGGGCACATCCAGAGCCCGGTATGGGTGGCCATCGCTATGGCTCTGATCATCATCGCCACGCTGTCGACCAACACGGCCGCGAACATCGTTTCACCGACCAACGACTTTCAGAACATTGCGCCAAAGCTCATCAATCGCACCAAAGCGGTGATGCTGACCGGGCTCGTCGGCCTGGTGCTGATGGCGCATGAATTGTTCAAGAAGCTCGGCTTGATCGTGTCCGACGTGAGCCTGGAAACCGTTTATTCGAACTGGTTGCTGGGCTATTCAAGTCTGTTGGGGCCGATCGCCGGGATCATGGTGGTGGATTATTTCCTGATCAAGAAGCAGCACCTGGACCTCGCCGGGTTGTATCGCGACGACGTTTACCCGGCGTGGAACTGGTTCGGGTTCATCGCGTTCGGTGTGCCGGTGGCGTTGACGCTGCTGTCGCTGGGCAGTGACGCGTTCAGCTGGTTTTACAGCTATGGCTGGTTCACCGGCTCGGCGTTGGGCGGGGTGATTTATTACGGTTTGTGCGTGATGAAGCCGCAGCCTTCGACCGTGAAATCTGCGGTGTAGCGCATGGCGCTTTCGCGAGCAAGCCCGCTCCCACAGGCGGATGCAATCTACATGTGGGAGCGAGCCTGCTCGCGATGACGGAATCAGATTCCCCCGATTACTGCCTTAAAAAACCTATAACAAACGCCTGAGGAGATCCCCATGAACGCAGCCGTAGACGTTCTGCAATCCGCTCACCAGCACATCAACCGCGACCGCCTGTGGCACTCGCTCATGGAGCTGGCCACGCTCGGCGCCACCGTCAAGGGCGGTGTCTGTCGTCTGGCCCTGACCGATCTCGACCGTCAGGCCAGGGACATTTTTGTCAAATGGTGCGAAGACGCCGGTTGCTCCGTGAGCATTGACGGCGTCGGCAATATCTTCGCCCGTCGCTCCGGGCGCAATCCGGATCTGCCACCGGTGATGACCGGCAGCCACATCGACACCCAACCCACCGGCGGCAAGTTTGACGGCTGCTTCGGCGTGCTCGCCGGCGTCGAAGTGCTGCGTACGCTCAACGACCTCGGCGTAGAAACCGAAGCGCCGCTGGAAGTGGTGGTTTGGACCAACGAAGAAGGTTCACGCTTCGCCCCGTGCATGATGGGCTCGGGCGTGTTCGCGGAGAAATTCACCCTTGAGGAAACACTGGCCAAGGTCGACGCCGAGGGCATCACGGTCGGCGAAGCGCTCAACGCCATCGGTTATGCCGGCACGCGTGCCGTCAGCGGCCATGCGGTCGGCGCCTATTTCGAAGCGCACATCGAACAGGGGCCGATCCTTGAGGACGAACGCAAAACCATCGGTGTCGTCATGGGCGCGCTCGGGCAGAAGTGGTTCGACCTGAAACTGCGCGGCGTCGAAGCTCACGCCGGTCCGACGCCGATGCACCTGCGCAAGGATGCCCTTGTCGGCGCGGCCATTATCGTTGGCGCGGTCAATCGTGCCGCCCTTGGCCATCAGCCTCACGCCTGTGGCACGGTGGGTTGCCTGCAAGCCTATCCGGGCTCACGCAACGTCATTCCCGGCGAAGTTCGCATGACGCTCGATTTCCGCCATCTGGAACCGGCGCAGCTTGATTCGATGATTGCCGAAGTTCGCCAGGTCATCGAATCAACCTGCGAGGCGCACGGCTTGTCTTTTGAGCTGACACCGACCGCGGACTTCCCGCCGCTGTATTTCGACAAAGGCTGCGTCGATGCCGTGCGCGGTGCAGCGCACGGTTTGGGCTTGTCGCACATGGACATCGTCAGCGGGGCAGGGCACGACGCTATTTTCCTCGCCGAGCTCGGCCCGGCCGGGATGATTTTCGTGCCGTGCGAAGGCGGCATCAGCCATAACGAAATCGAAAACGCAGCGCCGGATGATCTCGCGGCAGGTTGCGCGGTGCTGTTACGAGCCATGTTGGCTGCGTCGGCAGCAATCGCCAAGGGGGGCCTCGCTGCATGAATTGACGACCGTTATCAACGCAAAGCTTGCTCCCGAGCCGACCGCAGATTCTGTGCTCGGCCCAATCTGCAGGAGCAAGCCTGCGCTTACCGATGTGCATTGTTTGCTCGCACTATCTCAACCCTCTGCGGTCGACATCTTCACAGAGCGCCACCCGCTGGCGTGACAAGATATGTGGAGAGCCAATGAGCCAGGACGTCCTGTCAACCGAAACCAATCGTCGCCATTTGCAGCAGATCATTGCCGGCTTGTCCGACGGCGTGATCGTGCTGGATCCCGATCAAACCATTCGCTGGGCGAATGAGGCTGCGCTGGCCATGCATGGGGTGGCGCAAGTCAGTGATATAGGGCGCAACGCGAAGGAGTACGCCAAGCGATTTGCGCTTCGTTATCGCAATAATCACACTGTTCCGGTCGATAATTACCCGATCCAGCGTGTGTCGCGCGGCGAAGTTTTCGACGATGTGCTGGTCGAAGTGACTCACGCGGATAACGATGAGCGCAACTGGGTGCACAAGGTCCGTGGCATGGTGCTGACCGACAACCAGGGCGAAGCGGAGTCAATGGTGTTGATCATGGACGATGTCACCGAATGGGCCAGTGCCGAGCAGCGCTTTGAAAAGACTTTCAACGCCAACCCGGCGCCGGCGGTGATCTGTCGTCTCAGCGATTTGCGCTACATCAAAGTCAATTCCGGTTTTCTGGAAATGACCGGATATGCCCGCGATCAGGTCATCGGCACGGCTACCTATGAGCTGGATATTCTGGAGGGTGCCGAGAACAGGGACCTCGCCAAACAGCGCTTGCGCGAGGGCGCGACCATCCCGCAAATGCAGGCCGAGCTGAACCTGCCCGAAGGCGGCAGCAAGCAGGTGATCGTTGCCGGCCAGCCACTTGAACTGAATGACGAAGCCTGCATGTTGTTTTCCTTCGTCGACGTTGAGCCCCGGCACAAAGCCGAAGTGGCTCTGCGACAGAGTGAAGAGCGCTTCGCGAAAGCTTTCCGCCTCAGTCCGGTACCGATTGTGGTGTGCAGCGCGCAAGATCAAGTGGTGATGGATGTCAATGAAGCGTTTCTCGACACCCTGGCGTATCCCAGCGAAGAAATACTCGGAAAAACGATCAGCGAACTCGATTTTTTTCATGACAAGGGCGCCAGTGCCCGATTGTTTGCGGCACTGGAGAAGATCGGCAGTCTTGACCGCATCGACGTAACCTTGTGTAAAAAAAGCAATGAGCTGATCGAATGTGCGGTTTCGGCAGACACCGTGAACATCCAGGACAGCCCCTGCTATCTGCTGGTCCTCATGAACATCACCGAGCGCAAGCGAACCGAGCTTGAACTGGTAGCGGCGATCGAGGAGGTAATGAAGGACGCGTCCTGGTTCAGCCGCACGCTGATTGAAAAACTCGCCAACGTAAAAAGCGTCAACTCGCCGAAACTTCCAACTGTCTCCTTTACTGATCTCACGGCGCGAGAGCGCGACGTTCTGGGCCTGATCTGCGAAGGACTGGCTGACAAGGAAATCGCCGCCCGACTTAAATTGGCACCCAATACCGTGCGCAATCATGTCGCGACGGTCTACTCCAAACTTGATGTACACAGTCGCAGTGAGGCGATCGTCTGGGCACGCGAGCGCGGGCTGTTTTCCACCGAGCGGCGGCCGGCCGGTCGCTGAGGTGCAAATGCACTAGTTGCGCCAGTGCAAATTGATGTGGTGGCGCGGAGCGGTGGTTCTTAGTCTGTGAAGGTGCGCTACAAGTCTGCATCGGTAGTGCATCCCTTCAAAACAGCAAAGGAACAGCCTAATGGTCGCAGCCACCTTGCAGTCGATTGTGCAGGGTAGAGGTCAGTCGAAATGATCTCCCTTACACACTTGCGTACGCAGCTCGAGCACAGCTTTTCGCCGCTGGCTTGCGAGTGCACATTGACCGGGGATCACTCATTGACGGTCAAGCTTTATCACCCGGATTCTGGCCAGGTGGACCTGGTTGTCAGCGGCTTGAAAGTAGCGAATTTGCGCACCCCGGCGTCGGTGCAGGCATTAATTGAAGAGCTGCGCTACGAACTCCAGAGCAACAGTCTCCCGCGGTCCAATCCAGTCATGTAGTCGCCATCGCCAGCGTTGATTATTGCTACCTGACTCGATATTTCCCCGGACTTGGCTGGTTTGCTACAACTGGCATTCACGACTGAGTGAGCTATAAGAAATACGATGGCTATTTCTCTGTGATGCGCTCGCAAGGTTCTATCGGCGTTCGCGGTATCGCAGACATCTTTCGTTCCTTACTGCGGGTCCGCCTATGAACAGTCTTGGGAAACGCGTTATCGCATCGCTTTCGTTGGTCTTTTGCGTTGCCATCCTTGGTGGCTGTGCCAGTCCGCCACCGCCGGCCCCCGCTGCTGCGCCGCCCGCGCCACAGCGCACCTGCGACACCTCTGAACAAACTGACGTGCTGGGCGATATGCGTGCGGACGGGCAGGTGACACGGGTGACCACGCTTACCCGATGCGTCACCCAGTAGTTGCCGCGAGCGGTGTTTATTCTTTATAACGAATAAATCTATACGGACTGTCAATTCTGACAGTCCATCTGCTTTGGATTTTCTCGATAGTGGGTTGGCCTGTGTTTAAACACCGACCGACCCATTATCGAGCCTTCGCCATGAGCATGCTTTCAGATCCCGTATTTGCGCCAGTGGTGACACCTTTGAAGAAAAGGAAGTCGACATGATTGATTATGAAAGAGATCCCTGGGCGGACGCGATCCTGACGGTTAACGGCAAGTCGGTTGAGCATCAAAATGGGCGAGGGTGTATTCGACGTTACAGATGTTCCTGGCTTTCAGTAAGTCATTTTTATTGAGTTAAGTTGTCGGCATTTTTCTCGTAAATCGTTTTGATTTTCAGCGATTTGAACGTCGCTCCGTTTGCTATGTGCGCCCATCACCGATGTTCGAGACTATCCTTTAAGTCATTGGAGTTGCGTTATGACCGACACGATAACACCCGGGCCCGCTGCTCCATGCCGTGATTCAGCGCGCCAAGCAGGCTCTTGGGATGGTGCAGAATTTTATGTGGAAGGCGAAAAATTAGTTCACGGTCTTCGCTTTGGGTTGCTTGCCGCAAGAGAGAGCGTAATTACCATAAAGGCTCCGGGTATTACCCAGTTGTCCATGGTGCTGGTTAACGAAGGCAGCTTGAAGTTAACTTCCACTCCGGAATTCGGAAGCCTCCTTCCTCTGATCAACGGAGTATTTCAATGCACGGTCACTCCGCAAGCAGGTCAAACAGGCAAAGGAACTTTCGTGTTCTACAGCCCGGATGTAGACACTGCATTGGAATTTGATTTGAGCGTGCCTGGAGCGCTCTTCACTTTTGAAAGTCTTTCCCTAAACCCTTTGCCTATTCCACCCGATAAATTTCTGTTGCCTGCAGGCGTGCCAGTGGTGAGGATCGTTGCGTATCTTAGGGATTTAAAAGATGTTCCATTGGCGAATGTGACTGGAAAGTTTTTTCATCCCGACATGACGCCGCGTACCTTCACGACAAGCGCCAGTGGCAGACTACATTTTGCAGTGGTAAATCATAATTATCCGACCGGCTTTAACTTTACAATTGCAGCATTGGCAGAGTTACCTGAAGGGATCGTGGTAATAAGGCTGATTGTAGAAGTGCAATAGCGGCTTTCCTTACTGCTCAGAATATTGAAGTGCTTACGCAAAACACGGCAGTAGTGACAATTTCCTGATATTACACGTTTGAAGAGAAGGGGGTGGATATGACGGGTCATGGAAAGAATCCCTGGGCGGACGCGGTCCTGAAAGTTCGTGGCAAATTGGTGAACCCGGACGCCGGCATTGTGCTGCTCCGCGACGAGGGAAACGAGATCAGTCTCGAGGGGGTGTCAGACATCATAGAAACCGTCGGACTGCTTCTCTCGGACGGAGGTGGCTTGAACGTAGACGCCAATCCCGCCTTCGAGGCCTGGAACCCTCCTGAGGAGAAGAAATTCGTCTGGACAGTCACCCCAGGTGCCGGCAAGAGCGGCCATATCAAGCTGCTTCTGATCAGTCGCGAGGGGGAGCCAATATCCTGGGAGATCTCTTGCCGGGTGCTTTCATCTAATCTCAGCGACGAAGCGGATGTAATGCTGGACGGCACCGCGATATCGCCAGACGGTGAGAACTTTATCGGCGGCGCGACCCGTAAGATCACAATGTATTACAAGAATGGATATGTACTAAAAGATATCCCGCTGACTCTGGACGTGATACCTGTAGCCGGAGTTGAAACAAGTGACTTTCAGAGTAATCCGTCGCTGGGTGATCCGTCGGTCGCGCATCAGTGGGAAATTACGCCGTCCGAGAAATATGGAAGTTTCAAGTTCAAATTGGCCACTGCAGCGGAAGGGGCATGTCTTGTTTCGTCGCTGAATCGCCTGGAGCCGAGCGTTAACTTCAGGTTCATCGATCTGTTAGATCGACCTTTGCCTTTTCCACCGGAACTGACAACTGTCCATAAAAATCTTTTGTACGCGGCCGGCGTCGTATTGAAGACGAAAGATGACGAACCTATGGTGGACGTACCGATAATTTTTCGTATTCCAGAACATGAAGTATTCAGCGCTAAAACCGGGGTTGCGGGTAAGGCTGCTGCAGGGCTAGTCAAATTCACGACCGTAGGAAAAAGAGAGCTGAGTGCGGTGGCATCGCTTCCAAGTGGTGACGTCACTGTCGAGGCATGGATAAACGTGGTTTGATCAGAACTGCCAGTAGCCGGCAATTACATATCGACTAAGCAGTAATCGCGACAACTTTTCATTCGCTGGAAGACAAGTTGAAGGGATGTAACGTGAAAATCCTTATTTATGTAATCACCCTTTGAATGGAGGTGCTATTTCTGTCATAAAAAAGTTGGTGGAGTGACATGAACAAAACTGTTAGTGCTAACAGTTCTTCCGTTCGCCTATTGCTCGGTATTCCAAGGATCAATGTTTTTAAAACCCACCACTGACTCTCGAGGCCGTCATGACCGTCCTGTTAAAACCCGATTCAGCTGAGCAAGGCCCTGTATATATATGCCACGGCGCTGAAGGCGATTTTCACCACACGCTCAAAATAGCGGGAATGGCGGACAGCATCTGGTTCGCTGGAAAAATCAGTCTCAATTTCGCTACCGGCGAGACACCTGGAATCATTACCGATCCCCCAATCGGCGAGCTTCAGACATTCGATCTGAAGGGCGTTGAGTGGAAGCTCCATTGTCCGGCAGGAGGAGTCGACCGGTCATTTGAATGCTGGGTGCAAAGCGAATACACGGCGACGCCTCCCAGAGTCCACATGCATTTAGGACATTACCGCCGGATTGTTCTTGATGCCCGAGCCCCCATCAAGGCGCCAGTGGCAGGTGACAACGTCACGGCTGCGGTGACTGTCGGATCCTATTACACCAACGAGCGCCTGGACGGTATTGATGTGGAGTGGTCCGTCAATGGAGATTACATCGCGACCATTCCCACCGATGTCAGCGGCGAAAGTGCGTTCAGCCACACTGTCAGGCTCCAGGACAGCACTATCAAGGCGACCATTCAGAGTCCCTATGACGGCCCCCCACAGGAAAAGGAGTTCGAAATGACTGTTTATGAACAAAGCCCCTGGACGGAAGCAATCCTCACGGTCAACGGTAAGCAGGTGAAATGGAATGACCCAATTGTGCTGCTCCGTGGAAAGGACAACGAGCTCAGCGTAGAGGTGGAACCAGCGATCGCAAAAAGTCTTAGATTGGAATTGGTGGAAGACGGCGGCTTGAGTGTCGCAGCCTTGCCAGCGTTTGAGACGTGGACGGATCCGGTTGGAGAGAAATTCAACTGGACTATTACTCCTGAATCCTCCAAAAGCGGCCATATCAAGCTGCTTCTACTCAGCCGCGATGTGGACGCGCCTTGGGAACTTTCATGCCGGGTACTGTCTTCCGATCTGGCTGATGAAGTGGCGAAAATTCAGGTGAATGGTAATGATATTCCACTTGAAGGTGTCCTGTTTTTCCGCAACGAACCCATGACAGTCACTGCGGTGCCAATGGATGGCAGCCCGCTGGCCGGCGGTAGTTTGGAGTTAAAAGCTATTCCGTTGACCGGGGTCTCCGATGCCAATCTGACTGTGACCCGCAGAGACGATCTCACTTGGTCAGTGAACGCCCACACGTTGAGTGGCACCTTCAGGTTTGAGCTGGTAGCGACCGACGTGCCCACCGGTATTAACTCGCCGGTTTGCAAAGTGATGTCGCGCTGGTTAACCGAGGAAGTGGATAAGATCAAGGTGGATGGTGTTGACATTCCGGCAACGGGAGTTACGTTCTTCAGGAATGAGTCCAAAACCGTCACTATTACCTATAAACAGCACAGTCCCCTGCAAGGCCACCCGTTAGAACTGGCGGGAGTTGAACTCAGCGACGGAATGTCGGGAAATGTGGATGTAACCAGCACAGGAGCGCACACGTGGGGGGTAAACGCCCACACGAACAGCGGCACTTTCAAACTTGAATTGAAAGGTACCGACATGACCGTTAGGGTGAAGACTCCGGGCTGTAAAGTGATCTCTCGGGATTTGTCGGCAGAAGTGGACAAAGTACAAGTGGAGGGCATCGATTACCCTCCCGCCGGTATTGTCCTGTTGCGCGACGTGCCTCAGACGGTGACCGTAATCTATAAGGACAATAGCCCACTCGCAGGCCATCCACTGACGCTGACACCGACAGTCGCTGCAGGTCTGCAACCCTCTGATGTGAAAGTGACTACTCCTGGCGGTCATACCTGGACGCTGACGGCATCAACCCGCAGCGGTACGTTCTGGCTTGAACTGAACGGACACGAGATGAGGAGCGGCATAAAACTGGCCACCAGTAAGGTTTTGTCGCGCAATCTGGCGGATGAAGCCGAAGTGCTGATAGATGGAGAACCAGTGCCTGCCGAAGGTACAGCGTTCAGAAAAAATATAAGTCGGTTAGTGACACTCAGGCCTAAACCTTCGAGTCCGTTGAGTGGTTATCCGATAAAACTCAAACGTCGTTTGATTGAGGGGCTTGAGCCTGGGGATCTGGTCAGTGCACCGAATTTTGACTTGGAGCAAAGTGCTCATCGTTGGGACGTTACCGGGTTAGCAAGCAATGGCACTTTTGAATTGAGCTTCGAAGGTGCTGGCATGACTTCAGCGCTGACAGCGCCTGTTTTTCGGGTACTCGGTTCTGTGTCTGATTACTTCACTATCCAACTCGACGGCAAACAGCTGGCCGAAGGCGAGAAGATGCTGTTTACCCGGTATGGACTGCACAAAATCACATTCATATCGAAAGCTGGCGCGCCAGCCAGTCTCAAACTGAGCTGGGGCGTAACCCCGCCGGAGGGGGTTGAAATGTTTCCTGCTGCAGATGTATCTCACCCGGTAGATCCCATCAAGGGAGCTTCCTGGGAGATAAGATGCACTGCCTTCGATGGCAATTTTTCGCTGATAGCCGACTCTGAGAATTTACCTGCGCCTACAGAGGAATTTCCGGCCTCAGTGGCGGCCGGTTTATATCAACTGACTTTTCACATATTGGGCATACCTATGCCCTATCCACCAACAGTGAGCGACGCACCTTATGGGTCAAGTGTATATCCATACGTCAAAGTTGTTACGCATGAAAACCTACCTGTTCCCGGAGTCGAGGTGGTCTTTATTTGCCCGCATTTTGCCGACGGATACGGCACCACTGACAATTCGGGAATAGCTAAAAGTTCGCAACATATTCAGTACGAAGCGCTGGGGACTTATGAAGCGATTGTGAAAACAACGGCAATGACAGGTCAGGCTTCGATGATGCGATGGCTGATCAAGCGGATCTGACTCGCTCATTGTTTTTTAAGCAACTGTAATAAAAAAAGCAGCCTCA
Source organism: Pseudomonas sp. Ant30-3 (assembly GCF_000690905.1). Lineage (GTDB taxonomy): Bacteria > Pseudomonadota > Gammaproteobacteria > Pseudomonadales > Pseudomonadaceae > Aquipseudomonas. The sequence goes on along the minus strand of NZ_JMCL01000077.1, from coordinate 4,155 downwards.
GGCTGCTTTTTGTTGTGCCATGAATCAGCTCACGACAAAAACCCACCATCCACATTCAGCGAAACCCCCGTCGTATAACTCGACGCATCACTCGCCAGAAACAACACAGCACCCGCCATCTCGCTCGGGTCCGCCACACGTTTCAGCGGAATCTGCGCCAGCGCCGTTTTCAGGATCGCATCGTTCTTCACGAGCGCCGAAGCAAACTTGGTATCAGTCAGACCCGGTAGCAAGGCATTGCAACGAATGTTGAACTGCGCACATTCCTTGGCGAATACCTTGGTCATGTTGATTACCGCAGCCTTGGTCACTGAATAGATGCCCTGGAAAATCCCCGGGGAAATACCGTTGATCGAGGCCACGTTGATGATGCTGCCGCCGCCGTTGTCGCGCATCAGTTTGCCGGCTTCGACCGACATGAAGAAGTAGCCGCGAATGTTCACGTCGACCGTCTTCTGGAAAGCCCCGAGGTCGGTGTCCAGTACGTTGCAGAATTGCGGGTTGGTCGCTGCGTTGTTGACCAGAATGTCGAGGCGGCCGAACTGTTCGCGGATGCCGGCAAAGACCTGGCTGATCTGTTCCATTTCACCGATGTGGCAAGCGACCGCGGTGGCTTTGCCGCCAGCGGCGATAATGGCGTCGGCGACGTGCTGGCAGCCTTCGAGCTTGCGACTCGAGACGATCACGTGGGCACCTTGCTGGGCCAGCAATTTGGCGATGGCTTCACCGATGCCGCGGCTGGCACCGGACACAAAAGCGATCTTGCCATCGAGGTCGAACAACTGAGTTTTGGACATGGGATTCCCTTATGAAAGGTCTTGTTATTGGTCAAGGGCCATCAAAGGCTGGATTTCTGGATGACCTGCAGGCTCATCTGCTCGAGCAGTTTGTTCATGTGAATAAACGGCGCGAAGCGTTTGTCCTGGGTCTGACCATGGAAGAAACGGTAATAGATCTGCTGCACGATACCGGCCAGGCGAAAGAGTCCGTAGGTGTAATAGAAGTCAAAATTGTCGATCTGGATCCCCGAGCGCTGCGCGTAATAATCTACGAATTCGCGGCGGGTGAGCATGCCCGGCGCATGGCTCGGCTGACGGCGCAGCAACTGCACCGGCGCCGGGTCGCCGGCTTCGATCCAGTAGGCGAGGGTGTTGCCCAGATCCATCAGCGGATCGCCCAAGGTAGTGAGTTCCCAGTCGAGCACGCCGATAATCTGCATCGGGTTGGTCGGGTCGAGGATCACGTTGTCGAAGCGATAGTCGTTGTGCACGATGCTTGAAGTCGGGTGATCGGCGGGCATCTTGTCGTTAAGCCAGGCCTTCACCGCCTCCCACTGCGGCGCGTCCGGGGTCAGCGCCTTTTCATAGCGCTCGCTCCAGCCCTTGATTTGCCGCGCAACGTAACCTTCCGGTTTACCCAGGTCGCCCAGTCCGCAGGCGTTGTAATCGACTTGGTGCAGTTCGACGAATTTGTCGATGAAGCTCTTGCACAATGCTTCGGTTTTCGTCGAGTCCAGGCCCAGTTCCGGCGGCAGATCGGAGCGCAGGATGATCCCCTTGACCCGCTCCATCACGTAGAACTCGGCGCCGATCACTGACTCGTCAGTGCAGTGCACATAGGCTTTCGGGCAATACGGGAAACCGTCGCGCAATTGATTGAGGATGCGGAACTCGCGGCCCATGTCGTGGGCGGACTTGGCTTTGTGGCCGAACGGCGGGCGTCGCAGGACGAATTCCTGTTGCGGGTATTCGAGCAGGTAAGTCAGGTTGGACGCGCCACCAGGAAACTGGCTGATGCGTGGCAAACCGCTCAGGGCTGGAATGTGCGCTTTGAGGTACGGATCGATCAGGCTGGCATCGAGTTCTTCGCCGGTGCGGATTTGGGTGGATTGGTCAGTAAGCGCCATGCTTATCCCTTCTGCTTATTCTGGAGGCCTGAAACTATTGGCTAATCTAATGCGCGCACTGGGCAGCCACAACTAGGATCACCCCTTATAGGTGAGCGTGTTGCCGGGCAATCATTGCTCTTGATACGCCCGTTTGAATTGTCCTACAGGACCGCCTGACTCTCCGCTGCCGGCAAGTCAATGGGTGTCAAAACCGGTTGCCCGGAAAAGAATGCCGCCAGGTTGCGGCCGACCAGTTCGACGGTGCCCTTGGTAGCTTCCGGCGACAGCCCTGCAACGTGCGGCGTCAGGATCACGTTGCTCAGGGCCTTGACCGCGTCTGGCACCAGGGGCTCGTGATCGAATACATCGAGTGCTGCGCCGGCAATGCGTCGCTGTTCAAGAGCACCAATCAAATCAGCAGTCTGAATGACGCTGGCGCGCGCGATATTCACGATGAACCCGTTAGGTCCCAGGGCGTCCAGCACCGATCGGTTGATCAGATGCCTGGTGCCCAGTCCGCCAGGAGTGGCGATCACCAGAAAGTCTGAAGCGCGCGCCAGTTCAGTGGGCGTTGAGCAGAATGCGTAAGGTACGTCGCTGCGCTGCTGGCGGTTGTGGTAACTGACCTTCATCTCGAAACCGTTGGCGGCGCGTTTGGCAATGGCCATCCCGACCGCGCCGAGCCCCAGAATGCCCAGGTGCTTGCCGGCCAGCGAGGGGCGCATGATTTTCGGCCATTCCCCACGGCGTACGGCGGCGTCGCAGCGGGGAATGTCACGCACCAGTGCAAGCAGCATCGCCATGGCGTGGTCGGCGACCGAGGAGGCATTGACGCCGGCGCCGTTGGTCACGGTGATGCCGCGGTCGGACGCAGCCTGCAGATCGACGTGTTCGTAACCGGCGCCGATCACGCAGATGATCTTGAGCAGGGGCAGGGCGGCCATCTCTTCGGCATACAGGCCCAGAGGCCCGCGCGTCAATACGGCATCGATTCGCGCACCGTGGGTCGCGATGGCCTCAGCGCGTTCAGCAGGAGTCGGAGCCAGAATCAGGTGGAAACCCTGATGTTCGAGGATCGGCAAATAATCGTTGATGGTTTCAACCAGTACCAGAACGGTTGCGGGCATGCTGGGCTCCTGTGGCTCGAATATCGCTTGAGGGTGCTGGCTCGAATCTGCTTTGGCAATGAGCAAAGACCACCGCCTCCAGATGATCATAGCCGCATCGACGACGGAAGATTTTTGGCGGACGAGAAAGTTTGTTGCCGCATGAAAAATTTCATCGAGCAGAGCAGAGCCCCAACACGGGGCGTGAAATCATCACAATGCGTATTGAGCGATTCCGGCACCGAACGACCAGTTTTCCTTTTTCACTTCAACCAGATTGATGAACACATCTTCGAGGCGTATCGCCAGTTGCGCATTGAGGCTTTCGGCGATGGTCTTGTAGAGCAACTTCTTCTGGTCGACGGTTCGGCCTTCGCTCAGGGTGATTTGAATAATTACCAGGCTGTCGGTGCGCTGAATGCCCAGGTACTGCGGGTCATAGATGAAGTGCTGTTCATCGTGTTCGGCAAGAATCTGAAAGTTATCGCTTTCCGGCACGTTGATGGCGCTGTGCATGGCCGCGTAGATGAGTTGGCCGATGCGTTTGGCGTACGTGGGATCGTCTTGCTGTTTGATGCTGACGCGGACCAGTGGCATGGCGGGGACCTCCAGTTGGATGAGAATTGCTTGTGAATGCATGACGGTAGACGGTTATCGAGGGTGCTGCTGTTTGGCGTTCCCGCTTTATGAGACATGGATGCGTCTGGCAATTGCTAACGGGTTGTATTTGGGGCTGCTGCGCAGCCCAACGGGGACAAGTCCCCTCGCCACAGAAGCCCGTTCCCGCAGGGTAAATCGATGGTCAGTTGCCTGATCCACACCACCGCTCTTCAGCCAAGTCTTTGCTTCTGTTCATTTATCCCGGACAATCGCGCCCCTGTTTCGACCAGGGCGCTGCCTGTCGGATTTTTCCGACTCGTCCTGGCCGGGTAGCAACTGACCGGAATGTGGAGATCCCACCGGATGAAAGATCAGGCCAATAGCGTCGATGAACGCTATGTAACGGCGACACCAGCGACGCTGACAAGCTGGAACCGCCATGACACCACCTGGATGCTCGGCCTGTTCGGCACAGCAATCGGTGCCGGCACGCTGTTTTTACCGATCAATGCGGGGCTCGGCGGTTTCTGGCCGTTGCTGATTCTTGCCGTGTTGGCATTT
>NZ_JMCL01000076.1 GCF_000690905.1 Pseudomonas sp. Ant30-3 | reverse complement strand
GTTTTCAAAGTTTCGCTTGGAAATCCTTAACAACTTCAACCACTTGCGCTTCCGATCTCTCGTTAGCGGGAGGCGAATTCTACAGCGTTACTCGCTGCTGTCAACACCTCTTTTTCTCCGCTTTCGACCGAGAAGATCGAATCGTCAAAAGAGACAAACAACACCGCTCTTTCAACTCCTTCCAGGCTTCGATGATCTGAAGCAAGCCGCTGTCGAAAACCGCGCAACTCATTGTTTACCAAGGAGTTTTCCGTTTCGACTGCACCGGAAGTGGGGCGAATTATAGACTTCCAGAATCTGCCGTCAACCCCTAATTTATGCTTTTCCTGCAGAAGCTGGTTTTTTTGCACCAAGACGCGGAATTCGCCGAGCAACACCAGGCAAACGTAGGGCTAACAGAACAGCACCTATAGTTGCATAGATAGCCCACTCCTTGAGATCGGCACGCGCGATCCACAACATGTGCAGCAATCCCAGCGCTAAAACTCCATAAACCAAGCGATGCAGCTTTTTCCAGCGAGCCCCCAAGCGTCGCTGACTGTAGCGATTGGAAGTTACCGCCAGTGCCAATAAGCCAAGAAAACCCAGCGCCCCGACTATGATGTATGGCCGCTTGCGCAACTCGACGCCGAGTTGAGACCAATCAAAACCTAGGATGAACGCGGTGTACCCCGACAAATGCAGGACTACATAAGCGAAGCACCACAGACCCAGTTGGCGCCGGACAGATATCCACCCCGCCCAGCCAGTGAGCTTTTGCAATGGAGTCATGCACAAGGTAATCAGCAACAATATCAGCGTACCCAGGCCAAGGCGATCCACCAGCACTTTGCCAGGATCCGGCCCAAGCACATCGGCCCACGCTTCATATAGCCAAAGCAGCGGCCAAATCGCCGCGGCTATAAAGACGCCCACACGCCAGAACGGATAGCGCATCAGTAATTCTTCCGCAAATCGAGCTCTGTATATAAAGAAGCGACTTCCTCCGAGTACCCGTTGAACATCTGGGTATCACGCACATTAGGCTTGAACAACCCGCTTGGCAGCCGGCGCTCCCGCGCCTGAGTCCAGCGAGGGTGATCAACAGTCGGGTTCACGTTGGCATAAAAGCCGTACTCGTCGGCCGCAATACTTTGCCAGGTGGTTTTCGGCTGCTCACTGACCAGGCTGATGCGCACGATGGATTTGATGCTTTTGAAGCCGTACTTCCATGGCACCACCAAGCGTAGCGGCGCACCGTTCTGGTTAGGTAATTCGCGCCCGTACATGCCCACCGCAAGAATCGCCAACGGATTCATTGCTTCATCCAGACGGAGCCCTTCTACATAAGGCCAGTCAATCAGAGCAAAACCGGAGCGCTGTCCGGGCATGGTCTTGGGGTCCTGTAGCGTTTCGAATCGGATGAACTTCGCTTTGGACGTTGGCTCAACTTGCTTGAGCAACGCTGCGATGGGAAAACCGATCCACGGAATCACCATCGACCATGCTTCTACGCAGCGCAGGCGATAGATGCGCTCCTCCAGTTGATAGGGCTTCATGAAGTCTTCCAGCGCATAACGCCCCGGCTTGGCCACTTCACCGTCGATCACCACACTCCACGGTTCGATCTTGAGGGAGCCGGCATTCGCTGCCGGATCGCCCTTATCAGTGCCAAACTCATAAAAGTTGTTGTAGTGAGTCGCGTCCTTGAACGGCGTGATCGCCTCGTCTTTGACGGTAACCGCTTGCCATTTGGTAGCCGGCAGCTTGTCGTTGAACCAGCCGGGTGCCCTGCCCGGCTCAACACCGGGATAAAGCGCAGGCTGATCTGCACTGGCCCAGCTCGGAAGACTACTGGCGGCGACAGCGGCCAGCGCTCCACCCAGCAAGCTGCGGCGAGAAACATAAAAGGATTCGGGGGTGACTTCCGATTCGTGGCAATCGGACGTTTTTGGCAATTTGATTAACATGGCAACTCCGCAGCTTTGGAGAACTGATGCACCAATAGACTGCGGAGTATGGGGAACATTACATTAAGGCAATGTTTTGCGCCGACGCAAATGCAGCAAATATTGCACCGGACCCGAGGCCGCATAAGCGAGGAACACCAACAGCAGGATTCGCGGCGGATCACTGAATACCACTGCAAACACCAGCACGACAGCAAGGATTGCCACGAAAGGCACGCGCCCTTTGAGATCCAGCTCCTTGAAGCTGTTGTATTTGATGTTACTGACCATCAGCATGCCGGCAGCGGCAACCATCAAGGCGACCAGGAATGACATCTTCGAACCCTGGATTCCGAAATCGCTGAAAGCCCAGACTATACCCGCGACCACACCCGCCGCGGCCGGACTGGCCAGACCGATGAAGTAGCGTTTGTCCGCAGTGCCGACCTGAGTGTTGAAGCGTGCCAGGCGAAGCGCCGCGCCAGCCACATAGATGAAGGCCACCATCCAGCCGACCTTGCCCATATCGCCCAGCGCCCAGCCGAAGGCCAGCAATGCGGGGGCAACACCAAAGGCTACCATGTCGGACAGAGAGTCGTACTCGGCGCCGAAAGCGCTTTGCGTATTGGTCATGCGCGCAACACGGCCGTCGAGGCCGTCTAGCACCATCGCAACAAAGATGGCGATCGCGGCAAAAGCGAAGTACTTGCTCGCGTTGACCGAGTCACCGGCACTCAGGGCCGCCTGGGCACTCATGGAGTTGATGATGGAATAAAACCCCGCGAACAGGTTCGCGGTGGTGAACAGATTCGGCAGAAGATAGATACCACGATGCCGGACTTTACGGCCTTCAGCGTCGTGCCCTTCTTCGACATGTTCATCGATGGGCAGCAGGCTTTCGGCGTCAGAAGCCTGGTTTGGCTCTTCGGGACGTTCGCTCATGGACAATACCTTGCAACTGGGTGGAAAAAATTACGACAAGTGTCTGCGACAACCTTCGGCCGCAAACGATGCAGCTTTATACCAGAACCGACCCCCCAAACGAAAAAACGCGGCCTGGGCCGCGTCTTCCGTACAAGAGTGCGACTTAGTTTTTGGCTTTGTCGACGATCTTGTTGGCACCGATCCACGGCATCATGGAGCGCAGCTGCTCGCCGATGATTTCGATACCGTGAGCAGCGTTGTTACGACGCTTGGCGGTCATCGAAGGATAGCCGGTCGCGCCTTCGCTGATGAACATCTTCGCGTATTCGCCGTCCTGAATACGTTTCAGAGCGTTGCGCATGGCCTGACGGGATTCGGCGTTGATCACTTCCGGGCCGGTCACGTACTCGCCGTATTCGGCGTTGTTGGAGATCGAGTAGTTCATGTTGGCGATGCCGCCTTCGTACATGAGGTCAACGATCAGTTTCAATTCGTGCAGGCATTCGAAGTAGGCCATTTCCGGCGCGTAGCCAGCTTCAACCAGGGTTTCGAAACCGGCTTTGACCAGTTCAACGGTACCGCCACAGAGAACGGCTTGCTCGCCGAACAGATCAGTTTCGGTTTCGTCCTTGAAGGTGGTTTCGATGATGCCGGTACGACCGCCACCAACGCCGGCAGCGTAGGACAGCGCAACGTTTTTGGCGTTGCCCGAAGCATCCTGATAGATAGCGATCAGGTCAGGAATACCGCCGCCCTTGACGAATTCGGAACGCACGGTGTGGCCCGGTGCTTTCGGCGCAATCATGATCACGTCGAGGTCAGCGCGTGGAACAACCTGGTTGTAGTGAATCGCGAAACCGTGGGAGAAGGCCAGGGTGGCGCCTTTCTTGATGTTCGGCTCGATTTCGTTCTTGTACAAGGCAGACTGGAATTCGTCCGGGGTCAGGATCATGACCAGGTCGGCAGCGGCGACAGCAGAAGCAACGTCGGTCACTTTCAGGCCGTGAGCTTCAGCTTTGGCAACAGTCGCCGAACCTTTACGCAGGCCAACGGTGACGTCTACGCCGGAGTCTTTCAGGTTGCACGCTTGAGCGTGGCCCTGGGAACCGTAACCGATGATGGCAACTTTCTTGCCCTGGATGATCGAAAGGTCGCAGTCTTTTTCGTAATAAACTTTCATGAAATTCCCCTATATATCCAGGCCGTTCAGGCCATTCACTAATTTGGTTTAGATGCTGAGTACTTTGTCGCCGCGGGCGATACCGGTTACGCCACTGCGGACGGTTTCCAGAATCGAAGCGGTGCCGATGGACTGAATGAAGCTGTCGAGCTTGTCGCTGGTACCGGTCAATTGAACGGTATACACGCTGGCGCTGACATCGACGATCTGCCCACGGTAAATATCGGTGGTGCGTTTGATCTCGGCGCGCTGGGCGCCCGTAGCCTTTACTTTGACCAGCATCAGTTCGCGCTCGATGTGAGCACTCTCCGACAGGTCGACGAGCTTGACCACCTCGATCAGTTTGTTCAGGTTCTTGGTGATCTGTTCGATCACTTCATCGTGCCCCACGGTGGTCAGCGTCAGACGCGACAACGTCGGATCTTCGGTTGGCGCCACGGTCAGGCTTTCGATGTTGTAGTTGCGCTGCGAGAACAGGCCGACTACACGAGACAAAGCGCCGGGTTCGTTTTCCAGAAGCAGGGAAATAATGTGCCGCATGATTATGTACGCTCCGTCTTGCTCAGCCACATATCGCGCATGGAGCCGTCTTTGATCTGCATCGGGTAGACGTGCTCGCTGGTATCGACCGACACATCAATGATCACTAGACGGTCTTTCATGGCGAACGCCTCTGCCATCTGCGATTTCAGGTCTTTCGAATCGGTGATGCGCACGCCGACGTGACCATAAGCCTCGGCCAGCTTGACGAAATCAGGCAACGATTCCATGTAGGAGTGAGAGTGACGGCTGCCATAACTCATGTCCTGCCATTGACGAACCATGCCGAGCACGCCGTTGTTCAGAATGACGATCTTGACCGGCAAGCCGTACTGCAGGCAGGTCGACAGCTCCTGGATATTCATCTGGATGCTGCCTTCGCCCGTCACGCAGACGACGTCATCATCCGGAAAGCTCAACTTGATACCCATGGCTGCCGGAAAACCGAAACCCATGGTTCCCAAACCGCCGGAGTTGATCCAGCGATTCGGCTTGTTGAACGTGTAGTACTGAGCGGCGAACATCTGGTGCTGGCCTACGTCGGAGGCGACATAAGCATCGCCCTTGGTGACTTCGCACAAGGTTTCGATCACGGTCTGAGGTTTGATGACGCTACCGTCGCCCTTGTCGTAAGGGAACAGACCGCGATCACCGCGCCACTCATCGACCTGCTTCCACCAGCTGGCGACCGAGTCCTTGTTCGGGGTCTCGCCGATTTCCTTGAGGATCGCGACCATTTCGGTCAGGACGCTCTCGACCGGACCAACGATAGGCACGTCGGCCTTGATGGTCTTGGAAATCGAAGCCGGGTCGATATCGATGTGAATGATCTTGGCGTTCGGGCAGAACTTCGCCGGGCCGTTGATCACGCGGTCATCAAAACGCGCGCCGACTGCGAGGATCACATCGGCATGGTGCATCGCCAGGTTGGCGGTGTAGCTGCCGTGCATGCCGAGCATGCCGATGAACTGACGGTCAGTGCCAGGATAAGCACCCAAGCCCATCAGGGTATTGGTGACTGGCAGGTTGAGCATTTTCGCCAGTTCGGTCAGCGGCGCGGAGCCACCACCGAGGATCACGCCGCCGCCTGCGTACATCACAGGACGTTTGGCCGCGAGCAGCATTTCTGCTGCCTTGCGAATTTGCCCGGAGTGACCACGAACGGCCGGGCTGTAGGAACGCAGCTTGGCTTTCTTCGGGAAGATGTATTCGAATTTCTCGGCCGGGTTGGTCATGTCTTTCGGAATATCGACAACGACCGGTCCAGGACGACCGGATTGCGCCAGGTAGAACGCTTTCTTCATGACTTCCGGGATTTCCGAGGCGTGTTTGATCATGAAGCTGTGCTTCACGATCGGCCGGGAGATACCGATCATGTCGGTTTCCTGGAACGCGTCGGTGCCTACCATGGTGCTCGGCACCTGGCCGGAAATGACCACCATCGGAATGGAGTCCATGTAGGCCGTGGCAATACCGGTGATGGCGTTGGTCGCGCCCGGGCCGGAAGTCACCAGTACCACACCGGCTTTACCGGTGGCACGGGCATAGCCGTCAGCCATATGGGTCGCGGCCTGTTCGTGACGAACCAGAATGTGGGTCACTTCCGGTTCTTTGAACAGGGCATCGTAGACATGAAGAAGAGCACCGCCCGGGTACCCGTAGATGTATTTGACGCCTTCGTCACGCAAAAAGCGGACGAGCATCTCACCGCCAGATAAAAGCTCCACGTTGTTCACCTCTAAAACGCCAGAATACCGCCCACATACAAGAGGACGGGTCTTAATAGGTTTACTTCTCGGCAGAGCATGAGCGACGGTGGTCGCCGACTACGTCAGCACTGACTGAGCAAGTATTGGGATCGTCCCAGTGTTGCGGGCCTTTCCCACCCAGCGCGAGGTAACGCGTTGCGGGTGTAACAGGTCGGCGCGGGTGTGCGCCTCATGATCTGCCGAGTGGGTCTGCTTCTGGCAGTCCCTCTACAGCGGACTTTGGATTCTTCTGTTTCGCCCTCTGCAAGTCAAGTCGTCAATGTGCTTTATTGAAGTAAGCACATGAGAAAGCAAGAAAAAACCGCCAAAGCGCCACTGTGTTAGCTTCAATTGCGCAACCCACTACAAGGAAATGCCATGCGATCGATGTTCCTCATTGCCAGCCTGCTGATCGGCCCTGCGTGCATGGCAGGCCAGATCTACAAATGGGTCGACGCCCAAGGCGTGACTCACTTCGGCGCTCAGCCGCCGCAAGGGCAGGAGGCGAGCACCGTGACGCCATCCGCGCCGCCCGCCAGCAAACCGCTGTCGTCGCAGGGCAGCTCGCCCATCGGCGATCAGCAGGCAATCGATAGAAAAGTGAAAAGACAGGTCGCCGAACAGCAAGCCGAGCTGAAGGTATTTTGCGAACAGGCACGCACGAATCTGGCGCAACTGCAGAACAATCCGCGCGTGCGAGAAGATGTGGAGGGTGAAATGCGCCGCTTGAGTGAAGAGCAGCGTAATGAGCGGATTACAGAAGCCCAGCGGCAGATTAAGGAGAATTGCTCTTGAATCCGACGCTCTACCCTGTGGGAGCCGAGCTTGTTCGCGATGGCGGCCTCGCATTCAACATTTCAGTTGAATGTTACGCCGCCATCGCGAGCAAGCTCGGCTCCTACAAGTACTTAATCGTCAGCGCGAGGCCGTGATCATCTGATCGAACTCTTTGAGCAGAACCTGCAATTGCCGATCCTTGCCTTGAACATTGCGCGCCGCGAAAACCATTTCGGCCATTTCCTGGATTCCGGAAGCGTTCGGTAAAGGCAGATCCTGTTCAAGGATAATCTTCATGCGCGGCAGGAAGATCCACTGCAACCACTGCTCGAAGTCCAGTGTGTCGACCGAGAAAGGCTCGACACTGGACAACGCTTCGACTGAGGGCGACTCATCGTCCCACCAGCCCTGAACCCGCAGCTCGCGTTCGATCAGCAGCAACTGCTCGGCAATCTTCGGAAAGCGTGCGTCCATCACGAAGCGACCTTGGCCTTCTGACGGGCCAATGCAGCGCCAGCGGAATCACCCTGTTTCTCACGGGCCTGAGCGATCAATTCCCACAGACTGGCCTGCAGCGCAGGGCGACCATTGGCGAACGTCAGACCACGACGGGCAAGCTGCTCAGCCTGGGCTGCATCACCTTGAGCCATGCGCACTTGAGCCAGTCGATAAAGCACTTGCGGCTCACGTGGCGCAACGCGCTGAGCGCGCTCGAGGCTGGAAGTCGCGCCATTCAGATCGCCGCCCGCCTGCTGTTGCTGGGCAGTGGTCAGCAGCGCCAAAACCGGACCGTCGAGTTGTTCGTCGGCAGACAGACCGCCCGAGTTTGTCGACGGAATGCCGCTGGGCGTCGCCGGCATGCTGTAGCTGCCCTGATTGACCGGCGCCGATTGCACCGGCGAAGTATTGATCGGGCCTGGGGTGATCGGCCCTGGAGTGATCGGTGCCGTGCTGATCGGCGCCGACGCGACTGCGCCGCCGCCGGGCACCATCACGACCACACCGGTATCACCTTGGGGAATCGCCTGAGTCTGATTTTGCGCAGGGCGCTGGACCGTCGTCTGACGGTACCCGCCGTTTGCCGAAACACGTTCGCTGTTAGACACGGCGCTGCCGGAATCCACAACCGGAATCGAACCGCGCTGCACGCTGGAGCAACCGCTGAGCAAAGCCACGGCAGTAACCGCTGGAATCAACCACTTGTTCACTTCAAACCCTCTTCGCTTAGTTCATCCAGCCCTTGACCCAATCCATCACCGTTTCACCGGATGCAGGGTTTTCGCCACTGCAAGCCGGGCCGGGAGGCGGTTCGCTGCCGCGAATATACGGCATCTGCACGGCGCCGGGGCAGTTGCCATCGGAACCTTGCCCTGTCCGGGAATCCACCCAGGCCTGAACGATATTGTCTGGTTGCGGCATGTCCAGCGGCAGCGGGTCAGCCTTGCGCATGAAACTGGTCCAGACTTGCAATGCACCGGTGGCACCGGTGAACGGCGTTTTGCCGTTGTCATCGCGCCCCAGCCAGACAACGGCCAGCAGATCCTGACTGAAGCCTGCGAACCAGCTGTCCCGCGAATCGTTACTGGTGCCGGTCTTGCCCGCCAGGGTCAGGGTTTTCGGCAATACCTTGTACACCGAACTGCCGGTGCCCTCTCGCATCACGCGCTGCATGGCGCTCTGCACCAGGTAGATGGAAGCGGGGTCGAAACGTTGTTGAATCTGGAATGGATAGCGCTTGAGGGGCTCACCCTCGGCCGTCAAGACGCTGCGAATGCCACGCATCGGCGTATTGAAGCCGCCGTTGGCCAGGGTCTGATACATCGTTGCCACTTCAATCGGGGTCAGACCACCCGCACCCAGCAACATTGACGGGTACGCCGGAAATTCGCGACTGACACCCAGACGTGCCAGGGTTTTCAATACGTTCGGCACACCCACCGCCAAACCAAGCCGCGCGGTCGACAGGTTGTAGGAATGCGCCAGACCTTGATACAGGAAAACCGTACCGTGGGACCGGCGATCATAGTTCTGTGGCTTCCACACCTGGCCGTCCGCACCTTTGACCGAGAACGAATCGTCCGACAGCCAACTGGTTAGCGTGTACTGGCTGGGTTTCTCCAGTGCTGTCAGGTAAACCGCCGGTTTGATCAGCGATCCGATCGGCCGAACCGCATCCAGAGCCCGGTTGAAACCGGCGAAACTGGCCTGACGACTGCCGATCATGGCCTGCACTTCACCGGTTTCCGGGTTGGTCACGACCATTGCCGCTTCCACCTCATCGGAGCCTTTGCGTCCGGACAAGCGCTTGAAGGTGTCATTGACCGACGCTTCCGCTTTCATCTGCAGGATCGGGTCGAAACTGGTGAAGATCCGCAGACCTTCTTCGGTCAAATCCTCGTCCCGATAGTCCTCGCGCAACTGACGTTTGACCAGGTCGATAAACCCGGGAAACGAGCTATCGGCCAACTTGCCGCGCGTGGTCACACCCAGTGGCATTTTCTTCGCGGCGGCAATCTGCTCGGCACTGGCAACACCTTGTTGCTCAAGCACATCGAGCACCAGATTACGTCGCTCAAGCGCCCGCTCCGGATTACGACGCGGGTTATAGTAGGAAGGCCCTTTGACCATGCCGACCAGCATGGCTACCTGGTGCAGCTTTAGCTCCGACAGCGGCTGCCCGAAGAAGAACTGGCTGGCCAGCCCGAAACCGTGCACCGCGCGCTGACCGTCCTGACCGACGAACACTTCATTAAGGTAAGCCTCAAGAATTTCCCGCTTGTCATAATGCAGCTCAAGCAGCATTGCCATCATGGCTTCGGTGAGTTTTCGGGTCAGGCTGCGTTCGCTGGTGAGGTAAAAGTTTTTCACCAACTGTTGCGTCAGCGTACTGCCGCCCTGGGTCATCCTGCCACCGGAAGTATTGACCCAAACAGCGCGGGCGATCGACTTCGGCGAGACGCCCCAATGGCTATAGAAGTCGCGGTCTTCCACGGCCACCAGTGTTTCCAGCAGATACGGCGGAACCTGGTCCAGCTTGATCAGAATGCGATCTTCGAGATTCTTCGGGTAAATCCCGCCGATCAGCAGCGGCTCCAGGCGCACGACTGAAAGCTTCGAACCGTTGGTAGCGGACAGTTCGGCCACGTAGTCGCCGGAGAACCGCACGCGCACGGGCTGCGCTTTCTCAAGGCCTTCATAAAACTGGAAGCCACGGGTATTCAGGTCGACGGTATTGCCGGTGACCGCCGCAGCGCCCGGACCGTTGCTCACGCTTTCACGGCGATAACCCAACGCATCGAGCTCGGTGAGGAAGTCTTCCTTGCTCAACTTCTGCCCGGTGAACAATTCGAGCGGGCGCGCATACACCTTGGCCGGGATAGTCCAGCGCTTGCCGGAAAACTTCTCCTGAACGACCGCGTCAAGGTAAACCGCGAATCCGGCGAGCACTACAAGGCCTACCAGACTGAGTTTAAGGGCCCAGCCCAGCCAGGGGTGAATGCCCTTGGAAGGTGGTTTTTTGGGGGTGCGGGGGGATCGAGTACGAGTCATGGCGGCGGATTATACGCACTTTATTCATACTCGACAGACGCCCTCCGAGGTTTGCGTCAGGCGGACTTGCCGCCATAATGACGGCCGTGAATTTTCCCAGACTCTGAAGGAACGCCTGTGAGCCAGTCCCTGATCGCTGCCCTGCAAAATCCCGCCCTCTACCCGCATCCTGTAGACGGGTTTCAGGTCATCGAGACCCATATCTCCTGGGTCATTCTCACGGGCCCCTTCGCCTATAAATTGAAGAAACCGGTCAATTTCGGTTTCCTGGATTTCACCAGCCTCGACGCCCGCGAGCATTTCTGCGCTGAAGAACTCCGTCTTAATCAGCGACTGACCAACGATTTGTATCTCGAAGTGTTGCCGATCACGGGCAGTGCCGAAGCACCGCAGTGGGGCGGCGACGGTCCGGTCGTCGATTTCGCTTTGAAAATGCGTCAATTCCCCCAGAGTCAGTTGCTCAGCACCCTGCAAGCCAATGGCGAGTTGACCACTGCCCACATCGACGAGATGGCCGCGCAAATCGCTCAGTTCCACCTCGACGCGCCTAAAGTGCCCGCCGAACATGATGCCGGCACACCGGACAGTGTCATGGCACCGGTACGGCAAAACTTCGAGCAGATTCGCCCGTTCCTCAGCGACAAGGCCGACCTGCTGCAACTCGACGCCCTGCAGGCGTGGGCCGAAAGCAGCTTCGAACGCCTCAAGCCATTGTTCGCTCAGCGCAAGGCCGATGGTTTCATCCGCGAATGCCACGGTGATATCCATTTGGGCAACGCCACCGTCATCGACGGCAGCGTGGTGATTTTCGACTGCATCGAATTCAACGAGCCGTTCCGTTTCACCGACGTGTACGCCGACACCGGTTTCCTCGCGATGGACCTCGAAGATCGTGGGCTGAAAAGCCTGGCCCGACGCTTCGTCAGCCAATACCTGGAGCTCACGGGCGATTATCAGGGCCTCGAGGTGTTGAACTTCTATAAAGCCTACCGTGCCATGGTTCGCGCGAAGGTCAGCCTGTTCAGCATGCCGGCCGAAGCCGATCCGGTGCAGCGCGCCACTACCCTGCGTCAGTACCGCAACTACGCCAACCTCGCGGAAAGCTACAGCACGATTCCTTCGCGATTCATGGCGATCACCCACGGCGTCTCCGCTGTCGGCAAAAGCCACGTAGCCATGCGCCTGGTCGAAGCGCTGGGCGCGATTCGCCTGCGCTCCGATATTGAACGCAAGCGTCTGTTCGGGAAGCAAACCGTCGCCAACGATCCACAGGCCGGCATCTACAGTGCTGAGGCCAGTGCTGCGACCTACGCACGCTTGCATGAGATTGCCGGGGTGATCCTGCACGCAGGTTTCCCGGTGGTCATTGATGCGACCTACCTCAAGCGCGATCAACGCGATGGCGCCGCAGCCGTCGCCGAGTCGACTGGCGCGCCGTTCCTGATTCTGGATTGCAATGCCCCACAGGCCGTAATCGAGAGCTGGCTGACGCTGCGTCAGGCGGATAACAAGGATCCGTCCGACGCCACTTTGGCCGTTATCGAAGCCCAACAAGCCTGTCGCGAAGCGCTGACGCCAGCAGAGATCCTTTACAGCAAACGCGTTCAGACCAACGAGAGCGGAACACTCGACACCGTTGTCGCACAAATCCGCCAGCGTCTGCCCGGCCTGTAAAAAAATATTTCAGCCGTGGAGCTCTGCCCGCTTCACGGCTGCCAAATAGTGGCACTATACTGGCGCCATAAAACCAACAGGTATGTGA
This sequence comes from Pseudomonas sp. Ant30-3, assembly GCF_000690905.1. Lineage (GTDB taxonomy): Bacteria > Pseudomonadota > Gammaproteobacteria > Pseudomonadales > Pseudomonadaceae > Aquipseudomonas. The sequence goes on along the minus strand of NZ_JMCL01000076.1, from coordinate 17,267 downwards.
CATGAGCCAGCCCAAAATTCTAGATACCCCGCTTTATGCCCTGCTGCACATAGACGATATCACCGGGTTCAACAACGAACGCCCGTCAGGCGGTGCCGTCGATATGGTCGGTGGCGACTTCCGCGGTCTGGACCTGCGCGAACTGAACGCTGACGGCGTCGACTTCGGCGATGCCTATTTCCGTTCAGCTGACCTCCGTGGCATTGATTTCAGAAATTCCAATCTGCAAGGCGCGAGCCTGGCCCACGCGCAGATATCCGGCGCTTACTTCCCAGTGGAGTTGAGTGCAGACGAAATTCTGATGTCGATGAATTTCGGTACGCGTCTGCGCTACCGCACCCGCTGAACGCTGCGGTTGACCAAGTCCGGCGGCCCCGCTTGCGTCGGACTACGGTCAATATTTGTCCGTAATACTTCTCTCATGCGCCGCGTCCTGCGGCCTCGCGCCTCTTAAGCTGCCGCCAGTCCTGGCGTCTTAGAACCTTTTCGCATTGAAATATTCCAAAAAAACGCACTTTTCCTACTGATGACTACACTCCTCAAAGGCTTGCCCACGCACCATTCGGCCGTCGCAAGGAGGCTTGATGAATGATGAATTGCAGCACCTGAAAAATCTTGGCAAGACATCGGCACAATGGCTGCACGCCGTCGGCATTCACAGCGCTTCGGATCTGCGTCGCCTGGGCGCGGTGGATGCCTATCGAGCCGTACGCACGCGCGGATTTCGAGCTTCCAAGGTACTGTTGTATGCCATTGAAGGGGCGTTGATGGATGTGCACTGGAACGAAATTCCGGCGGAGCGCAAGGAAGCCTTGAACAAACAACTTGAGGCAATCTCGTCACGCCACAAGAACTGAACGGGCGACGCTGAATGTATTTACTTGGGGAACAACCGGCTTACGCCGATGCTTTGATCAATCGACTGCAAACCATTCCCGGCCATCTCCTGGCTCAGCTGTCGCCAAGTGGCCCGACACTGGAAGTTGCAGCCACGGACGATGTGGGGGCGTCTCTGCCCGGCGATCAGATATTTGTGCTGGAAACCGGTTCGCTGCACGGGTGCGTCAATGACCGCCCGTTGTTTTATCTGCACGAAGGCGATCTGATTGGCTTGCGTCAGGATCGGGATATGCCGCGGTTGCGTTTGTGCAGCGACAACCCGGTGACATTGCGTCCCTATCGGCGATCAGAAGTGTTCCAGCACATATTTGCTGACGAGCAACGCTTAGAGTCGTTTCTGGAATACCTGACCGGCCAGACCGCGCTGCTATCCGATGCGGTCGCTCGCCTTAAACAGCCAGAGTTTCGTAGCACCAACGGTTTCCAGCGCGTTGCCCGTGGTGAAGTACTGATCAGTCAGGGCGATGAGGCGGACCATGTATTTGTCATCATCGAGGGCCATGCCGAAGCATTCGTCGACGGCGTCAAAGTGGGTGATGTGCCCAAGGATGAGATTTTCGGGGCAATGGCGGTGTTCACCAGTGAAAGACGCAACGCCAGCGTGATCGCCAGCGAACCGAGCACCGTGATGTTGATTCCCAAAGACCAGTTTCTGACGCTGACCCAAAGCAATCCCAAGATTGCTCACAGTCTGATCGAGAGCATGGCTCGGCGCATTGATCATCTGAACAAGCAGATTATCCAACTGAGCAAATCTGCCAATGTTGCCTGAAGGCCGGTAGCAACAAGGGCTGCAGCGCAGAAGAACGCGGCTTTCAGGGCAAATGAAAATGAACGGTTGACACGCTAATGAGAATCGCTATGATTATCACAACTGGTCGCGAGACTGGTCGATATTTGAAAAGCCCTTGGTTCGGACTCTCAGATATCTCCTCATCAGGCTAATCACGGTTATTTGACCCGGCTCTTGTCGGGTCTTTTTTTGCCTGCAGAAAATTGCGCTTACTTCCCGAACTGCTTGCGCATCTCCGCGCAGTAATCCACAGCCGGCATGGCGGGTGTGTACCAGACGTAATCGGCCATTGCCGCCGTGACTTCACTGCCCTCCTGCGCCAGCATCAAAACCTTTGGCGCTTCGGGCGCACCCAAGTCAAGTACATGGATGGGCACACCGACGTCCTTGCGTGCATGGTAAGCGCCGGCGAATAGCACAGCCGGTGTCGGCGCCTCAAGCAAGCGTTCGGCCATGCGCCGGTCACGTTGTTGCTGCACCGCGAGCATTGCCGGCATGTGCGCGGTGGGCAGCAGGCCACAATGGGATTCACCGATTTGCGCCAGCAACTCATTTTTGACCGAGGCAGCATTTGATCGCGCGCCGCTCAAGGTTAAGGGTTTGGCATAAAGGACGCGCAGCTCGACAGCATCCAGGTTGGCCGCCAACAGTGGATAGGGCTGACTCAATGCAAAGCGGATCACGGGCTCGTAAAGCGTCCAGTCCCACCCCTCCTGCCAGGCCAGCGCGGCAGGCAAATCTGCCGGCATGGAAGACGAACGTCGCACTGCGTCTACTTTGGGTTGTTGATCCGGCGTGAGCATTTCCAACAGCAAACTGCCTTGAGGTCGCTGCTGTCCCAGCGTCTGTAACAACCACAGCTGCAGCGCGTGGTGATCGCGATTGTCGTGTTGTTCACCCACAATCAATCGGGAAGGCTTGGCCAGCTGCGCGATCAGTTCGCGGGGCGTCACGGCCTGACCGTTGCGCAAATCGCGAATTTCGCCCACAACCGGTGGTGGTGCATGCTGACAGGCACTCATCAGCAACAGCGCCGCAATAAATATCAAACGCATGCCCTTCCCTCTTTGAACAGATCAGCGGGCGATGATCAGCGGATGCCCGCGCTCCGGATGTGCTTGTACCAGCACTTCCAGACCGAAAACGGCTTTCAGTGGTTCCGGACGCAGTACTCGCTCCGGTGTATCGAGCGCGACGGGCCGTCCACCGTGCAGCAGCAACAGACGGTCACAATAGCGTGCCGCCAGATTCAAATCATGCAGGATCACCAGCACTGCAGCGCCTCGGTCGGCAAACTCGCGCACTGCCTGTAACGTGGTGTGCTGGTGCAAAGGGTCGAGCATTGAGGTCGGCTCATCAAGCAACAGCGTCTGTCCCGTTTCGCCCGGCCATAGTTGCGCCAAAACCCGAGCCAGATGCACCCGCTGACGCTCACCGCCGGACAGCGCCAGATAGCTGCGCCCCAGCAAATGGCCGGCGTCGGCGGCCTGCAATGCCGCCGCGATAATTTCATCATCGCGCACCTTGCCGCTTTGATGCGGCAAGCGGCCCATGCCCACCACTTCCTCGACGCGAAAGGCGAAGTCCAGGGTTGATACTTGCGGCAATACCGCCAGGCGTTGCGCTCGTTGTGCACCGGTCCAGTCGCGCAGTTCGCGCTTATCGAGCCATACACTTGCGTGATCAGCTTGCAGCTCACCACACAAAGCGCCCAACAGCGTGCTTTTGCCGGCACCGTTGGGGCCCAGGACGCCGAGGATTTCTCCTGGCTTGAGCTCGAGGGTGATGTCCGTCAACACGATTTTGCCGCCCCGGCGGATGTGCAGGTTCTGCGTTCGCAGCATCAGGCTCGCCCTCGCAACAGCAAATACAGAAAGACCGGCGCACCTATCATTGCGGTGACGATGCCGATCGGCAATTCGGCCGGCGCCAGCGCCAGACGCGCTACAAGATCTGCAAACAACAGCAGACTGGCGCCCGCCAGTATCGAGGCTGGCAGCAACACTCGATGATCTGGCCCTGACAGCAGTCGTACCAGGTGCGGCACGACCAATCCGACAAAACCAATCATTCCCGCTGCCGCCACGGCGGCGCCGACTCCCAATGCCGTGCACAGCACAAGTTCGCGTTTGAGCCGTTCAACGTCGATACCCAGGTGACCGGCCTCCGACTCTCCGAGTAACAAAGCATTCAATGCTTTGGCCCGACGCGGCAACCACAGCGCTACGCCGAGACTGATCAACAAGAGCGGCCACAGTCGCGAGTAACTGGCGCCGTTGAGGCTGCCCAGATTCCAGAACGTCAGCGTGCGCAAGGTCGCGTCGTCCGCCAGGTAGGTGAACAGACCTACGATGGCGCCGGCCAGCGCTGTCAAGGCAAGGCCGGCCAAAAGCATTGTTGCAACATCGGTGCGGCCGTTAGTCCGGCCCAGTCGATAGACCAATGCCGTCACCGCGAGACCTCCGAGAAAAGCGCACAGCGACAGCAGATACGGCCCAAGGAATTCAGGCAACCCACCGAGCAACGAGCCGCCGACAATCGCCACTGCAGCGCCTAATGCCGCACCACCTGAAACCCCCACCAGACCCGGATCGGCCAACGGATTTCGAAACAAGCCCTGCATCGCCACGCCCGAAAGCGCCAGCACAGCGCCCACCGCCAACCCCAGTAAAGTGCGGGGTAAACGAATCTGGCCGAGGATCAGTTCCGCCTGCTCCAAACCATCCGCCGAAATCGGCAGCCCGAGCATGCGCAAGCCAACGCGCAGTGTGTCTAACAACGGCAAGCTCACCGGCCCAAGCGCCAGTGACAGCCAGATCGCCAGCAAACACAGGAGGCTCAGGCCAATGAACAATGTGCGCGGTTTGACCAGGACTGTCATTGCCCGGCAGTGCCGGGAAAGAAACCGTCCGACAGTGTTTCAAGCGCATCAGGCAAGCGTGGCCCGAGCCCGCCTACCAGCAACGTTGGATCAAGCTCCATAACGCGCGCGTTGCGGGCTGCGCGGGTTGAGGACAGGACCGGATTTTCCTTGAACAACGCTGCACGCGCCGCCTCGCCGGCCAGGGCTCGGTCAGCGAACACCAGCACTTCGGGGTCGAGACTGATCAATGACTCGGTGGAAAATGGCTTGTAACCACTGTGCGTCGCCAGATTGTGTCCGCCCGCCCGCTGAATCATCCAGTCGGCAGCCGTGTCCTTGCCGGCGATCAGCGGTTTGCCGCCGGCATGCCCCAGCAGCATCAACACACCGGGAGACGGTTGCGTCAGTTGCGCCTTGGTCACCCGAATCTTCTGCTGTTCAAGCCGGTGTTGATAATCCTGGAACAACTGCGTCGCCCTGTCCTGCGCACCGAGCAGCTTGCCCAGCTGCTGCAAGTTAGCCTGCAGGGTCAGCACATCGGGCTGCGCTGAAAACAACTCGACCTGCACGCCAGCACTGCGAATCTGCGAAAGCACTGGCGGCGGCCCCGTTTCTTCGGTGCCGACCAGAATGTGCGGGCGCAAGCTCAGCACACCTTCTGCCGACAACTGCCGCTGGTAGCCTATGCTGGGCAACGCTTTGAGGCTTGCCGGGTGCTGACTGGTGGTATCGACGCCCACCAGTTTCGACTCCCCGCCCAAAGCACTGAGCCATTCCGACAGCGCGCCACCGGCACTGACCCAGCGCTGAGGCAATTGGGCTGCGGCAGCGTGGTGACTCGCGAACAATCCGAGGCAGAGCGCAACAACGCGGGCAGGCAGGCGCATAGACAACTTCCTTGAAGGTTTGCAGGCATTGAGATGACAGGCCAAGTATCCTCGGCATCCGGCATCGGCAGCCAAACGGGGTAGGCGGCCATTTGATAATTGTTTGCATTTGAACGTCAAGCTCGGACATTTCCAGTCACGAGTCAGGCGCATTTGAGGATACACATGAAGTTTCTTTGCGCAGGCACAGAAATCAGCGAAGCCAGCAGCCGCGGTTTCGACATTTGCGGGCAGAAACTTTTTGCCGTAAGACGAGGCGGTCAGGTCCATGTCTACATTAACCGTTGCCCGCACCGCGGCGTGGGGCTGGAATGGAAGCCGGACCAGTTTCTCGATGCCAGCAACAGCTTGATTCAATGCGCGACCCACGGCGCCTTGTTTCTCATCGAAGACGGTGAGTGCGTGTCCGGGCCCTGCGCCGGTCGGTCACTCACTGCCGTCGAATCCCGCGAAGATGAACAGGGCATCTGGATCAACGTTTAACCGTTGAGCAAAACATCCAGACGCCGATCCACGACCATTTCTTCGTGGCTCAGCCGCACACCGTACGCAAGCACCTCCACTCCGCACGCTACCGCCTCGCGTAACGCTGCCGCGTAGGCCGAATCGATCTCTTCTGCAGGACGCACGGCATCGATGCCGCTGAGGTTGACGCAATAAAGCTGCACCGCACGAATCCCGTCCCGCGCCAGATGCGCCAATTCGCGCAGATGCTTCGCGCCGCGCTGGGTCACTGCATCGGGAAACGCGGCGACGGACGATCCGTCGTAACCCAGGGTTACACTTTTGACTTCCACATACGCGGGCCCGCTTGGGTAATCGAGGCGGAAATCAATGCGGCTGCTTTCCTGACCGTAAGCCACTTCGCGCCGCAGCTCGGTAAACCCGTTCAGCTCAGTGATCACGCCGGCGCGCAGGGCTTCCTCAATCAAGCCATTGGCTCGCCCGGTATTAACGCAAAACAGGCGTCCTTGCGGGGTTTCGCCGATTTCCCAGGTACCGGGCAACTTGCGTTTTGGGTCGTTGGTGCGGCTGAACCAGACCTGCCCGCCTTCGACCTGGCAGTTGAGCATCGAGCCGGTGTTGGGGCAGTGAATGGTCAGCAACTCGCCGTGAACAGTTTCGATGTCTGTGAGAAATCGCTTGTAACGGCGGATCAGGCGTCCTTCTTCGAGGGGAGGATAAAAGCGCATCAGCCTTGCCAGCTCCGCAAACCGCGAGCGATGCGTTCGACCGCTTCCTCCAGTCGCGCAAGACTTTGTGTGTAAGCAAATCTCACGTGATGGCCGGCCTGATAGCGACCAAAGTCGAGCCCCGGGGTAATTGCCACGTATTCCGTTTCGAGGAAATGTCGGCAGAATGCGAAGGCATCGCCGCCGAAACGGCTGATATCAGCGTACAAATAGAAAGCACCTTCGGGCTCGACGGCGATGCCGAAGCCGAGCTCGCGCAAGGCGGGCAGCAGGAAGTCGCGACGGCGACCGAACTCGGCGCGGCGCTCTTCCAGAATGCTGATAGTCGCCGGCTCGAAGCACGCCAGTGCCGCATGCTGGGCCATGCTCGGAGCGCTGATGTAGAGGTTCTGCGCGAGTTTTTCCAGTTCGCCCACCGCCGCCTGCGGCGCGACCAGCCAGCCAAGTCGCCATCCCGTCATGCCGAAATACTTTGAAAAACTATTCAGGACAAAGGCTTCATCGTCGACTTCCAGCACGCTGGCCGCATCGGTGCCATAGGTCAGTCCGTGATAAATCTCGTCCACCACCAGATGACCATGACGCGCTTTGATGGTCGATGACAGCCCCGCCAGCTCGCTGCGGTTCAGGATTGTTCCGGTGGGATTGGCCGGCGATGCCACCAGAGCGCCGACACTGTCGTGGTCCCAATGCCGCTCGATCAGGTCCGGTGTCAGTTGATAGCGCACATCCGGGCCAACCGGTACAAGCTGCGCCGTGCCTTCGACCAAGCGCAGGAAGTGCCGGTTGCACGGGTAACCCGGGTCGGCCAGCAGCCAGTGTTTGCCGGGATCCACCAGCAAGGCACTGGCCAGCAACAGCGCGCCAGACCCGCCGGGGGTGATGAGGATTCGCTGCGGATCTATATCCAAACCGTAACGCTGCTGGTAAAAACCCGAGATCGCCTCGCGCAGCTCAGGGATGCCCCGTGCGGCGGTGTAGCGGGTTTTTCCGGCAGTGAGCGCCGCCTGCCCCGCCCGGATGATCGGCTCGGCGGTGGTGAAGTCCGGCTCGCCGATTTCCAGATGGATCACATCATGGCCGGCAGCCTGCAATTCGTTGGCCCGTGCCAGCAACGCCATGACATGGAAAGGTTCGATCGCGCGACTGCGGGCACTGTAGGGCGAGGCCATTGGCGTTCCTTCAACGGGAAAAACTGTGATTCTACCCATGCACTGGAACGAGCGAGAACCTAAAGCGGTCACAGGCCTTGAGACCCTGGCCGCAAACGACTCGAGCGAGTGTTCCAGGTTTGTCTAAAATCATTAATTGATCAGGCCTCCATCACTTCCAGACAAGACTTGGCAACCTTCTGCAAGCAAGACGGCGCATTCCCTCGACATCCGGGAGTAGCGCGGTCCGATTTGATCTGGTAAGTTCGCCCGCTTGCAGCCGCAGGGCCGGCAGGTGTCGGTGATGGAGCAATCCTGCGCAGATGGATTACAAGAGTAGAGGCGGTCCATTTCATGCCCACCCAAGCAAAGCAGCAAAATCAGTCGATCAGCGGCTTCGAACCCTACCAGTCGGTCAAGGGCGAGGAGTACATGGGCAAGCCCATGCGCGCTCACTTCACCAAGATCCTGAACAAGTGGAAACAGGACTTGATGCAGGAAGTCGACCGTACGGTTGATCACATGAAAGACGAAGCGGCCAACTTCCCTGACCCGGCAGACCGTGCCAGCCAGGAAGAAGAATTCAGCCTCGAACTGCGTGCCCGCGATCGCGAGCGCAAGTTAATCAAGAAGATCGACAAGACGCTTCAGTTGATCGAAGACGAAGAATATGGCTGGTGCGAGTCCTGCGGCGTCGAAATTGGCGTCAAGCGACTGGAAGCCCGCCCTACCGCCGACATGTGCGTTGACTGCAAGACCCTGGCGGAAATCAAGGAAAAACAAGTCGGCAAGTAATTTGCGATTTGATTCAAAACGGAGCGTGCGAACGCTCCGTTTTTTGTTTCTGATACTCACGCCGACCGCAGATCTTGAAGATGCATCCCGTTGTGGCGAGGGGATTTATCCCCGTACGGCTGCGCAGCAGTCGCTGACCCGATTGATGCGTTCCATCTGACGTAACGCGATTACCGAGTTTGGGGCCACTACGCGACCCAACGGGGATAAATCCCCTCGCCACAAAGGCTCGCTCCTACAGGGATCTGGCGCCAGACCGGAAGATAACATCGCCTTTATGACCACTATCCCCTACATCGGACGCTTCGCACCAACGCCCAGCGGCCACCTGCATTTCGGTTCGCTGGTGGCGGCGCTGGCCTCGTACCTCGACGCGCGTTCGCTCGGTGGGCGCTGGCTGGTGCGCATGGAAGACCTCGATCCGCCACGGGAAGAACCCGGCGCGCAGAGGGCGATTCTCAAAGCACTGGAAAGTTACGGTTTCGAGTGGGACGGCGAGATGGTCTGCCAGAGCGACCGGCACGACGCTTACGCCGAAGTCCTCAATCGCCTGTTCAATCATGGCCTCGCTTACGCTTGCACGTGTTCGCGCAAACAATTGGAGCCGTATCACGGCATTTACCCGGGCCTGTGCCGCAACGCCGGTCACGGCACTGAACACGCAGCGATTCGCCTGCGCGTGCCCGAGCTGGAATACCACTTCATCGACCGGGTGCAAGGTGAATTCCGCCAGCACCTGGGCCGTGAAGTCGGCGACTTCGTGATCCGCCGCCGCGATGGGCTCTACGCCTATCAACTGGCCGTGGTGCTCGATGATGCCTGGCAAGGTATTACCGATATCGTACGCGGTGCCGATTTGCTCGACTCCACGCCGCGCCAGCTGTACCTGCAGGAACTGCTCGGTTTACCACAGCCGCGCTACCTGCACATCCCGCTGATTACCCAGCCGGACGGCAACAAACTCGGCAAGACGTACCGCTCGCCGCCGTTGACGGAAGATCAGGCAACACCTTTATTGCTGCGTGCCCTGCGCGCACTCGGGCAGAATCCCGGCACCGAACTGGCTTACGCGGCCCCGCGAGAAGTGCTGAGCTGGGGCGTTGCCCATTGGGATGCGCAGACAATCCCACGCACGCTGGCCCTGCCGGAAGCGCAACTGCAGTGATCGCACTTGCAGTGGCGCGCCCATCCGTTACCATCGCCGCACGTTTTCGGGCACGCGCATAAAAAAGAGAGGCCGGGATGTACATCTATCGCTTGGTCCTGCTTCTGGTAGTGGGGATTTACCTGTTTTCCCCGGCCATCATGGATTGGTGGATTGACGCCACGGGCGCCTGGTATCGCCCGTATCTGCTTTGGCTGATTCTGATTGTCGTGACCTTCATCCTGCAGAGCCAAAAAGATGCCGATGAGCTTTAGCCTGACCCAGATGATCCTGATCAGCGCCGCGTATCTGGCGGTGCTGTTCGGCGTCGCCTGGATCAGCGAACGGGGCATGATCCCCCGAGCGATCATTCGTCACCCGTTGACGTACACCTTGTCGCTGGGGGTTTACGCCAGTGCCTGGGCGTTTTACGGCACCGTGGGTCTGGCCTATCAATATGGTTACGGCTTTCTATCGAGTTACCTCGGGGTGTCCGGCGCATTTCTGCTGGCGCCGGTGTTGCTTTATCCAATCCTGAAAATCACCCGCACGTATCAACTCTCTTCGCTGGCCGATCTGTTCGCTTTCCGGTTCCGCAGCACCTGGGCCGGAGCACTGACCACGATCTTCATGCTGATCGGTGTGCTGCCGTTGCTGGCCTTGCAGATTCAGGCGGTGGCGGACTCAATCGGCATCCTTACCCGCGAGCCGGTGCAGCATCGCGTGGCGCTGAGCTTTTGCGCACTGATCACGCTGTTCACGATTTTCTTCGGCTCACGCCACATCGCCACTCGCGAGAAACATGAAGGGCTGGTGTTTGCGATTGCTTTCGAATCGGTGATCAAGCTGATCGCCATCGGCGGCGTTGGCCTGTATGCGTTGTACGGCGTGTTTGATGGTCCGCAACAGCTCGAGCTGTGGCTGCTGCAGAACCAGACCGCTCTCGCTGCGTTGCACACACCGCTGCAGGAAGGTCCGTGGCGCACGCTGTTGCTGGTGTTCTTCGCCTCGGCGATCGTGATGCCGCACATGTATCACATGACGTTTACCGAGAATCTCAATCCGCGCTCGCTGGTCAGCGCCAGCTGGGGCTTGCCGCTGTTTCTGCTGCTGATGAGTCTGGCAGTGCCGCTGATTCTCTGGGCGGGCCTGAAACTTGGCGCCACGACCAATCCGGAATACTTCACCCTCGGGATCGGTATCGCCGCCAACAGCAAAGCACTGGCATTGCTGGCGTATATCGGCGGGTTATCGGCCGCCAGCGGCTTGATCATCGTGACGACCCTGGCACTGTCCGGCATGGCACTGAACCACCTGGTGCTGCCGCTCTATCAGCCGCCGGCCGAAGGCAATATCTATCGCTGGCTGAAATGGACCCGCCGGGCGCTGATCGTCGCGATCATCATGGCCGGCTACGGTTTCTACCTGATGCTTGGCGCGGAACAGGACCTGGCCAACCTCGGCATCGTCGCCTTTGTCGCCACTCTGCAGTTTCTCCCGGGCGTGCTTTCGGTTCTGTACTGGCCGACCGCCAATCGTCGCGGTTTCATCGCCGGTTTGCTGGCGGGCATTCTGGTGTGGCTGGTGACTATGCTGTTGCCGCTGGTCGGCAATCTGCAGGGCTTTTACATTCCGCTGCTGAACATGATTTACGTGCTCGACGACACCAGTTGGCACATGGCTGCAATTGCTTCGCTGGCGGCCAACGTGCTGATGTTCACGTTGATTTCACTGTTCACCAATGCCAGCCCGGAAGAGGCCAGCGCCGCTGAAGCCTGTGCGGTCGACAATGTGCGCCGCCCGCAACGTCGCGAGCTGCACGCCGCCTCGCCGCAGGAATTCGCCACGCAACTGGCCAAACCTTTGGGCGCCAAGGCTGCGCAGAAGGAAGTCGAGCAAGCGTTGCGCGACCTTTATCTGCCGTTCGACGAGCGTCGGCCGTACGCCCTGCGTCGTTTGCGCGACCGCATCGAAGCCAACCTCTCCGGCCTGATGGGCCCAAGCGTTGCGCAGGACATGGTTGAGACTTTCCTGCCTTATAAAGCCGGCGGGGAAAACTACGTCACTGAAGACATCCACTTTATCGAAAGCCGGCTCGAGGACTACCACTCGCGCCTCACCGGTCTTGCCGCCGAACTCGATGCCCTGCGCCGCTACCACCGCCAGACGCTGCAAGAGTTGCCGATGGGTGTCTGCTCGCTGGCCAAGGATCAGGAAATCCTTATGTGGAACAAGGCCATGGAGGAGCTGACCGGGATTGCTGCGCAACGGGTGGTCGGCTCGCGCCTGAGCACCATTGCCGACCCATGGAAAGAATTGCTGCAGGGCTTCATCAATCTACCGGACGAACATTTGCACAAACAGCATCTGGCCCTGGATGGCCAGACCCGCTGGCTCAACCTGCACAAGGCCGCAATCGACGAACCGCTCGCGCCGGGTAACAGTGGTTTGGTACTCCTGGTCGAGGACCTGACTGAAACGCAGATGCTCGAAGACAAACTGGTGCACTCCGAACGTCTGGCCAGCATCGGCCGACTGGCGGCGGGCGTGGCCCATGAAATCGGCAACCCGATCACCGGCATTGCCTGCCTGGCGCAAAATCTGCGAGAAGAACGCGAGGACGATGGCGAGCTGAGGGAAATCAGCGGGCAGATTCTCGAGCAGACCAAACGCGTCTCGCGCATCGTTCAGTCGCTGATGAGTTTCGCCCATGCCGGCAGTCATCAGCAGAACGACGAGCCCGTCTGTCTGGCCGAAGTGGCGCAGGACGCGATCGGCCTGCTGGCCCTCAACCGGCGCAATTTCGAAGTGCAGTTCTACAACCTGTGCGATCCCGATCATTGGGTCGAAGGCGACCCACAACGTCTCGCACAAGTGCTGATCAATCTGCTCTCCAATGCCCGTGACGCCTCGCCTCCCGGCAGTGCCGTGCGGGTCAAAAGCGAAGCCGGCGAACACACGGTCGATCTGATCGTCGAAGACGAAGGCAGCGGTATTCCGAAGAACATCATGGACCGATTGTTCGAACCTTTCTTCACCACCAAGGATCCTGGCGAAGGCACCGGTCTGGGCCTTGCACTGGTCTATTCCATCGTTGAAGAGCATTATGGACAAATCACCATCGACAGCCCGGCTGATGTTCAAAGCCAACGCGGCACCCGTATCCGGGTGACCTTGCCGCGTCATGTCGAAGCGACGTCCGCTGTGAACTGAGACCGTCGAGAGTATCGAATCAATGCCGCACATTTTGATCGTCGAAGACGAAACAATTATCCGCTCCGCCTTGCGCCGACTGCTGGAACGTAACCAGTACCAGGTCAGCGAAGCCGGTTCAGTGCAGGAAGCACAAGAACGCTTCACCATTCCTACGTTCGACCTGATCGTCAGTGACCTGCGTCTGCCTGGCGCACCGGGCACCGAGTTGATCAAACTCGGCCAGGGTACGCCGGTGCTGATCATGACCAGCTATGCCAGTCTGCGCTCGGCGGTCGACTCGATGAAGATGGGCGCAGTCGATTACATCGCCAAGCCTTTCGACCATGATGAAATGCTTCAGGCTGTTTCGCGCATTCTGCGTGATCGGCAAGCGACGCCAGCGGGCGGCGAACCGGTCATCGGTAAAGCCGTGAATGGCACAGCGAAAGCGGGTGCAGATAACAGCAATGGCGAAATTGGCATCATCGGTTCGTGCCCACCGATGCAGGATCTTTACAGCAAGATCCGCAAAGTCGCGCCGACCGATTCCAATGTCCTGATCCAGGGTGAGTCCGGTACCGGTAAAGAGCTGGTGGCACGCGCTCTGCACAATTTGTCCAAACGCGCCAAGGCGCCGATGATTTCGGTGAACTGTGCAGCGATTCCGGAAAGCCTGATCGAATCCGAATTGTTCGGCCACGAGAAAGGTGCGTTCACTGGCGCCAGCGCCGGCCGCGCCGGATTGGTTGAAGCGGCGGATGGCGGCACCTTGTTCCTCGATGAAATCGGTGAGTTGCCGCTGGAGGCCCAGGCCCGTCTGCTGCGTGTCTTGCAGGAAGGCGAGATTCGCCGCGTGGGTTCGGTGCAGTCGCAAAAAGTCGATGTGCGATTGATCGCGGCCACTCACCGCGACCTCAAGAGCCTGGCGAAGATCGGCCAGTTCCGCGAGGACTTGTTTTATCGTCTGCACGTCATCGCTTTGAAGTTGCCGGCTTTGCGCGAGCGCGGTGCCGACGTCAACGAAATTGCCAATGCCTTCCTGGCGCGGCAAAGCGCGCGGGTCAACCGCACCGATCTGAAATTTGCCCCGGACGCCGAGCAGGCAATCCGTCACTACTCCTGGCCGGGCAACGTGCGCGAACTGGAAAATGCGGTCGAGCGTGCGGTCATTCTGTGCGAAAGCCCCGAGATTTCCGCCGAGTTGCTGGGCATCGACATCGAGCTGAGCGATCTGGACGATGAGGATTTCATTGGCCTGCCGCCGCACCAAGGCAGCAACACCGGCAATAACAGCCACGAGCCGACCGAGGACCTTTCACTGGAAGACTATTTCCAGCATTTCGTCCTTGAGCATCAAGACCACATGACCGAAACCGAACTGGCTCGCAAACTCGGCGTCAGTCGCAAGTGCCTGTGGGAACGTCGGCAGCGCTTGGGCATTCCGCGGCGCAAGACCGGGGTGGCCAGCGAAAGCTGAATGTCACCTGAACATTGTGCGGGTAACACGTGATGGGGCGAAGAAACTGTTACCTCAGATTTTTCGCGTAACAAAAGCCGGGGCTTACGGTAACGAAGCCCCGGTTTTTTTATGCCACTAAAAAGCCACTTAGCCTGCGTAACCCCTTGTTTTGCTGCGCATCACAAATGTTGGCACGCACCCTGCTATATGTTTGGTACAAGAACAATAACAAGCAATGTACAAGACAATAAAAATAAGACGAATCGACTCACGCACAATAAAAACAAGACGGCGAGAGGCGCAGCTAACTGATTCTTTTGGAGAGGCGTTGTATTTGGGGCTAGCCCCACGACCAGGCCGAGAACAACAAAAACTGTCCTGAGACAGAGCCTGAACTGGTTGGATCGCAAGATCACTGCAGCACAGCGACCAAAGCAATCCGTTTGCTCTTGACTCCCGATTGGGAGGGTCACGAAGGAAACTTCATGACGCGGGCACTTAACAAAAACAAAAAGCCCGAATCAAAAATAAAAACAGAGCATGCAACTACTTTCTTGGGGAGCTTCGGCTCCCCTTGTAGTTTCTGTGATTTGAGCCCTGCATTGTGGCGAGGGGATTTATCCCCGCTCGGCTGCGAAGCAGTCGTAAGACCTAAAGGCCTGACCTACCTGAAAGGGCGCTATCTAAAATCCACGACTGCGCTGCAGCCGAACGGGGATAAATCCCCTCACCACATCGCGCAGGCTCGACAGCGGCTACAAAGCCCAGCCGTAGACACGTCCTTCACGCACTTGCTTAGTGTCCTACACCATCCCCTGACTAAATGCTAGAATCCCCGCCCATCATGCGGTCATTCTTGGTTATGGCCGAACATTCCTTCAAACAGTGCATCCCATGCTGAAGAAGTTGTTCCAGTCATTCCGTTCTCCCAAGCGTCATACGCAACACATCCGCAGCACGCCTGAAGTGCTTAATAGCGGCCAGCATTCGTTGCAAAAAGGCCAATTCAGCCGTTACGCGGTGAACATTGTCGAGCGCCTGCAGAACGCCGGTTACCAGGCTTATCTGGTCGGCGGGTGCGTGCGTGACATGATGCTGGGCATCACTCCAAAAGATTTCGACGTTGCAACCAGCGCTACGCCTGAGCAGGTGCGTGCGGAATTCCGCAACGCACGGATCATCGGCCGCCGTTTCAAACTGGTGCATATCCATTTCGGCCGCGAAATCATTGAAGTCGCGACTTTCCGCGCCAATCATCCGCAAAACGATGAAGAGGAAGACAGCAATCAGTCTTCCCGCAACGAGAGCGGACGCATTCTGCGCGATAACGTTTACGGCACGCTGGAAGAAGACGCGCAGCGCCGTGATTTCACGATCAACGCCCTGTATTACGATCCGGTCAGTGAGCGCATTCTCGATTACGCCAACGGCGTACACGACATCCGCAATCACCTGATCCGTTTGATCGGCGATCCCAAGCAGCGCTATCAGGAAGATCCGGTACGCATGCTGCGGGCCGTGCGCTTCGCTGCCAAGCTCAATTTCGGCATCGAAAAACACAGCGCCGCGCCGATCCGTGAACTGGCGCCGATGCTGCGCGAGATCCCCTCGGCTCGCCTCTTCGAAGAAGTGCTCAAGCTGTTCCTTTCCGGGCATGCGGCCGACACCTTCGAAATGCTGGTCGACCTGCAGTTGTTCGATCCGCTGTTCCCGGCCAGTGCCGAAGCGCTCGAATACAATCCGACCTACACCCACACACTGATCAGTGAAGCGTTGAGCAACACCGATCTACGCATCAAGCAGAACAAACCGGTAACCCCGGCCTTCCTGTTTGCCGCTCTGTTGTGGCCTGCGCTTCCCGCTCGCGTATTGCGCCTGCAGGAACGCGGCATGCCGCCGATTCCGGCGATGCAGGAGGCAGCGCATGAGTTGATCGCGGAGCAGTGCCAGCGCATTGCGATTCCGAAACGTTTCACCATGCCGATTCGCGAAATCTGGGACATGCAGGAACGTCTGCCTCGTCGCAGTGGCAAACGCGCAGACTTGCTGCTGGACAACCCGCGCTTCCGCGCCGGTTACGATTTCCTGCTGCTGCGCGAAAGCGCCGGCGAGCAGACTGACGGGCTCGGTGAGTGGTGGACGGATTATCAGGACGCCAACGACAGCGAGCGCCGCGACATGATTCGCGACCTCAGCGGCAAGGACGATGGCACCGGCGCACCACGCAAACGTCGTCGCAGCGGCGGCGCCAAGCGCAAACGCACCGCCGGCGCCCCGAGTGCCACGGGCGAGTAAGCATGGAACGCATTTATATCGGCATGGGCAGCAACCTGGCTGACCCCGCCGAACAACTGCGAAACGCCGTCCAGGCGCTGGCCCGGTTGCCGCAAACTCAACTGATCGGCGTGTCCGGCTTTTATCAGAGCGACTCGCTCCTGCCGGGCCAGCCCCGCTATACCAACGCGGTTGCTGCACTCGACAGCGAACTCGCACCACTGGACCTGCTTGATGCGCTGCAAGCCATCGAAAACGAACAGGGCCGCGAGCGCATCGAGCGTTGGGGGCCGCGCACGCTGGACCTCGACATTGTGCTGTTCGGGGATCGTCTGATCGACGAGCCGCGCCTCAAAATCCCTCACTACCATATGCAGGAACGCGCCTTCGTTCTGTATCCGCTGGCCGAACTGGCACCTGCTGATCTGCAACTGGCCGATGGCCGCAGCCTTGAAACCCTTCTCGCCGACTGCCCGTTTGTCGGCGTGGAACGGCTCCCGCCGAATTGAAAAAAAATCCCTGTGGGAGCGAGCCTGCTCGCGATTGCGGTGTGTCATTCAATAAAGCTGCTGATGACACACCGCAATCGCGAGCAGGCTCGCTCCCACAGTGA
>NZ_JMCL01000075.1 GCF_000690905.1 Pseudomonas sp. Ant30-3 | reverse complement strand
GCTCTGGTCGGTCTTGGCGACCTGGTGGTTAAGGCTCCACTTGACGTTGTCCACCAGCAGGCTGTCGAGGGTGAAGCTGTTTTCCACGCCGAGCCGTTCGCGGGTCACGGTATCGTTGCCGGTCCGCCATTGGTACATACCGCCGGGCAGGACGCGGTCCGGGATGGTCGGCTGGCCATTGAAGAACGGCCCGCCGTAAGCGCTCTTCAGATCGGCATCGCGATCGTCCTTGTACTTTTCGTAGGTCAGGCCCAGGCGTGAATCGTCGTTGTAGTTCCAGCCGACCTTGGCCAATACGTTGTAGGTGCGCACGTCTTCCGGGTTTTGCGCGGTGCGGGCCAGGCCGGTGCCGTTGTTGTTGCCGTAGGATTCGGTTTCGTGGCCATCGCGCTGGCTGTAATGCAGCAAGCCGTCGAACTGATCGGCACGCCCGGCGACCGAGGCGGATTTCAGCCAGCTTTGGTCGGCGGAGCTGTAGCCGGTCTTGAGGCGCGCGCCGACATCGCTGCCGGGTTTGATGATGTCGTCGGGGTCGAGCGTGAAGTAACTGACCGCACCGCCGATGGCGTTGCTGCCGTACAGCACCGACGCCGGGCCACGCAGGATTTCCACACGTTTGATGATTTCCGGATCGACGTAATTGCGTTGGGTCTTGGCGTACGGGCCGTTGAAGAAGCCATTGGGAATTTCCACGCCATCGACCTGGGTCAGGATCCGGTCGCCGTCGATGCCACGGATGTTGTAGCCGCTGATCCCGCCACGTTGGCCGGCGCCACCCACGGAAACTCCCGGTTCATAGCGCACCAGATTCTTGATCGTGTTGACGTTGTTGCGGTCCAGTTCGTCGCGGGTATGGACTGTGACAGTCCCCGGCACACTTTCCACGCTTTGTTCCTGGCGTGTGGCGCTGATGGTCACCTGCTGCAGATTCAACGCGCCGCCGCTGGCACGTCTTTCCAGCACGATGCTGTTGTTGCCCAGCTTGCGATAGCTCAGGTTGGTCCCCATCAACAGGCGATCCAGAGCTTTTTCCGCCGGTAGAGATCCGCGCACGCCCGGGGACGCAACGCCTTGTGCCAGTTCAGCCGACAGGCCGACTTGCCACCCGGTAACGCTGGTGAACGCGTTAAGTGCCGAGACCAATGATTGCTGGGGAATGGCAAATGCGTAGTCGCCCATGGAGCGTGTTGGTTGTCCCGCGGCGGTGGCTGCCAGGAGCGGCGCGCTGCCAGCCGTGAGAATGGCCGCAGTCAGCAGCGACAGCATGCGCGACGGTGAAGAAGAGTGGCGGGTGAGGCGAGAGGACATCGATAGCGCTCCGTGTCGCACGAATCTTTATAGGTGCTGATTGGCATGCGAGATGCGAATCAATTGCATTGGCTATAACGAGACGAACGAGCTTCAGCTATCGAGTAAAAATAATTCTCATTCAGTTCAGGATCACCAGCGCAGGAAATTCCTGCAGGCGCGCCGAGGTGATGTGCGCGAGCGAGCGAACCGCGTCCAGCGGCTGATCGAGGCGGTAATTGCCCGTCACGGCAACATTCGCCAACTGCTGGTTGTTATTGATGATCCAGCCAGGGTAGTAGCGGCGCAGCTCCGCCAGCACTTCGTGCAACGGGCAGTTCTCGAATATCAGGCGACCCTGGACCCAGGCCAGGTCTGTTGCCGCATCAAGTTTGCCAGGCCGGTCAAAACCGTTAGGGCCGATGCGGATGCTTTCGCCGGCGGACAAGCGTATGCGCGCGTCGTCGCGGGTTGCCTGCAAATCGATATCGCCGCGCTGCACCCGGACCTGCGCCACACCGTCGAGGTATCGCACGGCGAACGCTGTATCGCGGACACTGACCTTGACCGGGCCGGCATCGATTTGCAGGGGCCGGTCACGGCTGGCGGGCACGTCGAAAAAAGCCTCGCCCTGATACAGACGGGCAACACGCTGCTGGTTGTTGATGGTGCTTGAAAAGGCCGAGTCGGTGTTCAGCAGCACTTTCGAACCGTCCTCCAGCTGCAAGCGCTGGCGCTCGCCGACCACGGTCAGATGATCCGCCTGAAGGCGCAAGGGCACGTTGCTGAAACTGAACAAACCGAGGATCAGCACGGCGGCGGTGGCCAAAGGTTTCCAGTGCGGACGCAGTCGTGAAAGCACGCTGACTTTGGCCGGCAGGTCGGCCAGGCGTTGCGCGGATTGCGCCACTTGCGGGCCGTCCCAGATCGCCAGGGCCTTGGCGAAGGCTTGCTCATGCAGCGGATCGACGGCCAGCCAGGCGTGGAACTGTCGTGTCTGCTCCTCGTCGGGATTGCCCAGCACGATCAGCCAGTCCAGGGCCTCGTCCATCGCACGGGCAGTGTCTCGCGCCGCGTCAGGCGGAGGGGGGCGGTAGGGGTCCGTCACGGTGTTTCCTCGGCAGTGTCTATGCACGGCTGTTTTATAAGTGAAGCCCGGACTGAGCGGCAAGGGTAGCAAAGTAACCGGGCTGTCGACCCCGATCATTGGATAGCCCGCTTACAGACTCAGTCTCCGTTCAAACGTTCGGCGACGCCGACGCAGATGGCCATGATCAGTTTCAGTTCCTTCTGCACGGTGCTCAACGAGACATCGAGCTTGTCGGCAATCTCCAGATAACTGTGCCCGTGCAGCCGGCTGAGGATAAAAATCTGCTGCTGACGCTGGCTGAGTTCACTGAGGCTCACGTTCAAACGCTCCAGTAATCGCTCGGCATGGGCGGCGTCTTCGGCGCTGCTGACCGGCGCGGCAATACTTTCCACGACGTCCAGCGGCACATCGTCGAGCATCGTTCGCGACTGAATGCGCCGCGCACGCAGATGGTCCAGCGCGAGGTTGCGGGCGGTCTGGAAGACGAAGGGTTCAAGGTGATCGATGGCACGCTCGCTGAGGGCACGGGTGACCCGCAGGTAGGTTTCCTGGAGAAGATCTTCAGCGGTGCTGTGGTTGTTGACCATCCGCTCCAATGTTCGCAGCAGGGACATCCGCTGTGCGATGAAGACATGATTGAAGCGCGATTGACTCACGGTAAGACCTGATCCATTTCAAGCGAATGATAATGCTTATCATCTGCATGAGTGGTCAAGCGCTCAATTGTGAAAAACTGCGCAGTGCGATTATTCGGCGTCACACAACGCCCTGTAGGAGCGAGCCTGCTCGCGAAAGAGGTCTGAACTACGCGTTAATCCAGAAAGCACGCGTTATCGTTTACCGCTATCGCGAGCAGGCTCGCTCCTGCAGGGGAGGGTGTTTATTCGGCGTTGCACAGCGCCAGGCAGTTATCCAGCATGCGGTTGGAGAATCCCCATTCATTGTCGTACCACGCCAGCACTTTCAGCAGTTTGCCGCTGGACTTGGTGTGGTTGGCATCGAAGATCGATGACAGCGGGTTGTGGTTGAAGTCGCTCGAGACCAGCGGCAGGGTGTTGTAGCCGAGGATCTTTGAATGCTGGCTCGCTTCTTTGAGCAGCGCATTGACTTCATCGGCCGAGGCTTCGCGCTTGAGTTGCACGGTCAGGTCGACCAGCGAAACATTGATCACCGGCACGCGCACCGCCATCCCGGTCAGCTTGCCCGCCAGTTCCGGCAGGACCAGACCAACCGCTTCAGCGGCCCCTGTTTTGCTCGGGATCATGTTCTGCGTGGCCGAGCGCGCGCGGTAAGGGTCGGTGTGGTAGACGTCGGTCAGATTCTGATCATTGGTGTAGGCATGGATCGTGGTCATCAGACCGCTTTCGATGCCCAGCTCGCGGTGCAGCACCTGAGCGACCGGAGCCAGGCAATTGGTGGTGCACGACGCATTGGAAATAATTTGATGCGATTGACGCAGAATGTCGTGGTTGACCCCGTACACCACCGTGGCATCGGCGCCTTTGGCCGGGGCCGAGATGATCACTTTGCGTGCGCCGGCGGTAATGTGCGCAGCGGCCTTCGCGCGGTCGGTGAACAAACCGGTGCACTCGAACACGACGTCGATTTTTTCCGCTGCCCATGGCAGTTCGGCAGGGTTGCGAATGGCGCTGACAGCAATACGATCGCCATTGACGGTCAGGCTCTCCTGATCGTGCTGCACCTGGGCGTCGAAAGTGCCGTGAACGGTGTCGTATTTGAGCAGATGCGCATTGATGGCACTGTCGCCCAGGTCATTGATTGCAACAATCTGCAAATCCTGGCGGTAGCCTTGGGTATACAGTGCGCGCAGGACGTTGCGGCCGATACGGCCAAATCCATTGATTGCGATGCGAAGAGTCATTTAACTAGGCCGCCGTCGATTTGTTGTTGGAATTACAAGATTATTCGCATAAAAATAGAAAACAAGCCTTTTTAGTGGCAATATTTTGTTCAATCTACAACGAGTGACCTGAATCAACTGGTCCGACCGATCAAGTAAACCGTCCGTCATCTCATCGACAGGCGCCCTTGGTCAGCATAGACAATCAGGTCGCCACATCCGTTAGCCTGGAGTTCTACACATGCATCCCCGCGTCCTTGAGGTCACCGAACGGCTCATCGCCCGTAGCCGCGCAACTCGTGAGGCTTACCTTGCGCTTATTCGCGGGGCAGCCAGCGACGGTCCGATGCGCGGCAAGCTGCAATGCGCCAACTTTGCCCATGGCGTGGCCGGTTGCGGCAGCGATGACAAGCACAGCCTGCGGATGATGAACGCTGCGAACATCGCAATTGTTTCGTCATATAACGACATGCTCTCGGCGCACCAGCCGTACGAAGTTTTCCCTGAACAAATAAAGAATGCCCTGCGCGAAATCGGCTCGGTCGGGCAGTTTGCTGGTGGCACGCCGGCCATGTGCGATGGCGTGACCCAGGGCGAGCCGGGCATGGAGCTGAGCCTGCCGAGCCGTGAAGTGATCGCGATGTCTACCGCCGTCGCGCTCTCGCACAACATGTTCGACGGCGCGCTGATGCTCGGCATCTGCGACAAGATTGTCCCGGGGCTGATGATGGGCGCGTTGCGTTTCGGTCACCTGCCAACCATCTTCGTGCCGGGCGGGCCGATGGTCTCGGGAATTTCCAACAAACAGAAAGCCGATGTGCGCCAGCGCTACGCCGAGGGCAAGGCGACGCGCGAAGAGCTGCTTGAATCGGAGATGAACTCCTATCACAGCCCTGGCACGTGCACGTTTTACGGCACCGCCAACACCAATCAGTTGTTGATGGAAGTCATGGGCCTGCACTTGCCGGGCGCTTCTTTCGTCAACCCGAACACTCCGCTGCGTGATGCCCTGACCCGTGAAGCGGCGCAGCAAGTCACACGGCTGACCAAGCAGAACGGCAATTTCATGCCGATCGGTGAAATCGTCGACGAGCGCTCGCTGGTCAATTCCATCGTCGCGTTGCACGCCACCGGCGGCTCGACCAACCACACCCTGCACATGCCGGCCATCGCCATGGCGGCGGGCATTCAATTGACGTGGCAGGACATGGCTGACCTCTCCGAAGTCGTGCCGACCCTGAGCCACGTCTACCCGAACGGCAAGGCTGATATCAATCACTTCCAGGCGGCGGGCGGCATGTCTTTCCTGATCCGCGAACTGCTCGCGGCAGGGTTGCTGCACGAAAACGTCAACACCGTGCTTGGCCATGGCTTGAGCCGGTACACAAAGGAACCGTTCCTCGATAACGGCCAACTGGTCTGGCGCGAAGGCCCGGTCGACAGCCTCGACGAAGAAATTCTGCGTCCGGTTGCCCGCGCATTTTCACCAGAGGGCGGCTTGCGGGTGATGGAAGGCAACCTCGGTCGCGGGGTGATGAAGGTTTCCGCGGTGGCGCTGGAAAACCAGATTGTTGAGGCCCCGGCCATGGTGTTCCAGGATCAGCAGGATCTGGCCGATGCGTTCAAGGCCGGTCTGCTGGAGAAGGATTTTGTCGCGGTCATGCGTTTCCAGGGCCCGCGCTCCAACGGAATGCCGGAATTGCACAAGATGACGCCATTCCTCGGCGTGCTGCAGGACCGTGGTTTCAAAGTCGCTTTGGTGACGGACGGACGCATGTCCGGCGCATCGGGGAAAATCCCGGCGGCCATTCATGTCAGTCCCGAAGCTTATGTAGGTGGCGCTTTGGCGCGGGTGCAGGAGGGCGATATCATCCGCGTCGATGGCGTCGAAGGCACACTTGAGCTTAAGGTAGACGCCGACGAATTTGCAGCGCGCGAACCTGCCAAAGGGCTGTTGGGCAACAACATCGGCAGCGGTCGCGAACTGTTTGGTTTCATGCGCATGGCCTTCAGCTCCGCAGAGCAGGGCGCCAGCGCCTTTACTTCTGCCCTGGAGACGCTTAATTGAAACTGGCTTTGGTCGGGGACATCGGTGGGACCAACGCACGATTTGCGTTGTGGAAAAACCAGCAGCTGGAATCAATTCAGGTGCTGGCGACGGCAGACCATGTCAGCCCGGAGGAGGCCATTGCGGTCTACATGACCGGGCTGGGTCTGGAGCTGGGCTCGATCGGCTCGGTGTGCCTGTCGGTGGCCGGTCCGGTGGGCGGTGACGAGTTCAAGTTCACCAACAATCACTGGCGGCTCAGCCGCAAGAATTTCTGCCGGCTGCTGCAGGTTGATCACCTGACGTTGATCAATGATTTTTCGGCGATGGCGCTCGGCATGACCCGTCTGCAGCCGGACGAGTTTCGCGTGGTGTGCGAAGGCACGCCGGAACCGTTGCGGCCAGCGGCGGTGATTGGTCCGGGCACGGGGCTTGGCGTGGGCACGTTGCTTGACCTCGGCGATGGCCGTTTCGCAGCATTGCCGGGCGAGGGCGGGCATGTTGACCTGCCGCTGAGCAGTCCGCGTGAGACCCAGTTGTGGCAGCACATCTTTGACGAGATCGGCCACGTCAGCGCTGAAACGGCCTTGTGCGGCAGCGGTTTGCCGCGTGTCTACCGGGCTATCTGCGCGGTCGACGGTCATGAGCCGGTGCTCGATTCGCCGGAATCGGTGACGGCGGCCGGTCTGGCCGGCGACCCGATTGCGCTGGAAGTGCTGGAGCAGTTCTGCTGCTGGCTCGGGCGCGTGGCGGGCAATAACGTGCTGACCACGGGTGCGCGTGGTGGCGTGTACATCGTTGGTGGCGTGATTCCGCGATTTGCCGATTTTTTTGTCGAAAGCGGTTTCGCCAGGTGCTTCGCCGACAAGGGCTGCATGAGCGATTACTTCAAAGGCATTCCGGTGTGGCTGGTGACGGCGCCGTATTCCGGGTTGATGGGCGCGGGTGTGGCGCTCGAGCAATCCGTCCCCGCTTGAAATGCGATCAAAATGTAGGAGTGAGCCTGCTCGCGATGACGGTGTGTGCAGTCGACAGAAATGTTGAATGTAAAACCTCAATCGCGAGCAGGCTCACTCCTACAGTGGTTTTGTGGTGTTTGTAAAATCGGTGCTTAAGGCATAATCCGCCCCAATTCAAACAACAAGGACGCCGCCCCGTGAGCTCAGTCAACAAGTCGATTTTGTTGGTCGATGACGATCAGGAGATACGCGAGTTGCTGGACACCTACCTGACCCGCGCCGGTTTTCAGGTACGGACCACGCCCGACGGCGCAGGCTTTCGCCAGGCCCTGAACGAGGCACCGAGCGATCTGGTGATCCTCGACGTGATGCTGCCGGACGAAGATGGTTTCAGCTTGTGTCGCTGGGTTCGCCAGCACCCGCGTCAGGCACAAGTGCCGATCATTATGCTCACCGCCAGTTCCGACGAAGCCGACCGCGTCATCGGTCTTGAGCTGGGCGCCGATGATTACCTCGGTAAACCTTTCAGTCCGCGTGAACTGCAGGCGCGCATCAAGGCGCTGTTGCGCCGTGCCCAGTTCGGTCAGGAACGCTTCGGCGGGGAAGTACTTGCCTTTGACGACTGGCGCCTGGACATGGTCAGCCATCGACTGTTTCACACAGACGGCGAGGAAGTGATTCTCTCCGGCGCCGATTTTGCCCTGCTGAAACTGTTCCTTGATCACCCGCAGGAAATCCTCGACCGCGACACCATCGGCAATGCCACCCGTGGCCGCGACCTGATGCCGCTCGATCGTATCGTCGACATGGCCGTCAGCCGCTTGCGCCAACGCCTGCGCGACACCGATAAGCCGCCACGCCTGATCCGTACGGTGCGCGGCAGCGGCTATCAATTGGCAGCCAATGTGGTTGCCAGCAATGGTCACTGATTTTTTACGCAAACTTGCTGGCAAAGTGCCGGTGCCTCGCTCCCTGCTCGGACGGATGTTGCTGCTGACGCTGCTGGCGGTGCTGTTTGCCCAAGCACTGTCGAGCGTGATCTGGGTCTCGCAATTGCGCGCCACCCAGCTTGAGGGGTTGGTCACCAGCGCCCGCAGCCTGGCTCATTCGATGACCGCCAGCGTCAGTTATTTCCGATCGCTGCCGGTGGCCTTCCGGCCGCTGGTGCTCGATCAGTTGCGCAGCATGGGCGGCACCCGATTCGTGGTGACGCTCAACGACAAACCGCTGGGCATGGAAGTGCTGCCGACGACCCCGCGCAAAGCGGCGGTGCTCAAAGCTGTGGACGAAGTGCTGCGTCAGTCCCTGGGCCAGGACGCCGACATTTCCGTGACCTTCGTCAGCCCCGAGGACCTGCGGATATTCAACGGCGGATTGAAACTCGATGAACTGCCGCGCTCGTGGGCGCACTACGCGCTGACCCTGGAGCCGGTCAATCCGCCGGTGCTGGTCACGCAAATCCAGATGGCACCAGGGGAATGGCTGTACATCGCTTCGCTGCTGCCCGAACCCTACACCAGCCTTGAAGAGCAAGGCCTGCCCAAGCAACAAGTCTGGTTCATCATCCTCACCAGTGGTTTTTTGCTGTTGTTTATCGGCGTGCTGGTGCACTGGCAGAGCCGGCCGCTCAAGCGTCTGGCCCGTGCGGCGCGTGAGATGTCGCTGGGCGCCGACGTGCTGCCCGTGGCCGAGGGTGGTGGCAGTGAAGTGGTGGAAGTGGGGCGCGCGTTCAATGCCATGCGCGAACGCATCAGCCGTTATCTGACCGAGCGCAGTCAACTGTTCAGCGCGATTTCCCATGACCTGCGCACGCCGATCACGCGCCTGAGGTTGCGTGTCGAACTGCTGGAAGACGAGAAGCTGCAAGCCAAGTTCGGTCGCGATCTGGATGAGCTGGAACTGCTGGTGAAGGGCGCTCTGCAATGCGTCAAAGACACCGACATTCACGAAAACATCGAGCCGGTGGACCTCAATCATGTGCTCGATTGTCTGGTGGAGCCCTACCTGGCGCCCAATGGCAACGGCCGCGTCACCCAGCACGGGAGGGCACTGGCGGCGTATCCCGGCAAACCGCTGGCGCTGAAGCGTTGCATCGGTAACCTGATCGACAACGCGTTGAAGTACGGGCAAAACGCGCACCTGCATATTGATGATGACGAAAACGCCTTTGTCCTGCATGTCGACGACGAAGGCCCGGGGGTACCTGAGCAACGCATGGAGCAGGTGTTCGAACCGCATTTTCGCCTTGCCGGACAGCAGCAGGGTTACGGGTTGGGACTGGGCATTGCGCGCAACATTGCCCACAGTCATGGCGGCGAAGTCAGCCTGCAGAATTTGCGCGAAGGCGGGTTGCGGGTGACGTTGCAGTTGCCACGCTCCATCGACTGACGCCACTCTGTGGCGAGGGGGCTCGCCCCCGTTGGAGCGCGAAGCGGTCCCCAAAACCATCACCCACAGACTGCCTGTAAAAATCAGGTCGCAGATTTTACGACTGCTGCGCCACTCAACGGGGGCAAGCCCCTCGCCACAGGTCATCGCTCACTTAAGGATCGGGCTGAATGTCACAGGCCAGTGACAAAACCTGCCCGCTTCGTTACAAGCTCGCCACTGCCCGTTGTTTAGACTGCCCCTCAGTCATAACAACAAAAACAGGCACCTCATGGACTCCTTCAATCCGGACTTCAGCAGTTGGCTGAACGCACCTGCCCACCAGCAATGGCTCGCCATCGAGGGCTTGCGCCTGCTGGACTTCGCCAAGGCATCGAAGCTTGCGGAAGGCTTCGGCAATCTCGATGAAAAGGGCCGGCTCCCGCCCAACGCCCACGCCGAAACCATGAACACCGCGCGCATGACCCACAGCTTTGCCATGGCCCACATCCAGGGCTTGCCGGGTTTTGCCGGGCTGGTCGACCACGGCATTCAGGCCCTGCGCGGGCCGTTGCGCGACGCCGTACACGGGGGCTGGTTCGCCACCGCCGAGCACCGCGACGGCAACACCGGCAAGAATGCTTATCTGCACGCGTTCGTCGCACTCGCCGCGAGTTCCGCTGTGGTCGCGCAACGCCCCGGTGCCCAAGTGTTGCTGGATGACGCCATCGACATCATCGACACCTGGTTCTGGAGTGAAGAGGAGGGCGCGATGCGCGAATCCTTCAATCGTGACTGGAGTGAAGAAGAAAGCTACCGCGGCGCCAACAGCAACATGCACGCCACCGAAGCCTTTCTCGCTTTGGCCGATGTCACCGAAGACAATCACTGGCTGAGCCGTGCGCAACGTATCGTCGAGCGCGTGATCCACGGCCACGCCGCCGCCAATGATTACCTGGTGGTCGAACATTTCGACCGCGACTGGAACCCGTTGCGCGACTACAACCGCGACAACCCGGCCGACGGTTTCCGTCCCTACGGCACTACGCCGGGCCATGGTTTCGAATGGGCGCGGCTGTTGCTGCACCTCGAAGCGTCGCGGGTGCGGGCCGGCATGCTGACGCCCGGCTGGCTGGCCACCGACGCGCAAAAGCTGTTCGACAACAACTGCCGGCACGCCTGGAACATCGACGGCGCGCCGGGAATTGTCTACACCCTCGACTGGGACAATCGCGCGGTGGTTCGCCATCGTCTGCACTGGACCCATTGCGAAGCCAGCGCCGCAGCCAGCGCCTTATTGAAGCGTACAGGCGGTGCGCAATACGAATCCTGGTATCGCCTGTTCTGGGATTTCTGCGAACAATATTTCATCGACCGCTGCGATGGCAGCTGGCACCACGAACTCGATCCGCTCAACCGACCAAGTGATGATATCTGGCCGGGCAAGCCTGACCTGTATCACGCCTGGCAAGCGCTGTTGATCCCGCGTCTGCCATTGGCGCCGAGCATGGCCAGTGCCTTGGCAAGGTTGTCCCAGAGCGGTTCTATGTAACCATGCTGTGACATTCACGCGTCCCTTCGTTACCTGCGAGGGGATGACTCCTGTTTAGAATCCGTGCAGCGCAAGCACCAGACTTGCATGCATAACAACAAGAAAGGTACTTCCAGATGAACGCGATTTCTCGCCTCGCTACTGTCATTTCTCTCGCCTCCCTCTCTGCGCTTCCTCTCAGTGTGCTTGCCGCCGAATCCAAAGGATCCGTGGAAGTCGTTCACTGGTGGACATCGGGTGGTGAAAAAGCAGCGGTCGATGTGCTCAAGGCCCAGGTCGAAAAAGATGGCTTTACCTGGAAGGACGGCGCAGTGGCCGGCGGCGGTGGCTCCACGGCCATGACCGTATTGAAAAGCCGCGCAGTGGCCGGTAACCCGCCGGGCGTCGCCCAGATCAAAGGCCCGGACATCCAGGAATGGGGCAGCACCGGCCTGCTCAGCACCGATACCCTCACCGACGTCGCCAAGGCTGAAGGCTGGGATAACCTGCTGATCAAAAAAGTCTCCGATACCGTCAAGTACGAAGGCGATTACGTCGCTGTTCCGGTGAACATTCACCGCGTCAACTGGCTGTGGATCAACCCGCAAGTATTCAAGAAAGCCGGGATCGACAAAGCCCCGACCACCCTCGAAGAATTTTATGCCGCCGGCGACAAGCTGAAGGCTGCCGGTTTCATCGCTCTGGCCCACGGTGGCCAACCGTGGCAGGACAGCACTGTGTTTGAAGACATCGTGCTCTCGGTCATGGGCGCCGACGGTTACAAGAAAGCCTTGGTCGACCTCGATCAGAAAACCCTCTCCGGGCCGGAGATGACCAAAGCGTTCACCGAGCTGAAAAAACTCACCGGTTATATGGACCAGAACCGCGCCGGGCGTGACTGGAACATCGCTGCCGCCGACGTCATCAACGGCAAGGCCGGTATGCAGATGATGGGCGACTGGGCGAAAAGCGAATGGACCGCTGCCGGTAAAGTGGCCGGCAAGGATTACCAGTGCGTGCCATTCCCAGGCACCGAGAAAGCCTTCACCTACAACATCGATTCGCTGGCCGTGTTCAAGCTCAAGGCTGATCGCAAGGGCGATATCGCCGCTCAACAGGACCTGGCCAAGGTCGCTCTGGGCAAAGACTTCCAGAAAGTCTTCAGCATCAACAAAGGCTCGATCCCGGTGCGCACCGACATGCTTAACGACATGAGCGCACTTGGCTTCGATTCCTGCGCACAAACAGCTGCCAAGGACTTCCTGGCAGACGAGAAAACCGGCGGCCTGCAGCCAAGCATGGCGCACAACATGGCCACTTCCCTGGCCGTGCAAGGCGCGATCTTCGACGTGGTCACCAACTTCATGAACGATAAAGATGCAGACCCGGCCAAGGCCAGCGGTCAACTGGCGTCGGCTATCAAAGCTGCGCAGTAACCCGCGGCGTTGGTAATCCCTGTAGGAGCAAGCCTGCTCGCGAAAGCGGTCTGACATTCAGAAATGAAGTTGACGGATACACCGCCTTCGCGAGCAGGCTCGCTCCCACACCGGGTCTGCGTCGATATCACTTCCCTATTCACCTGGATTATCCCGATGAGCTCTGTGGCGGTTTTAAGCAAAGCCTCACCGTTCGATGCGCTGCAACGCTGGTTACCCAAGTTGGTACTCGCGCCAAGCATGCTCATCGTGTTGGTTGGTTTTTACGGTTACATCATCTGGACATTCGTCCTGTCCTTCACCAATTCCAGCTTCATGCCGAGCTACAAGTGGGTCGGCCTGCAGCAATACATGCGCCTGATGGACAACGATCGCTGGTGGGTCGCGAGCAAAAACCTCGCACTGTTCGGCGGCATGTTCATCGGCATCAGCCTGGTGCTGGGCGTATTCCTTGCCGTGCTGCTCGATCAGCGCATCCGCAAGGAAGGATTCATCCGCACGGTTTACCTGTACCCGATGGCGCTCTCGATGATCGTTACTGGTACCGCGTGGAAGTGGCTGCTCAACCCCGGCCTTGGCCTGGACAAAATGCTGCGCGACTGGGGCTGGGAAGGCTTCCGTCTCGACTGGCTGGTGGATCAGGATCGCGTGGTGTACTGCCTGGTGATCGCTGCCGTGTGGCAAGCCTCGGGCTTTGTCATGGCGATGTTCCTGGCCGGCCTGCGCGGGGTCGATCAATCGATCATCCGTGCCGCGCAGGTTGACGGCGCGAGTTTGCCGACCATCTACATGAAAATCGTGCTGCCGAGCCTACGTCCGGTGTTCTTCAGCGCTTTCATGATCCTCGCGCACATTGCGATCAAAAGCTTCGACCTGGTGGCGGCGATGACCGCAGGTGGTCCGGGTTATTCCTCCGACCTGCCGGCGATGTTCATGTATTCCTTCACTTTCAGTCGCGGCCAGATGGGCATCGGTTCAGCCAGCGCCATGATGATGCTCGGCGCGATCCTGGCGATTCTGGTGCCGTACCTGTACTCCGAGCTGCGGGGCAAACGACATGAGTAATCAACTCGGAAAACCGGCGCTCAGCTTCAGCCGCGTCGCGATCTACGCAACGTTGTTGCTGGCGGCGGCAATCTATCTGATCCCGCTGGTGGTCATGCTGCTGACCAGTTTCAAAACCCCGGATGACATCCGCACCGGCAACCTGCTGAGCTGGCCGCAAGTGATCGACGGCATCGGCTGGATCAAAGCCTGGGACACCGTAGGCGGCTACTTCTGGAACTCGGTAAAAATCACCGTGCCAGCCGTTCTGATCTCGACCTTCATCGGTGCAATGAACGGCTACGTGCTATCGATGTGGCGCTTCCGTGGTTCGCAATTGTTTTTCGGTCTGTTGCTGTTCGGCTGCTTCCTGCCGTTCCAGACCGTTCTGCTGCCGGCTTCATTCACCCTCGGCAAATTCGGTTTGGCCAACACCACCACCGGCCTGGTACTGGTCCACGTGGTTTACGGCCTGGCGTTCACCACGCTGTTTTTCCGCAACTACTACGTGAGCATTCCGGATGCGCTGGTCAAGGCGGCGCGTCTGGATGGCGCGGGCTTCTTCACGATTTTCTGGAAGATCCTGCTGCCGATGTCGATCCCGATCGTGATGGTCTGCCTGATCTGGCAGTTCACGCAAATCTGGAATGACTTTCTGTTCGGCGTGGTCTTCGCCAGTGGCGACGCCCAGCCAATTACCGTGGCCCTCAACAACTTGGTCAACACCAGCACCGGGGCCAAGGAATACAACGTTGATATGGCCGCCGCGATGATCGCCGGGCTGCCGACACTGCTGGTCTACATATTCGCTGGCAAGTATTTCCTGCGTGGGCTGACGGCCGGCGCGGTCAAGGGGTAGAACATGGCAACTCTCGAATTACGCAACGTCAACAAGACCTACGGCGCCGGTCTGCCGGACACCCTGAAAAACATCGAACTGAAAATCGACGACGGTGAATTCCTGATTCTGGTCGGCCCGTCCGGTTGCGGTAAATCGACACTGATGAACTGCATTGCCGGCCTGGAAACTATCAGTGGCGGCGCGATTCTGGTGGACGACGCCGACATCAGCGGCATGAGCCCGAAAGATCGTGACATCGCCATGGTGTTCCAGTCTTACGCGCTGTACCCGACCATGAGTGTGCGTGACAACATCGCGTTCGGCCTGAAGATCCGCAAGATGCCGGCCGCCGACATCGACGAAGAAGTCGCTCGTGTCGCCAAGCTGTTGCAGATCGAGCATCTGTTGAACCGTAAGCCGGGCCAGCTCTCCGGTGGTCAGCAACAGCGTGTGGCCATGGGCCGAGCGCTGGCGCGTCGACCAAAGATTTATCTGTTCGACGAACCGCTGTCCAACCTCGACGCCAAATTGCGCGTCGAGATGCGCACCGAAATGAAACTGATGCACCAGCGCCTTAAAACCACCACGGTTTATGTCACCCACGACCAGATCGAAGCGATGACGCTGGGCGACAAAGTGGCGGTGATGAAGGACGGAATCATTCAGCAGTTCGGCACCCCGAAAGACATCTACAACAACCCGGCCAACCTGTTCGTGGCGAGCTTCATCGGTTCGCCACCGATGAACTTCATTCCTCTGCGCCTGCAACGCAAGGAGGGTCGCCTGATGGCGCTGCTCGACAGTGGGCAGGCGCGATGCGAATTGCCGCTGGGCATGCAGGACGCCGGGCTCGAAGACCGCGAAGTGATTCTCGGCATGCGCCCGGAGCAGATCGTGCTCGCGGCTGGCGAGCCGAATGGTTTGCCGACCATTCGCGCGGAAGTGCAGGTCACCGAGCCGACCGGCCCCGACACGCTGGTGTTCGTCAATCTCAACGACACCAAGGTCTGCTGTCGCCTGGCGCCGGATGTGGCGCCGGCCGTGGGCGAGACGCTGACCTTGCAGTTCGACCCAGCGAAAGTGCTGCTGTTCGATGCCAAGACCGGGGAGCGTTTGGGCGTTGCGGGCCAAGCGCAACCTGAGATTCACGCTGCCAACGTGACCCAGTTCAAGGGCCGCTGAAGATCAAACAGGGTGGGCGGTCAATGTGGGAGCGAGCCTGCTCGCGAATACGGTCTGGCATTCAGCAAAGAAGTTGTCTGATACCCCGCTTTCGCGAGCAGGCTCGCTCCCACAAAGGGAATCGCCCAGAGAAATTCGTGGTGGATGGAAACACTGCCGCAACCGATGTAAACCGCGTTAGATAAAAACAGTTAATAACAATAAAACGAGGATGTAGGGATGAAGAAGAACAACAACGCCCAATTGATCTGCCAGTTGTCGGCGATTGCGGCAATGACACTGGCGGGCGGCGTGCACGCTGCAGAGGCGTTCAGTCCGGAATCGAAATGGATGACGGGCGATTGGGGTGGTGAACGGACCAAGCTGATTGATGCGGGTTATGACTTCCAGATCGAGTACGTCGGCGAAGTCGGCTCCAACCTCAAGGGCGGTTACAACGACGACACCACCGCGCGCTACAGCGACCAGTTTGCCTTCGGTGCAAAACTGGACCTGGAAAAAATCTTCGGCTGGAACGATGCCGAATTCAAACTGGCGATCACCGAACGTAGTGGTCGCAACATTTCCAACGACCGCATCGGCGATCCGCGTGCCGGCACTTTCAGTTCCTCGCAGGAAGTCTGGGGCCGTGGCCAGACCTGGCGTCTGACGCAGTTGTGGGTCAAACAGAAATACTTCGACGGCGCACTCGATGTGAAGGCCGGTTACTTCGGTGAAGGCGAAGACTTCAACAGCTTCCCGTGCGACTTCCAGAACCTGGCGTTCTGCGGCTCGCAAGTGGGTAACTGGGTCGGCGGTATCTGGTACAACTGGCCGGTCAGCCAGGCTGCGATCCGCGTGAAGTACAACATCAACGACGAGCTCTACGCGCAGATCGGTGCATACAACCAGAACCCCTCGCAGCTGGAAACCGGCAACGGCTTCAAGCTCAGCGGCAGCGGCACCAAAGGCACCATCATTCCGGTCGAGTTGGTCTGGTCGCCGAACGTCAACAGCCTGCCCGGTGAATACCGCGTTGGTTACTACAAAAGTACCGCCAAGGCCGATGACGTTCGTGAGGACGACAACGGCAATGATGCGGCTATCAGCGGCGACGCTTACCGCAGCCACAGCAGCAAATCCGGCTACTGGTTCGTTGCGCAGCAGCAGCTGACCGACCACAACGGCGACAAGAGCCGTGGTCTGAGCATCGCTGCCAACGCCACCTTCCATGACAAGGAAACCAACACGGTCGATAACTATCAGAACCTGATGTTGACCTACAAAGGTCCTTTCAACGCCCGTCCGAAAGACGACGTCGGCATCGGTATCGCACGGATTCACGTCAACGAAGATGCCCAGAAAAACCGCAAGCTGATCAACGGCGTAAACGGTATTGACGACTACGACAATCCAAGCTTCCTGCCGATCCAGGACACCGAGTACAACGCTGAAATCAACTATGGTTTCCACGTTACTAACTGGCTGACCGTGCGTCCCAACCTGCAATACGTGAAGCACCCGGGCGGGGTTGATCAGGTGGACGACGCGATCGTTGCCGGCCTGAAAATTCAGTCGGTGTTCTAACGCTGTTGCGATAAGCTCCTCTCTATGTGCGCATTTTTTGCGGACGGCCAAGGCTGTCCGCTTTTTTTTGGGCTGGCGCACCCGATGATTTTCAGGACAGTGGCACATGCATGAGCATCCGCTCCAACGCTTCTTCAAATCCTTGCGTGCACGTCCGGTGTTTGCGTGGGAGCGCTATCAGTTGCGCGATGTGCTGGTGATCGAGCATCCGCGGTGTCAGGCGGTGTTCAGTCGGCAGGGCGCGCAGTTGTTGCACTTCCAACCACGGGGTCAAAAGCCCTGGCTGTGGTGCGCGGCTAAATGGCCACATGTAGGCGCCATTCGCGGTGGCGTGCCGGTGTGTTGGCCGTGGTATGGCCGCCATCCGAGCGAAAACGCCTGGCCGTCCCATGGCTGGGCGCGGCTACTCGACTGGAAGCTGATGGACAGCAGCGAAGACGAGGAGGGCGTGCGCCTGCACTGGCAATTACAACTGTGTGATTGGCAGGTGGATCTGCATGCGCATCTTGGCGAACGCATGGAATTGCGCCTGAGCACCGAGCATCAGGACAGCCTGCCGTGCCAATTGAGTCAGGCCTTGCACGCCTATTGGCGTATTGGTGATGTCGGTGAGGTAGCGCTGTCTGGGCTCGACGGCGCGCAGGGTTACGACCAATTGAATCGGCAGGCGTGTCAGCAGGAAGGCGAGTTGCGGGTGGAGGGCGGATGTCAGCGGGTGTTCCAGCATGACGGTGAATTGCAGCTCAAGGATCATGCCTGGCAGCGCGAATTGTGTATCGATACCGGCGACGATGGCGACACGGTGGTCTGGCACCCCGGTACGCGGCCGTTGCTGGGAGTGAGCTGGAACGAGATTTCAGAGTTCGTCTGCGTGGAAGCGGCGAGCGGCGGGACTGACAGTCTGAGTCTGGCGCCGGGGCAGAAAGCGCATTTGAGTTTACAGGCGCGAGTTGGGGTTTAGCTCAGGATCAGCAGTGTCGTGCGGCCGCCATCGCGAGCAGGCTCGCTCCCACAAGGATTTGTGGTGGTCACAAATGTCGCGACCAATGGAGATCCACTGTGGGAGTGAGCCTGCTCGCGATGAGGTCAGGCAACGAAGGGGCTAGTCAGTCGGAGTCTGGCGCCGGGGCAGAAAGCGCATTTGAGCTTGCAGGCGCGGGTTGGTGTTTAGCTTAGGATCGGCAGTGTTGTAGCGGCTGCCATCGCGAGCAGGCTCGCTCCCACAAGGATTTGTGGTGGTCACAAATGTCGCGACCAATGGAGATCACTGTAGGAGCGAGCCTGCTCGCGATGAGGCCGGGTCAGGCAACGAAGGGGCTAGTCAGTTTGAGTCTGGCGCCGGGGCAGAAAGCGCATTTGAGTTTACAGGCGCGAGTTGGGGTTTAGCTCAGGATCAGCAGTGTCGTGCGGCCGCCATCGCGAGCAGGCTCGCTCCCACAAGGATTTTTGGTGGTCACAAATGTCGCGACCAATGGAGATCACTGTAGGAGCGAGCCTGCTCGCGATGAGGCCGGGTCAGGCAACGAAGGGGCTAGTCAGTTTGAGTCTGGCGCCGGGGCAGAAAGCGCATTTGAGCTTGCAGGCGCGGGTTGGCGTTTAGCTCAGGATCAGCAGTGTTGTAGCGGCTGCCATCGCGAGCAGGCTCGCTCCCACAAGGATTTGTGGTGGTCACAAATGTCGCGACCAATGGAGATCCACTTTGGGAGTGAGCCTGCTCGCGATGAGGTCAGGCAACGAAGGGGCTAGTCAGTCGGAGTCTGGCGCCGGGGCAGAAAGCGCATTTGAGCTTGCAGGCGCGGGTTGGTGTTTAGCTCAGGATCGGCAGTGTTGTAGCGGCTGCCATCGCGAGCAGGCTCGCTCCCACAAGGATTTGTGGTGGTCACAAATGTCGCGACCAATGGAGATCACTGTAGGAGCGAGCCTGCTCGCGATGAGGCCGGGTCAGGCAACGAAGGGGCTAGTCAGTTTGAGTCTGGCACCGGGGCAGAAAGCGCATTTGAGCTTGCAGGCGCGGGTTGGTGTTTAGCTTAGGATCGGCAGTGTTGTAGCGGCTGCCATCGCGAGCAGGCTCGCTCCCACAAGGATTTGTGGTGGTCACAAATGTCGCGACCAATGGAGATCCACTGTGGGAGTGAGCCTGCTCGCGATGAGGTCAGGCAACGAAGGGGCTAGTCAGTTTGAGTCTGGCACCGGGGCAGAAAGCGCATTTGAGCTTGCAGGCGCGGGTTGGCGTTTAGCTCAGGATCAGCAGTGTTGTAGCGGCTGCCATCGCGAGCAGGCTCGCTCCCACAAGGATTTGTGGTGGTCACAAATGTCGCGACCAATGGAGATCCACTGTGGGAGCGAGCCTGCTCGCGATGAGGCCGGGTCAGGCAACGAAGGTGCTAGTTAAACTCATCCCCCACCGGATACCGGCTGGCATTCAGACTCTCTTTGATCTTGCGCAGATGCGGCTGGAAATCCACGCCACGGCGCAAGGTCATGCCGGTCGCGAGTACGTCGAGCACCGTCAGCTGAATAATCCGCGAGGTCATCGGCATATAAATGTCGGTGTCTTCCGGCAGCGGAATGTTCAGGCTGAGCGTACTGGCTTTGGCCAGCGGTGATCCCTCGGCGGTCAAACCCAGCACCGAAGCGCCGTTCTCCCGGGCGATGCGCGCCACTTCCACCAGTTCGCGGGTGCGTCCGGTGTAGGAAATGATCACGAACAATTCGCCGGTATGCGCGACCGACGCAATCATGCGCTGCATCAGCACGTCGGCATGGGCGGTGACGGCCAGGTTGAAGCGGAAGAATTTGTGCTGCGCATCCAGTGCTACCGGGGCTGAGGCGCCGAGGCCGAAAAAGTGAATCTGGCGCGCCTGGATCAACAGGTCGACGGCGCGGCTGATCAGGTTCGGGTCCAGCGCCTGCAAGGCACTGTCCAGGGAAGCGATGGCACTGCCGAAAATTTTCTTGGTGTACGCTTCCGGATTGTCATCAGCCTCGACCGCACGGCTGACATAGGCCGCACCACTGGCCAGACTCTGCGCCAGTTGCAACTTGAGTTCCGGGTAGCCGCTCACACCGAATGAACGGCAGAAACGGTTGACCGTCGGCTCGCTGACTTTCGACGCCTGGGCGAGGGCGGCGATGCTGAACCGGGTAGCCTGCTGCGGGTTGAGCAGGATGACTTCGGCGACTTTGCGTTCAGCCTTGTTCAGGTCTTCAAGGCGATTCTGGATCTGTTCCAGGAGATTTCGCACGCGGTCCATAGTTGTTCCTTGATTCACCGACAAAAAAGACGCCCTGCTATGCAAATTGGGCCTTTGATGTGGCCCGTGGCGGTGGCCTATCCTACTGATGGCTCCGACCGACCACCACTCGGAATCTGCATATTGGGTAAATGTTGTGTTTATTACTACATTTCCCCTTGAGTGATGCCTTGAAAAAAGGTATTTGTAGCTTAACTTGATAAAAGAACAAACATCATGCCCTCGATTACGGTTGAACCGTGCACATTTGCCTTGTTCGGCGCGCTCGGCGATCTCGCTTTGCGCAAGCTGTTTCCTGCGCTTTACCAGCTTGATGGCGCAGGCCTGCTTCATGAGGACACGCGTGTTATTGCGCTGGCCCGTGAGCCTGGCAGCGAGCAGGAGCATCTGGCGTTCATCACCTCCGAGCTGCGCCGCTATGTCGGTGAAAAGGAGCTGGACGAAGCAATACTCGACCGTTTCCTCGGTCGCCTGAGCTATCTGCACGTCGACTTTCTCAAGGCCGATGATTATGTTGCGCTGGCCGAAGCGGCCGGATCTGCCCAGCGGGTGATCGCCTACTTCGCGACCCCGGCGGCGGTATACGGCGCGATCTGCGAAAACCTGTCGAAGGTCGGCCTCGCTGAAAATACCCGGGTTGTGCTGGAGAAACCGATCGGTTCGGACCTGGAGTCTTCGCGCACGGTCAACGACGCCGTGGCGCAGTTCTTCCCGGAAAACCGCACTTATCGAATCGACCATTACCTGGGCAAGGAAACCGTTCAGAACCTGATCGCCCTGCGATTTGCCAACAGCCTGTTCGAAACCCAGTGGAACCAGAATTACATTTCCCACGTGGAAATCACCGTGGCCGAGAAGGTTGGCATCGAAGGTCGCTGGGGCTATTTCGACAAGGCCGGCCAGCTGCGCGACATGATCCAGAATCACCTGCTGCAGCTGCTTTGCCTGATCGCCATGGACCCGCCGGCCGACCTTTCTGCCGACAGCATTCGTGACGAGAAAGTCAAAGTGCTCAAGGCACTGGCGCCAATCAGCCCGGAAGGCTTGACTACACAAGTGGTGCGCGGCCAGTACATCGCCGGTTACAGCGAAGGCAAAGCGGTGCCGGGCTACCTCGACGAGCCAAATTCAAACACTCAGAGCGACACCGAAACCTTCGTCGCCCTGCGTGCCGATATTCGCAACTGGCGTTGGGCCGGCGTGCCGTTTTACCTGCGTACTGGCAAGCGCATGCCGCAGAAGCTGTCGCAGATCGTCATCCACTTCAAGGAACCGTCGCACTACATTTTCGCCCCTGAGCAGCGCCTGCAGATCAGCAACAAGCTGATCATCCGCCTGCAACCGGACGAAGGCATTTCCTTGCGCGTGATGACCAAAGAACAAGGCCTGGACAAAGGCATGCAGCTGCGCAGCGGTCCGTTGCAGCTGAATTTTTCCGACACCTGGCGTAGCGCGCGGATCCCCGATGCCTACGAGCGTTTGTTGCTGGAAGTGATGCGCGGCAATCAGAACCTGTTTGTCCGTAAAGATGAAATCGAAGCCGCGTGGAAGTGGTGTGACCAGTTGATTGCCGGGTGGAAAAAATCCGGCGATGCGCCCAAGCCGTATGCGGCCGGGTCCTGGGGACCGATGAGTTCCATTGCACTGATCACGCGGGATGGGAGGTCGTGGTATGGCGATATCTGAATTGAAATTACCGCTGGGCGTTAGTGCTCATGCGTTCAAGAGCCCGGTGTTGTTGGCCGAAGGCCTGGCGCTCACTGTGGCCAAGCAACTGAGCGATGCAATCGACGCCCAAGGCACTGCCACCCTGGTGGTGTCCGGTGGACGCAGCCCGGTAGCGTTTTTTCAGCATCTGGCGAAACAGACACTGGATTGGTCCAACGTGGTCATCAGCCTGGCCGATGAGCGCTGGGTACCGGTTGAACACGCCGACAGCAATGCCGGCCTGATCAAACGCTACCTGTTGCAAGGTCCGGCTGCCAAAGCACAGTTTTTGAGCTTGTACAGCGCCACCGCCAATGTCGATCAGGCTGCCGAACAGGCAGATCGCTTGCTCGGCGAATTGCCACCGATCGACGTGCTGATTCTCGGCATGGGCGACGACGGTCACACGGCTTCGCTGTTTCCCGACAGCCCGAACCTGGCCGACGCGTTGAAGGCTGATGGCAGCCGTCGTTGCTACCCGATGCTCGCGCCGACCGTGCCGCACCAGCGACTGAGCATGAGCCGCGCACTGCTGGCTTCGGCGAAGCACAAGGTTCTGTCGATTTCCGGTCAGTCCAAGCTGACCACCCTGAGCGCCGCTCTGGCCGGCAACGACGTCGCTGCCATGCCGATTCGCGCGTTTCTGCAACCTACGTTAGAGATTTACTGGTGCCCATGAGCCAAGGATCAGCCGCTATGACAAACCCATCCCCGACCGTTTCCATGGCGGATAAAGTTGCCCTGATCGACAGCCTCTGTGACAAGGCGCGGATTCTGCCGGTGATCACCATCGCCCGTGAGCAGGACATTCTGCCGCTGGCCGATGCCCTGGCGGCCGGAGGCCTGACTGCGCTGGAAGTGACGTTGCGTTCGCAGTACGGGCTCAAGGCGATTCAGATTCTGCGCGAGCAACGTCCGGAACTGATCACCGGTGCCGGCACCGTGCTCGACCGCAACATGTTGGCAGCAGCCGAAGCGGCCGGTTCGCAGTTTATCGTCACGCCGGGCATCACCCGTGATCTGCTCGAAGCCAGTGTCGACAGCCCGATTCCGCTGTTGCCGGGGATCAGCAATGCATCCGGCATCATGGAAGGCTACGGTCTGGGCTATCGCCGCTTCAAGTTGTTCCCGGCGGAAGTCAGCGGTGGCGTCGCAGCCATCAAGGCACTGGGCGGCCCGTTCGGCGAAGTAAAATTCTGCCCGACCGGTGGCGTCAGCCCGGCCAACATCAAAAGCTACATGGCGCTGAAAAACGTCATGTGCGTGGGTGGTAGCTGGATGCTTGATCCGGACTGGATCAAGAACGGCGACTGGGCCCGCATTCAGGAATGCACCGCCGAGGCTTTGGCGCTGCTGGACTGATCGCTTCACCCGATACTTCGTTGTGTGTTCTACGGCTTTAGCGGTGCACTTGGTCGGTGCGCCGTTTTTTTTTGCCCGCAGATCTAACGACCTGCAAAAATCGACATTTTGCGATACACAGTTAACGCCCCCCGCCCGCCGTGCAGCGCTAATCTGCTTCCATCTTATGGAAGAGATCAACTCATGAACGCTATCAATTCTTCACCCACCGCACTTCCCGCTTATCTGCTGTCACCCGAGCAAATCGCCGGCCCTTACTTTCGAAATTCCAAACTCATCAGACGCAACATCAGCGAAGGCATGGATGGCATCCCGCTCGTGCTGCGCCTGAAAATCGTCGATGCGATGACGGGCCAGCCTGTCACCGGCGCGATCGTCGATATCTGGCATTGCAACGCCCGCGGCGCGTATTCCGGCTGGAGCAAGATCAATCCGGACGAGGAAGTCGACGTCGAGGCCATCGGCTCCATCCCGCGCACCGATGACGATACCTACCTGCGTGGCGGGCAGTTCACCGACAGCGATGGCATCGTACGCTTCACCACCATCTACCCCGGTTTTTATGCCGGCCGGGCGCTGCACATACACGTCGCCGTGCGCATCACCGCCGGCAACAACTATCTGGAAGAACGTCACGTGGCCTGGGTCGGGCAGTTGTATTTTCCGGAGGTGGCGTCCAGGTCGGTGCTCAACACTCGGGAGTACAGCGGTCGCGGCGTTGCCCCACTCAATAACGCGCAAGACTTCTTCTACGCCGCCATGGGCGGAGAAGCGTCGACCTTGAACATTCACACGCTCGGCCGCGACTCCAGCGACGATGGCTTCTTCGGGCACACGACCATTGGCATCGACACGTTCGCGGTGTCATCGCAGATCCGGCCCGAAGACTTCGACAAATACACCGTCTGAACTCAGCGCAGTTCGTCGAGCGCTTTGCTCAGCCGCTGCATATCGTCAGCGCTGCTGATGAGCCCCGGCGTGATGCGGATACACGGCCCACAGGCTGCACCGCTGCGCACGATGGTAAACAGGTTGTAGTCCTTGAGCAGTCGCTCGACCATGACCTGCTGATCGTCATGCCGGGTGAAGCGCATGGCGGTGATGCCGCAATACAGGCGCGGGTCATCCGGCGTGAGGACTTCGATGCCCGGCAACTCACGGACCGCGCTGACCCATAGATCACGCAGGTAGTTGAGCCTTGCGCCCTTCGCCGTTGCAGCGCCCATGGCCCGATGTTCTTCGAGCACTAACGGCAGGGTCAGCAACGCCGGGATGTTGGGGGTGCTGTGGGGTGTGCGGGCGCGAATATCGCTGATCGGGTAATGCGTCTCTGCCATGTCCGGGTCGATGTCGGCGAGGCGCTCGCGGGCGATGTAAATAAATCCCAGGGTCAGTGGCGACCCGATCCATTTGTGCAGATTAAAACCGGCGAACGCGATACCCAGCTCATCGAGTTTGAATTCGATCTGGCCCAATGCGTGCGCACCGTCGAGGATCACATCGATGCCGTGCTCTTTGGCGGCCGCGGCAATGGCCTGCACCGGCATGACCAGCCCGGTGCGATGCGTGACGTGGGTCAGCGCCATCAATTTAAGGCGCGGATGACGCGCGAAGATGTCGCGGTACGTATTCAGCAGGCCGTCGTAGGTGGCGGGATGGGCGTGCTCGATTTCGATGATATCGGCGCCACGGTTGCGCGCCAGCCAGCGCATGGCGCTCTTGACCGTGTCGTATTCCAGATCGCAGATCAGCACCTGATCGCCTGGCTTGAGCAGGTTGTAATTGCGGATCAGCGATTGCAGGCCGTCGGTAGCGTTGCGGGTGAGGGCGACGGTGTCGTCAGGCACCTTGATCAATTCGGCAACCGCCGCGCGAATCGTCAGGCCTTCATGCTGCTCGAAGCGCTGGCGCACATAGACCGAGTTGCTGCGATTGATGAACTCGATGTTGCGCTGATATTCCTCGACCACCGTGCGCGACATGCGTCCGAAGTAGCCGTTTTCCAGATTGACCGGGCCGGGTTCCAGGTCGTAGCGGTCGGCGAATGTCTGCCAGAAAGATTCATCACGGGCACGTCGGGTGTTCTCAGGCATGGAGGACTCGATCAAGGGGTTCAGTGGCGAGGGGCGGGTTTGCCATGTTTGGCGCGCAGCGGTTCCAGCAATTCCGATAATCCGTTGTGATCGATTTCCTGCATGAGGGCCAGCAACCCGCCCAGTTCGCCATGGGGAAATCCTTCGCGGGCGAACCAGTTGAGGTATTGGCCAGGAAGGTCGGCAATGATCCGGCCTTTGTATTTGCCGAAGGGCATTTCACGGGTGATCAGTAATTCGAGCTTTTCGGGGTTCATCTGTCGGCCACTTGCATTCAGTCAGGATGAAAATACAGGCATTCTGCATGCAGGCCAAATGACAGATCATGCAAAAAAAGCGGATACAGTTTTTGACAGAAATTATAAGTGATTGAAATATAACAATTTATTGTTCAATCCAAAACTGGCATGCAGGGTGCAATAGCTATTACATCTTTCATCAACCCCGTGAGGAATTGAAAATGACTGACATCAATAAAGAATCCATCTCCGTCCTGAACGACCTGATCGAAACCAGCAAAGATGGTCAAGAAGGCTTCAAGACCTGCGCAGAAGACATCAAGCATCCAGAACTGAAAGCTCTGTT
This sequence comes from Pseudomonas sp. Ant30-3, assembly GCF_000690905.1. Lineage (GTDB taxonomy): Bacteria > Pseudomonadota > Gammaproteobacteria > Pseudomonadales > Pseudomonadaceae > Aquipseudomonas. The sequence goes on along the minus strand of NZ_JMCL01000075.1, from coordinate 31,784 downwards.
TGTGAAGCGTTCCGCCGATTGCGCTGCCGCTGCTGCTGAACTGCAGGCTGCTGTACGTTCGATGGGTGGCGACCCGGAAACTTCTACCAGCGTCAGCGGTGACTTGCACCGTCGCTGGGTAGACGTCAAAGCCGTGTTCACCGGCAAAGACGAAGAAGCCGTTCTGAATGAAGCAGAGCGCGGTGAAGACCACGCACTGAAGGCTTACAAAGAAGCGATGGAAAAAATCAACAAGCACAATCTGGTCGGCATCCGTGATTTGGTTGAAAAGCAGTTCCACGGTGTGCAACGTAACCACGACCAGGTGAAAGCCCTGCGTAACCAGGCTCGCGCACGCTCGTAAGCGTTCGTAGCCTGTCAAAAACGCCAGCCAGTCTGGCGTTTTTTTGTGTCTGTAAATAAGTGCTGGACTGTACATAGTTAGCTAGCTAATAATTTGTCTGCCCGTTGTCCCCGCGCATTACGTCTATCGTTAAACCGTGCCCTTCAGAGTTTTCCCTGTGCCCATCACTTTCCAGGCGTTATTCCTGCCTGACCGCCGTGCTTTGCAATTCGCAATCAAGACCGTGCTCGGCGGCGGCCTGGCGCTGTGGCTGGCGATGCGCTGGGGGCTTGAGCAACCGGCGTGGGCGTTGATGACAGCGTTTATCGTTGCGCAGCCACTGTCGGGGATGGTGGTGCAGAAAGGCTTGGCGCGACTGTTGGGAACGATCGTCGGCACCATCATGTCGGTGGTCTTCATGGGGTTGTTTGCGCAGACGCCCTGGCTGTTTCTGTTGGCGCTGGCCCTGTGGCTCGGGCTGTGCACGGCGAGCTCGACGTTGTTGCGCAGTGCCTGGTCCTACTCCTTCGTGCTGGCCGGTTACACGGTGGCGATCATCGCGTTGCCGGCCATCAGCCATCCGCTCACGGTGTTCGATCAAGCTGTGGCGCGCTGCACGGAAATCTCCCTGGGCATTATCTGCGCCACCGCCGCGAGTGCGTTGCTGTGGCCAATGCGCGTCGAACAGCAACTGGCGGATCAGGCACGTGCCGCCTGGCAAAGCGGTATGAAGGCCGCACAGGCAACATTGGCGGGCGATGGCCAGGCGCGTAAAGGTTTGCTGGAAATCCTCGGCAGGATCGTCGCGGTCGATGCGCAGCGCGAACATGCCTGGTTCGAAGGCAGTCTGGGGCGGCAGCGTGCGCGTTCAATCAGTGGCCTGAGCCAGAAGCTGTTGATGTTGCTGCGCATCGCGCGCTCAGTGCGTCGGCAGTGGAAGCAGCTGGAACCGCAGGAAGCCGAGCCATTGCAACCGTGGATGAACGAAGTGCTGGAGGCGCTGGACCATTCCGATCCGGCTGCCCTGCAAGCGTTGCGCCCGCGATTGCTCGATGCCTCGCACGATGCGCAAATCAGCTCGGCGCAAAGTTACTGCCTGGCGCGTCTGGCCCTGCTGCTCGACAGCGCCATGGCGGCAAGCGCGGCACTGCAGGCGGTGGAGGAGGGCAGGGAAACGGTCGACCCGCCGCGCACGCTCGCGTCGCATCGCGACCTGTCATTGGCATTGGTCTTCGGCGCGCGCAGTGCCTTGGCTTTTCTGGTGGTGTCATGCTTCTGGCTGGCCACCGCCTGGCCGGCTGCTTCGGGCGCTTTGCTGCTGACCTGCGTGGTGTGCAGCCTGTTCGCCAGTCGCGAAAACGGCGCGCAAATCGGTATGAGTTTCATGCGCGGTATTTTTCTGGCAATTCCATCAGCGTTTATCGTCGGGCAGATTCTGCTGCCGCAATGGAGCAGCTTTGCCTTGCTCTGCCTCGGCATGGGCGTGCCGTTATTCTTCGGTGCGCTGGGCATGGCCAAGCCGCAGATAGGCGCCACAGCGACCTCGTTCTGCCTGCACTTTATCGTGCTGATATCGCCGCTCAACGCGATGAAATTCGATGTCGCGAACTTTTTCAACAGTGCTCAAGCGATTGTCATCGGCGTGGGCGCGGCGGTGCTGGCGTTCCGGTTATTGATGCTGCGCGATCCGGCATGGCACAGCCGACGCTTGTTAACCGCGACCCTGCACGACCTGGTGCGCCTGACCCGACGCAATCTGCGCGGTGCCGAAAGCTGGTTCGGCGGGCGCATGGCCGATCGCCTGTTGCAGTTGGCGCGGCACTATCCCGAGTTGCCGGAGCCAGCACGCAGCCGCTGGGACGATGGCTTGCCGGGCCTGGACATCGGCGACGAGTTGCTGCATTTGCGCTTGAGTCTCGCCGTGGCGCAGGCGCCGGTCGGTGTGCCTCAGCGTCGGTATCTCGATCAGTTGGAAAAACTTCTGCAGCAAGGTCCGGCCGCCAGTCGCGCCGATGCGTTGCAACAACCGAGTGAAGAATTTTTGCAGACGTTATACGCATTACCGCCCAGCGATGCCGTGAAACTGGCGCAGGGCGCGGTGCTGCAATTGCACAACAGCTGGCGCGCCTGGTGTCGTCAGCAGGAGGTCAGCCATGGGCTTGCGTGAATGGTCAGTGGGCGGCGTCCTGCTCAGTCCTTTTCTGATTTATGTGGTGCTGGCGCTGCTGGTCACCGGCGGTTTGCGCATGCTGCTGCAACTGACCCCGGTCGGGCGCTGGATCTGGCACGAAGCGTTATTCGATTGCGCCTTGTACGTCTGCGTATTGACACTGATCACCGTCGTCCTCGGACCTTTATAAGGAGTTGAACATGCGTACATCCGTACGTGTCGCGGTAACCCTGACCCTGGTGGCGCTGGCGATTTTTGCCGGTTTCCATCTATGGCAGTACTACATGCTGACCCCGTGGACCCGCGATGCGCGAATCCGTGCCGACGTGGTGGTGATCGCCCCCGACGTGTCGGGCTGGGTACGCGAACTGAAGACCTTCGACAACCAGCGGGTCAAGGCCGGGGATTTGTTGCTGAGCATTGATCGAGATCGTTTCGAAGCCGCGCTGGAGAAAGCGCAGGCGGTGGTGCAAACCCGTCAGCAGCAGCTGAAATTGCGTGAACGCGAGGCCAGTCGCCGCGCCGCGCTGGGTCCGCAAGCGATCAGCGCCGAGCTGCGCGAAAACGCGCAAATCAATGCCGGCATTGCCCGAGGCGAACTGCGCGAAGCTCAGGCCGAAGCCAAGGTCGCCGAACTCAACCTGGCGCGCAGTCAGGTACATGCGCCCCGCAGCGGGCATGTCACCAACCTGCAACTGGCGCAGGGCAATTTTGTAAACGCCGGGCAACCGGTGATGGCGCTGATCGATGATTCGACGTTTTACGTGCAGGCGTATTTCGAGGAAACCAAACTGCCGAGAATTCGCATGGGCGATCCGGTCAAGGTCTGGCTGATGAGTGTCGGCACGCCGTTGCATGGGCATGTCGAGAGCATCAGTCGCGGTATCACCGACCGCAACACCACACCCGACGGGCAGTTGCTGGCGGAGGTGGAACCGACCTTCAACTGGGTGCGGCTGGCGCAGCGGATTCCAGTGCGGATCAAGCTGGATGAGGTGCCGGAGGGGGTGAATTTGAGTTCAGGGATGACCGCGAGCGTGCAGGTGCAGGAAGCGCCATAAGATCAAAACATCGTCCGAACGCGGCCCGAGCCTTCGGACGATCTTTTTAACCATCACCCAATACTGATCGCCGGCAATGTCGGCAACGTCACAGTCTGCTGCTTGCGTGGTGCGAGGATCTCGGCCTCGCCGTCGACCACCAGTTCATCGCGCTGATTGAACACCCGGGTGGCAATCCGTACACGGAATTTCGGCAGTTTTTCGAGGATTTCCAGGCGCACTGTCAGCGTGTCGCCAATCTTCACGGGCTTCTGAAAGCTCATTTGCTGACCGATATAGATCGTCCCCGGCCCAGGCAACTCGCAGGCAACGGCCGCACTGATCAACGCGCCGCTGAACATGCCATGGGCGATGCGCTCCTTGAACATGGTGGCGGCGGCGAATTCGGCGTCCAGGTGCACCGGGTTGTGGTCACCCGACATCGCGGCGAACAGCTGGATGTCGCGCTCTTCGACGGTCTTGCTGTAACTGGCGGTCTGGCCAACTTCGAGGGCTTCGTAAGGGGTGTTGGTAACCTGGGTCATCTGTCTCAATTCCTGTGACGAATAAAAAAATCCACAAAAAAACTATTCGGACCGGGCCGGGCGGCGATGGCTCAGCGCTCCGGCGATCCAGCTCAGCACATCGGCGGTGACTGCATCGCGGTTTGTTTCGTTGAACAGCTCATGCCGTGCGTGCGGGTAAACAGTCAGTTGCAGGTTCTGGCTGCCGGCGGCGCGCAATGCGTGAGCCAGGTCTGTCAGACGCTTGCCTTCACTCACCGGATCACATTCGCCGCCCATTACCAGCAACGGCAGGCCCGGATCGATCTGCGCGAGATTGGACGCTTTGCTGATTTGCTGCAAGCCGCCGAGCAAATCGATCCACAACTGATTGGTGCAGCGAAACCCGCAAAGCGGGTCGGCAGCATACTTGTCGACTTCAGCCGGGTCGCGACTGAGCCAGTCGAACGGCGTGCGCACCGGTTTGAATTGCTTGTTGAACGAGCCAAACGACAACCATTCGATCAAGGCGCTGCGCCCGGTCCGCCCCTGACGCACGCGTTCCAGGCGGGCAATCTGCCGCGCCGCACGGTAAAGCGCCACAGGCTGAAAATTCGAGCCGCTAAGGATCGCGCCATGCAGGCTGGCACTGTGGTGCAGCAGATACGCCTGGGCCAGATAACTGCCCATGCTGTGACCGAGCAGCACGATCGGCACACCGGGATGTTGTTGGCCGATGTGCTGGTTGAGGCTCGCCAGATCGCCGACCACCTTGCACCAACCGTCATCGTCGGCGAAGTGGCCGAGCGTCGCGGTTTCGGCCGTTTTGCCATGCCCGCGCAAGTCCGGCGCGTAAACGCCGTAGCCATTCTCGCAACATTTTTCCGCCAGGCGAGCGTACCGGCCACTGTGTTCCGCCATGCCATGGGCCACCAGAATCACCGCCTTCAACGGCGTCTCAGGCAGCCACTGGTTGACGAAGAGGCGGCTGCGGTCACTCACGGTCAGCCAGAAAGTGTCATGGATCATGGCGATTCCTTTGCATGGGCTCGGTGCATTGTATAGCGCATCCCGACGTTGACGTCTGATCAGCCCACGCCACGGCAGGAAGATTCACACGATCTATGACGGCTACTGGCATATTTGCCTGATTCGCCATAGCTGCTAACGTCCGGGAAGCTCCGCTTTTTGTTTATTCGGCAACGAAGGAAAAAAAAGCGGCCCGGATAGGCTCAGGTAAAGAGGACAAGAACAATGCAACCTGATTTCTGGAATGACAAACGCCCGGCCGGCGTGCCCCTGGACATTGAACACGGGGCCTACAAGTCGGTGATCGAGGTGTTCGAGCGTTCCTGCAAGAAATTTGCTGACCGCCCGGCCTTCAGCAACATGGGCGTCACCCTGACCTACGCCGAACTGGAACGCTACAGCGCCGCGTTCGCCGGTTACCTGCAAGCTCATACCGACCTGGCACCGGGCGACCGTATCGCGGTGCAGATGCCCAACGTCCTGCAATACCCGATTGCCGTGTTTGGCGCGTTGCGCGCCGGGCTGATCGTGGTCAACACCAACCCGCTGTACACCGCGCGGGAGATGCGCCATCAGTTCAAGGATTCCGGCGCACGGGCGCTGGTCTACCTGAACATGTTCGGGCAGAGAGTCCAGGAAGTGCTGGCCGACACCGACATTCAGTACCTGATCGAAGCGAAGATGGGCGACATGATGCCTGCCGCCAAAGGCTGGCTGGTCAACACCATGGTCAGCAAAGTGAAGAAAATGGTTCCGGACTATGCCTTGCCGCAGGCCATTTCTTTCAAGACCGCGTTGCGCCAAGGCCGGGGGCAGGGCATCAAGCCGTTGAACGCCGGGCTCGATGACATCGCGGTGCTGCAATACACCGGCGGCACCACCGGCCTGGCCAAGGGCGCAATGCTGACCCACGGCAATCTCGTCGCCAATATGCAGCAGGCGAGGGCGTGCCTGGGGCAGATCGGCGATGACGGCCAGCCACTGCTGCGGGAAGGTCAGGAAGTGATGATCGCGCCGCTGCCGCTGTACCACATCTATGCATTCACGGCGAACTGCATGTGCATGATGGTAACCGGCAACCACAACGTGCTGATTACCAATCCAAGGGATATCGGCGGTTTCATCAAGGAACTGAAAAACTGGCGGTTTTCCTGTCTGCTGGGGCTGAATACGCTGTTCGTTGCGTTGATGGAGCATCCGGATTTCAAGACCCTGGATTTCTCCAGCCTGAAGGTCACCAACTCCGGCGGCACCGCGCTGGTCAAGGCGACTGCCGAGCGCTGGGAGCAACTGACCGGTTGCCGCATCACCGAAGGCTACGGCCTGACCGAAACCTCACCGGTCGCCTGCACCAATCCTTATGGCGGCCAGTCGCGTATCGGCACGGTAGGCCTGCCGGTGCCGGGCACCACGTTGAAGATCATCAACGATGAAGGTATTGAGCAGCCGCTGGGCGAGCGCGGCGAGTTGTGCATCAAAGGCCCGCAGATCATGAAAGGCTATTGGCAAAAACCGGAAGCCACTGCGGAAGTGCTGGATGCCGAGGGCTGGTTCAAGTCCGGCGACATCGGCGTGATCGACCCGGACGGTTTTGTGCGCATTGTCGATCGCAAGAAGGACATGATCATCGTCTCCGGTTTCAACGTGTACCCGAACGAGATCGAAGATGTGGTAATGGCTCACCCGAAAGTCGCCAACTGTGCGGTCATCGGTGTGCCGGACGAGCGCTCGGGGGAGGCGGTGAAGCTGTTTGTCGTGGCCCGCGAGACGGGTGTCAGCCTCGAAGAACTGAAGGCCTACTGCAAGGAAAACTTCACCGCGTACAAAGTGCCGAAACACATCGTGTTGCGCGAGTCGTTGCCGATGACGCCGGTGGGCAAGATTCTGCGACGGGAGTTGCGTGATATCGCCTGACCGGTGAATGGCCGCGCTTCGCACGATCGCGAGCAAGCCTCGCTCCCACAAGAACGACGATGATCCTGTGGGAGCGAGCCTGCTCGCGAATTTTTTCTGGATGCGCCCGGTTCTGAAGGCCTTTCACAGCGCTATAGAATTTTTGCTCTAAAACTGACCATTGCATATTCAAGAGTCACTAACGTGACTGTAGAGCCCGCTTTGGCTCTAGGCGACCTTTGGCAAAGCTGCTACTCTCGGCGCGCTTTGGGACCTCTCGGCCTGCTTTAACCGCCAGATGCACCCATAATCAAACACCAATAATAATCGCATCAAAATGCGGTATTCGAATTCGCGTCGCTGAGGAGTGGGCTTCCATGATCGAAGACTTTTGGAAGGATAAGTACCCTGCCGGGATTGCTGCCGAGATCAATCCGGACGAGTATCCGAATATTCAGGCAGTGTTGAAGCAGTCCTGCCAACGCTTCGCCGACAAGCCGGCATTCAGTAACCTGGGCAAGACAATCACCTACGGTGAATTGTACGAATTGTCCGGTGCATTTGCCGCGTACCTGCAACAGCATACCGACTTGCAGCCAGGCGATCGAATCGCCGTGCAATTGCCCAACGTTCTGCAGTACCCGGTCGCCGTGTTCGGGGCGATTCGCGCAGGGCTGATCGTGGTCAACACCAACCCGCTGTACACCACGCGGGAAATGGAACACCAATTCAACGACTCCGGCGCGAAAGCGCTGGTGTGCCTGGCGAACATGGCGCACCTGGCCCAGACCGTCGTGCCGAAAACCGGCGTCAAGCACGTGATTGTCACCGAAGTGGCTGACTTGCTGCCGCCGCTCAAGCGTCTGCTGATCAACAGCGTCATTAAATACGTGAAGAAAATGGTCCCGGCTTATCACTTGCCGAAGGCGATCAAGTTCAACGATGTGTTGAGCAAGGGTCATGGCCAGCCAGTGACCGAAGCCAATCCAGCCAGCAGCGACGTGGCCGTGTTGCAATACACCGGTGGCACCACCGGCGTGGCCAAGGGCGCAATGCTGACCCATCGCAACCTTGTGGCGAACATGCTGCAGTGCAAGGCACTGATGGGCTCCAATCTGAATGAAGGCTGCGAGATCCTGATCACGCCGCTGCCGCTTTACCACATCTATGCCTTCACCTTTCATTGCATGGCGATGATGCTGATCGGTAACCATAACGTCCTGATCAGCAACCCGCGCGACCTGTCGGCAATGGTCAAGGAGTTGTCGAAGTGGAAGTTCAGCGGCTTTGTCGGCCTCAACACGCTGTTTGTGGCCCTGTGCAATAACGAAGCGTTCCGCAAGCTCGACTTCTCGGCGCTGAAAGTCACGCTGTCCGGCGGCATGGCCCTGCAACTGGCCGCCGCCGAGCGCTGGAAAGCGGTCACCGGCTGCGCCATCTGCGAAGGCTACGGCATGACGGAAACCAGCCCGGTTGCGACGGTCAATCCGATTCAGCATATTCAGATCGGCACCATTGGTATTCCGGTACCTTCAACGCTGTGCAAAATCATTGACGATGCCGGTGTGGAATTGCCCTTGGGCGAGATCGGCGAATTGTGCGTCAAAGGTCCGCAGGTCATGAAAGGTTACTGGCAGCGTCAGGACGCCACTGATGAAATGCTCGATAGCGAAGGCTGGCTGAAAACCGGCGATATCGCGGTGATCCAGCCTGACGGTTACATGCGCATCGTCGATCGCAAGAAAGACATGATTCTGGTGTCGGGCTTCAACGTTTACCCGAACGAACTGGAAGACGTGCTGGCGACCCTGCCGGGTGTGTTGCAGTGCGCAGCCATTGGTGTGCCGGACGAGAAGTCGGGCGAGGCGATCAAGATTTTCATCGTGGCCAAACCGGGCGTCACCCTGACCAAAGAACAGGTGATGGAGCACATGCGCGCCAACGTCACCGGGTACAAAGTGCCTCGTTCGGTGGAATTCCGCGATGCGCTGCCGACCACGAACGTCGGCAAGATTCTGCGTCGCGAGTTGCGTGATGAAGAGTTGAAGAAGATCAAGGCGAAGACCGCCGCCTAAACAAAAAAACCCGCCGATGCGGGGTTTTTTGTGGGCTGTGAAATAAGCGGGCTTCTGTGGCAAGGGGCTTCTGTGGTGACGGAGCTTCTGTGGCGAGGGTGCTTCTGGGGCCAGGGGCTTCTGTGGCGAGGGGGTTTACCTGTGGCGAGGGGGTTTACCCCCGTTGGGCTGCGCAGCAGCCCCCTAACCATCACCCGCAACCCAATTCCCCAGGAATATCGTGATCGCCATCTTACGAGGGTACTTCTGTGGTGGCGGAGCTTCTGTGGCCAGGGGCTTCTGTGGCGAGGGGGTTTACCCCCGTTGGGCTGCGCAGCAGCCCCCTAACCATCACCCGCAACCCAATTCCCCAGGAATATCGTGATCGCCATCTTACGAGGGTACTTCTGTGGTGACGGAGCTTCTGTGGCAAGTGGCTTCTGTGGCGAGGGGGTTTACCCCCGTTGGGCTGCGCAGCAGCCCCCTAACCATCACCCGCAACCCGATTCCCCAAGAATATCGTGATCGCCATCTTACGACTGCTGCGCAGCCGAACGGGGCGGTGCGACGTTTCGCTAAACCCCCTCACCACAAGTAAACCCCCTGGCCACAGATGGATCCCTGGTCACAAATGATTCACCGTGCGGCAAGCAAACTTCTCACAACAGTCCATCACTCAGAATCTGCCTTACAACCGAAACTGCGCGAAATTGACGTTGGTGCCCGCCGGACGCATGTCCTGCAGATACGAATCCTTGTCGGCGCTCAATTCCAGGCTCAACGCGGCTTTGCGCTTGCCCTCATTACGCACGACCAGCCCTTCAAGCTTCTCGCGCAGGAACACCGTTGGCACTTTCAAGTGCAGCAGTTCGTCTGTGTCCGGGGTGTGCATCAGCAGGTGAATCCATTCGTACTGACCAATCGCCAGACGCGCTACCGGGATGTCGAACCACCAAATGTTGCGGTTGCGGTTCAATTCGGTGAAATGGCAGTTGTTGACGCCAAGCACAGCACCGCCAAGTTCCTGATTTCTGCGGGCAATGGCCTGCGGTTTATCGAGTTTCATAGCATTCCTACGGGATTGGATCTTCAGCACCAGTGGCCTGAATACGTTGCACATTCTCGGGGGTTGCCGGGCAAACATAAAGCCTAACCTGCGCTCTCTGATGAAAAGCGCGCGAAAAAAATGAAACTCCCTGCAAATCCCTCCGGTCAATTCTTGTGTAACCACTTACCTCGTTCAATTTGTCACAGGAGAAACACCATGAGCAGCACTGGCGATAAAGTAAAAGGCATGGCTAACGAAGCAGTCGGCAACGTCAAGCAAGGCGTCGGCAAAGCCACTGGTAACGATAAGGTACGCGCTGAAGGGGTTGTGCAGGAAAAGAAAGGCGAAGCTCAGCAAGCTGTGGGCGACGCCAAAGACGCCGTCAAGAAAGGCGTCGACAAAGCGTAACATTGGCTTTGTGCGCAACCGAAACGGCCATCCGCGGATGGCCGTTTTCGTGTCAGCCTGAATAGTATCAACACGCTAACTGTTTCAAAGTCGCCACTTAGGCTACTTTGATGTAAAAACGGCCCCTGAGTCGCCACGACTTCAACTAATTTGCGGCGAAAGGAGACGCTCATGATTTTCCCTGACATGAAGGGTATGCCCATCCATCGTGTGATGGTGCGCACCGTCAAAGAGTTTATTGACGACGAGATGTCGACCTACGCGTCGGCGTTGGCGTATCAAATGCTGTTCTCGTTGTTCCCCTTCATTCTGTTTCTGATCGCGCTGATCGGTTTCCTGCACCTGCCGGATTTTTTCTCGTGGTTGCGTCTGCAATCTGAGCTGGTGCTGCCGCCCCAGGCACTGGAGCAGGTCAACCCGGTAATTGACCAGCTGCAGCAGTCCAAGGGCGGTCTGTTGTCGGTCGGTATTGTCATCGCCCTGTGGACCGCTTCCGCCGGTGTCCGATTGATGATGAGCGCGATGAACGCCGCCTACGATGTGGTTGAAGGCCGGCCAGCGTGGAAGCTCATCCCGCTGTCGATCGTCTACACCGTGGGCATTGCGGGCATGATGCTGATTGCCGCTGCGTTAATGGTGCTCGGCCCGCAAGTGATGGGCTGGATCGCGTCGCAAGTCGGCATGGAGGAATTCATCGTTACCTTGTGGACCATCGCACGCTGGCCGGTCGTGGTAATTCTGTTGATGGTTGCCGTGGCGCTGATTTATTACGTGATGCCGGACGTCAAACAGGATTTCCGCTTCATTACGCCAGGTTCGGTATTGGCCGTGGTGGTCTGGATCATGGCATCGCTGGGCTTCGGTTATTACGTCAAGGAATTCGCCAATTACAACGCCATGTACGGCAGTATCGGTGCGATCATCGTGCTCTTGCTGTATTTCTATATTTCTTCTGCCGTGTTGTTGCTCGGGGCAGAAATGAATGCGGTAATCGAACACATGTCGTCCGAAGGCAAGGACCCGGGCGAGAAGGTCCCCGGAGAAGGCCCGGACCCGGAAACCAAACAACATGTCTCGGGACTGGGTCGGGATCACTCGATCAAGCCGGACACTGACGAAGTCACCAAATGATCCGTGAAATCCTGAAAATGGGCGATGAACGCTTGCTGCGTATCGCCTCGCCAGTCCCCGTGGAAATGTTCGACAGCCCGGAGCTCTGGGAACTAATCGATGACATGTTCCAGACCATGGAAAGCGTCGGCGGCGTTGGCCTTGCGGCGCCGCAGATCGGCGTCGATCTGCAGCTGGTCATCTTTGGCTTCGAGCACAGCGATCGCTATCCCGAAGCCGAAGCAGTGCCGCAAACCATTCTGATCAATCCGCTGATCACGCCGTTGAGCGCGGCGGTCGAGGAGGGGTTTGAGGGCTGCTTGTCGGTGCCGGGCCTACGTGGCGCGGTGGATCGCTATCAACAGATCCGCTATGAAGGTTTCGACCCGAAGGGTGAGCCAATCGAGCGTATTGCCGAAGGGTTTCATGCGCGCGTGGTGCAGCACGAATGCGATCATTTGATCGGTCGGTTGTACCCCTCCAGGATTACCGATTTCAGCAAGTTCGGGTTTACCGAGGTAATGTTTCCCGAGCTTGATCCAAACGCCGACGAGTGACCCTATCCAGCGGGCAACAATGCGGGAGCGCGCTTGCTCTCTCCCGCATTGTTGTCGTTGCATCAAACTCGCGCCGCCAGCCCCATCGCAATCATCGGCTTGCTGCGCGTATAGCGGCTCAGCCGTTCGACCATCGCAAACGGCATTGGCGGATCGAAAGAAAACCCGCAGCGCTCATAAAATCCGCGCAAATCAGGATGGCAGAACAACCATACCGGTTCTTCGACATTGGCAACTGCTTGCCCGATCAGCGCCGCCGCGATGCCCAGCCCACGGCACGCCGGGTCAATGAACAACCCCGTCAGCCAATGCCCGCCCGAGACGGGTCGCAAACACAACGCGCCGACAATCTCCTCGCGCCTGGCCACCCAGAGCCGAGCTTCGCGCACGGCTTTCATCGGCGATTGGTGGGCACGGTAAAACTTGTTCATCAACGGCCATAGCGGCTCGGCGAGCAAGGTGTACTGAGTCTCGGGCATGGTTTGATCTGTGGCTGCGCAAAGCGGGCGATTATAAAAGAACGCTTGCGCATGGATAGGTGTATACCTGAACTCACATCCCGTATGAGTGGAGTACGTATCATGGCCAAAGGCATGGATTCAAAAAAAGCGGCAAAGAAAAAACCGGCAAAAACGGCCGACGAGAAACGCGCGGACAAGAAGGCCAAGAAGGTGGACGTGTTCGGCCATTGATCCAGCGTTAATGGAGCCCTGTTCTCGGGCTCCAGTTTTATCTCCCCGCATGACCCCCGACAGCGCTTGTATGCCCTCGCCAATTTCCGGCCAACCATGGCCCGCTTTTCGTGCCACCTGAAATTTCATGATGCTGAAACGTTTTTGTCCTCAGTGGTGGCCTAATAGTGGCCTTGATTCTCGTTTTCTCCGGTCTATGCTGTCGTTACTAACAGGTCGGTCAGAATGTGATGCCCGACTTTAGAGTGCGCGAGCAGCGCACCTGTTAAAACGGAGCGGTCCGGTAAAGGGAGTTATTTATGAATTCATCAGGGTTGGCCCGGTCCCGGGCTATCAAGAGAAGGATGTCTTGATACGAGCGTTGCGCCATGGACACTCCGATTAAACATCATTGATCACCTGACATGCCCTCCCGTGGAGGGGTGCGTGTGCCTGTTTCAAAGAACGTGGATCCGTTGAAAGACCAAAGAACTTTCATCAATTCAAAAAAACGCGCTCAGGGTGATTACGACCATGTTCAACTTACATCACAAGGCTGATCTGCTGGAGATCGAACGCTTAAAGTGCGCGCTGGCCGAAGCCAACGCGAAGCTGGCGGCTGTCAGCCGTTCGATGGCGATGATTGAATTCACGCCTAAAGGCATCGTGCTCGATGCCAACGAAAACTTTTGTGCCGCCATGGGCTACAGCGCCGAGGAGGTGCGCGGCAAACACCACCGGATATTTTGCGAAGAAGCGTTCCATCGCAGCGACGCGTACGCCAAACTCTGGCGTGACCTGGCGCGTGGCGAGCCAATCAGCGGTACGTTTTTACGGCTGGACAAAAGCGGCCGGGAAATCTGGCTTGAAGCCAGCTACATGCCGGTATTGGGTCCCGACCGGCAGGTTCGCAGTGTGATCAAGGTGGCCACGGATATTTCCGCGAGAGTCTGCAAGGAACACGAAGAAGAAAGCATGCTGGCGGCTATTGGCCGGTCGATGGCGGTCATCGAATTCACTCCGGATGGTCATGTGATCACGGCCAACGACAACTTTCTGAAGACCACTCAGTACTCGCTCAACGAAGTAGCCGGTCAGCACCACAGCCTGTTTTGCCATCGCGCTGAAGCCGAATCTTCAGGGTACAAGGCGTTTTGGGCTTCGCTGAATCGTGGCGAATACCACTCGCGCCGTTTCGAACGCAGAGACAAGCACGGTCGGGCGATTTATCTGGAAGCTTCCTACAACCCGTTGTTCGACGCCAAAGGGCGTCTATACAAAGTGGTGAAGTTTGCCAGTGACATCACCGAACAAGTCTCCTCCTTGCAATCCGCTGCCGAGTCGGCTCATAGCACCTCTGTGCAAAACGACGCCTGTGCGCAGAAGGGCTCGCAGGTAGTGCAGCAAACGGTGCAAATCATTCAGGACATTTCGAAGGATTTAAATGAGGCGGCCCAGAGCATTGATGCGGTTAGCCAACAGTCAGACATCATCGGCACCATCGTCCAGACCATTCGTGGGATTGCCGATCAAACCAACTTGCTCGCGCTCAATGCCGCGATCGAAGCTGCGCGCGCCGGTGAGCATGGACGAGGGTTTGCTGTGGTGGCCGATGAGGTTCGCAGCCTTGCGGCGCGTACCAGTCAGGCGACCCTGGAGATTGTCGATGTGGTGCGAAAAAACCACGATTTGTCGTTGAGCGCGGTGTCGAGCATGCAGTCAAGTCTGAGTCGCACCGGCCTTGGCGTGGAGTTGGCGAACGAGGCGGGCGAAGTGATTCTGGAAATCCAGCAAGGCTCTCGGCATGTGGTGGACGCGATCAGCCAGTTCAATTCCACCCTGCAGCTGAATTGACCCGGCCAAACGCCGAGCCCTCGTAGCAGCTGGCGAAACCTGCGTCCGGCTGCGCAGCAGTCGTGGGCGTCAATGCTGAGCAGAGAAACCGCGCTGGCCGATTTACGACTGCTGCGCAGCCGGACGCAGGCTTCGCCAGCTGCTACAGGGGGCGCCGGTAATGAGAGTTTCGCCAACAGGGCACTGCTGTCTCCAGCCGCTGCTGCTGACCACCACCCATCATGGCAAACCGTTGCAGCCATGTTTGAGAAAGCCGGGACGTTGCGCCAGGCGCTGGAAATATTCGTCAATGGCCGAAAACTCCGGACGGTCCATCGGCGTCATCAGCCAACGGTTGACCGACAGCCCGATGACGACATCTGCCAACGTGAACCGCGGACCGGCCACATAAGCTCCGGTCGCCGCGAGCTGTTTTTCGAGTATGGCCATTTTCTGATTCCAGTTGCGCAGGCCGCTGGCGATGCGGTGTGGGTCCTGACATTCCGGGTCTTTGCGCACCAGCGCTGTGAACGCATAGCCCCACGAACGGTTGAGTTCGGCGCTCTGCCAGTCCATCCACTGTTCCACCCGGGCGCGCGCCGCCGGTTCGTGGGGGAGCAATTCAGCGTTGCGGTGTTTGCCGACCAGATAGCGGCAGATGGTGTTGGATTCCCACAGTACGCCGGCGTCGTCGATAATCACCGGCACCTGGGCGTTGGGGTTCAGTTTGAGAAATTCCGGGCTGTGCGTCGAGGCAAAGCCACTGCCCCAGTCCTCGCGTTCGTAGGAAACGCCGAGCTCTTCGCAGGTCCACAGGACTTTTCTGACGTTGATCGACGACGCTTTACCAAGAATTTTCAATGCATGTTCCATGGAGCTACTCCTTTAGCGATTAAACGCTTCGGGAATCTGACAGGCTGTCGGCCCGCGTGCAACTCAAGCAGGGTCGGGCAGTGCGGAGGCCGGCAAACCAAACGTACGGTCAAACAACCAGTTGAACGCAAACGTGTAGCAGGGGATGAAGATGATTAGCGCGAGGTCCAGCAGAAAAGCTTGCACCAGGCTGATGTTCATCCACCAAGCGATCAGCGGAATCAGAAACACTATCAAGGTTAGTTGAAAACCTACGGCATGAGCGATGCGCCGTTTGACGGTGCGAGTGCGCGACGGCTGGCGGCTTTCCCAGCGCTCGAACAACGTCGTGTATATAAAATTCCAGGTGACGGCGATGGTGGTAATGATCACCGCCAGGGGCCCGGTGCTGCCCGGCGACGTGCCGGACAGCAGCGCCAGGCCGAGGGCAGAGAAAGTCATGCCAATCACTTCGTAGAGCGATACATAAACGAGTTTGCGTTTGACGCCTTGCATTGAAAATTGCCTCTGTTTTGCGATTCCATGCCAGCAGTACTGGCTAAGTGGGTGCAAGATAGCTTCAATAGGAGTGACAGGAAAAGTCAGAAGCTTTCAACTAAATTGACAGGAAGGGCATGAATTTCAACAGCGACAGCATCGAGTTGTTTCTCGCCGTGATTGAGCGTGGTTCGTTTTCTGCGGCGGCCCGTGCCTTGGGCAAGGTGCCGTCGGCGGTGAGCATGGGCATCGCCAACCTGGAGGCAGAACTCGGCTATCCCTTGTTCGATCGAAGCCACCGCGAGCCAGTGCCCACGGCGATGGCGAGCGCACTGGTGCCGCACGCACGGCTTATTTCAGGGCAGCTCAAACAGCTGCAAGTGCATGCGATCGAATTGTCATTGGGCCTCGAGAGCACGCTGTCGATTGGCGTGGTCGCCGACATCGACAGAGTTCGATTGATGGCCGCGATCAAGGTGGTTGCGCAGCGTTATCCGCTGCTCGATATTGAAGTGCTGACGGCGCCGCAAGATGACGTGCTGGCCATGCTGCATGATGGGCGCGTCAGCGTGTGCCTGGCGTTCGCGGGGTTGCGCGTGAATGTGCTGGAGCGCTTTCAGTTTGTCGGCACGGAACGGTTCATCGCTACGCTGGCGGCGGACCATCCGTTGTTGCAGGGGCAGGATCTGTTTCTGGAAGATTTGGTGCATGTGCGCCAGATCATCGTCGCCAGCCGTGATTTGCCGATCAGTGAAACCCGTCCCGTGCTGGCCGAGTCTTGTTGGCGCACCGATACGCTGGCAACGGCGCTGGAGATGGTCGAAGCAGGTTTGGGCTGGGGGAATTTTCCGCTGTCGGTGGTACAACCGTTGCTCGACGCAGGAAGGCTCAAGTCCTTGAGTTTTCGCAACGTCGAGAACGGGTTGGTGTTGCCGGTGCACGCGGTGTGGCTCAAGAGTCAGCCTCTGCAGAAAGGCGCGTCGGCGCTTGTGGAGTTGATGGGGTGAACTGATTGTCTCTGCTCTCTGCGTGGGAACGATCAACAGGCGGAGGATCTATGTACTTTCGCGAATCTTCAACTCAAACCCCAGGTCCTGCACCGGCCGCGCCACGGTGTTGCCGGCCATCAGCGTCAACATCTGCTCCGCCGCACGCCGGCCGATGGCCTCGCGTGGCGTGTTGATGCTGCTCAGGCGCGGGACCATGTGCGCTGAAGCCGGCAAATCATTGAAACCGAGAATCGACACCTGCTCAGGGATCCTGATGCCGCAACGCATCGCTTCCAGTAGAGCGCCCTGGGCCAGGTCATCGTTACCGAAGAAAATCGCATCGACGTCCGGATGGCTTGCCATCAACTGCAGAAACAGCTCGCCGCCAAGGCCGACGGAGGAGGCGCGCGGGGTCAGCACTTCCAGGTCCGGGTCATACCGCCCGGCCTTCTGCAGTGCCTTGCGAAAACCTTCGCCGCGCAGCAGGGTGCGTTGATCAAGCTGCGCACCGATATAGGCCAGGCGCTTGCGACCGCGCGAGAGCAAATGCTCGGCCGCCGTTTCACCCGCCGCCAGTTGCGAAAAGCCCACGCAATTGAGCCCCGCGGCGCTGTCGAGCTCCATCATGTAGACACAGGGAATGTTGCTCGCCTCGATCATTCGCCGCGAACTTTCCGTGCGGTCAAAGCCGGTGAGCAGCAAACCGCGTGGCTGATAGGCCATGTAATTGCGCAGCAGGTTTTCTTCTTCATCACGGGAATAGTGGAAGTTGCCGATCAGCACTTCAAATCCCTTGGGGCGCAAAACCTGATGAATGGCTTCCAGTGTGTCGATGAACAGCAAGTTGGACAACGACGGCACCAAAACCACCACCGAATGGCTCTGCGCCGAGGCCAGCGCGCGTGCGGCAGGGTTGACTACATAGTTGAGATCGAGCGCCGCTTTCTGCACTTTTTCCACCAGTTCGGTGGCAACCGTACTGACGCCGCGCAAGGCGCGGGACGCGGTGATGGGGCTGACGCCGGCCAGGCGGGCTACTTCGTTAAGGGTAGGGCGGCCGGTGGTGCGAGTATTTTTATCGTTTTTAGGAGTGGTCATCGGGCGGCTTGCCAAACAAAATTCAAGGCACTAAGGTAGCGCTGTCCCGAAGCAGCTGCAAATGCGTGAGCGAGTTTTGCCTGAACCTCGCTTTTTGGCATTGGGAACAAACGTGCTGCAACCCACAAAAAAATCACAAGAAGGCGTCGGCAACTTCTGCTTTTGCTTATGTTCTATAGCTTGAACTTGCAAAGGTAGCGCTGTCTGCGCGCTGAGGTGTTACATGAATCATCCCATCACCGCCCTGGTCATCATGGGCGTTGCCGGTTGCGGCAAGACATGCGTCAGCGAGGCCTTGTGCCAGCTCAGCGGCGCCACTGCCATTGAAGGCGATACGTTTCACCCTGCCGCCAATATCGAAAAGATGAGCGCCGGCATTCCCCTGAACGACGACGACCGTGCCGGCTGGCTCGACAGCCTGTGCGATGAACTGCGCCGCGTTGATTCACAAGGTGCGCGTCCGGTGCTGACCTGTTCGGCGCTCAAACTGATTTATCGCGAACGCCTGCGCAGCGCCTTGCCGGGCCTGGGCTTCATTTTCCTCGAACTGACGCCTGAAGTCGCCGCAGACCGTGTCTCCCACCGGCCGGGCCATTTCATGCCGTCGACCTTGATCGACAGTCAGTTCGCCACGCTGGAATCGCCAGTCGGCGAGCCGCTGACGCTGGCGCTTGATGCGTCCAACCACAGCGTTGATGAGCTGGCCATTCAGGCTCACCGCTGGTGGCAGGAAAATGGTCTGCGTGCGGTATGAGATTTGCTGCGAAAGATAGCGCTGTCCAGATGCCCTGCGAAGCTTTCCCTATGACCTGCGAATTAGCCGCTTTAATAACAACAACAACCAGGAGACACCCCTAATGTTCGGCATGTCCCACGAGACGTTCCTGCTGCTCGATGCAGTGGTCACGGTGATCGGACTCATCGTCCTGATTACCAAGTTCAAGTTTCACCCCTTCATTGCCCTGATCATCGCCGCCGCTTTTCTCGGGCTCACCTCCGGCATGCCGATCGGCACCGTTATCAAGGCGTTCCAGGACGGCTTCGGTGGGGTGCTCGGCTTTGTCGGGATCATCCTTGCGCTGGGCACCATGCTCGGCAAAATGATGGCTGAGTCGGGTGGCGCGGACCAGATTGCGCAGACGCTGATTCGCGCGTTCGGCAAGGACAAAGTGCAGTGGGCGATGATGTTCGCGGCCTTCCTGGTCGGCATTCCGCTGTTCTTCGAAATCGGCTTCGTGCTGCTGATCCCGCTGGTGTTCATCGTCGCCCGGCGTACCGGCGTGTCGATCATCAAGATCGGTATTCCGTTGCTCGCCGGTCTGTCTGCCGTGCACGGTCTGGTGCCTCCGCACCCGGGCCCGTTGCTGGCCATCGGCGTGTTCGGTGCCGACATCGGCAAAACCATTTTGTACGGCCTGATCGTCGCGCTGCCGACGGCCATCATTGCCGGCCCGATCTACGGCACGTTCATCGCCAAATACATCCCCGGTCATCCTAACCAGGAACTGGTAGATCAATTGGCGCGTGAATCCGATTCGGCCGATCTGCCGAGCTTCAGCATTACCCTGATCACCGTGTTACTGCCGGTGTTCCTGATGCTGCTCAAGACCTTTGCCGATGTGGTGCTGCCTGAAGGCAACGTCGCGCGTTCCTTCATGGACCTGGTCGGTCACCCGATCTCGGCGCTGTTGCTGGCGTTGCTGCTGTCGCTGTACACCTTCGGCCACAAGCAGGGCATGGGCTCGAACAAGATTCTGAAGTTGCTCGACGCCAGCCTCGCGCCGACCGCCGCGATCATTCTGATCATCGGTGCCGGTGGTGGCTTCAAGCAGATGCTGGTCACCAGCGGCGTGGGCGACGTGATCGGCCACATGGCGGTGAACGCACAGATTTCGCCAATTCTGCTGGCGTGGCTGGTGGCAGCGGTGATCCGTATCGCAACCGGTTCGGCCACTGTGGCAACCATTACTGGCGCGGGCATCGTGGTGCCGGTGGTGGGGATGATTCCGGGCGTCAACCGTGAGTTGCTGGTGTTGGCGACCGGTGCCGGTTCGCTGATCCTGTCGCACGTGAACGACGCCGGTTTCTGGCTGGTGAAGCAGTACTTCAACATGACTGTTGCAGAGACGTTTAAGACCTGGACGGCGATGGAAACCATCCTGTCCATCGTGGCACTGGGCTTTATTCTGCTGTTGTCGATGTTCGTATAAGTAACACCGCAACGCTTTTGTAGGAGCCGGCTTGCCGGCGATGCAGACGACTCGGTTTAACTGCTGACCAAGTCGATGCAATCGCCAGCAAGCCGGCTCCTACAGGTTCGGGCTCATGTGTTGGATTTACTGACTACCCCATCCGCCCGAAACATCCCGCGAATGCCGCGCACCGCCTGGCGAATCCGGTCCTGGTTTTCGATCAGCGCAAAGCGCACATGATCGTCTCCATACTCACCAAATCCCACGCCTGGCGACACGCAAACCTTGGCTTCAGCCAACAGCTTTTTGGCGAACTCCAGCGAACCCATGTGCGCATACGCCTCGGGAATTTTTGCCCAGACGTACATCGAGGCTTTCGGGTTTTCGACCATCCAGCCCAGTTCGTGCAAACCTTTGACCAGCACGTTGCGTCGTTGCCGATACTGCTCGGCAATGTCCTTGACGCATTGCTGATCGCCTTCCAGTGCGGCAATCGCCGCGACTTGCAGCGGAGTGAACGTGCCGTAGTCGTGGTAGCTCTTGATCCGCGCCAGCGCGTTGACCAGCTCCGGATTGCCGACCATGAAACCGATGCGCCAACCCGCCATGTTGTAGCTCTTGGACAGGGTGAAGAACTCTACCGCGATGTCCTTCGCGCCCGGCACCTGCATGATCGACGGGGCTTTCCAGCCGTCGTAAACGATGTCGGCATAGGCCAGGTCATGCACCACCAGCACGTCATATTGCTTGGCGAGGGCGATCACCCGCTCGAAGAAATCCAGCTCTACACACTGAGCGGTCGGATTGGAGGGGAAGCCGAGAATCATCATTTTCGGTTTCGGGATAGACCCGCGAATCGCACGCTCGAGCTCGTCAAAGAAATCCACACCGGGAATCAGCGGCACCGAACGGACCTGGGCGCCGGCAATCACGGCACCGTAGATGTGGATCGGATAACTGGGGTTCGGCACCAGCACGGTGTCGCCCTGATCGAGCGTCGCCAGCATCAAATGCGCCAGGCCTTCCTTGGAACCGATGGTGACAATGGCTTCGTTTTCCGGGTCGATGTCGACCTCGTAACGCTGCTTGTACCAATTGGAAATCGCCCGACGCAGGCGCGGAATGCCTTTGGACGTGGAGTAACCGTGAGTGTCTTCGCGTTGTGCAACCGTCACCAGTTTTTCGACAATGTGCGGCGGCGTAGGGCCGTCGGGGTTGCCCATGCTGAGGTCGATGATGTCTTCGCCACGACGTCGCGCGGCCATCTTCAGTTCGGCGGTGATGTTGAAAACGTAAGGAGGGAGTCGATCTATGCGCGCAAAGCGGCGCGGCGAACCTTGTTCGGCCATTGTTGCCTCGGATAACGTAAGCGCCCGGAACCGTCCGAGCGACGCTGGCCACTGCGGTGGCCTGTGGCGGAATGTAAGGGCAGCTGTGGCAGACTGTCCAGCCTCTATGTAAACAAATTTGTCCGAAGGATGGGCGTTGATGGAATTTACCAGTGGCTTCTTGCTGAGCCTTTCGTTGTGCCTGGACATTGGCGTCGCCAATATCGCGATGATCACCTTGGCGATGCAGCGGGGCTATTTCCAGGGTTTCGCGCTGGGCCTGGGAACCTGCGTCGGCGACTTGATCTACGCCGTGCTGGCGCTGGCCGGCATGACCGTGTTGCTGCAATACGAGACCGTACGCTGGGTACTATGGATCGGCGGTTCGGCGTTGCTGATGTACTTTGCCGCGAAGATGATCTATTCGGCCATTCATCATGAAGCGGTACTGGCGCAGAGTGCTGAAGTCGGGCACAACTCGCACAGTAAAGAGTTTATTCGCGGGATCTTTCTGGCGATGTCTTCGCCCAGCGCGATTCTCTGGTTTGCAGCGGTTGGCGGCACTCTGATCGCGCGCTCCGGTGCGGCAGGGCCTGTCAGCTCGGCGTTATTTCTCAGCGGGTTTTTTTCTGCCGGTTTGCTCTGGAGTGCAGGACTCTGCTTTGCCGCAAGCCATGGCGGCAAATTGCTTGGGGACAAATTGCTGCGTTATTCGTACATGGCATCTGCTGCGATCTTCTGCTATTTCGCGGTGTACGTGATCCTTTCCGGCTACAACGAGTTTATTGGTTCAGGTGCCGCCGAGCAGTTGCATGGCCCGTAGCTGGGCGAATCGGGTTTGCCTTCTATACTCCCAGCCAAACCCCATTTTTTTGATTGAGGACTCGCGTCATGGATGAGCAAAAACCGACAGAGCCGCGCTTCGAAAAAGGCCCCTTCATGCTGATCGCGGGCTACGGTGGGCGTTTTACCGCAGAGACCACCCGGGATATTCCCGAACTGTGGGAGAAACTCATTCCAGAGATCGACAGCATTCCCGGGCATAAAAACGAAGTAACCTACGGCATTTGCTGCAATCCGGATGGCCAGGGCAGTTTTGAATACATCGCTGGCGTTGAAATCGACAAGCTCGACGATCTGCCGGAAAAATTCCGCTGGGTCGAAGTGCAACCCCAACAGTACGCGGTGTTTGAGCACAAAGGTTCGTTGAAAACCCTCCCCGAGACGTTCCAGTACATCTGGAAAACCTGGCTGCCGCACTCTGGCCGAGAGGCCGCCGACGCGCCGGAATTCGAGCGTTACAGCGAGGATTTCAATCCAAAGCTCAACACCGGCGTGCTGGAGATCTGGTTGCCGCTCAAGGCCGACAAGCCTTAGTAATTCCCACCGAGGCTGATCACAATGCCGTAGCTATACGGACCGTTCTTCATTGTTCGAGTGATCCGCGAGGTGCACTGCAGCGGCTTTTTGCCGATGGATTTGATGTTGTGTTCGCGCAGAGGAATGGTGGGTGGGTCAAAGGACAATGCCGAGTATTCCTTTCTGACCCACAACTTCGTGGAGAACTCAAAAGCGTAATTGTCGCTTTCAAAAATGAAGCTGTGTTTTGCCTGGGTGGAAACCCTGCCTCTGGCAAAGTACGGGATGTCTTCGCGAGGCACGAATAGCCAGTAATCCCATGGTTCAACTGGATAGTCTTTTGCCTCTGCTACATTGCCGGAACTTGCCGAGGAAAGTACAAACTTCTCCGACGTTCCATTGTAAATATAGATCATGACGTGGCTGTGTGAACTGGCACGTTGAACGTTGTTCCAGACGCCAGGCTCTTCTTCTTTCGCGTCTTTCAGCGTTTCCCGGAATTCGCTCTCAGGTGATGCGTGGGCCTCCGCCTGTTCTTCGTAGCTGGATATAGGTCGGCCGCTTTCATGATGATTTTCAGAAGACCCCAAGTAGGAAGTGTCATCAATGTCGTAGTTATTCATATCAATTCCCTTTGATTGTTTGCGGTGTTGGTTGTTGTTTGTGCTGCCGGCTGAGTATCTATTTGACAATTGTTGATGAATAGCGAATGTATTTTGCTGGATGTGAAAGTTTACCGGGCCAGCACCCCTGAATAAAAAAACCCCGAATCTTCCGATGCGGGGTTTTTTGTTATTTCGGTGAAATTACATCACCGGATAATCAATGTAACCGACCGGGCCTTTTGCATAAAACAATTCAGGCCGCGGCTCGTTCAGCGGAGCATCGGCCTTCAGACGAGCAGGCAGGTCCGGGTTGGCAATAAATGGCACACCGAAAGCCACTGCATCGGCTTTGCCGCTGGACAGCCAGGCATTGGCGCTGTCCTTGGTGAAACGTTCGTTGGCGATGTAGGGGCCGCCGAAGGCTTCCTTCAGTTGTGGACCGAGGCTGTCGGCGCCTTCTTTCTCACGCGAGCAGATGAAGGCGATGCCGCGTTTGCCCAGTTCACGTGCGACGTAGGTGAAGGTTTCGGCCAGGTTGTCGTCGCCCATGTCGTGGGAATCGGCGCGCGGTGCAAGGTGCACACCCACACGGCCAGCGCCCCAGACATCGATCGCTGCGTCAGTCACTTCCAGCAGCAGGCGCGCACGGTTCTCCAGAGAGCCGCCGTATTGGTCAGTACGCTGGTTGGTGCTGCTTTGCAGGAACTGGTCGAGCAGGTAACCGTTGGCGCCGTGGATTTCCACGCCGTCAAAACCGGCCGCCTTGGCGTTCTCGGCACCGGTGCGGTAAGCGTCGACGATGTCGGCGATTTCAGCGGTTTCCAGCGCACGTGGCGTCGGGTAGTCGGCCAGTGGACGAACCAGGCTGACGTGACCTTTTGGCTGGATGGCGCTCGGCGCGACCGGCGCTTCGCCGTTCAGGTACGAGTCGTGGGAGATGCGGCCGACGTGCCACAACTGCAGGAAAATCTTGCCGCCCGCGCCGTGGATCGCTTTGGTCACGTTGGCCCAGCCGCGCACCTGGTCGTTGGACCATATGCCCGGGGTGTCCGGGTAGCCGACGCCCATCGGCGTAACCGAGGTGGCTTCGCTGAGGATCAGGCCGGCGGAGGCGCGCTGCACGTAGTATTCGGCCATCAGCGCGTTCGGCACACGGCCTTCGTCGGCGCGGCAGCGGGTCAGTGGGGCCATGATGATGCGGTTGGCCAGTTCGACGTCGCCGAGTTTGATAGGGTCAAAAATAGTCGTCATGAAAGGTCTCTCTTTTGAAGATCAGTGAGTCGCAGTGGCCAGTTCGGGCGTGCCGCCCTGGCGGAAAGTAATCAGCGTTACGAGCAAGGCGAGCACTGCCAGGGCAGCTGCCGCGAGTGGCACGCTGGTCAGGCCGAAACCGTGGGCGATGACGCTGCCGCCAACCCAGGCACCGAGAGCGTTGCCGACGTTGAACGCGCCGATGTTCAGCGTTGAAACCAGGTTCGGCGCCGCCTTGCCGTAGGTCACGACGTTGATTTGCAGTGCAGGCACCGCAGCGAACGACGCGGTGGCCCAGAGGAACAGGGTGATCTCGGTCGGGATCAGCGCGACGCTGGTCCAGGTCAGTGCGGTGGAGACCACGGCCATCGAGATGAAGACGCCGATCAACGTCGCCGACAGGCGTTTATCCGCCAGTTTGCCGCCGATGATGTTGCCGACGGTCAAGCCCAGGCCGATCAGCAGCAGAGTCCAGGTCACGCCGCTTGGCGAAACACCGGTGACATCGCCGAGCAGCGGGGCGACGTAGGTGAACAGGGTGAACATCGAGGCCGAGAACAGCGCCGTCATGCTCAATGACAGCCAGATACCGGCGCCTTTGAGGGCGCGCAGTTCGGCGCGCATGTCGAGTTTTTCTTCATCGCGTTTGGCCGGCAGGAAACGGATCAGGCCGATCAGTGCGATCACACCGATGACGGTCACGGCCCAGAAGGTCGAGCGCCAGCCCGCTTGCTGACCGAGCGCGGTGCCGAGTGGCACACCGAGGACGTTGGCCAGGGTCAGGCCGGTGAACATCAATGCCACCGCAGACGCGCGTTTGTTGGCCGGGACCAGACCTGCCGCCACCACCGAGCCGATGCCGAAGAAGGCGCCGTGGCACAGGGCAGTCACTACCCGGGCAAACATCAGCACGTTGTAGTCACTGGCCACTGCGCAGAGCAGGTTGCCGATGATGAAGATCACCATCAACGCTACCAAAGCGGCCTTGCGCGGCAGTTTGGCGGTGGCCAGTGCCATGAACGGGGCACCGATGGCCACGCCCAGTGCATAACCGGTCACCAGCCAGCCGGCGCCGGGAATCGACACACCGAGATCGGCGGCCACTTCGGGCAACAGGCCCATGATGACGAACTCGGTGGTGCCGATGGCAAAAGCGCTCAAGGCCAGAATGAGTAGCGAGAGGGGCATTGGTTAATTCCTTGTCGGAGCGCTGAGCTCCTTGACGATGGCGTCGAGGGCCGCCTGAATCACGTCCTCGTTGCGTCTGAAAAAGTGCCATTGACCGGCTTTCTGGCTGCTGATCAGTCCCGCCCGTTGCAGGGTTGCCAAATGCGCAGACACGGTCGACTGCGAGAGACCGCAGCGTTGATCGATCTGTCCGGCGCAGATGCCGTACTCATGGTTGTGGAGCTGCTCGGGAAACTGGGTCTTGGGGTCTTTCAGCCAGATGAGGATGTCTCGGCGTACTGGGTGTGCCAGCGCTTTTATTATTTCGTCGAGGTCGATGGTCATGGGTTTGGGCTCGTGATGAGTAAAACGCTATATCGCGATGAGACGAACTTTAAATCGTTACTTCGCGATACACCAATATGATTTTGCTCTGACGACCGCATAAATCGGTATATCGGGTTATAACGATGCATGTGTAGCAGTGCTAAGCTGCGCAGCATGAATTATCTCGCACATCTTCACCTTGGTGGTCAGCGCCCCGGTCAATGGCTCGGCAGCCTGTATGGCGATTTCGTCAAGGGACGGCTGCAAGGGCAGTTCGACCCGGAGATCGAAGCGGCCATCCAGTTGCATCGCAGCATCGACGTATTCACCGACCGCCACCCGTTGGTGGACATCGCCCTGGCTCGCTTCTCCGTCACTCGAAGGCGTTATGCCGGGATTGTGCTCGACGTGTTTTTCGACCATTGCCTGGCGCGGGATTGGGCGACCTACGCCGATCAGCCGTTGCAGCAATTCACCTCGGACGTGTACCGGGTGCTGTCCGCCGAGCCGCAGTTGCCAGAGCGCCTAGCGAAGATCGCGCCGCACATGGTGGCCAACGACTGGCTGGGTTCATATCGCGAGTTCGAGGTGCTGGAGCAGGTGCTGCGAGGGATTTCCCGGCGATTGACTCGGCCGGAGGAGTTGGCGGGGGCGATGCAGGAATTGCGGGTGTTGTATGAACCATTAAGCGAGGATTTCCGGTTGTTCTATCCGCATGTGCAGGCTTTTGCGCGAAACTATCCAGCGACCTAGATTCCCTGTAGGAGCGAGCCTGCTCGCGATAACGGTGTGTCGTCCAAAGAATGTGTCGACTGTCAGTCCGTCATCGCGAGCAGGCTCGCTCCCACAGGAAATACATGTTTAGGCAGCAATCGCGGGCCGCATCGGCACGTGCTGCTTCTCCGGAATCGCCCCAAACAATGCTCTCTGCACCGCCTGCTGCGCTTCAAACGCCAGCGCCGCACGTTCCCGGCCTTCGCAGGCAATCGGCTTGAGCAAGTGAATCTCCACTTCGCCGCGATCATTGGCGAACAGTCGCATCAGGTGCGAGAGCAGATCATCTTCACCAATGAACGGCGCCAGCGAATCGATCTGGCCATCGCGCAGATAACGAATCGCCACCGGCTGCAACGGCACTTCGGAATCAATCGCCGCTGAAAGCAGACGGCCATGGAAGGTGCGCAACGAACGGCCATCGGTGGTGGTGCCTTCCGGGAACATCAGCAGCGGATGCTCCTGCTGCAGATGGCGGGTCATCTGCTTGCGAATCAATTGGCTGTCGCCCGCGCCACGACGAATGAACAGGCTGCCAGCCTTGGCCGCCAACCAGCCCGCCACCGGCCAGGTGCGCACTTCGGCTTTGGACAGAAACGACATCGGCGTGAGCATGCCGAGCAACGGGATGTCGGTCCACGACACATGATTGCTGACCCAGAGCATCGGCGCTTTCGGCAATTCGCCGTGCACGGTCATGCGAAAGGGCAGGGCATTGGCCAGCCGCGCCATGAAAAACCGCGACCAGCGCTGCCGGCGCACCATCGAATGGGCGAAGCCGAAGCGCTCGAACAGGCCGAACACACTGGCCATGCTCAACCCCAGCGACACCACCACCAGCACTCGCGCAATCCGCGCGTACACCCGGAGGCGGCTCATCACATGGCCGCCTTGAAGTGGCGAGCGTAACGCGGGCAGAGTTCGTCGCGTTTGAGCAGGATGAACACGTCGGCCACCTGGAAGTCTTCGTCCCAGCACGGCTCGCCGCAGATCTTCGCGCCGAGGCGCATATAGGCCTTGAGCAATGGCGGCATTTCGGCGATGACGTTGGAAGGGATGTCCAGCACCGGCAGCGGCTTTTTCGGTTCTGCACGCAGGTGTTCGGTGCACAAGTAACGTTCGCGCAGCCGCTGCATGATGGCGTGCGCCTGAATGCCGCCGTCCTGCATCGGAATGCTCGCGCAACCCATCAGATAGCTGTAGCCGCCCTGATTGAGGACTTCGGCCAGTTCGCCCCAGAGCACGGCGATGGTGCCACCGTTGCGGTAGGCCGGGTCGACGCAAGTGCGACCGATTTCCAGGATCGGGCCCTGCAGATGGACCAGGCCATGCAGGCTGAATTCTTCTTCGCTGTAAAACTTGCCGAGGCTGCTAGCCGCGGTGTGATCGAGCAAGCGCGTAGTTGCCACAAGACGCCCGGTGTTTAAATCACGCACGCCAATGTGGGCGCAGTGAACATCATAGTCATCCATGTCCAGACCCAGCTCTGCGCCTTTCAGTTTGGCGTTGAATTCGCCGCTGAACACGTTGAAGCGCAAAGCCTGGGCTTCCTGCAAGGCCTGGGCGCCCACCAGGCGTTCGGCTTGCAGACGGCGTTCATTGCCGGTGTCGCTGATGCGGGCGATCTGAGTCATTGCGTCTCTCCGTGCGGGTTGCTCACCCGTCTTGGTTAACAGCCGATCGACTTTCTTTATGCAGCCGTGTTGTGCAAAGTCAGGCTATGTAGCCCCGGTGTCATCGCCATGAAGCTTTGGTGATGCTTATATGACAGCCCACGAGGAGCCTCTAATGCCTTGGCAAACCCTGTTGAATCGCCGCGATCGCCTGCCCGCCGAGCCGAACCTGGGCGACGGTTTTGCGACGCTGTTGCAGCACCTCGGCACGGTGACGCCGTTCGAGCTGGCAGTGTTGGGCGGACGCCTGATGGCCACGCCGGGGCTGGCATTTCTGGTGGGGTATCAGGCGGCGTTGCGCATGCTCTGGCCGAGCGCGCCACTGAGCCTTGGCGCGTTGTGTGCGACCGAGCAGCGCAGCTTGCGCGCGGCGGACATGCAAACGCGTTTAAGTGGACTGCGTCTCAGCGGGCGCAAGGATTTTGTCACCGCCGGCGATGCCGCCGACTGGCTGCTGGTCGCCGCTCGCAGCGAGGCCCCGGGAGAGGTCGCGCGTTTGAGCCTGGCCGTGGTGTATCCCGACGAACCAGGCGTGCAGGTGGAGAAACTGCCGCCGATCCCGCTGATGCCGGACATTAGCCACGGTCGCCTGATTTTGGAAAATGCCCATTGCGAACTGCTGGCCGGGGATGGATGGGATGCCTACGTCAAACCGTTTCGCACCCTCGAAGACGTCTATGTACTGAGCGCAATGACGGCGTGGCTGCATGGCGTCGGACAGGATTGCGACTGGTCGCAGACGTTGCAGTTGCGCTTGCTGGCGCTGCTGGCCGGGTGCGCGGAAGTGAGCCGGCAAGCGCCGAACAATCCGGCGGGGCACGTGTTACTGGGCGGACTGTTTGCGCAATTCGACGGGATCAATGCCGACGTCGGGCAGGCCATGGCCGATGGCCCGCAGGAATGGGCAGCGATGTGGCAGCGCGATCAGGCGGTGATCGATCTGGCCTCAGCTGCCAGAGGGAAGCGGCTGGCGAAGGCACTGGCTGGCACCTCAAGGCATTGACGGCCGCCATCGCTGGCAAGCCAGCTCCTACAGATGTTCTATCGTGCACGCTTACTCTGTAGGAGCTGGCTTGCCAGCGATGGGGCCCGCAGCTCCTACAGATGTTCTATCGTGCACGCTTACTCTGTAGGAGCTGGCTTGCCAGCGATGGGCCCGCAGCTCCTACAGATGTTCTATCGTGCACGCTTACTCTGTAGGAGCTGGCTTGCCAGCGATAGGGCCCGCAGCTCCTACAGATGTTCTATCGTGCACGCTTACTCTGTAGGAGCTGGCTTGCCAGCGATAGGCCCGCAGCTCCTACAGATGTTCTATCGTGCACGCTTACTCTGTAGGAGCTGGCTTGCCAGCGATAGGGCCCGCACCGACGCCGCAAATCCTATTACTGTCATCAACCTCGACTACTCTCATGCGGCCGATTCCCGCCGAGCACCGATCATGTTCAAAGGCTTGTCTCTGATTTGCATGCTGCTGACGAGCTTCGCGGCTCACGCAGAGCATTGGCCCGCTGAGCAATGGTCAACCGGCCCGGCCATTACCGGTCCCGACCTGCAAACCCTGGAAACCTACGCCTTCGCGCCCCGCGACGACGCTACCCGCCAAGGCATCCGCACCGACGCCTTGCTGGTGATCCGCGACGGTCAATTGATCTACGAACGCTATGCCGGTCCGACCCGCGCCGAAACGCCCCACCTGACCTGGTCCATCAGCAAAAGCCTGCTGGCAAGCCTTCTGGGTGTGGCCTATGGCGAAGGCCTGTTCAAACTCGACGACCCCGCGCAGAAATTTTATCCACCACTGGCCAAGCACCCGGCGATCAGCATGGCCGACCTGCTGCACTGGGCCTCGGGCCTGGACTGGCAGGAAGATTATGAATACGCCCCGCTGAAATCCTCGGTGGTGGCGATGCTCTACACCCGAGGCCGCGCGGACATGGCGGCGTTCACCGCCGACCACGCCGAGTACGCCAAGCCCGGTCAAGCCTTTCGCTATTCCAGCGGCGACAGCAACCTGTTGTCGGCCGCCTTGAAAAACATCGTCGGGCCTGCGCGTTATACGGACTATCCGTGGACCGCGCTGTTCGAGCCGTTGGGTATCCGCGACGCCGTGTGGGAAACCGACGCCACCGGCACGTTCGTTGGCTCGTCATACGCCTACCTGACCGCGCGGGATCTGGCGCGAATCGGTTTGTTGATGGCCCGCGACGGTCGTTGGCGGGATCGACAATTGCTGCCGCGAGACTGGGTGGCGTTCAATCGCGAGCCGTTCGCCGGCTATCAGGCCCATCAGGATGAAGCCGTTCCCGGCGGCCACTGGTGGCTCAATCGCTCGGCGGACGGTGGCGCAAAACCCTGGCCGGATGCTCCCGCCGACACCTTCGCTGCACTGGGCCATTGGGGCCAGGCGATGTACGTGATGCCCGGCGAACGGCTGATCATCGTGCGCTACGGCGATGATCGCGACGGCACCTATCAACACAATGAATTACTCAAACTCGCGCTGAAAGCCTTTGCGCAGCCGGTGCAGCCATGAACCGTTTCGTCCGGCGTCGACCGTTCAGCACGCTGGGGCTTATCCTGCTGATCGCCTTGCTCGGCTGGGTCTGGCATGAGCGCGTGGCGCTGTGGGCGTTTCCCGACATCATCAGCGCCTACACGGCGAAAGAGTATTGCTCGTGCCGCTACGTGATGAATAACGACGCCGAGTATTGCCACGCCTATGTCAAACAATGGCTGCCCACCAGCGGGTTTAGCGACGACTCTGCGAGCAAGCGCATCACTGTCAGCGGCATGGGCCGCAGCAACAGCGCGGTGTGGATTGATCAGCGCCAAGGCTGCCGACTGGATCCCTGATCGCCCCGAATAATCATTGCAAATGCGCTTTTGTGGCGAGGGGATTTATCCCCGCTGCGCTGCGAAGCAGGGCCAAAACCTGCAACGGTGTTTTATTTGGCTCATTGAGGTTGCTGAGTTTGCGACTCCTGCGCAGCCGAACGGGGATAAATCCCCTCGCCACAAAGGGCGGGTGTCAGT
>NZ_JMCL01000074.1 GCF_000690905.1 Pseudomonas sp. Ant30-3 | reverse complement strand
GGTTGCGCTCGTTCTTCTCGGCGGTTTCACGCAATTGGCGGTTGGTCTCGCGCACCATGACCAAACCGATGAGGATGATCGAGGTCAGTGCCAGCAAGCCCAATACGTAGCCGCCGATAGTGTCCAGATCACGCCCGCCTGCAAGATTTTCAAAGCCTGTGGCCAGGTGGGAAGCTTCATCGAGCAGGGTTTGCGAGAGGCTGAAAATGTTGGTGGCCGATTCGCGAACCTTGAACAGCTCCGGCGAGGTTTCGAGGATTTCATCCACCGAGCCGGAGACGAATTCAAACAGCTCGGAAATTTCCACCAGTCGAGCGCGGGCTTCGCGGTCTTCGACCTGACTGACCCTCAGCGTCTGGTTTCCCTGCAACATGCCGTTGAGCACCTGACCAAACCGGGCCGCGTCTCGACCGAAGGCATCGGCGGCCTGTTGCGAGTTTTCATCGCCCGACAACACGGTGTTCACCGCGCCGAGGATCCGCTCGGCCAGCAGCGACTGACGCTGGGCCATGGCCACCTGCGCGGACGGCGCGCCCCGCTGCAGAAGGGTTTCCACGACTTTCTCGTACTCGACCTGCAATTGCGGCACCGTCTCGGCGAGTGTCGCGGCCACTTGGTGCAGGGACAATACGGTCTGTTCGCTGGAGAGAATGGCGTCGGTGTTTTT
Organism: Pseudomonas sp. Ant30-3; assembly: GCF_000690905.1. GTDB lineage: Bacteria > Pseudomonadota > Gammaproteobacteria > Pseudomonadales > Pseudomonadaceae > Aquipseudomonas. The sequence goes on along the minus strand of NZ_JMCL01000074.1, from coordinate 13,327 downwards.
CAGCAGGCGCTCCCAGTCCATTTGCACCGCGCGCATTTCCGGGCGCACGGTGGACGGCGCTGGCGGCAGGCCAGTGGCTGGGTCGCCTTTCTTCAGATAACCCCAGCGCCGGGCAAAATCATTGCGCGCATCGCTGAGCAACTTGAACGCGGCGGCCTTGCCGGAGGCGGCTTCGGTGGCATTCTTGGCAATGCGCTGGGACAGCACGCGCAGTTCACCAGCGTGCCCGATGTACTGCTTGTCGTACGTCGCCTGGGTGTTGAGGTGAGCGAAGTTGGCGAACAGCAGCATGATGAACACGATCAGCGCGATAAAAAGCGCGACGATTTGCGAACGACTGCGCGAAGCTTCCGGCTTGCCTGTTTTTGCTTTTATCATCGGTAACCAACACCCTTTAAAGCTTGCCGAAGGACCTGTGGGAGCGAGCCTGCTCGCGGAAGCGGTGGCTTAGTCGACATCTATGTTGGCAGTGAGTCCGTGATCGCGAGCAGGCTCACTCCTACAAGGTCTGCGTTTAAATCGCGACATGTCGGAAGTCTTGCGACTGCACCAACGCAAACGGGCTGAATACCTGCCAGGTCTGTTCGCGCTGGAATCTGCCGCTGATAAACGCCGACATCGGCCCGTGCAGGTCATCCATCAACACCGGCTCCAGCGTGTCTTGGGCAAAGTGTTGGAGACCGAACACTTCATCGACCAGCAACCCGGCGAATACCTCATTATGTTCCACCACCAACACGCGCCGTTGTTTACGCGACGACGACAGTTCCTGACCGACAAACGCGCACAGATCCATGATCGGCAACAACCGCCCGCGCAGGTTCGCCACACCTTTGACCCAAGGCTTTACCCCGGGCAGCTGGGTGAATCCGGGTTCATGCAGCACTTCGCCGATCTCGCCCATGGGCGCGACGTACCCGTGTTCCCCGAGGCGAAAACCGATACCGCTCCAGCGGTCCTGTCGGCTAGGCTGGGACGGCAAGTCCGCCACCAGCAAGCGACAGCGCTGATCGATCTGCAGCAGCAGTTCGAATGCGGTCAGCGATTCGCTCATGGCCGGCTGATCAAGGGGTCAGCACTTTGTTCAGGGTGGCGATCAGGGTTTCTTCATCGACCGGTTTCGTCAGGTAATCCTTGGCGCCCTGGCGAGTGCCCCAGACCTTGTCGGTGTCCTGATCCTTGGTGGTGATGATGATCACCGGGATGTGCCCGGTGTCCGGGTCTTTGGTCAGCTGACGCGTGGCCTGAAAACCGTTGAGGCCGGGCATGACGATGTCCATCAGCACCGCGTCGGGTTTTTCCTGGCGAGCCAGGGCCACGCCGTCGGCGCCGTTTTCCGCTTTCAACACTTCATGGCCATGCTTTTCCAGCATGCCAGTCAGTTTGTACATTTCGGTCGGCGAATCATCGACGATCAGAATTCGTGCCATGGTTTTCCCCATTTTTCTTGTCGACGCCGGGCCCGCTGGCCAAGCGTCATGGTGCGTGTCCTACTGCGGCAGAACGGCGGCGAAGCCCGGTACATGGGCCTGTATCGCGTTCAGCAGTTCATCCTTGCTGAACGGCTTGGTCAAAAACTGATCGGAGCCGACGATGCGACCCTTGGCCTTGTCGAACAGCCCGTCCTTGGACGACAGCATAATCACTGGCGTCGACTTGAACGCGCTGTTGTTCTTGATCAACGCGCAGGTCTGATAGCCATCCAGGCGCGGCATCATGATGTCGACAAAGATGATCCCGGGATGATGGTCGGCAATCTTCGCCAGCGCATCGAAACCGTCGATGGCCGTGATCACTTCACACCCCACATTCTTCAAAAGCGTTTCAGCGGTGCGGCGAATCGTTTTTGAATCGTCGATCACCATGACCTTCAAGGCGCTGGAATGCTGTTCCATAAATGCTCTACCGTCGCCTTTTGCGAATCACTATGTCCGTTTGCCGTTTACCGGCGGCCTAAAACCCTTGATGCTCAAGGGCCAGCACTGCATCGCAGCCTTTTTAGCACAGTCTCCAAAACCAATCTATCGACTGACCGTCACAGTGGTTTTTCCTTGACCGGGAACACACTCAGCGCCACTCTGACGCCACTTTCATACGGCCGTTCGGCCTGATCTTCTGTAGGAGCGAGCCGGCTCGCGATGGTCGCCAACGGTGACGCGTCCTGGCAGGTTAAACGCGGTGTTTTGCAGTCTATCGCGAGCAGGCTCGCTCCCACAGGGATCGGCACAGGCCTCATCTATTTTCAGAGGAGTTACCCATGAGCGTTCGCGTCGGGATTGTCATGGACCCTATCGCTAGCATCTCCTATAAAAAGGATAGCTCGCTGGCCATGCTGCTGGCTGCGCAGAAGCGCGGCTGGGAACTGTTCTATATGGAACAGCGCGATTTGTATCAGGGTGAAGGCGAAGCCCGGGCGCGCATGCGTCCACTGAAAGTGTTCGCCAACCCGGAAAAATGGTTCGAGCTCGAAGCCGAGACCGACGCATTGCTGAGCGATCTCGACGTGATCCTGATGCGCAAGGATCCGCCGTTCGACATGGAATTCGTCTACTCCACTTACCTGCTGGAACAGGCCGAGCGCGCGGGTGTGCTGATCGTCAACAAGCCGCAAAGCCTGCGCGATTGCAATGAAAAGCTGTTCGCCACGCTGTTTCCGCAGTGCACCCCGCCGACCGTGGTCAGCCGCCGTGCCGACGTGCTGCGCGAATTTGCCGCCAGACACGGCGACGTGATCCTCAAGCCGCTGGACGGCATGGGCGGCACTTCGATCTTCCGTCACCGCGCGGGCGACCCTAACCTGTCAGTGATTCTCGAAACGCTGACCGCGCTGGGCACTCAACAAATCATGGGCCAGGCCTACCTGCCAGCGATCAAGGACGGCGACAAGCGCATCCTGATGATCGACGGCGAGCCGGTGGATTACTGCCTGGCGCGAATCCCTGCGGCGGGCGAAACACGTGGCAACCTGGCCGCTGGCGGTCGTGGCGAAGCGCGTCCGTTGAGCGACAAGGATCGCTGGATTGCCGCGCAAGTCGGCCCGACCCTGCGCGAGAAAGGCCTGCTGTTCGTCGGCCTCGACGTGATCGGCGAACACCTGACGGAAATCAACGTCACCAGCCCGACCTGCATCCGCGAGATCGACAATGCCTTTGGCACCGACATCGGCGGCCTGCTGATGGATGCGATCGAGAAGAAGCTGCAAGCCGTCAGCCTCAAGCCCGAGGTTTGATGAAAGCTGCCTGCAGCCTGTCGCTTGAAGCGCGTAGCTTGAAGCTAAAAACCAACATTGCGTTATCATGCCCAGCCCATAAAAACGCGATGTTGGTTTTTTGACCCATGACACTTCCGTCCGACCTGCCCGCTGAACTCGCCCACCGTGGCGTGCGCCCGGCCGATCGTCTCGGTTTTACCCTGTTTCTTGCAGCGCTGATTCATTTAGCGTTGCTGCTGGGCATCGGCTTTACCATGGTCGAGCCCAAGCAGATCACCCGCACGCTGGAAATCACCCTGGCCACGTTCAAGAGCGAAAAGACGCCGGAAAAGGCCGATTTCCTCGCCCAGGAAAACCAGCAAGGCAGCGGCACCCTGGACAAGAAGGCGGTGCCCAAGACCACCGAAGTTGCGCCGTTCCAGGACAACCAGGTAAAGAAAGTCACGCCGCCTCCGGCCGCCAAACCAGAAGTTCAGGAAGCGCCGCCCAAGGCTGCCGTGACCACCGTTGCGCCTAAACCGAAAAAAGCCCCGACCAAGACCGAAGCACCCAAGACCGAACCGAAGCCGGCAATTGCCGCGCCGACGTTTGACAGCTCGCAGCTGTCCAGCGACATCGCCAGCCTCGAAGCGGAACTGGCCAACGAACAACAGTTGTACGCCAAGCGCCCGCGCATCCACCGTCTGAGCGCCGCCTCGACCATGCGCGACAAAGGCGCCTGGTATAAGGACGAATGGCGCAAGAAGGTCGAGCGCATCGGCAACCTCAACTACCCCGACGAAGCGCGGCGCAAGCAGATTTACGGCAATTTGCGCCTGATGGTCTCGATCAACCGCGATGGCTCACTGTATGAAGTGCTGGTGCTGGAGTCGTCCGGGCAGCCGCTGCTGGATCAGGCGGCGCAGCGCATCGTGCGCCTTGCGGCACCGTTTTCGCCGTTTACCGGGGACTTGTCGGACATCGATCGGCTGGAAATCATCCGCACGTGGAAGTTCGCGCGTGGGGACAAGCTTTCAAGTAATTAAGCACGACACGATTCCTGTAGCAGCTGGCGAAGCCTGCGTCCGGCTGCGAAGCAGTCGTAATCGCCATAGGGTGATGTGTTCTGCCAGTTTGCGAGGACTGCGTCCTCGAACGCAGGCTTCGCCAGCTGCTACACGGAGATGCGATAGCATTTTCCTACGCATCCCCGGCTTGTCAGTTCGCCCCTCCAACGCCACACTAGCGCTCATGAAGAACGTCAGCCCCAGCTACCTCAAGCACCAATTCCTGATCGCCATGCCACACATGGCCGACCCGAATTTTGCGCACACCTTGACCTACATCGTCGAGCACACCGCCAATGGTGCTATGGGTCTCATCGTCAACCGTCCGCAAGAGCTGAGCCTGGCCGATATTCTCGAGCAACTGCGACCCGACATCGAGCCGCCAGCACTCTGCCAGCATGTGCCTATATTCATCGGCGGCCCGGTGCAGACTGATCGCGGATTTGTCCTGCACCCGTCCGGAAAAACCTTTCAGGCGACCGTTGATCTGGAAGGCGATCTTTCCCTGTCGACCTCCCAGGACGTGCTGTTCGCCATCGCCGATGGCATGGGGCCAGCGAAAAGCGTGATCGCCCTCGGCTACGCCGGTTGGGAAGCCGGCCAGCTTGAGGCCGAACTGGCCGACAACGCCTGGCTGAACTGCCCGTTCGACGCCGACATCCTGTTCAACACCAGCAGCGAATTGCGCCTCGAAGCCGCCGCCAAACACCTCGGCGTCAACCTCAGCCTGCTGACCAGCCAGGCGGGGCACGCCTGATGGCCCTGCGCCTGATTCTGGGTTTTGACTACGGCACCAAACAGATCGGCGTAGCGGTCGGCCAGGTGATTACCGGCCAGGCCCGCGAGCTGTGCACCTTGAAAGCGCAAAACGGCGTTCCCGACTGGAACCAGGTCGAAGCGCTGATCAAGGAATGGAAACCCGACGCCGTAGTGGTTGGTTTGCCGCTGAACATGGACGGCACGCCGAGCGAAATGTGCCTGCGCGCCGAGAAATTCGCCCGCCGCCTCAATGGCCGCTACAACCTGCCCTTCTATACCCACGATGAACGCCTGACCACCTTCGAAGCCAAGGGTGAACGTCGCGACCGTGGCGGACAAAAAGGCAGTTACCGCGACAACCCGGTCGATGCCATCGCCGCCGCCCTCCTGCTGCAAGGCTGGCTCGACGAAAACACCGCACTGTTCGAATCCTGAAGAGTCGCCTGCGCGTCTCTCTTAGCTGCAACAACCCGAGCCACACCTCAAGCAACACCGGCTCGGGCCCAAGAAGGAGCAACCATGAGCCTGCCCAATCCCGCCGAACTGATCAGCCAGATGGCGATCCGTCTCACGGAACATCTGCACCATCGCGGTATCAGCGAACCACGCTACATCGGCATTCGTACCGGCGGCGTCTGGGTCGCCCAGGCGCTGCTCGATGAGATGGGCAGCGACTCGCCTCTCGGCACGCTGGACGTTTCCTTTTACCGCGACGACTTCAGCCAGAACGGCCTGCACCCGCAAGTCCGCCCGTCGGCCCTGCCGTTCGAGATCGAAGGCCAGCATCTGGTACTGATCGACGACGTGCTGATGAGCGGCCGCACCATCCGCGCGGCCCTCAACGAACTGTTCGACTACGGCCGCCCGGCCAGCGTGACACTGGTCTGCCTGCTGGACCTGGACGCCGGCGAACTGCCGATCCGCCCGAACGTTGTCGGCGCGACCCTGGCCCTGGCGGCCAATCAACGCGTGAAACTGTCCGGCCCGGAACTCAAGCTCGAATTCCAGGATATCGCCCCTTAAACCTGCCCTATTGAGAGTCCCCCTCGCGATGACGCCTCTAGAAACCAAGCGCCCGCTGCAGCTCAATGATCAGGGCCAGCTGCGCCATTTCCTCTCGCTCGACGGCTTGCGCCGCGAGTTGCTGACGGAAATCCTCGACACCGCTGACTCGTTCCTCGAAGTCGGCGCCCGGGCCGTGAAGAAAGTCCCGTTGCTGCGCGGCAAGACCGTGTGCAATGTGTTTTTCGAGAACTCCACCCGCACCCGCACGACCTTCGAACTGGCGGCCCAGCGGTTGTCGGCGGACGTCATCACCCTCAACGTGTCGACGTCCTCGGCGAGCAAGGGCGAAACCCTGCTCGACACCCTGCGCAATCTCGAAGCCATGGCCGCTGACATGTTTGTCGTGCGTCACGGCGACTCCGGCGCCGCACACTTCATCGCCGAGCACGTGTGCCCGCAGGTGGCGATCATCAACGGCGGTGACGGCCGTCACGCGCACCCGACCCAAGGCATGCTGGACATGCTGACGATCCGTCGACACAAGGGTGGTTTTGAAAACCTCTCGGTGGCGATCGTGGGCGACATTCTGCATTCGCGGGTCGCGCGTTCGAACATGCTCGCTCTGAAAACCCTCGGTTGCCCGGACATCCGCGTGATCGCACCGAAGACCCTGCTGCCGATCGGTGTCGAGCAATACGGCGTGAAGGTGTACACCGACATGACCGAAGGCCTTAAAGACGTCGACGTGGTGATCATGCTGCGCTTGCAGCGCGAACGCATGACCGGCGGCCTGCTGCCGAGCGAAGGCGAGTTCTATCGCCTGTTCGGCCTGACCACCGCGCGCCTGGCCGGCGCCAAACCGGACTGCATCGTCATGCACCCGGGCCCGATCAACCGTGGCGTGGAGATTGAGTCGGCGGTGGCCGATGGTCCGCATTCGGTGATCCTCAATCAGGTGACCTACGGGATCGCCATTCGTATGGCCGTGTTGTCGATGGCCATGAGCGGGCAGACCGCCCAGCGACAATTAGAACAAAGCCAATTCGACCAGGAGAACGCCCAGTGAAGCTCAGCATCCTCGGCGCTCGCGTCATCGATCCCGTCAGCGGGCTGGATCAAGTCACCGATATTCACGTTGAAGCTTGCAAGATCATCGCGATCGGCGCCGCGCCGGCGGGCTTCGTTGCTGTCGACACGATCGACGCTCATGGGCTGATTGCAGCGCCGGGGCTGGTCGACCTGAACGTCGCCCTGCGCGAGCCGGGTTACAGCCGCAAAGGCTCGATTGTCAGCGAAACCCGCGCCGCCGCCGCTGGCGGTGTGACCAGCCTGTGCTGCCCGCCGAAAACCAAACCGGTGCTCGACACCTCGGCAGTGGCCGAACTGATCCTGGACCGTGCCCGTGAGGCCGGCAATGCCAAGGTGTTCCCTATCGGCGCGCTGAGCAAGGGCCTGGACGGTGAGCAGTTGGCCGAACTGGTCGCCTTGCGCGATGCCGGTTGTGTGGCCTTCGGCAACGGGCTGGAAAGTTTCCGCAACACGCGCACGCTTTGCCGGGCGCTGGAATACGCGGCAACATTCGACCTGACAGTGATGTTCAATTCGCAGGACCATGACCTGGCCGAAGGCGGCCTGGCGCATGAAGGCCCGACCGCCAGTTTCCTGGGATTGCCGGGCATTCCTGAAACGGCTGAGACCGTGGCGCTTGCGCGGGATCTGCTGCTGGTCGAGCAAAGTGGCGTGCGTGCTCACTTCAGCCAGCTCACCAGTGCGCGCGGCGTTGCGTTGATCGCTCAGGCCCAGGCGCGTGGTTTGCCGGTGACCGCCGATGTGGCGCTGTATCAGCTGATTCTGACCGACGAGGCGCTGATCGACTTCAGTAGCCTTTATCACGTGCAACCGCCGCTGCGGACCCGCGCGGATCGTGAAGGCCTGCGCGACGCTGTGAAATCAGGGGTGGTTTCGGCCATCTCCAGCCATCACCAGCCGCATGAGCGGGACGCCAAGCTGGCGCCGTTCGGTGCGACCGAGCCGGGCATCAGCAGTGTCGAACTGTTGCTGCCTCTGGCGATGACGCTGGTTGAGGATGGTTTGCTGGATCTGCCGACGTTGCTGGCACGTCTCAGTGCCGGGCCAGCCGAGGCGCTGCGCCTGCCGGCGGGTAAGCTGGCGGTAGGCGGGCCGGCGGACATCGTGCTGTTCGATCCGGCGGCGTCGACGGTGGCCGGTGAGACCTGGCTGTCCAGAGGTGAAAACTGCCCGTTCATTGGGCATAGCCTGCCGAGTGTGGTGCGTTACACGCTGGTGGACGGGCGGATTAGTCACCAGGCTTAAGTCCGCTCCTCGGCAATCGCCAGCAAGCCGTCTCCTACAGGTGTCACACGATTTCTGTAGGAGCCGGCTTGCTGGCGATGCTTTTACTGGAAAGCGCCGCGGTTCTGCGCGTTGCGCACAGACACCTGATCATTCAGCGTCCAGAAGTCATACAGCACCCCCAGAAAGAACAGCCCGCCCGTCACCAGATACAGCAACCCGCTGATCCACTTGCCTTGATACATCCGGTGCACACCGAACACGCCGAGGAACGTCAGCAGAATCCACGCGACGTTATATTCGATAGGTCCGGCCGTGAAACGCAGATCCGCTTCACGGTCCATGGCCGGAATCAGGAACAGGTCGATCAGCCAGCCGATGCCCAGCAACCCGAATGTGAAGAACCAGATCGTCCCGGTGACTGGCTTGCCGTAATAGAAACGGTGAGCGCCGGTAAAGCCGAGAATCCACAGCAAATAACCAATGAGTTTGCTGTGCGTGTTCTGACGCGGAACGGGAGTTTGATAGGTGTTCATTTAAGCCTCGATGCACACGATAGATAAATATTGTTGAATTCTTTGTGACTTTTTTACAATCGGCCGACGTACGGTCGTCCACACTGTGAGTCTGTTAAAGCCTTGTCGCTCTTAACTTTTGTCCGACAACGACGACGAATTCGAGTTTGTTTGGTTCCCCTGGCCCATGGCCGAATCGACAAACGGGCCCGGAATGGGCAAAAAAGCTGTTATAAAGTTGCGCGCTAACCTATATGAGCCCTGCCGAATGCGTCCATTTTTCAAGACATGGCTAACCATCTGCCTGTTAATGCCACTGGCCGCCCACGCCACCAATCGTGAGCAACGTCTTCCCAACGTCAATGGTTTCACCCCTAAATCCCATGTTTCTGCTCCAGCGAGCAAGAACAAGCAAACTGCAAAACGTCCGACCCAGCTGAGCAAAGCCAACAGCAAACTTGTGCCTCCGATGGGGACCAAGGAAAGCAGCAACGTGTTGAGCCGCGCGGTAAACGTGCTCGGTACGCCTTATCGTTGGGGCGGCAGCAGCCCAAGTAAAGGCTTCGATTGCAGCGGGCTGGTGAAATACGCGTTCAACGACGCCACTTTTGACCTGCCACGCACTTCCAATGCCATGGCCACAGGGCATGGCGAGAAAGTCGATCGCAAGGACCTGAAACCGGGCGACCTGATTTTCTTCAATATCAAGAGCCGTCGGGTCAATCACGTCGCCATTTACCTTGGCAACGACCGCTTTATCCATGCGCCTCGCCGTGGCAAGTCGGTGACCATCGATACACTCAAGAAGCCTTACTGGCAGAGCCATTACGTGGTTGCCAAGCGTGTTCTGCCGAAAGAGAAGAGCAGGCTTCAGGTTGTTCAGCGCTGATTGTTGATGCTCTAAAGATGAGCATTTGTGGCGAGGGGACTTGCTCCCGCTGGGCTGCGGAGCGGCCCCAGAAAAAAGAATGCGAGCGCTGCGCACTCGAGCGGGAGCAAGCTCCCTCGCCACAGTCTGCATCCCTGCGAATCCTGCATCCCTGCAATCCGCCTCAAAAATTATCCGGCGTGCGCGCCTTCTCCCGCGCATGTTCGCGAGTGATCAAGCCCTTGCTCAGCAAATCCTTCAAGCACATATCCAGCGTCTGCATCCCCAGATTCCCGCCGGTTTGAATCGACGAGTACATCTGCGCCACCTTGTCCTCGCGAATCAGGTTACGGATCGCCGAAGTGCCGAGCATGATTTCATGCGCGGCAATACGCCCGCCGCCCACCTTCTTCACCAGCGCCTGCGAGACCACGGCCAGCAACGACTCGGACAACATCGAGCGCACCATCGACTTCTCGTCGCCCGGGAACACGTCCACTACCCGGTCAATGGTCTTGGCTGCAGACGTAGTGTGGAGGGTGCCGAACACCAAGTGACCGGTTTCGGCCGCCGTCAGGGCAAGGCGAATGGTTTCCAGGTCACGCATTTCACCCACCAGAATCACATCCGGGTCTTCGCGCAACGCCGAGCGCAACGCGGTGGAAAAACTGCGTGTATCACGGTGGACTTCGCGCTGATTGATCAGGCATTTGCGCGATTCGTGAACGAACTCGATCGGGTCTTCGATGGTGAGAATGTGGTGATGGCGATGGTTGTTCAGGTAATCGATCATCGCCGCCAGGGTTGTCGACTTGCCGGACCCGGTCGGACCCGTCACCAGCACCAGGCCACGGGGCGACTCGGTAATGCGGCGAAACACTTCGCCCATGCCCAGGTCATCCATGGTCAATACTTTCGACGGGATGGTCCGGAACACCGCGCCCGCACCGCGATTCTGATTGAACGCATTGACCCGAAAACGCGCCACGCCGGGCACGTCGAAGGAAAAGTCGGTTTCCAGATTCTTTTCGAAGTCCACCCGCTGGGTGTCGTTCATGATGTCGTAGATCAGCTCTTGAACCTGCTTGTGATCCAGTGCCGGCAGGTTGATGCGCCGCACATCACCGTCGACGCGGATCATCGGTGGCAGGCCGGCTGACAGGTGCAGGTCGGACGCGCCTTGTTTGGCGCTGAAAGCCAGCAGCTCAGTGATATCCATAGCGCTCCTCAATTCCAGTAGAATGCCGCGAACTCTGACCCGCTGGCGCACATTGAATGTCCACGATAGCAGACAACATCGCTCAGGTTACTTCGCGCATACACGCCGCAGTCCTCGCCGCCCACCGCGATGCGCACAGCGTGCAACTGCTGGCAGTGAGCAAGACCAAGCCGGCCGAGGCGCTGCGTGAAGCCTGTGCCGCCGGAATCCGCAATTTTGGCGAGAACTATCTGCAGGAAGCCTTGAGCAAACAGCTCGAGTTGGCGGACCTGCCCTTGATCTGGCACTTCATCGGCCCCACTCAGTCGAACAAGACTCGCGCAATTGCCGAGCACTTCGCCTGGGTGCATTCCGTGGATCGTTTGAAAATCGCACAACGCCTGTCCGAACAACGCCCCACCGATTTGCCGCCACTGAACATCTGCATTCAGGTCAACGTCAGCGGTGAAGCCAGCAAATCCGGCTGCACCCCTGCCGATCTGCCGGCGCTGGCCAAGGCTATCAGCGAACTGCCCCGCCTCACGTTGCGCGGGTTGATGGCAATTCCCGAGCCGACTGAAGACCGCGCCGCGCAGGATGCGGCATTTGCTGCCGTACAAAGCCTGCAGGCCAGCCTCAATCTGCCGCTCGACACACTTTCCATGGGCATGAGCCACGACCTCGAATCGGCCATCGCCATGGGCGCTACGTGGGTTCGTGTCGGTACGGCCCTGTTTGGGGCCCGCGACTATCATCAGCCTTGATCCATGGCCGCCTCTTCTCTTTATAAGGACCTGACATGAGCAACACTCGTATTGCCTTCATCGGTGCCGGCAACATGGCCGCCAGCCTTATCGGCGGGCTGCGTGCCAAGGGCCTGGATGCCGGACAGATCCGCGCCAGCGACCCGGGCGCCGAGACCCGCGCCAAAGTGAACGCTGAACATGGTATCGAAGTATTCGCCGACAACGCCGAAGCCATCAAAGACGCAGACGTCGTGGTGCTGGCGGTCAAACCCCAGGCGATGAAAGCCGTCTGCGAGGCGATTCGTCCAAGCCTGAAACCGACCCAACTGGTCGTCTCAATTGCCGCCGGCATTACCTGCGCCAGCATGAACAACTGGCTCGGCGCCCAACCGATTGTGCGCTGCATGCCCAATACCCCGGCGCTGCTGCGTCAGGGTGTGAGCGGCTTGTTCGCCACCGCTGAAGTGACGGCAGAGCAACGCCAACAGGCGGAAGAGCTGCTTTCTGCAGTCGGCATCGCCCTGTGGCTCAATGAAGAACAACAGCTGGACGCGGTCACTGCGGTGTCCGGTTCCGGCCCTGCGTACTTCTTCCTGTTGATCGAAGCGATGACCGCTGCCGGCGTCAAGCTTGGCCTTCCGGCAGACATCGCGGCACAACTGACCGTGCAAACCGCTCTGGGCGCCGCGCACATGGCGGTGGCCAGCGAAGTCGACGCGGCTGAACTGCGTCGCCGCGTGACCTCGCCGGCGGGCACCACGGAAGCTGCAATCAAGTCATTCCAGGCCGGGGGCTTCGAATCCCTGGTTGAAAAAGCACTCGGCGCCGCTGCGCACCGCTCGGCCGAAATGGCCGAACAACTAGGTCAATAAGGAGCCTTACATGATTGGATTGAACACTGCAGCGGTCTACGTGCTGCAAACCCTCGGCAGCCTGTATTTGCTGATCGTGCTCCTGCGCTTCGTACTGCAACTGGTGCGCGCGAACTTCTACAACCCTCTTTGCCAGTTCATCGTCAAAGCCACACAACCGCTGCTCAAGCCTCTGCGCCGGATCATTCCGAGCATGTTCGGTCTGGACATGTCTTCGCTGGTGCTGGCCATCCTGGTGCAACTGGCGCTGATGGCCCTGACGCTGCTGCTGACTTACGGCACCACCGGTAACCCGCTGCAATTGTTCATCTGGTCGTTGATCGGCGTGACCGCGCTGTTCCTGAAGATTTTCTTCTTTGCGCTGATCATCAGCGTCATCCTGTCCTGGGTCGCGCCCGGCAGCCACAACCCTGGCGCTGAACTGGTGAACGACATCTGCGAGCCGGCTCTGGCGCCGTTCCGCAAGATCATTCCGAACCTCGGCGGCCTGGACATCTCGCCGATCCTCGCGTTTCTGGTGCTCAAGCTGATCGACATGCTGGTGATCAACAACCTCGCGGCCATGACGATGATGCCGGAGATCCTGCGCCTGTTGATGTAACCAGCGCTGTTCCCTGTGGCGAGGGAGCTTGCTCCCGCTGGGCTGCACCTGTGGGAGCTGCCGCAGGCTGCGATCTTTTGATTCTGATCCTTCACTTGAGACTCAAGCATCAGGGGGAAGATCGCAGCCTCGTTGCACTCGACAGCTCCTACGGGGGCCTCTTCGCGCCCCAGCGGGAGCAAGCTCCCTCGCC
>NZ_JMCL01000073.1 GCF_000690905.1 Pseudomonas sp. Ant30-3 | reverse complement strand
AGTGATAACCACGATTCTGTAGCAGCTGGCGCAGCCTGCGTCCGGCTGCGAAGCAGTCGTAAGTCCAGAGATCACGGTTGTCCTGATTCCCCGCGTTGACCGGTTTACGATTGCTTCGCAGCCGGACGCAGGCTGCGCCAGCTGCTACAAAGACCAGATCCGCTCCGGGTGCAATATAGACGAATCGGCGCTGTAGAAAGTTTGAGCGCACGCAGTAGCGCGCCGACGACCGGGCGTTAAATCGGGGTTTCATGCCGCTCGTCGCGAGGCGCCAATTTTTTTAAAATTTTCAAACGGGACCGTGCTTCAGATAACTGTGGGTGCCGCATTCGAGCCATCCCCGGATGAGTATCGGCGCCTTTAGGCCTGAGGAGATCCAGTCATGTTTTTACATAACAAGCGACTTCAATACACCGTGAGGGTGGCTCAACCCAACCCAGGGTTGGCTAACCTGTTGCTCGAACAATTTGGCGGGGCACAAGGTGAGCTGGCAGCCGCCTCCCGCTACTTCACCCAGGCGTTGGCCGAAGATGATCCAGGCAGGAAAGATTTGCTGATGGACATCGCCACCGAAGAACTCAGTCACCTTGAGATCGTGGGTTCGATCATCGTCATGCTCAACAAGGGCGCAAAAGGCCGTTTGGCTGAAGGCGTGGAAGAAGAGGGCGAGCTATACCGTGCCATCAACGGCGCGGGCAACGACTCGCACATCACCCAGATCCTGTATGGCGCCGGTGCGCCACTGACCAACTCGGCCGGTGTGCCGTGGTCGGCGGCTTACATCGATACCATTGGCGAGCCTACCGCGGACATGCGTTCCAACATTGCCGCCGAGTCCCGCGCGAAGATTGTCTACGAACGCTTGATGAACGTCACCGATGACCCCGGCGTGAAAGAAGCGCTGGGCTTTCTCATGACCCGTGAGATCGCGCATCAACTGTCCTTCGAGAAAGCGCTGCACTCGATCCAGCCGAACTTCCCCCAAGGCAAATTGCCCGGCAATCCGGAGTTCACCAACGTCTACTACAACATGTCCCAGGGCGAAGGCAGCACTCGCGGGCCGTGGAATCAGGGCGACGATTGGGAATTTGTCGAAGACCCAATGCCGGCCGTTGATGGCGGTGATGGCACGGCCAGTGTCGAGTTGAGTGCCGATGAAGAAGAACTGTTGATGGACATGAAGGCCCGCACGATGTCCGACCCCGACAGTGACCCAATGACCGGTGCTGATATCGGCTCCGGGTTGCTGGTCAAACCCGATGTGTAAAGCGTCACTGCGTTCACCGCACGCCGATAAGGCGTGCGGTGCCTTTAAGTTGCTACAGTTGATAGAGGTGAGAAGCAATGGTTGCAAAATCCAGAGGTCTGTCCGTCAATTTCGTTGAAGATGTTTCGGGTCTGTTCAACGCGACCGCCAGGTCATTTGAACAAGAGGCCCAGCGCATAACCCGGCAAACTCAGGCGCGCGGTTTACGAACAAGCAACAAACGGGCAAACGGTCGGTAGGAGGTTTTATGTCGGATCCAGCTTCGTCTGGTGCACATCCATCGCGTTCATGGCTCGAAATGGCCAAGAGCGGTAGCTGGCCGGGCGTTCTGTTCTGGTTAACCTTGATTGTCGTCACACTGCTGTTGCTCTTTAGCGGTTATAGCGCATTGACCGAATCAAACCCGCAAGTGCTGCGCTACGCCATGCTCGGTGGCGCGGCAGGTTTTGGCGCGACAGCGCTGGGCGCGACATTGGCGTTGGTGCTGCGCGACGTGGCTGTGCGCACCCAGGACACCATGCTCGGCTTTGCCGCCGGCATGATGCTGGCGGCGAGTTCTTTTTCGTTGATTCTCCCTGGTATTGCGGCGGCTGAATCCATCACCGGCAACAAGATGATTGCGGCTGCGGTCGTGGTATTTGGTATGGCGTTGGGTGTGGCGCTGATGGTCGGTCTCGACCGTTTTGTCCCCCATGAACACCAGAAAAGTGGTCGCCGTGGGCCGGATGTCCAGCGGCTCAACCGGGTGTGGTTGTTTGTGCTGGCGATTACTCTGCATAACCTGCCGGAAGGCATGGCCATTGGTGTCAGCTTCGCCGACGGTGACATGAAAGTCGGGCTGCCGCTGACGACTGCGATTGCCATTCAGGACATTCCGGAAGGCCTGGCCATTGCGCTGGCGCTGCGGGTTACGGGTATCTCTTCGATTCGTGCGGCATTGGTCGCCATAGGGTCCGGGCTGATGGAGCCTTTGGGCGCAATTATCGGGCTGGGCGTTTCGTCGGGTTTTGCGTTGGGCTACCCCGTGGCATTGGGTCTGGCGGCTGGCGCGATGATTTTCGTGGTGTCCCACGAGGTAATTCCCGAGACCCACCGTAACGGTCATGAAACACCCGCGACCTTGGGTTTGATGCTTGGCTTCGGTGTGATGATGTTCCTCGATACGTCACTGGGCTAAAGTGGAATCGAAAGCGGTGCCCGCTCGTCGTAACGCGTGCATTTCGATCAAACTTTCGGCTTGCTGCACCTCTCGGAATTGAACGAGCCCCGTGCTCGATTCCAGCAATGTAGAGGTGAACGAAAATGGCTAATACCGGAAACAAAAACACCGGAAACTTCGCCGATGACAAGCAGAAAGCTTCTGAAGCCGGCAAGAAAGGCGGCCAGGCTTCGGGTGGCGCTTCGGGTAGCGGCGGACAGGGCAGCGGTCGCGGCGGCAACTTCGCCGACGACAAGCAAAAAGCCTCGGAAGCAGGCAAAAAAGGAGGTCAAAGCTCCGGCGGTGGCGCGCGTAAGTCTTAATGCCGCGTGACACCTTTCAAGCCCTGCCAGTGCGGGGCTTGATTCGTTTTGGAGGCCGTACAACCCCGCACTTCGTAGCAGCTGGCGCAGGCTGCGACAGGTTTATCGGTTAGCTCACCAACGCTGCCGCTTCGTAACCTTTGGGATTCTGGCACTGCCAGCGCCAGGCATCCCTCAACATTTCATCCAGATCCCGTGTCGCACGCCAGCCCAGCTGACGCTCGGCCTTGCCCGGGTCGGCCCAGCATTGAGCAATGTCGCCACTGCGCCGAGGGCTGTAGTTCAAGGGAACGGGCACCCCGGAAATGCGCTCGAACGCGCGCACCACTTCAAGTACCGAATAACCGCACCCTGTGCCGAGGTTCCACACATGCACGCCCGTTTTGCTCTGCAGGTAATCCAGCGCTTTGAGATGTCCCGCCGCCAGGTCCATCACATGGATATAGTCGCGTACACCGGTGCCATCGGGCGTGGCGTAATCATCACCAAACACATTCAGCGCCGCGCGCTCTCCGGTGGCTACCTGCAACAGATACGGCAGCAGATTATTCGGTGTATTGGTCGGCGCTTCACCCAGACCGCCGCTGCGATGCGCGCCGATCGGATTGAAGTAACGCAACAGACCCACCGACCAACGTTCATCCGACCGGGCAATGCTGGTCATGACATGCTCGGCCATGAGTTTTGAATGGCCGTAAGGGTTGGCCGGCTGACCCGGCACACAGGCTTCGTCGATCGGCATCTGCGCACAATCGCCATAGACGGTCGCCGAGGAGCTGAACAACAACGTGTGCACGCCAGCATTCGCCATCGCCTGGCATAACGTCACGCTGCCGCTGACATTGGTTTCGAAATAACGCAATGGTTCGCGCACGCTCTCGCCCACGGCTTTCAGGCCGGCGCAATGCACTACGGCATCGATGGGGTAATCATCAAAAATCCGCTCGAGCAGCGCGCGATTGCGCACATCACCCTTAATGAAGCCCGGTCGCGCACCGGCGATTGCGGCGACTCGTTCTATCGCAACTCGCGAGCTGTTGCACAGGTTGTCCAGTATCAAGACATCGTTGCCTTTGCGCAGTAGTTCCACGCATACGTGGGCCCCGATATAGCCAGCACCTCCGGTCACCAAAATCATGATCCCACCCTCATTCCGAGGCGAGCAAAGTTGCGTCGCTTGTAGTTATGGGGTCGGCGTATCCGACTAGTTCAGAGAATTAGTGCGACCGGTACATACCCTTCATCCGCTTTAAACAAAAGGCTTTTGAACGCTGGCGATACGCAGTGCCTCAAAACCTTAGAAGCGTGCAGAAGGTGATAGCCAATCACGGAGTCTGCTCTTCAGTCGCATGGGTTAGCGTCGAAGTCAGGTGGTTACTCTGCTTCGAATTTTGTTTTGGCAATGACCGAAAGGAAATTTTTATGAATCTTCTTGAGCAACCTGACTCGCAACTGACACCGACTTCCCTGTCCACCGATCCGCACCTCGCGCTGTCTTTGCGTCCTGTACTGTTGTGCCTGTCGCACTTGCGCTGGGGTTTTGTTTATCAGCGCCCGCAACATGTGATGTCGCGCCTGGCCAAAGACTACGATGTGCTGTTTTTTGAAGAGCCGATTCACGATGCCAACGACAGCGCCTGGCTTGAACAGTCGCAACCGGCCGAGGGTGTGACTGTCCTCGTGCCGCACATTCGCGGCGGCCTCGATCCGCAGCAAATCAACGCTACCCAGCGGCAATTGCTCGACGACTACCTGGCAGTCCAGGCGCCGTCGCAATTGTTGTTGTGGTACCTGACGCCGATGAGTCTGGATTTCACCTCGCACCTCGAAGGGCAGGTCACCATTTTCGACTGCATGGATGAACTGTCCGCCTTCAAAGGCGCGCCCCGGGAACTGGTGGAGAAAGAGCGGCAGTTGATGAATCGGGCCGACGTGGTATTCACCGGTGGTTACAGCCTTTGGGAAGCCAAGCGCAAACTTCACGCAAACGCGCATGCCGTGCCCAGCAGTGTTGACCTCAAGCATTTCAGTACGGCGCGTCAGTCCCTTTTAGAACCGGCCGATCAAGCCGATATTGCCCACCCACGGCTCGGCTTTTTTGGCGTCATCGACGAGCGCTTCGACGTCGCATTGGTGGACGAACTGGCCCGCCAGCGGCCGCAATGGCAAATCGTATTAATCGGTCCGGTGGTCAAGATCGACCCGGCGATGCTGCCGCGTTATCCCAATATTCATTATCTGGGCAGCAAGGATTATTCGCAGTTGCCGGCGTACCTGGCCGGTTGGGATGTTGCGCTGATGCCGTTCGCCCTGAACGAATCGACTCGCTTCATCAGCCCCACCAAAACACCGGAATACCTCGCAGGCGGATGCGCCGTGGTCTCCACACCCATCACTGATGTCGTGCGCACTTACGGCGACAGCGGCGTGGTAAAAATCGCCGCGTCGGCGACTGAATTCATCGCTGCCATCGAGAGCATTCTGACCGATGACAGCGACACCGCAGCGTTCACCCAACGCATCGACACCGTCCTCGACGGCATGTCATGGGACAAGACCTGCGCCGTGATGAAGGAGCAGATCGAATGCCTGAGATAACCCTGCAATCTGCCATCGACGGCTCCGCTGCGAAACGCTACGACTACCTGATCGTGGGTGCCGGATTTGCCGGCAGCGTTCTGGCTGAGCGTCTGGCGGGTGGCCTCGGTAAACGAGTCCTGCTGATTGATCGGCGCGAGCACATTGGTGGCAACGCCTATGACCATTTCGATGAGGCCGGCGTCATGGTTCATCGATACGGTCCGCACATCTTCCACACCAATGCCGAGCGGATCGTTCAGTACCTATCGAAATTTACCGAATGGCGCCCGTATGAACATCGTGTGCTGGCGCAGGTGTCTGAGCACCTGGTGCCCATCCCCATCAACCTGACAACACTCAACACGTTGTATGGCTTGAACATGACCGAGCCACAAGCCGCCGAATTTCTGGCCAGCCGTGCGCAACCGGTGGAGAGCATTCGTACCTCGGAAGATGTGGTGATCAACCAGGTCGGTCGGGAACTCTATGAAATGTTTTTCCGTGGTTACACGCGCAAACAATGGGGCCTCGATCCGTCGGACCTCGACAAATCGGTGACCTCGCGCGTGCCGACCCGCACTAACAGTGACGATCGCTATTTCGGTGACACCTTTCAAATGATGCCGCTGGACGGCTACACGCGCATGTTCGAACGCATGCTCGAACACCCGAACATCGACATCCTGCTGAGCACCGACTTCATCGGTGTGCGCGATCAGGTCAGCTACGACCACCTCGTCTACAGCGGTCCGGTCGATGAGTATTACGATTATTGCTTCGGCAAGCTGCCATACCGCTCGTTGAAATTTCAGCACGAAACGCTCAATCAGGCGCAGTTTCAGCCGGTGTCGGTGGTCAACTATCCCGACGAAGCGGTGCCCTATACGCGCATCACCGAATACAAACACCTGACCGGGCAAACCCACCCGCTGACCAGCATCAGTTACGAATATCCCTGTGCGGACGGCGATCCCTATTACCCAGTGCCGCGTCCGGAGAATGCCGAGTTGTACAAGCGCTACAAGGCGCTGGCCGACACCACGCCGAACGTGACTTTTCTCGGTCGGCTGGGGACCTACAAGTACTACAACATGGATCAGGTAGTCGGCCAGGCGTTGGCACTTTATCAACGCATCGCTGAAGCAGCCACCGAGGCGAATGTGCCGGCCGATGGAGTGGAGTCATGATCGCCGCCGAGCCGGCCCGGGCCTCATGACGGCGCCCGGGACGTTCAACAGTTTTCTGTTGGGCGGCTACGAATGCTCCTCCCATCGCCGCAACGACGGGCGGCGGCTGGACCTTTCAACGTCTACCGGCCATGCGCGGTGGGTGCAGAGTGACTATCGGCAACTGGCGGCGACCGGCATTCGCAGTGTCCGCGATGGTTTGCGCTGGCACTTGATCGAGACGCGTCCGGGGCATTACGACTGGAGCAGTTTCCTGCCGATGCTTCGAGCGGCGCAGGCGTGCGATCTGCAGGTGATCTGGGACCTGTGTCACTACGGTTACCCCGATGACCTGGACATCTGGCGCCCGGCGTTCGTCGAACGTTTTGCGAAGTTCTGTGGGGCGGTTGCGCGACTGGTCAGGGAGGAGGGTATTGAGGTGCCGTTCTATTCGCCGCTGAACGAAATTTCGTTCTGGAGTTGGGCGGGCGGGGCAGTCGGGTATTTCAATCCATCGGCACAAGGACGCGGCCTGGAGCTCAAGCATCAACTGGTGCGTGCGAGCATCGCCGCCATCGAAGCGATCCGCGAACAGGCGCCGACCGCACGGTTTGTGCAGTGTGAACCGTTGATCAACGTGATTGCCGGTTCGCACCGTATCGATCAGGTGAACGCTGCCGAGGATTATCGCCAGTCACAGTTCGATGCCTGGGAATTGCTCACCGGCAGGCAGTGGCCGGGTCTGGGCGGGCAGGAGTCTTATCTGGACATCATCGGGATCAATTACTACCCGCATAACCAGTGGATTCTCAACGGCCCGAAAATCCTCCGCGATGCGCCACAATATCGACCGCTGGCGGGCATGCTCAGCGAGGTGCATCAACGCTATCGACGGCCGATGTTCATCTCGGAAACCGGTGCAGAAGGCGAAGAGCGTGTGCCGTGGCTGGCGTATGTCAGCGAGCAGGTTGAACTGGCAATACGTCGCGGTGTGCCGATTGAAGGCATTTGCTGGTACCCGATTCTCGATTACCCCGGTTGGGACAACGACCGCTATTGCCCGGCCGGCCTGTTCGGTTACGCCGATGGCGAAGGCCAACGTGCGGCCTGCCATCCGCTTGCCCTGGCGCTGCAACAACTGACGCAACGTTTCACTCCCCCCGGTGCGGACGACCATGGACCGTGAAGAGGAAGTCGAAGAACAACAGTTGCCCGATCAACCGGTAGCGTTTTTATGGCGCTATGTGCTTCGACGTCCCTGGCATTTTGGCGGGATGCTCTTTCTGGTCGTGGGCGCCGCGAGCTGCGCAGTTGCCGTGCAATACGGCATGAAATTGCTGGTGGACGTCATGACCCTGGGAGATCGGGCCAGCGCGCACATCTGGTTTCCGTTCACACTGTTTATCGGTTTGATCGTGCTGGAGAATATTTTCTGGCGGCTGGGTGGATGGCTCGGCTGTCGCACCGTAGTCGCCAGTTGCGCAGACTTGCGGGTCGACCTGTTCAGTCACTTGACCGGCCACCCCATGCGCTATTTTTCCCAGCATTTCGCCGGGGCTCTGGCCAACCGGATTTCCTCGGCTGGCGCGGCCGCCGGGTCGATTTACGGGGGGTTGGCGTGGAAGATCATTCCGCCGTGCGTGGATTTTCTCGGCGCCGTGATTGTGCTCTCCACGGTGAGCATCGGCATGGCCGGCGCATTGATCGGCTGCGTTTTTGTCGTCGGCCTGCTGATCACGTTTTTCGGGATTCGCGGGCGTAAACGGCACATCGATTTTGCCTCGCAATCGGCGCGGGTCGGCGGCGAAATTGTTGACCTGGTTTCCAATGTCTGGACGATCAAAGCGTTCTCCGCGCGCAACCGCGAACGGCAGCGGCTGGAACGCGCCATCGGCGTCGAAGCCAAGGCCCAGCGACGCAGCTGGATCTATCTGGAAAAGGCCCGCGTGCTGCACGATATTTTTCTGTCGGTGATGGCGGGCGGCATGCTCATCTGGGCAATCAGCCTGTGGCGCGAGGCCGGCATTACCGCCGGCGACGTGGTGATGATCAGCGCGCTGACCTTTCGCATCCTCCACGGCTCCCGAGACTTGGCGCTGGCGTTGGTCGACACCTCGCAGCAGCTCGGCGATATCTCTGAAACCCTGCGCATCATCGTGCAACCGCATGCCTTGTCCGACGCGCCGGAGGAGATGCAGGCAACCCGCGGCAGCATAAAATTCATCGATGTGAGCTACAGCTATCCGGATGGTCGGGAGGTATTCAAACACCTGTTTCTGGACATTCCGGCGGGGCAGACAGTGGGGGTGGTCGGCACTTCCGGCGCGGGCAAATCCACCCTGATCAATTTGCTGCAACGCCTGGATGACGTACGCAGCGGCATCATCCTGATCGATGACCGCGACATCCGTACGGTGAGCCAGAACAGTTTGCGCCGGCAAATCGCCGTGGTGCCCCAGGAGGCGGCGCTGTTCAACCGCAGCATCTTCGAAAACATCGCCTACGGTCAGCCGAAAGCCACTGAAGAGCAAGTGATGGACGCCGCGAAACAAGCCTACTGCGACGTGTTCATCCGGGCCTTGCCGCATGGTTATTCGACGCTGATCGGTGAGCGCGGGGCGATGCTTTCCGGCGGCCAGCGCCAGCGTCTCGGGCTGGCGCGGGCGTTTCTCAAGAACGCACCGATTCTGGTGCTGGACGAGGCGACTTCCGCGCTGGACTCGCAGACCGAGTCGGTGATTCGCACCGCACTGACCGCGTTGATGCACGGGCGAACGGTGCTGGCAATCGCCCACCGGTTATCGACCATCGCCAATTTCGACCGGGTGATCGTGCTGCATGAGGGGGAAATTGTTGAAGACGGTATGCCGGAAGACCTGCTCAAGCGCGATGGACCGTTCAGAGCGCTGTGGCAGGCTCAGGCGATGACGTCGCATGAGCCTTGAACGATTTTAGCGACCCGCCAGTTCGTCTTCGACCGGGCTGTCGTCATTCGGGTCGAGCGGTACGTGATCGTCGACATTGGTACCTTCATCGTGATGCCCCGGATTCTCCGGATTGGACACGGGGACCGGTTCTTCGCTGCCCGTACCACCTTGCAGGTAATTGTCGTTATTCATGATCGCTCCTGTGCGCAGCGCGGGTGCTGTGCTTACTTCTTTGAAGGCGCGGTGACGATGACGTTCGAAGGTTTTTCTGACCGGTCGTCCAGTGAGCTTTTCACATGCACATAAAAAAAGCCCGACTGTTTAGCCGGGCTTCGTTCGGTGTTGCTGCGCACGTATTCACTCATACATTGCGGCTTTCGATCAGCCGGTCGGAACCACCTTCGGCAACGCGGCGTTCGATCAGGCGATCGGAGCCACCTTCAGCAACGCGGCGTTCGATCAGGCGATCGGAACCACCTTCGGCAACGCGGCGTTCGATAAGGCGATCCGAGCCACCTTCAGCAACGCGGCGTTCGATCAGACGATCGGAGCCACCTTCGGCGACAACCGGGTGAGCAGAGGTAGCGGCGAAAGCGTTAGCTGCAAGAACCGAGAAAGCAATACTGACGAAGAGTTGGCGTTTCATGATGGTGTGCTCCGGGGTGTTATTGGTTGGTATGGATGCGATGTTACGCCGCGCAATTTTTATGAGAACTTCATTGAGTTGATGGTGACTATCAACGCCAGCAATGTCTGGATGAACCTGGCCATCCACCGATGATGGCCTGTGGCTAGGCGTTGCCTGATCGCCTGAGCAATGACACTCTCTGCGCCCGTTACCAAGGAGCAGGTGATCAAGGAATGAGTGGATACGTCCCCAACCCCCCGAAAAACTACCGATACGACGAAGCCAAGCCCGTCGACATCCACGCCGAGCGCTGGGCCGAATATGAAAAACACGGCAAGGCACCCGCCGCCGCGAAAGAAAAAATCCGCGTCGCGTTACGCATCGGCGTGTTCTTCGACGGCACGCTAAACAACGCCAACAACTCGGCCTCAGGCCTGCTGTGCGGCGCCCACCACCCCATCCGCCCCGAAGATGTCGATGCGAGCTGCAAGCCGTATATGGCGGATCCGGAGGGGAGCTATGGGAATGATGTGAGTAATGTAGCTAAATTGTTTGACCTCTATCCAGCATCGAAAGAATTGCAAGGGGACGCTTCAAATAAATTAGTTTTGCGCAGCTTGTATATCGACGGTATCGGTTCGGAAACAGGAGAGATGGATAGCCTTTCGAATGCGGCTACGGGGAGAGGTAATACCGGCGTGACGGCTAAGGTTCAGCTAGCTTTCTCAAGAATGAAAATGCTCATCAATGAATTTGTTGGGCAAAATCCGGGCGTCGAATTGGGCTCGGTAATATTTGATACTTTTGGTTTTAGTCGCGGCGCGGCTGCGGCAAGGCACTTTGCAAACGAAATCATACGATGCATGCAAGGGCCGTTGGGCGAAATAATACGCTGCAACTCCAGCGGTTTTTGGCCTGGTTTTACTGGGCAGTACAACACGGAAGTCATGGTGGGTTTTATTGGGCTGTTTGACACCGTTCCCTCGATCGCGGGCATTACTAATCTGGGAAACATACAAAGTCCGGTAGCTCCGGGTGTGAAGTTGTATCTCGATCGGAGATACTTCAATGACGTCGTACAGTTAGTTGCTCGTGACGAGAAGCGCGCAAATTTCGCACTGAGTAAAGTATCTCCAACTCACCAGGAAATTATCTTGCCCGGTGTGCATTCCGATCTTGGTGGGGGATACAGGGATGAGGTTGAAGAATGTGTTCTTGTAAGTCCGATGCAAGCATTGACTATTGCAAAAGGTGAGGATATTCGCACAACCTCCATTTATCGACATGCCCAGCGGGAGAAGGCTCAATGGATAACGGCCGGCTGGCCGGAAGAAATGCTCGAGGTCGTAACTCCGACGCCTTCAGCCTTACCGGTTGAACTCGATCGTATGGAAGTCAGGAAACTGAGAAGCTATGCAGGCCTGCAGCTCAAGCGGCGGGTGCGGGGCGAATTGTCGAGGGTGTACCTGCACTTGATGCATAAACTGGCAAGGGAGAAGGGCGTACAGTTTGACGACATTCCTGCCAGCTCTGTATATGCCGTTCCCGAGGAGCTACAACCTTTTTGTGAAAAAGTGCTTTCCGGCCACTACGAACCGACGGCGGATGAGGATCGACTACTGAAGCTGAAGTACATCCACATGTCCGCTAACTGGAGTAATCCGATCGGCGGAAGTCGCGAACGAGGTTTGACTCTCCGATATACCAACGCACCGACTAATAACGGAGTCCGCGTCCGTCATCCCCATGTATCTGACTCAAACTGGAAATTATTTTGATGCGTGTAGTAGTTATCTTGCTGGCTGCGCTGATTGCCACGGGCTGCCAAGCGACAGTAGAGTCTGGCTCGCAGGTAA
The DNA here is from genome assembly GCF_000690905.1 of Pseudomonas sp. Ant30-3. Classification (GTDB taxonomy): domain Bacteria; phylum Pseudomonadota; class Gammaproteobacteria; order Pseudomonadales; family Pseudomonadaceae; genus Aquipseudomonas. The sequence goes on along the minus strand of NZ_JMCL01000073.1, from coordinate 48,003 downwards.
ACCCGAGCACTGCGCAATGGAGCCTCAGCTTCAACGAGCCGTTCTTTATGAAAGCCTGGGTGGAAGACAGTGCTGTTGAAGATATCAATGGCAAGGTGTTCCATCGCACTGGTGGCGGAAGGGCGTCGGGAGGGGAGCCGGAGAACGGCACAGAGTCTGCGCGTGGATGGGGCGAGAACGTTACTGGCAGCATTCGTGAGGTAGTGGGGGCCGATCTACCCAAGCGTATTTATGTCCGCTGGCAGTCCATCGTGGAACCTCAGACTTACCGAGCATGGGTCGATATTCCGGAAGAAGCGCGACAAATCATGCAGGCCTCAGTGACCCAACTTTGTCCATCCAGCCCCCAAAACGGACTCAATTCGCTAGCTCTGGTCTACGTTGGTCTTGCCCCCGGTGGAATTGTGGAGGTACGCGTGGCGGACGCTTGTATGAAGTCGATCAAAGTTGCCCGCGCCCAAGCAGAAATTGAACCGCTCGGCCCGGACCAAGGGAAAAGTCAGGGACAGTACGCCTACCCAGTCAGTGAAAAAGCGAAGCGCTACATAGAAAAATACGGCATCCCATACGGCAGCTGGTAATCGCTACCCAAATCCGAACCTTCACGCCTCACTTATCTCACTCACGCTAGTCAACTGACCATTCCAGACCATCTCGTAGTGCGCTGTCTGAATCACCGATAACACCACTTTAGGTGTCATCAGCGCCCAGCAGTAACCGCCCGGCATTCGCACCGAGTGATAGCGAATGCCCGGGCAGCGTGCTTTTTTGATCAGCGTTCCCAGCAGGCGGGAATAGCTGTAATCGTCGGGGTCGTAAATCGGGTCTGTGATCGCAATCGTTGCGGCGTCTCTCATGCCTTTATCCGAGAAAGAGCATGACAGCCCACGAAACACAAAGCGTTCGTAGTTGAGGCTGGGGACGTTGGACCAATAGAGGCTTTGATGATGACGAACTTCGGCGAGCGCCGTTTCCAGGGTATCGGCCAGGTACAACACGCCGAAGCTGCCGTCGCTGAAGCGTGAGCCCCCCGGGTTGACGTGGGTGAAGGGCGCTATGGCGTAAGAGCAGCCGGGAATGCCGAATGGAATCTCGCGTCGAGGAATCAGCTCGAGGCGACCCAGTTCATTTTTCAGTCTGGGGTTGGTCAATTCCTGGATTTGATACAGCACTTCGAATTCATCCGCATCAGCGACGTCGTCAAAGAGCGCGATAGGCGGAAACTTCGAGTTGACCAGTCGATAAGCCTGTATGCGCTTGCCGGCAGACTCTGACAGATCATTCAGCGCTACCACTGCGCGCCACGCAACACGTCAATGCGCCGGAAGGTTTCGTACAGGGAGACCATATCGCCCTGCGCCATGATCTCCAGTGGGCTGCGGCCATTGAAAAATTCGTTGTTGTTGACCATCGAAGGGAAGCCGTACACGTTGTCCGGATTATCGAACACCAGGCGAAGGGCGGCATGGATGTTGAGGACAAAACTGATGCGCTGCATTTGATCAGCGTCCAGAGCAACTTCCCAGTCCGGGTCGCGTTGTCGGGCGCGGGTGTACGTGCTGCGGGAGATGCGCAGGATGCGGCAGGCTTGGTCACTGGAAGCGGTCCACTTTTCCAGAATACCCACGGCTGCGCGCAAGCCGGCCACACACTGGCTTTTGGAGAAGGCTTTTTCCTGAAGAGCAACGGCCATATCAAATCTCGCTTCTGAATCTATGGATTCAAATCTAGTTGTATTGCGTCTATAGAGCAAGTTTGCGCGACCAGTGGAGATTCACTCACTTCGATCCCGGCTACTGAACAGTCTATTTTTACCGAAGACCCGGAATACGATAGAGAGGAAGACAAGCATGCAAACCATCACCGGTGGCTGCCTCTGTGGCGATGTACGTATCGAAGCGTCTGCTCAGCCATACCGTGTAGGACTATGCCACTGCCTTGATTGCCGCAAATTCCACGGAGCGCTGTTCCATGCCTCGGCGATATTTCCTGAGAATGCAGTGACGATCACCGGTGACACCCGCGACTACGCGGGAAGGCATTTCTGTCCTCGCTGCGGCTCCTCGGTATTCAACCGCAGCGTCGATGAAATCGAAATCAACCTGGGCTGCCTGGATGCCCCTGACCAATTGACCCCCACGTACGAAAGCTGGACCGTGCGTCGCGAATCCTGGCTGCCTGCGTTTCCGCTCGCCCGCAGCTACCCAGGCGATCGCGAGGGCACCGGGCGCCGTGAGGTCTAGACCGTTCAACGGCCCGAAATTCTCACCCCGCAACCGCCACTAGACTGAACGCTTCAAGTTCAGTTCTGGAGCATCACGATGATCAGCAAAAACACGATTTGTCTCTGGTACAACGGCGACGCGCTGGATGCGGCGAAGTTTTACGCGCAGACGTTTGCGGACAGTGCAGTCGGCAGGATCATGCACGCGCCCAGTGATTATCCGGCGGGCAAGCAAGGCGATGTGTTGACGGTGGAATTCACGGTGATGGGCATCCCGTGTCTCGGGCTCAACGGTGGCCCTGCGTTCACCCACAGCGAGGCGTTTTCATTTCAGGTGGCAACCGACGACCAGGCGGAGACCGACCGTTTATGGAACGCGATTGTCGGCAACGGTGGCCAGGAAAGTGCCTGCGGCTGGTGCCGGGACAAGTGGGGGCTGTCGTGGCAGATCACACCGCGCGTGCTAACCACCGCGATCAACGACCCCGATCCGGCGGTGGCGAAACGCGCGTTCGAGGCCATGATGCAGATGGGCAAGATTGATGTCGCAGCGATTGAGGCGGCGGTGAAGGGCTAACCCTGAATGCAGACCGATGCACCGGTCTGCATTCAAATGTGATCAGCGGACAACAGGATTACGAAATCAGCGATTGCAGTTTTTTCATCACCTGAACACTCGGGTCTGCATTTTTGCCTGAACTGTTCTGCTCCTGCTCAGGTTGCGTCACGACACCGGCGAGGATTTCCGCCAGATTGGGGAAATGCCCGGACTTTTTCTCGGTAGGGGCCAGGCTGGTACTTTGGTTCAGTGCGGCCTCCAGCGTCTGATGCTGAGACAGCCACTCGGGGCTGGCTTTCTCTTCCGGACTCATGTTGTTCATGAAGTCCAGCGCGGCGCTGGCGCGTGCATATGGATCATCGGCAAACGGATCTTTCCAGTTTTTCTGCTGATCGACCGGTCCGCTGTAGTAGCCGGTGGCGAGCCGCGCCTGTTGGCGCATCAAGGCCTGGGCCGAGGCTTGTTCCTGCGCAGTGAAGGTGCCGCCCTGATTGGTAGCCACGGCGTTCAGCGAGCGTCGATCCAGATCGCCCATCAGCGCATTACGGTCTTCATCGCTGTCGGTGAACGGTTTGCCGCTGGCGTTCATCAGCGCGTATTTCTCATCCATACGTTTGCGCGCATCGGTGGCCACTTCGGCGAACGTCTTGTCCTTGGAGCTGGAAACGGCACCGGGTGCGGATACGCCCAACACCAGTGCGTCGGCGTTCATTCCGGGACGAACCGGGAAGAACGGCGCGTTACCGCCAATCGAGTTGCTGTAAGCGGTCGACGTAGTGGAAAGGCTCACCGAATCATTGTTTTGCGTTTGTGCCTGATCATCCTCGACAGCGGCCTGCCGCGCACGGGTCGCGGAACGGTTGTCGACCGCAGAGGTGTAAGCGGACATCGCGGCGTTTGTGGATGTTGAAGAGATAATCATGTGTCTTCCTTGGCAAGGGCGGTTCGCAAGTGGCCGCGTACAGATGCTAAATATCGCTGACCATACGCCGAATCTGTGAAGCCTTCATTCATACAAAAGGTTCGTCCGCAGAATTGGCTACCTCCAGGAAACGTGACAACGGTCACCACGGTGCAGTCCGATATGCGGATATATTGCACTTCCCGATCAGCGCGGCAACGCGTACGGTTAGCCGCATTATTGATATCGGCCAAAACCTTCTTCCCTTGAAAAGGATCTGTCTATGCGGTTCGCAGCACTTGTGTTCAGTTTGTTTGCCTTCTCTGCCGTGGCCGATGAGGCCGCAAAACCAGTGGTGAAATGGACGCTGCTCGACCAGCATGAACAGGCGTACACCCTCAGCGATGACGCGCAGGTGCTTTTGATCGCTCGTAGCATGGCGGCGGCAAAGTTGCTGGATGCAGCGTTGAAAGACCAGCCGGCCGGTTATCTGGAAGCGCGACATGTGGTGTACGTCGCCGACATCGAGAAAATGCCATCGCTGGTGAAACTGGTGGCGGTGCCGGCAATGCGTTCGGCCAAGTACCGGATCATGCTCGATCAGGATGGGCGGGTTGCGTCGCGTTATGACGGCGACCGCGAGAGCGTGCAATGGCTGGTGCTGAACAATGGCAAAGTGACCCGCGAACAGCGCTTTACCGACGCCGCGATATTGCGTCAGAACGTCGAAAAACTGGTGCAGTGAACGTCATCACCGGCTAACAGCGGCGTTCCAGAAAATCATCTTCATGTAACTGCCGATCATCGGCGAACCGCCATAAACCTGATACAGGTGCTGTTCGGCGTTCGCCAGATGAGCGCGCAAACGCTCGGTAACACGTTGCTCACCGTACAGCGAGACGAAGGTGGATTTGCCTTTGTCCTTGTCCTGATCCTTGTTGTTGTCGACGCATTTGTCCTGTAAGTCGTCGTACAGTTGAAACGCCTGGCCCAGTTCCATGGCGAAGCTTTGCAGCAGCGGACGGATTTGCTGATCGGCGCTGCCTACCAGCCACGCCATGTCCATGATGGCGCCGAACAGCACACCGGTTTTCAGGCTGTTGGTCAGGGCAATCTGTTCGGCGTCGCGGCTTTTCTGGCCGTCGCGCAGGTCTTGAAACTGGCCCAGTACCAGGCCCTGGGTGCCCACCGCGTTAGCCATGACCCCCACCAGTTGCGTCCTGATGTCCGGCGCCAGGCCTTCAATCGCGGCAACTACGCCGAACGCCCGGCTTAATAACGCTACGGCGGTGAGTATCGCCACGTCCTGACCGAATTGCAGGTGTACGGTAGGACGACCACGGCGCAATCGTGCATCGTCCATGCAGGGCATGTCATCGAGCACCAGCGAGGCGGCATGCACCATTTCCACGGCGCAACCCAGGTCAAGCGCCTGATTGCCCTTGTGCCCCAGGCCTTCAGCTGCGAGCAACAACAGGATCGGGCGCATGCGCTTGCCCGGCGCCAAGGTGCTTTCGCGCATGGCATGGGTGATCAGATTGCTCTCGTTGCCAGCATCTGGCAGCAATTGCTGCAAGCGGCAATCGATCGCTGCCCGCAATGCGGCGAGGTGCTCGACGAAGCCGTTATCAATGCCCGAGCCTGAATTCACTGTCATCACCGCTTCCACCTTGCTGAGTACGCTGAAAAGTCTATCTGCTTCACTGCTAATGTGCTGATTATCACGGAACGAGTTACGCCTCAGGATGCCTCAAGATTCAAGTTGCCTTGTACATAACCTGTACATTAGCAGGATCTTTGTACAACACTACTCAATCAGCAGACCGCGTCCGGACTAAATTGATCCGAGTAAATGGAGTAGCCATGAATAAAAGCGACCTGAGTCGGCGCAAGGACGATCATCTGGACATCGTGTTGGGCCGACAGGGCGGTGCCCATGCCGTCAGCAATGGCCTCGAGGCGGTCCGGTTCGAGCACTGCGCATTGCCGGATCTGGACATGGCTGCGATCGATTTGCGCAGCAATCTGCTCGGAATTGAATTGCGCGCGCCGCTGCTGATCAGCTCCATGACCGGCGGCGCAGAGCGCGCCACCGCGATCAACCGCCATCTGGCCGAAGCCGCGCAGGCGCTAGGGATTGCCATGGGAGTGGGCTCCCAGCGGGTCGGTCTGCGCAGCGGTAATGATCAGGGCCTGACCCGCGAACTGCGTCGACTGGCGCCGGACATCGCGTTGCTGAGCAACATCGGTGCCGCGCAATTGCTGGAAAAAGACGGAATGGATCTGGCTCGGCGTGCCGTCGACAATTTGCAAGCCAACGCGCTGATCATTCATCTGAACCCGCTGCAGGAAGCCGTCCAGACTGAAGGCGACAAGGATTGGCGCGGGGTGCTGGAGGCCATCCGCCGAACCGTCGACAGTGTTGGCGTACCGGTGATCGTCAAGGAAGTTGGGGCCGGGTTGTCCGCAGACGTGGCAGTGGCATTGGTCCAGGCCGGCGTGCGCGTGATAGACGTCGCCGGCTGCGGCGGCACGAGTTGGGCAGCTGTCGAGGCGGAACGGGCCGCGCTGCCGGCGGATCGGGAAGTGGCCATGGCCTTCGCCGATTGGGGCATTCCAACGGTGAACAGTCTGGCGATGGTTCGAAAAGTATTGCCGGATGTAACTTTAATTGCTTCGGGTGGCATTCGTAACGGTGTCGATGCGGCAAAAGCCATTCGCATGGGCGCGGATCTGGTGGGGCAGGCGGCGGGTGTTCTGCATGACGCGACACTGTCCACGGCGGCCGTCATCGAGCACTTCGACATTGTCATCCGTCAGCTGCGCATTGCCTGTTTCTGCACCGGCTCATCTGATCTCAAGGCGTTACGTCACGCCCGGTTGCTGGCGCCTTTGAACCTGGGTGATTTGCAGCCATGAGCCATTTTGCAGTGATCGCTCCCGGTTTTTATAGCCACTTCCAGGCCCTTCAGACGCTGAGCGGGGAGTTGCTGGATCGGGGGCACCGTGTCACTTTTTTCCAGCAGGCCGACACGCGCCACTGGCTTACCGATCCACGTATCGGCTTCCGCGCACTGGGCGCCGGCAGTCATCCGCCCGGCAGTCTCGAACGCCAATTGCGCCGCGCGGCGAATCCGGGCAGTCCGCTGGGTTTGCGCCGGGTAATCCGTGACCTGTGTGACAGCACGGCGATGCTGTGTGCCGAACTGCCCGCGGCATTGGCAGGCGAGGGCATCGACGCAATGCTCTGCGATCAGATGGAGGCGGCCGGTGGCCTGGTCGCCGAGGGGCTAGGGCTGCCCTTTATATCGGTGGCCTGTGCGTTGCCGATCAACCGCGAACCAAAGCTGCCGTTGCCGGTGATGCCGTTTGCCTACGCCACCGACGAACGCAGCCAGCGCATTTACGACGGCAGCCGCCAGGTGCATGACTGGTTCATGAGGCCGTTGCGCGACGTCCTGCATCAGGCCTCGAAACAACTGTCGATCCCGCCTCGCGATGGCGTGCATCATTACCTGTCGCCGCTGGCACAGATCAGCCAGACCACCGACAGCTTCGATTTCCCGCGCCAACACAGGCCGGCGCATTTTCATGCCGTTGGCCCGTTGCGGGCGCTGTCGTCCGAGACGTCTGGCGACTGGCCCATCGAAGCAGACCGGCCATTTGTCTTCGCTAGTCTGGGGACGATGCAAGGCGGGCGGCTGGGCATGTTCAAGCAAATTGCCAAGGCCTGCCGACGCATCGACGCACAGCTGTTGATCGCCCATTGCGGCAGATTGACCAGTGCTCAGGAGCAGACGTTGCAGCGCCAGGGCGCGACCTGGGTCACGGATTTCGCGCCCCAGCAATGGGCGCTGCAGCAGGCGGATGCGGTCGTGACCCATGGCGGTCTGAACACGGTGATGGATGCAATTTTGGCGCGCACGCCGATGCTGGTGATGCCCATCGCCTTCGATCAGCCTGGCGTTGCGGCGCGGGTCAACTACAGCGGCGCCGGTGTGAGCGTGAATCGTCGAGCGGGTGCTTCGACCATAAGCCGCCATTTGCAGGGCTTGCTCGCCCATCCGCCGGAGCCACTCAACTGGCTGGCGGCCGATATTCACACCGCTGGTGGCGTGACGCGCGCGGCCAGCATCGTCGAGGTGGCGATCCGCAGCGGCCAGCCCGTGTGGACCGGAGAAGTGATATGAGCCACGACCTGATTCTCGCCGGTGGCGGTCTGGCCAATGGACTGATTGCCTGGCGCCTCAAACAGACCCGGCCAGACCTGCGCGTGCTGTGCATTGAAGAACAACCGAAACTGGGCGGTAATCACACTTGGTCTTTCCATCACGGCGACCTCAGTGCCGCACAGCATCGATGGATCACGCCGCTGATTGTCAAAACCTGGCCCAGCTATTACGTGCATTTCCCTGCACGTTCCCGGCGCATGAACAGCGGCTACGCCAGCATCACCTCCGAACGTTTTGCCGCGGTGATCGAGCAGGCGCTGGGCGCGGACCTGCGGACCGGCCAGCGTATCGCCAAAATCAGCCCACGCAGCGTGGTGCTGGAAAACGGTGAAACCCTTGAGGCCGCTGCCGTTATTGACGGTCGCGGCGTACAGCCGAGTGCTCACATGGTGTTGGGCAAACAGGCCTTTCTCGGGCAATTACTGCGCTTGCACGCGCCCCACGGCTTGACGTCGCCGATCATCATGGACGCGCGTGTCGCGCAGGGCGACGGCTATCGATTTGTTTACGTGTTGCCGTTTTCCGCCGACACCGTGCTCGTCGAAGACACCCATTATGTTGACCGCCAATCGCTGTCCCATGAGCAGCTGCGCCAGCACATCGCCGACTATGTGCGTCAGCAGGGCTGGTCCGTCGCCGCCTGTTTGCGCGAAGAGCAGGGCGTTTTGCCGATCACGCTGGCGGGCGATTTCGAGGCGTTCTGGGATGAGGCTCAGGGCCAGCCGCGCTCCGGTCTGCGCGCCGGATTATTCCACTGCACCACGGGCTATTCGTTGCCACACGCGGTGCGCCTGGCGGACTGGGTCGCCACGCAGCGATCACTCGACGCCGACTCGCTCGCCAGTGGCATGCGTGAATGCGCCCGGCAGCAATGGCAGCGCCAGGGCTTCTATCGGTTGCTCAACCGCATGCTGTTTCTGGCCGGGCGCCCACAGGATCGCTGGCAAGTCATGCAGCGTTTCTACGGATTGTCTGAAGGGCTGATCGAGCGGTTTTATGCGGGCGACAGTTCACTGCGCGACAAACTTCGAGTGCTCACGGGCAAGCCACCGGTTCCGGTCGGTGAAGCCGTGCACGCCGCTTTCCGGCTTCGGCCCCGGCATTATGAGAACTTCCGATGACTGAGCAAAAGACTGCAATCGTGATTGGCGCGGGTTTTGGCGGGCTGGCGCTGGCGATCCGTCTGCAGGCAGCCGGTGTGCAGACCACGTTGCTGGAGAAGCGCGACAAACCCGGTGGCCGAGCTTACGTTTATCACGATCAGGGATTCACGTTCGATGCCGGGCCTACGGTGATCACCGATCCGAGCGCGATCGAAGAGTTGTTCAGCGCGGCGGGCAAATCGATCAAGGATTACGTCGAGCTGCTGCCGGTTTCGCCGTTTTATCGGCTGTGCTGGGAGGATGGCACGTCGTTCGATTACGGCAATGACCAGGCCTCGCTGGACCGCCAGATTCATGCGATGAACCCCAATGACGTCGCCGGCTATCAGCGTTTTCTGGCGTATTCGAAAGCGGTGTTTCAGGAAGGTTATCTGAAGCTCGGTGCCGTGCCGTTCCTGTCCTTTCGCGACATGGTCCAGGCCGGGCCGCAACTGGCCAGACTGCAAGCCTGGCGCAGCGTGTATTCGATGGTGTCGCAGTTCATCGAGGACGACAAATTGCGCCAGGCGTTTTCCTTTCACTCGTTGCTGGTGGGGGGCAATCCGTTCGCGACGTCGTCGATCTATACCCTCATCCACGCGCTGGAACGCGAGTGGGGTGTGTGGTTTCCCAAGGGCGGCACAGGCGCGCTGGTGCAGGGCATGGTCAAGCTGTTTGAGGACATCGGTGGGCGGGTCGAACTGAACGCCGACGTGGCCAAAATCGAAGTCAGCGGCGACCGCGCCACGGGTGTGCGTCTGCAGGACGGTCGGCAATTTCAAGCAGACAGCGTCGCCTCGAATGCCGATGTCATCCACACGTATGCGACGCTGTTGGGTGATCATCCGCGCGGGCAAAAGGAAAGTGCGCGGCTCAAGGGCAAACGCTTCAGCAACTCGCTGTTCGTCATCCATTTCGGGCTCAAGCGGCCGCAGCCGCAGTTGCAACATCACACCGTCTGCTTTGGCCCGCGCTATCGCGAGTTGATTAGCGAGATTTTCCAGGGCGAGGCACTGGCCGAGGACTTTTCACTGTACCTGCATGCGCCGTGCATCACCGATCCAAGCCTCGCGCCGCCGGGCTGCTCCAGCCATTACGTGCTGTCGCCGGTGCCGCATCTGGGTAACGCGCCGATCGACTGGGAAGTAGAAGGGCCGCGCTACCGCGACCGGATTTTTGCCTACCTGGAAAAGCATTACATGCCTGGCCTGCGTGAAGATCTGGTTACCAGCCGCATCTTCACGCCCAATGATTTCCGCGACGAGCTGAACGCGCATTTGGGTTCGGCGTTTTCGCTGGAACCGATCCTGCGGCAAAGCGCCTGGTTCCGCCCACACAACCGCGACGCGAGCCTGGGCAACGTCTACCTGGTGGGCGCGGGCACGCATCCTGGCGCCGGCGTGCCGGGGGTGATCGGCTCCGCCAAGGCAACCGCCGGGCTGATGCTGGGAGACTTGCAGCGATGAGCGATCAGCAGACGCTTCTGGACCACGCCACGCAAAGCATCACGGTCGGCTCGAAGAGCTTTGCAGCGGCGTCGCGTCTGTTTGATCCCGCGACCCGGCGAAGTGCGGTGATGCTGTACGCGTGGTGCCGACATTGTGATGACGTGATTGATGGTCAGGAGGCCGGCCACTCGGCGACAGTGCTGGATGCCGGGCTGGCGCAGCAGCGCCTGGACGATCTGGTTGCGCAAACTCAGGACGTGTATGCCGGTCGCCCGGTGTCGGCGCCGGCCTTTGCCGCGTTCAAAGAGGTGGTCGAGCGCCATGGCATTCGTCAGGTCTATGCGATGGACCATCTCGCCGGTTTTGCGATGGATGTGCATCTGCGCGAATACCTCAGGATCGAAGATACGCTGGAGTATTGCTACCACGTAGCCGGCGTGGTCGGGTTGATGATGGCGCAGGTGATGAACGTCCGCGACGAGCCCACTCTTGACCGCGCTTGCGACCTGGGCATGGCATTCCAGCTGACCAATATTGCCCGCGATATTATTGAAGACGCTGGCGTAGGGCGCTGCTACTTACCGGCCGATTGGCTGGCAGAGCTGGGGATACCGCGCGAGCGGCTTGCCGAGCCGCAATATCGTCAAAGCGTGGCCGTGCTGGCGCAACGTCTGGTGGTACTGGCCGAACCGTTTTACGCCAGCGCCGAGGCCGGCATGGCAGCGCTCAGCGGACGTTCGGCATGGGCGGTCGCCACGGCCGGCGGGGTATATCGCGAGATCGGCGTCAAGGTCGATGCCGCCGGCGCGCGGGCATGGGACGTGCGGGTCTCGACCTCGAAGCTGGATAAATTACGCCTGATCAGTCTGGGTGCCTGGCGGGCGTTCACTCGCCGCGCGAAGCCGTGGCCGCCGCGTCCGGCGACGCTGTGGCAACGTCCTCGTCACCCTTGTGAAGCGGCCCCGCGTGCAACTTGCGCAGCTGGGCCCGCAGGCGGGCGGTAGACGGCGCAAAGAGAAAGCCGAAGGACACGCAGCGGTCTTTTCCAGACACCGCGTGGTGCATCAGGTGAGCCTGATATAGGCGCTTGAGATAGCCGGAGCGAGGTACAAATTTCAACGGCCAGCGCTTGTGCACCAAGCCGTCGTGCGCCAGAAAATACAGAAAACCATAAGCCGTCATGCCTGCACCAATCCATTCCAGCGGGTGCATCCCTTGTGTGCCCAACGCAATCAACACAATGGCAAACGCCGCGAACACCACTGCGTACAGATCGTTTTTTTCAAACCAGCCGGTTCTGGGTTCGTGGTGGGAGCGGTGCCAGCCCCAACCGAAACCGTGCATCACGTATTTATGAGCAAAAAACGCGAACACTTCCATGCCGATCAGCGTGGTGAAGAAAACCAGTGCGTTGAATATCATTGCGGCCACTCGATCGAAGTCTCTCGCTTGGACTCTACAGCAAGCGCGATCGTTCTGAGCAATTGACCGTTGCGATCCTCAGGTTGTCTGTCTAATATACGTTTCATAGTCGTTTCGTATAGGTGTGAATGATGGGCATCGTCAAAATCTCCGAAGCAATGCATGACAATCTGCGCATCGCCGGCAACGCGTTAAGCCGCTCGATCAACGCCCAAGCGGAGCACTGGATGCGTATCGGCATGCTCGCCGAGCTGCATCCAGAACTCAATCACAACGAGATCAACCGATTGCTGATTCGCGCCGAGCTGGCGGGCGGCCTTGATGTTGCGCACTTGTGCGATGCCAGCGCGCTGCCGGCGAGCAGCGCCGCCCGCGCAACAACGGGGGCAGAAGCATGAAGGCGAATGTCATCATTCACAGCGCCGCAGACATCGCCCGATCCCGCGCCGCCGCCGCCCTGGCCGCTGAAGTGCTGGCGATGATCACACCTCATGTCAAACCGGGCATCAGCACCAATGAACTGGACGCCCTGTGCCGCCAGTACATCGTCGACGTGCAGAAAGCCATCCCGGGCAACATCGGTTACCACGGCTATCCAAAAACCATCTGCGCTTCGGTCAACGAAACCGTCTGCCACGGCATTCCCTCAGATGAGCCGCTGAAGGACGGCGACATCCTCAACATCGACATCGCTGTCCTCAAGGATGGCTGGTATGGCGACACGAGCCGGATGTACCGGGTGGGCGAAGTGAGTGCCGAGGCACAGCGGCTGATCGACACCACTTATGAAGCCATGTGGGCGGGCATCCGTGTCGTGCGTCCCGGCGCGACGCTGGGCGATATCGGCCATGCCATTCAGCAGGTCGCCGAGAACGCCGGTTTCAGCGTCGTGCGCGAATATTGCGGCCATGGCATCGGCAAGGTGTATCACGATGAACCGCAGATTCTCCATTACGGTTATCCGGGGCAGGGCCTGAAGCTGAAGAAGGGCATGATATTCACCATCGAGCCGATGCTGAACGCCGGTAAGCGTCACGTGAAAACCCTGGGCGATCGCTGGACAGTGGTCACCAAGGATCAATCCCTTTCCGCGCAGTGGGAGCACATGATCGCGGTGACGGACGATGGCTTCGACGTGCTGACGCAGTGGCCTGAAGTCGCCGTTCATGAGCAACCTGCCGTCGAGTCGGCATTGCCTTAGACCGAGTGCCGGCACCGCCAGTCCCGAGTGAAAAAAATCCCGCCAACACGGGATTTTTTTTGACCGTCAGACCACGACGGGTTTCGCCGTTGTGGCATCGCCTGCGGGAATATCGTGCAGGGAAATTCGCGAGGTTTCCGGCAGTGCCAGTCCACCGGCCAACGCCATCAACGCCACGGCCATCAAATAAAACGCCGGCGAGAGATTGCTGCCGGTGGCGCTGATCAACCACGTTGCCACAAGCGGCGCGGTGCCGCCAAACAGGGTGTACGCCATGTTGTAGGTGATCGCCGACGCGGTGTAACGGGTGCGCGTGGGAAAGGTCTCCGAGAGCAGGGCGGCGGTGACCACGCCACACAACACCGCGCCAATCGCCAGCAGCATGACGCCGGCAATGGACGCTGCGAACGAGCCGGAGCTGGCCATCAGGAATGATGGATACACCGCGACAATCAATAGCGCACACGCCGTCATCACAGTCATCCGCCGCCCGACCCGGTCGGAATACCACCCGGCGAGCGGGCAGATCGCCGCGGCAAAAATCAGCGCGATCAGCGACACCAGCAACGCCGCAGCACGGCTCAAACCGCCGGCCACTTGCAGGTAAGTCGCGAAGTAAGTGGTGAACATGTAAAACGACAGGGCCGTCAGCGAAACGAAAGCGCCCAGGCAGCAAATAGCGGCGCCATGGTTGCGCAGGGTGTCCTTGAGCGGCGAATGCGCCACCGCGTGTTCCTGAGTCACGGCCTGGAATGCCGGGGTTTCATCAAGCTTCCAGCGCAGATAAAGCCCCACCAGACCCAGCGGCGCAGCGATCAGAAACGGCAGGCGCCAGCCCCAACTGCCCATGGCTTCGGCCGACAACGAGGCTTCCAGCGCATACGCCACCACAGCCGCCGCCGCGAACGCAGAAAAGGTCGATACCGGAATGAAGCTGCCATACCAGGCCCGCTTGTGATTCGGCGCATGCTCCATCAGATAGGCGCACGCACCCGCGTATTCGCCCCCGGCAGAAAACCCTTGAGCGCAGCGGATCAGGGTGAGCAGGATCGGCGCGATCACGCCAATCGCGGCGTAGGTGGGCAGCAGACCGATCAGGGTCGTCGCACCCGCCATCAGCAAAATGGTCATGGCCAGCGTGCGCTTGCGACCAATCCGATCGCCGAGCATGCCGAAGAAAATCCCCCCGAGCGGCCGGAAGGCGAAGGCCACGGCAAACACCGCGAACGTTTTCAGCAGGGCGACGCTGGCATCGCCGCTGGGGAAAAACTGCTGGGCGATGGTCGTGGCGAGAAAGCCATAAACGGCAAAGTCGAACCACTCGACGAAGTTGCCGATGGCCGCGGCGACAATCACTTTTTTCAGCGTTTTCGGGCTGACTTGCTCGGTAGCGGCGCTGGTCATGCTGAACCTCGACGATTTCATCAATGATCTTGCGATTATTCAGGAAGCCGCTGAATCGTCTCAGCTCAAAAGTGTCGTCTGCGTAGTCAGGACCGACGCTGAGAGTGCTGGGCTGAAGCGGCGCGCTCGCTTTTCATGGGCTGCACTCAGCGCAGAAACATTTTCTTACACTCTCCGTGCAAGAAAGGTTGTACGACGACGTACCTCCATGTTCGACTGCGTCCGTTCTCACAAAAAAAATAATGGAGATACTCCTCTATGCCGAGCATTCCATCGGTCGAAGGCCAAGCCCTTGCGCCCACGCAAAATCGCTTCTCACGGATATTGAAGCTTCTAGGTCCAGGGATCATCGCCGTGTTGTCCTGGCTGGGGGCGGGCGACCTGATCACGTCTTCTGTCGCCGGAGCAAACTACGGCTACGCGATGATGTGGGTATTGGCAGTGTCGTTGCTGCTGCGCTACCTGATCGTCAACATCATTGCCCGCTTCCAGTTGTGCAATAACCAGGGTATGACCATCCTCCAGGGCTACGCCCAACTGAATCCCTTCTTCGCCTGGTTCATGCTCGTGTACGCCCTGTTGATGGGCCACTTGATGAACGCCTACATGATCAAGGGCGCCGGTGAATCCCTGGCGATGTTGCTGAAAATCGACCATCCGTTGTTGTGCTCCGTCGCGGTGGTCATTGCGGTGTGGCTGCTGGTTGGACGCAATATCTATTCGATGATCGAAGGCGTGATGAAAGTGCTGCTGGCGATCATGACGCTGGCGTTCATTGCTCTGGCGGTGATGTCCGGTCCGGACGTGGTCGGCATCGTCAAAGGCACCATCGGCTTCAGCATTCCACCCGATGAAGGTGTGCACGGCGCGTTGCTGGTGGCGGTATCGGTAATTGGCGCGGTGGCTGGCTCGATTGCCAACTTCGTTCACCCGTACGTAATGCGTCAGAAGGGTTGGGTCGGCCCCGAGCACAAACGCATTCAGCGTAATGATTTGCTGTTTGCCGTGTTCGTCGGGATCGTGATCAACCTGGCGATCTGGATCGTCGGCGCAGAAATCCTTCGGCCCAATGGCATCGAAGTTAAAACCTTGAGCGACCTGGGCAAGGCCCTTGAATTATTCTTCGGCCCAATCGGTTGGTACGTTTTCTTCATCGGCGTCTTCGCCACGCTGTTTGCCAGCATCTCGGGCAAAACCACCGCGTTCCCGATGCTCATCACCGATGCCTTCCAGCACGTGCAGCCCAAGCGTCGCGACAAGTACGGCAAAGAGTTTCACCATGACCCGATGCACAAGTGGTTCATGCTGTTCATCCTGGTCACGCCGCTGATCTGGTCGCTGCCGGGCATGCCCGACTTCGTCACCCTGACGATTGGCGTCAGCGCCCTGAACATCATTGGCTTGCCGGTGATTTCTCTGGGTCTGCTGATCATGTCCAACCAGAAGTCGTTGCTGGACAAGAAGTATCGCAACAACCTGTTCGAAAACATCGCACTGCTGTTCGCCACCGGCCTCGCGCTGTGGGTGGCCTTCCAGCTGGGTGTTGATCTGTTCAGCTGACAGGGGAAAGGCTCCTCATGGATGAGGAGCCTTTCAGAGCGCAGCCCACTTTATCGCAGGCAAAAAAAAGCCCGCGATGGGGGGTGCGGGCTGGTAATCACAAAGGAGCTCGGTACACCGTACGCTGGTGCATGTGAAAATAGTGTGATCGATGTGAAGCGGGTTTTCCGAAGATCACCAGAACGTGCCGCGCAACGTCAGCATGTGGTTGCGGGGTTCGCCATACCAGTTGGTGGCGGACGTTGAGCCCACCGTCGCGTAGTAGGTTTTGTCGAAAATGTTGTTGGCGTTGTAGGTAACCGTCCAGTGCTCGTCCACCCGGTATTCTGCCAAGGCGTTCCACACCGCGTAACCCGCCTGGCTGAAGTCGTAGGCATTACTGGCGCCGTTAGCCGTGACCGTGCCGCTGAAGTAGTTTGAGCTTTGCAGGTTGACGCCGCCGCCGACCTTGAAGTCTGACAACATGCCTGGCAGGCGATACGTCGAGAACATCTTGAACAGGTGTTTGGGCGTTTGCGTGCTGATCGGTGCCTTGGCATTTCGATTGCGATTGTTGTTGTAGGTGTAGCCGGCCATCAGCATCCAGTCGGGCATGACCTCGCCGGACATTTCCATGTCGACCCCTTTGCTGACCACTTCGCCCTGGTCCAGCCAGCAGCAACTGCCGGAGAAGGCAAAGTCGTTGGTCGGAAAGGCCGGATCGCGCACGCCCTGGTTCTCGCGCGTGGTGTAGTAGAGCGCGATGTTGGTGTTGACCGCGCCGCCGAACAGCTCGCCTTTCAAACCGGTTTCATAGGTCTTGCCTTCCATCGCGTCCATCGGCGAGCCGGGCAGGGGACCTTGCAGGAGGTTGACCTGAGGCTTGTAGATTTCCGAGTAGCTGCCGTAGACCGACCACTCATCGTTCAAGTCATAGACCAGGCCGCCATAAGGCGTGACTTTAGTCGGCTCGCGCATGTCGATGTTCGATTGCGTGGTCCAGGTCGTGCCGACACGGGTCTGGTAAGTCTGTTCGAATGTGTAGCGTTGAACCCGCGCGCCGAGGATCAAGTGCAACGGCTCGGCCAGTTGCAGACGCAAACTGCCGTACAGACCGTATTGCTTCTGGTCGTTGGGATTGTAGTCGCGGGTGTAATTGCGATCGTTGGCCGGTTCCGGGAATGGCGTGCTGTCCGGGTCAAACGGGCTCAAAGGACCACCCGCTGATGGATAGCGACCAGTGCCCAGCCAGCGGCTGGAGATTTCCTGGTAGTCCGCACCTACCACCAGATCGTGCTGCAAGCCGAACATCTGGAAGGTGCCGGACAGGTTGGTGTCGAGCATGCGCTGCTGGTTTTCCTGTTTGCTCGAACTGCCGAACCACGTCAGGCCAGTGCCGGTGGCGGGGTTTATGCCCACGCCATTGGCTGTGGTGGTTTTGAAATAGCCGACATCCCAGAGGTCGGTGTACGACACGTTGAGCTTCCAGTCATCGGACAGCTGATGGTCGATTTTGGCGAACACCTCGCGGCCGGTGGCATCGGTGTAGGCCCAGTTTTCACTCATGCCGGTGCGCCTTGGCAGGCCAATGTCGGAGCCGTCCAGGTAACGCGGCACTGAACTCTGGGTACCGTTTTCGTGGGATTTGTTGTAGCGGATGCCGGCGGTGAGCATCGTATCGTCGGTGATGTCGGCCTCCAGCACGCCATACACGAACGGTTTTTCGGTGCTGCGGTTATCCACGAAATACTGGCGATCGGTGTTGGCCACGACCATCCGCCCGCGCAGTTTGCCGTCGAAGGCAATCGGCCCGGTGACGTCCAGTTCCTGGCGGTAGTTGTCCCAACTGCCGGCCGAGGCGCTGAACTTCAGCTGAAACGTGTCCATCGGGCGCTTGCGCACCATGTTCACCAAGCCACCTGGGTCCCCCGTGCCACCGAATAACGCTGCGGTGCCGCGCAGCACTTCGATGTGATCGAATTCCGCCAGATCGTAGACGTTGGACGAATAGAAACTGCCCAGCGAACTGCCTTGGGCCATGGGCGCCGCGCCATCGAGCTGGAAGTTCTGAATGGTGAAGCCGCGCGAAAGAATGTCGAAGGTGCGGTAGGTGTTGTTCTGCACGGAAATGCCCGGCGTTGCACGCATCGCATCGTTGATGTCGGTCATTTGCTGATCGTCCATCAACTGCTCGCTGACGATGGAAATCGACTGTGGCGTCTGACGCAGACTCGTTGGAGTCTTCGAGCCGACGCTGGTCAGGCCGGTGGTGTAAGACCCCGAGTTTTCCGTCGCCTGGCCCATGCCTTGGCCTTCGATACGTGTGCTGCCGAGCTCGATTGCCGTGTCGTTGCGTTGCGAAATGACCAGCGTCGAGCCTTGCTGCTGGTAAGTCAGGCCGCTGCCGTCGAGCAAGCGTTGCAGCGCATCAAGGGGCTCTAGCGTGCCCCTGAGCGCCGGCGCGCTGCGCTGGTCAACGATACCGTCATCCACTGCAATCGTCAGCCCTGCGCGTTCGCCCAATTGTCGCAGCGACGTTGCCAACGACTGCGAGGGTAAATCAAAGGCAATGGGGGCCGCCAACGCGTGCCCGGTCAGCGCCAGTGACAGGGCAACCACCAGTGAATTCAAGGAATGACGATGCATGGGTTTTCTCGTTTTAGGGAGCAGATACCTAATGACGCGGTAGCTCGCAAAACCCTGATGTCGTCGTGCGAATTCTTTTCAGCGGCATCGTCAACGCGCCCGCAACTGAGTACTGCCATCAAGCTGTGTGACCTGAACCGGCGCCACGGCCGGCAACGCCGCCAGGAAGCTGTCGATGTCGGCAAGCTGTACGACGGCGGTAATCAACGGCGACTTCTTTCCGGGCAGCGTGATCACCGGACGTTCTCGATAGCGTGAAAGGCTGTCGGCGATTTCCGCGAGATCCGCCTGGGTAAAAACCAGTCGCCCGCGCTCGAAGGCGAAGGCGTTATCTGCCGGCAGGGGCAAGCGTTTGAGGGGCTCACCGCGAATGACCTGCGCCACATCGCCCGGGTGCATTTGCAAGCGGGTTGCCTCGCTGTCGACTTGCACCTGGCCGCGTTCGAGGCTGATCCGAAGCCTGTCTTGCAGACGATTGACCGCGAAACGCGTGCCCAGCACCGTCACGCGCGCCAATCCGGCGTCGATCACAAACGGTCGCTCGACGTCGCGGGCCACATCGAAAATTACTTCGCCCTGCAACAGCAAGAGCAGGCGTTGCTGGCCGTCAAACCGAACCAGCATGCGCGTGTCGGCGCCTAGCGAAAGTTGCGAACCATCGGGCAATCGATATGGCTGGCGTTGACCTTTGGTCGTTTGTAAATACTGTTCGTAAACGCCGCTTTTCGTCCAATGACGCCACGACAAACTGCCGACCAGCAGCCCGACCAGCCCCAACATGCCGTTGCGCAGGAATCGCCGCCGTCCGTTATTTTTCTCCATCTGCTGCGCCAGGGCTTCGGTCTTGCGGGTGGAGGAAAAGTCGCCCCACAGCTCGGAAAATGCCTGGTACTCGGCCCGATGCCGAGGGTCGGCACGCAACCATTGGTTGAACCGGGCACGGTCCTGATGATCGTCTTCCACCTCCAGCAAGCGGACGAACCAGACGGCAGCCTCTTCGCGCGGTGAACTCATGGGCAAAGCGCTTCCCGCGCCGCGCGCAAATCCAGCAACGCACGCATCAAATGGCGCTCCACCATGTTCAGGCTAATGCCCAGCATGGTCGCGATATGAGCCTGGCGATGGCCTTCGATGCGCGCCAGCCAGAACACTTCGCGGCAGCGCGCGGGCAGGCAATCGAGGATGCGCTGCAAAGCTTCAAGACGCTGCTGCATGTCGACCAGATGCTCGGCAGAGGGGGCAAAGTCGTCGGTCTGGTGTAGCTGAGGGCTGACGCCGCTCTCGTCTATCAACGCGACGTATCGCGCGGCGTGGCGGTAATGATCGATCAACACGGAATGCGCGACGCGGCGCAGGTAGGCGTTCGGTTGATCAATGGTGATTCGTTGGCTGGCCAGCATGTAGCGCACGAACGCATCGTGGAGGATATCGTAGGCGTCGTGCACGCAACGGGTCTGCCGACTCAGGCTGAGCAGCAGATCCGTGTAGGCCCACCTGAGATTGATACCGTTCCAGTTCATTGTGTCCACTCCTGCCGCCAGCAGCCTGCTGACCTGTTGGTAACAGGCGTCAGCCGGCAGCGCAGTTGTCGGAAGACCGCGCCGCTGGGTCGCAAGGATAAGGGCTTTGCGAAGTTAGTGCAAATGGGAAGAATTACTATTCGCGCTTGTTGTCCATGGTGTTTCGATCGTGCCAAGTGTCGATTTTCATTCTTTGCTTGCCGCTTGAACCGCCAAACGGGCACTGCCGTGTCTGGCAGAGACCGGGGCTGGGGCAATCACACCGGCACAAATGCTCAGCTGTTGCGTGCAAGTCATTCGCTACAACATGGCTTACATGCAATGCGGTTCGACCTGGTATCAACCGCAGTATCAGGGCAGTGATGTGACGTACATCGTGGTGGATGCGCCTTGAGGGGCGCTTCATCAAAATGAACACAGCAAAAAGCCCGGGATCACCGGGCTTTTGGGGTTTACCGATTCACTGCGGCGAATCAATAGCGCTGATACTTCGAACCGAACTCTGCGCGGACATCCGCAACCAGCACACCATCGATTGCTGCATTGGCCGGGCTCAGTGCAACCCGATTCTGCTGCAGACGATCAGAACCATCAGCGGCGATGCGGCTTTCGATCCGGCGATCTGAACCGTCAGCGGCGATGCGGCTTTCGATGAGGCGGTCAGAACCGTCGGCGGCGATGCGACTTTCGATCAGGCGATCAGAACCGTCAGCGGCGATGCGGCTTTCGATCAGGCGATCAGAACCACCTTCGGCGATAGCATTTGGGGAAGTAGCGGCGAAAGTGTTGGCGGCCAGTACCGAGAAAGCGATGCCGAAGAAGAGTTGGCTTTTCATGTCTGTGTACTCCGAAGCGTTGTAAGTGGGTATGGGTCTAGTGTTACGCCGCTCGGTTTTTTTGAGAACTTCATTGGGCTGATGGTGACTATCAACGTCAGCGATGTGAGGGGATAGCTAGCAGATCTCGCGGGACGCGAGCAGCAGATCGACAGGTTCGAGCTCCCGTGCCGATGGGGCGACCAGGTGCGCGTCAATGGGAAGAGGTAGAGAAGGGCTGAAGATTGCGCTATGACAAAGTAAACCCAGCCCTCCGGTTTAGCAGCCGGAAGGCCGGTTAGCTGGATTAACGAAAAGCCGGAACCACGTGTTTGATGAACAGCTCCAGGGATTTCTTCTTTTCCGCATGGGGCAAGCTGTTATCACACCAGAAGCTGAACTCGTCGACGCCCAATTCCTGGTAGTACTTGATGCGCGGAATGATTTCTTCCGGCGTGCCAATCATTGCGGTCTTGTGCAGGCTGTCGAGGGTGAACTCTGGACGCTCGGCGAATTTCTCTTCGGGGCTTGGCTCCAGGAAACCGTTGACTGGCGCTGTCTTGTTGCCGAACCAGGCATCAAAAGTGCGATAGAACCGGGAGATTGCCTTGGCCCCGACTTTCCAGCCTTCGGGATCGTCCACACCGTGTACGTGGGTGTGACGCAGCACCATCAGTTGCGGGCGCGGCACGTCCGGATTGTTGTCCAGGGCTGCTTGAAACTTGTTTTTCAGATCCAGCACTTCCTCATCGCCCTTCATCAGCGGCGTGACCATCACATTGCAGCCGTTGGCCACCGCGAAGTTGTGTGAATCAGGGTCGCGCGCGGCGATCCACATCGGCGGATTGGGTTGCTGGATCGGCTTGGGTACGCTGGTGGACGTCGGGAATTTCCAGATGTCGCCGTCGTGGGCGTAATCGCCTTTCCACAGGGCCCGCACTACCGGAACCATTTCCCGCAGTGCCTGGCCGCCGGAGGAGGCAGGCATGCCGCCGGCCATGCGGTCGAATTCCACTTGATAAGCGCCGCGCGCCAATCCAACTTCCATCCGGCCGTTACTGATTACGTCCAGCAACGCACATTCACCGGCCACCCGCAGCGGATGCCAGAACGGCGCGATGATCGTGCCGGCGCCCAGGTGAATGGTGGTGGTCTTGGCGGCCAGATAGGCAAGTAAAGGCATTGGGCTTGGCGAAATGGTGTATTCCATGGCGTGATGCTCGCCGATCCACACGGTGCTGAAACCGCCGGCCTCGGCCATCAGCGTCAGTTCGGTCAAGTCCTCGAACAACTGGCGATGGCTGACACTTTCGTCCCAACGTTCCATGTGCACGAACAGGGAAAATTTCATGACGCGTTACCTCTGAACTTTTGTTGACGGCCAATCGACTGAAGGCCTGTTAATTCTGGTATACCATAATACGAGAAAGGCTCAAAATTTTTGAGCGTCGATTTCTCAAGCCATTACGGGTAATTCGCCCATTTTGCCGTGGCAGTAGACCAGTGGTCCCGCTTTCTGCTGGGGCACGATCAGGTTTTTGACTGCACCCACCATAATCGCGTGATCTCCACCTTCGTATTCACGCCACAATTCGCATTCGATGACGGCGGTCGCGTTCGCCAGAATCGGATTGCCCAACTCGCTCAACGTCCACTCGATCCCCTGGGCTTTGTCCTTGCCCTTGCGTGCGAAGGCATAGGCCTCGCTCTGCTGACCGCCTGACAACACGTGGATGGCAAATCGCTTGTTTTTGATCAGCACTGGGTAGGAATCGGAACTGTAGTTAGGGCAGAAAAGCACCAGTGCCGGGTCGATTGAGAGCGAGCTGAAAGCGCTGGCAGTGAGCCCGACGATCTGACCGTCGTCATCCAGTGTGGTAATGACGGTTACACCGGACGGGAACGAGCCCATGACTTGTTTGTAGATGGCTGCATCGATCATTGGACTGTCCTCGGGTGTACACATTTTTTTGGGTTTGTAGGTCCGATGGTATACCGTAATACATGTTTTGCAAGGGCTTATTGTATCGTCCGATAAGCGTGACCTTTCCAGGTTTCGGCCAGTAAATACGGGGTTTTATCTGCAGGTGGCGCATGGTTTTACGTTGAAAAAGCGCATCAGATGGTCAGTAAAAACCGCATCAGTCTTGTGAAATGTTTGGAATACCATAATATGGCCTGCATCTGAGGGGCAGCCAAAAGAGCTCCCCCGGTTTGGCTTCATACAAATATAAGATCAGACAAACTCGAGTTCATTCCTATGTCCCAGATGACCCGGCAAGATCCGTTGATCGAGAATCATACAGTCGACTACGTCCCACTCGCTGAGCGCCACGGGAAGGCCCGCGATCTTTTCACCCTGTGGTTCAGCACCAACATTGCGCCACTGCCGATTGTCACCGGTGCCATGGTGGTTCAGGTATTCCACCTGGACCTGTTTTGGGGCCTGCTGGCGATTGCGCTTGGGCACATGATCGGCGGGTTGGTGATCGCACTTGCGTCGGCTCAAGGGCCGCGAATGGGCATTCCGCAAATGGTGCAGAGTCGAGGTCAGTTCGGACGCTACGGCGCACTGCTGATCGTGTTCTTCGCTGCGCTGATCTACGTCGGTTTCTTCATTTCCAACATTGTCCTGGCCGGCAAATCGATTGTCGGCCTGGCGCCTTCGGTGCCCGTCCCGGTTAGCATCATCATCGGCGCGCTCAGCGCCACCGCAATCGGGATCATCGGCTACCGCTTCATCCACACGCTCAACCGTATCGGGACCTGGGTCATGGGCAGCGCCTTGCTCGCTGGCTTCATCTACATTTTTGCCCATGAACTGCCCGTCGATTTTTTCACCCGTGGCGAATTCAATCTGTCCGGCTGGCTCGCCACTGTGTCGCTGGGGATCATCTGGCAGATCAGCTTCTCACCTTACGTGTCTGACTACTCGCGTTACCTGCCAGCGGACATCGGCATTGCCAAGCCGTTCTGGGCCACTTATCTGGGCGCTACGCTGGGCACGATCTTGTCGTTCACCTTCGGCGCGGTCGCGGTATTGGCCACCCCGGAAGGCACCGAGGCAATGGACGCTGTGAAGCAGTCTACCGGCTGGCTGGGACCGATTTTGATGGTGTTGTTCCTGCTTAATATCATCAGCCACAACGCGCTGAACCTGTACGGCGCGGTGCTCTCGATCATCACCTCGATCCAGACGTTCGCCAGTCAATGGACACCGAGCGTCAAGGTGCGCGTGGTGCTCTCGAGTGTGGTGTTGGCGGGTTGCTGCCTGGTCGCGCTGGGCGCCTCGGCGGATTTCATCTCGCAATTCATCGGGCTGATTCTGGCGCTGCTCCTGGTGCTGGTGCCGTGGGCGTCGATCAACCTGATCGATTTTTACCTGATCAAGCGCGGCAACTACGACATCGCCTCGATCTTCCGTGCCGATGGCGGCATTTACGGGCGCATTAATCTGCATGCGATTGTGGCGTATTTCATCGGGATCATTGTGCAGCTGCCGTTTGCCAACACCTCGTTGTATGTAGGGCCGTACGCCAATCTTGTTGAAGGGGCGGATTTGTCCTGGCTGGTGGGACTGGTGGTGACCTGTCCGTTGTATTACTGCCTGGCGACGCGGGGGCAGACGCAGGAGGGCAGGGCAGCGCGGTTGGGGTATAGCGATTGAGGACTCGCATTATTTCCCGTTGCCCGGCCGAAGCCTGGCAACGGGCGAGATTTCAAGCGTTAGCCGAGTCCATTCTGTAGCCGGCGCCCGGAGCACCCTCATGTAATGCCGACTGGATCCTGGCATAAAGGGTGTTCGCTTCAGCGGTGGTGATAGACCGCGAGCAGTCACGCAGTACTACGCGCAGAAGCACGTTTTCCTGGCCGGGTAAAAGGCCGAGGCGCTCGATTGCCTGCATGGGTAAGTCTGAAAGCTCCCAACGACCTTTGATTTGCATTTCTTCGATCCAGTCAGCGCAGTCGCCAGCAGCTTGCAGCATGCGCTCTGTCAGCACTTCCTCGCTCAGTCCGGGTGTGACCGCCAAGGAAATATCACGAGTGATCGAGGGCAGGCGCGACACCGCCTTCCAGGGGGCCAGGTCATGCAGTTGCGCTTGTACACGTGGGTTCTGATCCCGTAGCAGACGAATGTCGGGGATGCCTTTGCGCAACATGGTCAGGCGATCCAGCCCCATGCCGAGCGCCAGTCCCCCGTGTTGCAACGGATCTATTTGCAACCGGTTCAGTAGTGACGCTGCAATGCGTCCGCACTCCAGCACTTCGACGGGATGTCCCTCATTCAGCACGTTTACCTCGATGCCGCCTTCGGTGTAGTGGTGGGCATTAGGGCTGTGGACCCAAGACCTGCCCGGGACAGCGGATATCAAAATATCGCTGACCAAACGTAACAGGTGCGCGTGCGTCGACAATTCGGGATCACCGAGCACCCAAACATCCATTTGATGCGGTTCCGCGCAATGCCAGCGATCGCGACTATCGCGTCGGAAAGTGATCCCGGGTGCTGCCAGCACTATCATCTCGCCTGGGCGCCGGGTAAACGCAGCTTGCTGGATAGCTGTCGGAATCTGGCTGGTTGTCTGTGTGCGCAGCAACGAATCGTCGTCGACCCAACGGGGTGTGTTCACTGCCGAGGGTTATTTCGGCGGGGTCATATCCCAGCAATCCGTAGTTGTCCTGCGCCGAAACAATCCTCGGCCCGGTGTGGATTGTGGCCTGCGGCCAACCCTTATCGCAGAGCCCGGAGAGTATTTCATTTATGAGTAGACGGATTGCGTGATCCGGGGAGCTTTTCTCAGTGAGGTCCTGGAACTTTAGAGCCTGATCGGTGGCAGCCTCTGTGAGGTATTTTCTTTCCGATTGCATTGAAGAATCCTCGGTAAGTATCGATGAGCTTTGATTCAAGAAAAGCCACCGAATAACCTAGCGAGACTGAAAGGCTGAAAAAAGATAAAACTGAGAAACTCATAATTTTCGGAGTGTGGCTACAGACTCATCCTACATCTATAGCCAGAGGTTTCATTTATCTTAGCCTGAAAGGTTGTCGGCATAATGGCCGTGCTAGCCAGCGCGGATTTTTAATTTCAGACACTTGGGAGGATTCATTACAGCAGTTGCGCAAGTGCGTTTCCGAAGAGGGTGCATTGCTGACAGTTGATGATAATCGCATCACTTCATTCAAAACGGCGAAGGCAGAGCATGTTGGGCTTTTGGAACTGGCCGCTGGTTCCCGAGGGGTGATGCTTACAGAATTTGCAATTGGTGTTAACGCTGCAGTCGGTCCTCATATCGATTATGGAATTAACTCTCAGATGAATGAAGGAGTGAGTGGGGTGCACGTCGCTATTGGCGACGGCTCATCTGGATACCATATTGATTTTCTTTATCCGGACGTAAGAGTTGTTCCCCGATGAATATTCTCACGCCTGAAAACAGAAAAAAATGGGCCACCGCAACCCGACGTTGCGGCGACCCCGAGGGTGACACTTGGATCTCGCACACCAGACAATCAGTGCGCCCCTGCCGCCTTGTTCAGATCGCTCTCGGCCCACTCGGTATACACACACGCATCTGCCGTGGCCCAGCGGACGAGCACTGGGTCGCCGGTCTTCAACGGCATGCCGGCCGCGGACAGCGCCTTCACCGTCATCGAGGTGCCGCCCGAGGTCATCACGGTGCAGGTTTGGCTTTCACCGAGGAACAACACTTCCCCCACGATGGCCGAGACTTCGTTCCAGCCGGCTGCCAGCGGCTCTTGTGCGGCCTGGTCGACGCTTAATGCCAAGGCTTTTTCCGGCCGGACCATCAGCAAGACATCCTGATCTGTTTGGAGCCCGGAGGTCAGGCGAATCGACAGCGATTGGTTCTCGAATGTTGCGACGGCATTGCCCTGGGCCTTGAGCTTGAGGAAATTCGAGTTGCCGAGGAAGGACGCGACAAACGCATTCGGCGGATTCTGGTACAGGTCAAAGCCACTGCCCAGGCCGACGATTTTTCCATGGCTGAAAATCGCGATCCTTTGCGACAGGCGCATGGCTTCTTCCTGATCGTGGGTCACGTAAACAATGGTGATGCCCAGACGTCGATGCAGTTGGCGGAGTTCATCCTGCAAGTCTTCACGCAGCTTTTTATCCAGCGCGCCGAGCGGTTCATCCATCAGCAGAATGCGTGGTTCGTACACCAGCGCCCGCGCGATGGCGACGCGCTGTTGTTGGCCGCCGGACAGTTGCGAAGGGCGCCGATGAGCAAATTGCTCGAGCTGCACCAGCTTGAGCATCGCGTCGACCCGACGTTCACGCTCGGCGCTGGCCAGTTTGCGAATCGCCAGCGGGAACGCGATGTTGTCGCGCACTGACAGGTGAGGGAACAGCGAGTAACGCTGGAACACCATTCCGATGTCGCGCTTGTGCGGCGGCACGTTGACCAACGATTGGCCGTTGACCAGGATCTCGCCGCTGCTCGGGGTTTCGAACCCGGCGAGCATCGACAGCGTGGTACTCTTACCCGAACCGCTGGAGCCGAGGAAGGTCAGGAATTCACCATCCTTGATGTCCAGCGAAATGTCGTCCACGGCCGCGAAGTCGCCGTAGTACTTGTTCAGATTGCGCAGGCTCACCAAGGGTTGGTCGGTTTGCTGCGCGGGATCTTTGATGACGGCACTCATGTCGTTCTCCTGGCGCTCAAGCGCTGATTGGGTTGCGCCGGCGAACGGCGGCGGCGATGACCATGACCAATACCGAGAGGCCGATCAGCAGCGTCGACGCGACGGCGATCACGGGCGTCAGGTCCTGGCGCAGAGTGGTCCACATTTTCACGGGAAGGGTTTGCAGGGTCGGGCTGGCCATCATCACGCTCAGCACCACTTCGTCCCAGGAGACCAGAAACACAAACAGCGCACCGGCAACCATCCCCGGGCGAATCGCCGGAAACGTCACCTTGAATACCGCTTGCAGGCGCGAGGCACCGCAGATCACCGCAGCATCTTCGATCGACTGATCGAACAGCTTCAGCGAGTTGATGATCGAGATGATGGTGAACGGCAGCGCGACAATGACGTGGCTGACCACAAACGCAAACATCGTCCCGGTGTACCCCAGTTTGAGAAACAGCGCATACACGGCGACCGCGATAATCACCAGCGGCACGATCATCGGCAGGGTGAACAATCCGTAGAGCATTTCCCGCCCTGGGAAGCGTCCGCGGACCAACGCGAAAGCAGTAGGCAGGCCCAGCGCCACGGCGAAGAACGTGGTCAGTACGGCGACCTTGAGGCTGGCGATCGCGGCATTCATCCAGTCCGGATTGGAGAAGAACTGGCCATACCACTTCAGCGTCCAGCCCGGTGGCGGGAAGACCAGCCACTGCGAAGAACCGAATGAAAGCAGGACGATGAAAACGATCGGCAACAACAGGAACAGCGCGATCAGTCCCGTCGTGAAATACAGGCCGAAACGCATCCGGGGGCTCATGGCATTAGGGGTCAGGAGCATGACGGTTTACCTCGCGTTACTGGCGCCAACCGGGGATTCCGGCTGAAGCTTCAGGTAGAAGTAGAACAGCACCAGGGTGATCACGATCAGCAGCGCGGCACCGGCGCTCGCCAGTCCCCAGTTGAGGAACGACTGCACCTGCTGAATGATGAACTCGGGCAGCATCATGTTCTGCGCACCGCCGAGCAGCGCCGGGGTGACGTAGTAACCAAGCGACATCACGAACACCATCAAGCCACCGGAGAACAGTCCTGGCCGGCACAGCGGCAAAAACACCCGGAAGAAATTGGTCCACGGGCTGGCACCACAGATCGAGCCTGCTTGCAGGATCATCGGGTCAATGGCCTGCATGGTCGCCTGCAACGGCAACACGATGAACGGGATCATGATGTAGCTCATACCGATCACTACGCCGGTCAGGTTGTGCACCATTTCCAGCGGTTGATCGATGATGCCCATCGCCATCAGCGCCTTGTTGATCACCCCGGAGGCTTGCAGCAATACCAGCCAGGAATAGGTGCGGGCGAGGAGGCTGGTCCACATCGACAACAGCACGATACTGAGGATCCAGCGGCCCCAGCCGCGTGGTACCAGCGTGATCGCCCAGGCCAGCGGAAAGCCCAGCAGCAGACTGAACAGTGTTACCAGCCCGGCCACCGAAAAGGTGTTGAGCAATACCCGCGCGTACGCCGAGTTGGCGAACAGCTGCTCGTAATTGCCCAGCCCCGGAACGGGCTCGAGCACACCGCGCAGCAACAGGCCGATCAATGGCGCCAGAAAGAACAGGCCGAGGAACAGCAGGGCAGGAATCAGGTTACTTGCGCCACGCCAGCGCTGGGTCAATGAAGGCGCTTGCGAGGCGACTTTCACCAGGCCAGGAACCGCCCCGGCAGCGCTCGCGGCGCCCCCGGTCGGTGTGGATTGACGGGACGTGGTTGCCGTCACTTTCATTTGACCAGCCATTCGTTCCACCGTGTCGCGATGGCCGGACCGTTCTTGGCCCAGTACGCGAAGTCGAGAGTGATTTGATCCTTGGCATAAGCTGTCGGCAGGTTGGGCGCCAGCACCGAATCTAGGCGGGCGATACTGTCGACGTTAACCGGGGCGTAGGCGGTCAGGTTGGAGAAATCAGCTTGCCCTTTGGCGCTGCTCGCGTTGGCCAGAAACTTCATCGCGGCCGCTTTGTTTTTCGAGCCTTTGGGGATGACCAGAATGTCGGCCATGACCAGGTTCTGTTTCCAGCTCACGCCGACCGGGGCGCCATCCTCTTGCAGGGCGTGGATTCGACCGTTCCAGAACTGGCCCATGCTGACTTCGCCCGAGGCAAGCAACTGCTGCGACTGGGCACCGCCGCCCCACCAGACGATATTTTTCTTGATGGTGTCGAGTTTTTTGAAGGCGCGGTCCAGGTCCAGCGGGTAGAGCTTGTCGGCAGCTACACCATCAGCCAGCAGCGCCAGTTCGAGCACGCCTGGGCTTGGCCATTTGTAGAGTGCGCGTTTGCCGGGGTAGGTTTTGGTGTCGAACAGCGCGGACCAGTCTTCGGGCTTCTTGGCGCCGAGCTTGCCCTCGTTGAAGCCGAGGACAAAGGAGAAGAAGAACGAGCCGACGCCGTGATCCGTCACAAAACGCGGGTCGATCTTGTCACGCTGGATCACCGAGAAATCGAGCGGTTCGAGCAAGCCTTCAGCGGCGGCGCGCAAGGCGAAGTCGGCTTCGACATCGACCACGTCCCACTGCACGTTGCCGCTCTCGACCATGGCTTTGAGTTTGCCGTAGTCAGTAGGACCGTCCTGCACCACGGTGATGCCGCTGGCCTTGCTGAACGGGTCGGCCCAGGCCTGCTTCTGCGCGTCCTGGGTGCTGCCGCCCCAACTGACGAAGTTCACGCTTTCGGCAGCCATCAACGCCTGGCTGGTCACGCTGAGCAGTCCCGCAAAAAGAATCGCGGTAGCACGTTTGTTCAACACCATTTTCACGCCCTCATTGTTGTGTTTATGAGCGGGGCTTGGAGTGCCCGCCTATCGGGAGCAGTAGGTCCGTCTAGCCTGTTACGGTCGTCCGGTCTATGGAATATCATATTATGGTATTCCAAACTTTGTGCAAGCGTTTCGCCTTACCGGCTATCTGCCAAAAATCGCGTTTTGATGCTTCGCGGATGCCTTCTGTGGCGAGGGAGCTTGCTCCCGCTGGACGCGAAGCGGCCCTAGGTTCGCTCACGACGTCCCGGTCTCCGGTCCGGGATCCTGCGCGCCCCAGCGGGAGTAAGCTCCTGGCCACAAGCGCTTCGTCACTGTTGGCTGAACGGTATGCTCTCCACCACTTCCAGGTCGTAGCCGGTCAAGCCTGCATATTTCAGCGGAGGACCCAGATGACGTAGCTTGCGCACCCCCAGGTCTTGCAGGATTTGCGCGCCGGTGCCCACTTCAGAATAGATCCGTGACTGCGAACGGCTGAATTGACGCGGTGGTTGGGTCAGTTGCGGGATCCGTTCCAGCAAGGCCTGCGAGGATTCGTGATTGGCGAGCACCACCACCACGCCGCGGCCTTCTTCAGCTACCCGTTGAAGTGCGGCCCACAGCGTCCAGTTCGACGGCCCGCTGTATTCGGCACCGACCAGATCGCGCAGTGGGTCAATGACATGCACGCGCACCAGCGTCGGTTCATCGCGGCGCAGTTCACCCATTACCATTGCCATGTGTACGCCGCCTTCGATGCGATCCTCAAAGGTCACCAGACGAAAGGTGCCATGCACCGTGGGCAAGTCGCGCTCGCCGATGCGTGCCACGGTGTGTTCGGTGCTCAGGCGATAGTGGATCAGGTCGGCGATGGTGCCGATCTTGATGCCGTGCTTGCGCGCGAAGATTTCCAGGTCGGGGCGGCGGGCCATCGTGCCGTCGTCATTCATGACTTCGACGATTACCGACGCGGGGGTGAATCCGGCCAGACGGGCCAAATCGCTACCGGCCTCGGTGTGTCCGGCGCGGGTCAGCACGCCACCTTCCTTGGCCCGCAGAGGGAAGATGTGGCCCGGTTGCACGATGTCCGCGGGGCCGGCTCCGGTGGCAACAGCGGCAGCCACGGTGCGCGCGCGATCTGCAGCGGAAATGCCAGTGGTGACGCCGACCGCCGCTTCGATCGACACGGTGAAGGCGGTACTGAACACGCTGCCGTTGCTCGGCACCATCTGTTCCAGTCCCAGGCGTTGGCAATGTTCATCGGTCAGGGTCAGGCAGATGAGGCCGCGCGCCTCGCGGGCCATGAAACTGATCGCTTGCGCGGTGCAGCAGTCGGCAGCCAGCAGGAGGTCGCCTTCGTTTTCTCGATCTTCGTCATCGACCAGCAGGACCATTCTGCCTTGACGATAATCTTCGATTATTTGTTCGATACTGTTGAAGGCCATGTGCGGATTCTCAGTGTTTGATGGAGATATTATGTGGTATACCATAATACAGAAATCACTGAGAGGTCACTATGAAGGCGTACTGGATTGCTCATGTCGATGTCGCGGATGCCGATCAATACAGCCAATACACCCAGCGGGCGCCTGCGGCTTTCACGTTGTACGGCGGACGGATGTTGGCTCGGGGCGGGCGCAGCGAAGCGTTGGAGGGAGGGCCTGAGGCGCAACGTAATGTGGTGATCGAGTTTGATTCCTACGAGCAGGCGCTCGCGTGTTACCGGTCAAATGAGTACCAGGAGGCCAAGCGCCATCGCGAAGGTGTGGCACAGGCGCAGATCATTATCGTAGAGGGCGTGGCGCCGGTTTGAGCACGGCCGGGGGTGGCGCCCGAAGCAATTGTAGGAGCTGGCTTGCCAGCGATGGCTGCCTGACAGGCGACTCATCATTCGCAGATGGATCGCAGTCAACTGCAGGGCGCCATCGCTGGCAAGCCAGCTCCTACAAATACACGGCTAGCGGATAAAGTGAATCTTCCCGGTGTCATCATTGCCGATATAAATCCCGTAAACCCCCGCCTGCCGCTCCTCGATATACCGCTCCAGAATCTGCCGGATCGCCGGGTAGTAAATGCTCTCCCAAGGAATATCCTCAGGCGCGAAGAATTTGTAATCGAGCGTCTCCAGCCCGTATTGCCCGGTGATCTCCAGCGCGATGGCGCGGAAGATGATGTACACCTCGCTGATTTTCGGCACGCTGAAAATCGAGTAGGGCGAAAGAATTTCCGCACGGACACCGCTTTCTTCCCACACTTCGCGTAGCGCCGCCTGCTCGGTGGTCTCACCACCTTCCATGAAGCCTGCCGGCAGCGTCCAGGTGCCGGGACGCGGTGGGATTGCACGTTGGCAGAGCAGGTATTTGCCGTCCTGCTCAATGATGCAGCCGGCAATGATTTTCGGATTGATGTAATGGATGTAGCCACAACCTCGACACATCAGTCGCTCGTGCGTATCGCCCGGTGGCAGCTGCTGATTGAGGTCAGCGCCGCCACACTTTGGACAAAAGCTCGGGCTGAACATGATTAGCGACCTATGCGCGGTTCTTTGAGGGCGATGGGCAGGGTGATCAGCGGCAGTTCGCCGGTTTCTTCCTGCTTGCGCTTGAGGTAATCGAGGGCGACGGCGGCGGCAGCCCGAACGTGATCGACGCACGCCTGATGTGCGGCCAAAGCATCACCGCTCTTGATCGCTTCCACCATGCGTTCCATTTCCTGGTTACTGGCGCCACGGCGATTTTCCTGGGACACCGAAGTCGCTCGCAGGTAGCTGATGCGTGCCTGCAACTGACGCAGTTGGGTGGCCGCCACGTGGTTGCCCGAGCCTTCGAGCAAGACGTCGTAAAAGCCTTGTACCGAGTCGATGACCTGTTGCAGTTCCCCTTCTTTGAGCGCCTTGCGGTTCTCTGCAAGGGCTTTTTCCAAGGCCTTGATGTCCTTCGCCTTGGCGCGCAGGGTGAACAGCTGAACGATCAATCCTTCGAGGACACACCGCAGCTCGTAGATGTCGACGGCATCGGCGAGGGTTATGATCGCCACGCGCGGGCCCTTGGCATCGGCGAATTCCACCAGGCCTTCGGACTCCAGGTGACGCAATGCTTCGCGAACCGAGGTGCGGCTGACGCCAAGACGATCGCACAGATCGCGTTCGACCAAACGGTCTCCCGGCAACAGCTGGAAGTTCATGATGGCGGTGCGCAGCTTGTCCAGCACGATTTCGCGCAGGGTAACGGGATTGCGATTGACCTTGAAGCTGTCGTCGAGTGGCAGGCGTTTCATGGGGTCCGCTCTGAGTGTGGCTGTCCATGCAAAAAGAGCACTTCGATCCGTGGATCATCGTGCTCAGTCAATCAACAGCCAAAGGTTAACTGGAGGCCTCGGCATCGGCTTCGGCGAACGCTTCACGGGCGAGCCGGAAGCTGTCGACGGCCGCGGGAACGCCGCAATAAATACCGACCTGAAGCAGAATTTCGCGTATTTGTTCACGACTCAGCCCGTTACGCAAGGCACCACGTACATGCAGCTTGAGCTCGTGCGGCCGATTGAGGGCCGAAATCATGGCCAAGTTTATCATGCTGCGCTCTTTAAGCGACAAACCCTCCCGGCCCCAGACATGCCCCCAGCAGTATTCGGTGACCATTTCCTGAAGCGGGCGGGTGAAGTCGTCGGCGTTCTCGATCGAGCGTTTCACGTAGGCTTCGCCCAACACCTGAGTGCGGATCTGCAAGCCGTTTTCGTACTTGTCGGTACTCATCGCGGCGTGCTCCCGAAGTCGTCCAGCCCACCCATCAGGGTGTATTTGAGTTCCAGGTAATCTTCGATGCCGTACTTGGAGCCTTCACGGCCGAGACCCGAAGATTTGATCCCGCCAAAGGGGGCAACTTCCGTGGAGATCAACCCTTCGTTAATGCCGACCATGCCGTATTCGAGTGCTTCACTCATGCGCCATGCGCGACCCAGATCACGGGTGTAGCAATAGGCGGCGAGGCCGAATTCGGTGTCGTTGGCCATGTGAACGGCTTCGGCTTCGGTGTCGAAGCGGAACACGGCGGCCAGCGGACCGAAGGTTTCATCCCGGGCGACTTTCATCGCCAGGGTTACGCCGGCCAGGACGGTCGGCTGGAAGAACCCGTGGCCCAATGCATGACGCTCGCCGCCGCAGAGCAATTGCGCGCCCTGGCTCAAGGCGTCCTGCACGTGGTCTTCGACTTTGGCCACGGCGCGCTCATTGATCAAAGGGCCCTGATTGATGCCTTGCTCGAAGCCGCTGCCCACCTTGAGTTCGGCCACGCGTTCGGCCAGTCGCGCTACAAACGCGTCGTGGATGCCGGCCTGCACCAGAAAGCGATTGACGCACACGCACGTCTGCCCGGCGTTGCGAAACTTGGCGATCATCGCCCCTTCGACGGCGCGCTCCAGATTGGCGTCATCGAAAACGATAAAGGGCGCATTGCCGCCGAGCTCCAGCGAGACTTTTTTCAGCGTCGGTGCGCACTGCGCCATGAGCAATTTGCCGATCGCCGTGGAGCCGGTGAACGACAGCTTGCGCACCAAAGGACTTGACGTCAGCTCGGCGCCAATGGCGATGGCGTCGCCAGTGATGACATTGAAAATACCCGGCGGGATGCCGGCCTGCTCGGCCAGAGCGGCCATGGCCAGCGCCGAGAATGGCGTTTCGGGCGCGGGTTTGACAATGCAAGGGCAACCAGCGGCCAGCGCCGGGCCGGCCTTGCGGGTAATCATCGCTGCCGGAAAATTCCACGGTGTAATGGCCGCAACGACGCCGATGGGCTCTTTGCTGACCACAATGCGTGCATCGCTTTTGTGGCTCGGTATGGTGTCGCCGTAGATGCGCTTGGCCTCTTCGGCGAACCACTCGATGAAGCTCGCCGCGTAGAGAATTTCCCCCTTGGCTTCCGCCAGCGGCTTGCCTTGTTCGAGGGTGAGGATTTCTGCCAGCGCGTCGGAGTTCTCGAGCATCAGCGCATGCCAGCGCTTGAGAATCTGGCTGCGTTCCTTGGCGGTCAATGCGCGCCACGCTGGCCATGCTTTGTCAGCGGCCGCGATGGCTTGTTTTGCTTCCTTCGCGCCAAGGTTTGGCACCCGTCCGATGAATTCGCCGTTCGCCGGATTGAAGATTTCCTGACTGGCGCCATCGGCGGCATCGAGCCATTGGCCATCGATGTAGGCCTGCTGGCGGAACAGTAGTGAGGCTGCTGGACTCATGCTGGCTCCTGGAGTTTTAGGTAGATCACCTGTGGGAGCGAGCCTGCTCGCGATGGCTGGGGTACATTCAGCATCAATCATGACGGGTGCACCGCATCGCGAGCAGGCTCGCTCCTACAGTTTTTGGGTTGGTCAGGTCAGGACGGGCAGGGCGCCCAGCTTGCCTTTGTGGTAGATCATCGGCGTCACCGGCTGCTCGGGCAGGATCAGGTTTTTCACTGCGCCAACGATGATCGCGTGATCGCCGCCGTCGTATTCGCGCCACAGTTCGCACTCGATGATCGCCGTCGCCTTGGCCAGCAACGGGTTGCCCAACTCGCTCAGGTGCCACTCGATGGCCTTGGCTTTGTCCTTGCCTTTACTGGCGAAGGCATAGGCTTCGGCTGTCTGGTCAGCGGATAGCAGGTGAATCGCAAACCGCTTGCTGTCGCGCAGGATCGGGTACGTGTCCGAGGCGTAGTTGGGGCAGAACAACACCAGCGCGGGGTCAATCGACAGCGCACTGAAGGCGCTGGCAGTGATGCCGACGATGCCGCCTTCCGGGTCGAGTGTGGTGACTACCGTTACCCCTGATGGAAAGGAGCTCATGACGTCTTTGTAAATGCCGGGTTCGATCATTTCAAAATTCTCCTAACGCATCACAAACGGATCAGGCATGGGCGCCTGGGACAGATTGATCCACACCGTCTTCAACTCGGTGTAGGCCAGCACCGAATCGATGCCGCTCTCGCGTCCATAGCCGCTGTTCTTGAAGCCGCCGATCGGCGCCATGGCCGAGACCGCGCGGTAGGTGTTAACCCAGATGATCCCCGAACGCACGTCCCGGGCGAGGCGATGTGCACGCCCCAGGTCGCGGGTCCAGATGCCTGCAGCGAGGCCAAATTGCGAGTCATTGGCAATCGCCAGCGCCTCGGCTTCATCCTTGAAGCGGATGACCGAGGCGACCGGGCCAAACACTTCTTCCTGCATGATTTTCATCGAATTGCGGTCGCACTCGAACAGCGTGGGTTCGTAGAACCAGCCTTCGCCCAAACCCTGCGGGCGTTTGCCACCCAGTCGCAGGTGCGCCCCTTCGGCGATAGCATCAGCGACCAGACCTTCGACGACTGCCAGCTGTTGCGCAGTGGCCATGGGGCCCATTTCGCTGCTGTCTTCCTGCGGGTTGCCAATGCGGATGCGTTTGGCCCGTTCGATCAGCCGTTCGACAAACTCATCGTAAATTTCGTCCTGAACCAGCAGGCGCGAGCCCGACACGCAACTTTGGCCAGAGGCAGCGTAGATGCCGGCAATCGCGCCGTTGATTGCACTGTCGAGGTGGGCATCGGCGAAAATAATATTGGGTGACTTGCCACCCAGTTCCAGCGACAGCCTGGCGAAGTTTTCGGCGCTGCTGCGCACGACATGTCGCGCGGTCGCCGCGCCGCCGGTGAAGGCGATTTTGCGGACCAGCGGGTGGCGGGTGAGGGCGGCGCCGGTGCTCGGCCCATAACCCGTGACGACGTTGACCACGCCGGGCGGAATGCCGGCCTCAAGTGCCAGACGCGCCAGCTCGAGAATGGTCGCCGAAGCGTGCTCCGAAGGTTTGATCACGATGGTATTGCCAGCGGCCAGGGCCGGGGCCAGCTTGATCGCGGTCAGGTACAGAGGGCTGTTCCAGGGAATGATCGCGGCGACCACGCCCATGGCTTCGTGCACGGTGTAGGCGAACAGATCCGGCTTGTCCAGCGGCAGAGTGCCGCCTTCGAGCTTGTCGGCGAGGCCTGCGGTGTAGTGGAAGAACTCCGGGAGATAGCTGACCTGACCACGGGTTTCGCGAATGAGCTTGCCGTTGTCGCGGCTTTCCAGTTGCGCCAGTTGCTCCTTGTTTTCGGCAATCAGGTCGCCAAGTCGGCGCAGCAGCTTGCCGCGTGCGGTGGCCGTTAATCCGCGCCAGGCAGGGCTGTCGAAAGCCGTTTGCGCCGCCTGTACGGCGCGCTCCACATCGGCTTCGTCGGCATCGGGCAGTTGCGCCCACGGTTCGGCAAGCGCCGGGTTGAGGCTGTCGAAAGTCTTGCCGGAGAGGGCGTCAACCCATTCACCGCCAATGCACATCTGGAAGCGTGCGAGCGTCATGCAACGATCCCCTTTATCTGGGTGGGTCGGGAGTGCGCAGTGTCGAGGAATTCCAGCAGCAGCTGGTTGACCAGGCGCGGCGATTCTACGGGCATCATATGCCGTTGCTCGGCGAGCACGGCAACGGTGGCTCCGGGGATTTGCGCGGCCAGCTGTCTGGCCATTTGCGGTGTTGATCCGGGGTCCAGCTCGCCCGTGGCGACGAGGGTCGGCGCTTGAATACTGCCCAGGTCCTCGGCGCGGTACATGTCTTGTGTGGCGAACAGCTCGTAAGTGGTCAAATAGCCCTGCGGGTCGTTGTCCGCCAGCGTTTGGCGCAGCGCGGCAATCTGCGCCGGGTTGGCGGCCTGATACTCGCGGCTGAACCAGCGGGAGAGCGCCGCTTCCGCATTCGCATCCGGGCCGTGTTCGGCCGCTTGAGCGGTGCGGGCAATGACCCCGGCGCGCTGTTCGGGACTGCGGTTGAACACGCTGTTGAGTACCACCAGGCCTTGCAGGCGTTGCGGGTAGTGCAACGCAAATGCTCTGGCGACAAGGCCACCCATGGAGAAGCCGATCACCGTCGCTTGAGGCAATTGCAGGTGGTCGAGCAATTCCAGCAACTGGTCGGCGTAGCCCAGCAGCGGTGTACCGCTTTCAGGACGCGGGCTGGCACCGTGGCCGAGCATATCGTAGGCAACCACACGGTATTTGGTGGCCAGGCCAACGATTTGGCCGCCCCACATTTCTTTGTTCAGGCCCACGCCGTGGATCAAGACCACGGGCTGGCCTTGGCCGGTCGCCAGGTAACTGGTGCCAGCCGGGGTGCGTTCAGCGGTGAGCCGAATCATGGAGCGCTCCTGCATGCCTTTTTGTTTTGGTACTCGGCAGAATTACTGGGCTTTTTCAGCGGCCAGTTCTTCCAGATCGATGTAGCGGTTACCA
The DNA here is from genome assembly GCF_000690905.1 of Pseudomonas sp. Ant30-3. Lineage (GTDB taxonomy): Bacteria > Pseudomonadota > Gammaproteobacteria > Pseudomonadales > Pseudomonadaceae > Aquipseudomonas. Next base: position 9,240 of record NZ_JMCL01000073.1, on the reverse strand, counting down.
ATGCGAGGATGCAGGCGACCGCCATCGGCGCAGCCCAATACCACGACGATTTCGTCGGCGCGGGGCGCATCTTCGATCTTCATTTCCAGGGTGATGTAGTGCGAACGCAGACCTTCGTCGTCCTTATGCATCATCGGAATCTGAATCGAGCTGCCCGGCCCACCGCGCTTGTTGGTAAAGCTCAGATAGCTCTTGGCCTTGACCGCTTCACGGTAGTGATTGCCGAAACGCAAGGTGTGAATCACGGCGGAGGCATGTTCGATCTCGCCGTCTGCGCCAACGACGGCAGCTTTGCCATACGCTTCGATTTTTTCGGCGCCGCCAATGATGCTCACCAGACGCTCGACCATCATCGCGCCGAGATCGGAGCAGTTGGCTCTGATCTGTGGTTTCAGGTCTTCGACGAAGCCATTGCCTACCCAAGGATTTTTCATGACAACGGCCAGGCCGACCATAGTCACTGGCTTATCGGTGGCTTTGCCGCCTTCGATGAAGGTTTCTTCGACATAGCTGACGATCTTGCGAATTTCGAAACTCATGAGCTGCTCCGTATCGGGTGAAAGGTGTCTGTGCGTATGATGGTATACCATAATACGTGAAGCACAAGTCCCTTAAATGAGTTTCTAATCGGCTACCGATGAAATGAAATGGCGTGCCCCGAGGTCAGTACAAAATAGCGGTCGATGTGCCTTACTACGGATTCGATGCATTGCCCGCTTGGTGGGCGAGGATTCTCCAATTGAGTGGGTTGAAAAATCACACGTCTTATTTCAGGAGCAACCGCATGACCAACCTGCACGAGGTAAGTTTTCTCGGTTTCGACGTGTTCGGAACCGTCGTGGACTGGCGGAGCGGTGTCGCCCGAGCCGCGGCTCCATTTCTTCAGCGTCATGGTCTGAACGTTGACCCCCTCGACTTCGCCGATCAGTGGCGAGGGCTCTATCAACCCTCCATGCAACGCGTGCGCTCTGGAGAGCGGCCGTTCGTGACGCTCGATGTTCTGAACCGGGAAAATCTGGAATCCGTGCTGGCCAGGCACGACGCCGATTTTGGCGGAATTACAAACGCCGAACTGGTAGACCTCAACAAGGCATGGGAGAGGCTCGACCCTTGGCCTGACTCCGTCACTGCACTAACGCGACTGAAGGGCAAATTCTCGATCGGTGCGCTGTCGAACGGGCACATTGCCGGCATGCTCAATCTCGCGAAATTCGGCGGTTTGCCTTGGGATGTGATCCTCGGCGCGGAGATCGCCGGAACCTATAAACCTCAGCCGCAAACTTACTTGAAGTCTGCAAAGGCCGTGGGCCTGGCACCGGCGCAAATCGCGATGGTGGCTGCGCACAATTCCGATCTGGCCGCCGCCAGTGCTATTGGGCTCAAAACGGTGTTTGTTCGGCGCCCGACCGAACATGGGCCAGGCCAGACATCTGACCTGAAGGCTGAACAGGATTGGGATGTGATCGTAGACTCCCTCACGGAAGCGGCAGATGCCCTTGGTTGCTAGGCCGTTTCGAGTGGCCAAAACCCATTGGCAGGCGTAGACAACGGCCCGGTTTGATCTAGCCTTAAGAGGATCACTCGGGAGGAAAATTCCATGCGCCTTGCTCTCGGAAATCCATCAGTTCCAGCTTTGGGCTTCGTTCTGTTTATGGCGGCGTCCGGGCAGGGGTTCGCCGATAACAGCCCGCCGCCCATTCTCCCGCTGGAATCCGAAACAGCGCCCCGACTTATTGCCTATCCACCGCTGGCCGCGCCGCTCGCTCGTGGTGTTGTCATTATTCAGTATCGAGCCGAGCACGCCAGGATCATTCCGGTGTTTGGCAAAGAGGCGCAGGAGGTATCACCGCGTCTCGGCCACCTGCATGTGACCGTCGATGACTGGAAGGGAACATGGGCCCACACCAGTGAAGACCCGATTATTCTGGTCGGGCTGACGCCGGGCGCTCACAAAGTGTTGCTGGAGGTGGCTGACCCGACTCACAAGATCCTCACCAGTACAGTGGTGAGTTTTATTGTGCCGGAGACGAAGCCGATGGATGCGCATGTTGGCGAGGCGCATCAAGCCAAACCCTGACGACAAACCCCGCCTTTCTCCGTTTCTGCAGATAGGGGATCAGCCCTTTCAACTCACACTGAAAAAAAGCGCCCAGCTCGAAATGTATCGCTGTGTATCCAGGCTGCCTGTCGATACGTAATGTTTATTTCGAAGCCCTGAGTGACACATCCGGGATACCTGACGGCCGTTAAATGGGAACCAACGAGACAGCACATCCCGTCTCGCAAATGCCCTCAACGTTCGGAGATATGTCATGAACTGGAAGAACCTCAGCCTCGCTTCATTGTTTGCCCTGCTCAGCGTGAGCGCAGTCGCAGCGAACGCTCAGAACGAAGTCAAACCTGCCGCTTACATGTACGGCGATCATCTGGACATTGCCAAAGTACTGTCGATTAAAGAGGCATCGGCCTCCGGCTGCGGGATCGTCCAGACTCGGCTGACTTACCTTGATTCGGCTGGTGCAACTCAGGCGTTCGACTATGGCTCCTACTCCCAGAGCTGCGGCCAGGGCAATTGATGTTTACATGCATGGGCGTTCGCCTGGAAAACCGCGATACGCGGGGAGGCAGGGTTTCCCTCCTCGGGCGAACGCATTTGCGTGAATGACGGGTTCTTTCCTGAGCTTGCTCGGTCGGTACCGGTCATTCAACCTGGCTTTCCTTTATTCCGCGAGTCTGGGCTACGTGTGGATGAGCCTGCCCCGAGCGTTTTTTTGATCTCATCGGCGCTTCCACTGTCCAATGGTGACTGCATCGCCAATGGAAGGAAGTCAGGGCAATGAAAGAGATCAAGTTCAAAGCTGATTATCAGATCGCGTCCAGAACAGTGATAACGTTCGCCGTCATCGGGTTGCTGACTGCGTGCGCGGGCAACAATACGGCGTCGAAGGTGCTTGCACCGGGCGAGGCGAAGACTTCCAGCACCAAAACGCTGGAGGCGGGCGCAGCGCTGCTTCAATCGCGCCCGCCGATCGAAGCGCTCAACGCCTACCTCGATGGATTTCATTTCTACAACGGGCACCGCGACGTGCAGATGGAAGCTCACCACTATTGTTCGATCCTGAACGAAGAGGTCATCCAGTGCGTGATCTACGACGGCAATCGCAAGGACGCCAAGTTGATGGGAGTGGAATACATCATCAGCAAGCAACTGTTCGCCAGATTGCCCGGTGCGGAAAAGGCGCTGTGGCACAGCCATGTTCATGAGGTGAAGTCGGGTCAATTAATTGCGCCCGGGATTCCAGAAGTTGCCGAACATGCGCTCATGGAAAAGCTCGTTAATACCTATGGCAAGACATGGCATACGTGGCACACCGACCTGAATAAAGAGCTGCCTTTGGGTGTTCCTCAACTGATGATGGGATTCACTGCCGATGGCCAGGCCGACCCGAAAATGGTCAGGGAACGGGATAACAGATTTGGCATAAACAGCTCGGAGAAGAAGAAGGCGCGAGCTGACATCCCTGCACCTGATATCGACGCGGGGGCCGATGCCTGGAGTAAGGGAAACGTCATTCAACTGGACGACCCCACGGGCAGTGCGCATTTGCACTGACGGTTGCGCTGCCAGGTCTGGTCCGGGCTTCGGTAATGGGCACTGGCCGTTGGCCTCGGTAACAGGGGCGCGGCCCGACTGATGCTGTCCCGTCGTGTACTCAAATTCCTTCAACAGTTGCGTTGTATCGCAGCCAGCGACCCAGCTAATCAGTGGGAGAAATCGGTAAAAGCAGCCATTGTTGACTTCAGCCAGCACCGCCAGATGACAAATTCCAGTTCAGTCAGTGTATTGCTCGGCTTGTTTGTCATTTTCGTCTTCAAGCGCTGGCTTCATACCAGGCTGGGGCGTGTGCTCGGCATTCGGCGTAATTTCTTCGCCGTGATTCTTTTTCTCTTGCTGTATTTGTTCGTGGGCGACGTTACGAGGGGCGGTCATGGGAATGCATTGATAGGGCAGATGATTCGGGCGCCCATCGACGCAAGGCGTTGGGGTAAGACTTGGAGTCGGGGCTATCCTGGCGCTCAGTTCATTGGCGCGAGGTCGGTCGGGATGGCTCGACGACAATCCAACGACACAAGGCCACCAGAATAGGCACTCCCAAACCGCCATTCCGAGCCTCCCGCATGCCTCCAATCCGAACTGTCGTACCCGTTCTGGCACTGATATTAGCGACAGCCATTCCCGTCGCCGAAAGCACAGCTGCGCTTTCCATCAACGCGGCGGCGGCCAAACCGATGCTGGCGCCGGTGCAGACAGCCCACACCTTTGCACAAGTGCGCAGAGGCAACGCCGTCAGTACTCTGCTGGTCATCACGTTGTCCGAAACCAGCGTCACGGCAATCGACTTGAGCGAACTGTCCGGTCTTCATAGCGCTGATGCATTCGATGTCATCAACCGTTTCAGCACCACGCAACTCGACGCGCTGGCAGGCCAATCGTCACAGACGCAAGTGCACCCGCTGATACGGCTGATGGGTGTAGGCCCACGGGGTGTGGCGCATATCGCGGCAGGCACGAATTATCCAGAGCATGGCGAGGAAGTAGGCGTAGACGAGGCTTTTCTGTTCCCCAAGATTTCGCCTGCCGGCGGTCCCCGTTCAAAGATCACCGCCGCAGCCGGCGCCTTGATGGATTACGAGGTTGAAGTGTGCGCACGGTTCGACCGCGAGCTTAAATCCGCAGCGGACTTCGACGAAGCACGCAAGGGCTTCTTCATCTGCGGGGACTTCAGTGATCGCGCGACACTGGTCAGAAATATCAACTTGAAGGACGTCGCCTCCGGGGACGGTTTCCCCGATGCGAAAAGCGGAAGCGACCGTTTTCCCACGGGCCCGTTTCTGGTAGTTCCCAAAGACTGGAAAGCCTTTCTCGCCGATGTCGTCATTGAAACTTATGTTGATGGCGAACGACGTCAACACGCGAAAGCGGGCGATATGATCAAAGACCTTCGCACTATCGTGCAGGAAACACTTGATCAAGCGACGACCCGCACCTGGTCATATCAAGGCGGCCGTATCCCCATGGTCGATCGCCCGGCAATCGGCACAGGTAGCGCAGTGCTTACAGGTACGGGTGATGGCGTGGTGTTCAAAGAGCCCGGCCCGGACGTTATCAACCAACTCATGGGCGCCAGTAACCGGGATCAACAGCTCGGTGTCATCGAGGACTACCTGGCGCGCGAAGTGAAAAAAGGCCTCTATCTGCGACCGGGTAATACCGTGCGCTATTCAAGTAATTACCTTGGCTCGATCACCACCGACGTGGTTTGCAGTCAGCCCCGTTAAATAAGCGCTGAGAGACGCTCAGCGACATTTCGACGACAGCCGTGGTTCAGCGTTAGCACTGCGCACGGCGCACAACTCCACTCAAATGAATTCATGGTGCTGCAATGAAGCCTTCTCTGATCTTGTCCGTCATGCTGTGTGCCGTTTCCGGCATGGCCAAAGCCGAGATTTCCGGCAGTGACGCTACTTCGGTGTCTACCCGGCAAACGCAGGAATCGCGCTGGGGCCTCGGGCTTGGCGCAGCTGTATCAAGCGGCGTCTACGCTGGTGAGGGCACGCAAGTAACGCCTTTCCCTCTGATCAGCTATGACAGTGAGCGCTTTTTCTGGCGCGGAATAGCCGGGGGCGCGCATCTGTTCAAGCGTGACGACTTCGCCATCGATGCGACACTGTCTGCACGCATGGATGGCATCGATCGTTCAGATTTCGGCAGGCGCGAACTGGCAGAGCGTGGCATCGACCGCTCATTGCTCGAAGATCGCGACGATGCGATTGACCTCGGCATTGCGGCCACGTGGACAGGGGACCTGGGGCAGCTGGAACTCGACGTCAAAGGCGACATCAGTAACGCGACCGATGGCTATGAAGCAGGGTTGAAATATGGCTACCCCATGCAGTGGGGAAAAAACAGCATCACGCCTAACGTCGGTATTTCCTTCCTGTCGAAAAAACTGGCGAACTACTATTACGGTACGCTGCCTGTCGAAGTCGACCGAGGCGTAATCGATTACCGCCCAGGCAGTGCTACGGTGCAACACGTAGGTCTGGATTTCGTCCGACCCTTCGCGGACCGCTGGGCGTTCATCGCTAACGTTTCCTACGAACACCTGCCAGGGAAAATCACCGATAGCCCCTTGGTAGACGAGGACACAAACGGCTCGATGTCTGCGTTTTTCGGGATATCGCGAGGTTTTTGATCTGCAACTAGCCCGTACCAGATGCTCGCTGATGTGCGCTGCGATACGGGCTCTGACTTCCTGCAAATACGTCGAGTCGTGAGCATGGACACTATGGTCAAACAGGCGCTGAGCGTTCTCATCATTGAAGACAATGCTGCCTTGGCTGCCAACATTTATGATTACCTCCTGGCCTGTGGTCATAACCCCGATGCGGCCCCGGATGGTGAGACCGGCCTCAGTTTGCTGGCGAGCAACCGCTACGATGTCATCGTGCTGGACTGGATGATGCCGCGCATGGATGGCATCACCATGTTGGCGAAGCTTCGCAGTCAGTTGAAGTCTCGCATCCCGGTGATCGTCATCACCGCCAAAGATCAGGTTGAAGACAAAATTCAGGGTTTCTTGACGGGCGCGGACGATTACCTGGTTAAACCGGTTGCACTTGCAGAGCTCGAAATAAGATTAAGAGTTGTCACGCAACGCGTGAACGGCGCGCTGCTTGAGTCGCAGGTACTGGAAGTGGCTGACTTGCGGTTCGACCTGAACACCCTAAGAGTGACGAGGGCTGGTAAAACACTCGCAATGACTCCGGTTCGACGGTCCTTACTGGCTTTGCTGATGCGCAGGTCCCCGGGTTTAGTGCGTAGGGATGAACTGGAAACGCTTATCTGGGATGACCACGTTCCGGACAACGATGCCCTGCGTTCGCATATGTACATGCTGCGTAAGGCCGTGGACGGAGAGGCTTCACACAAGCTGATAAAAACCGTCGCGGGTAGCGGTTATCGTCTGCAAGCCTGCGACGAATGAGCACGCCCTCAGCGAGATTCTCGATGGCAGCCAGTAGCTTGACTCGCAAGATCAGTGCGATTTTCATTTTGTTCGGCCTCACGTTGGCGGCAGTGCTGACCATTCAGGGCAACTTGAGCCAGCAGATGGTCGTTCATCCCATCTGGCGTGAGCTTTTACAGTCGAGTACGGACCAATACTTGTCTGATGGACGACCTGTCCCGGAAAAACATCTTTCATCGACGGGTATTGTCCGGGGCTGGCATCTGCACGGGCATGTTTTGCCAGCGGACATGCCGCACTACTTCGCGCTGCTCGACCCCGGATACCACGATGAACATCAGATGGACGCCTACGATACCGACCGCAGTTATGCGGTACTGGTAACGCCGATCGGGGAGGGGCGCATTGTTATGTCGGTAGACATAACAGACCTGGAGAATTATCAAAACATGACCGCACTGCTGAGCGTGCTCATGGCGATATTAAGCAGCCTGATGATCGTGGGCGCGATTGTCTGGATCTACCGCACGTTGAGGCGACCGATCCAGTCACTGGCCCAACGGATGGACGATCTGGACCCGGCGCAGCCGTCCCAACGTCTCGCTACCGATTTCGCTTTAAGCGAATTGCACGACATTGCCGTCATCGTCAACCGTCACCTTGACCGCGTAGAGCGATTCATTGAACGCGAGCGCAGCCTTCTGGACCTCGCCAGCCATGAGTTCCGCACGCCCATCGCCGTGATTGCAGGCGCGGTCGACGTAATCAAACTGTATGAGCTGCCGGCAGAAGCCGATCGACCGTTGGCTCGCATCGAGTCGACAATAGGCAATCTGACGGAAATCATGTCGGCATTATTGTTTCTGTCCCGGGAGCCCGAGGCGAAGGTTTGCGCTGAAACCACCCGACTTGACAGGCTGACCGCGGCGCTGGTCGACGATCATGAGCATTTATTGCAGGGCACCGGCGCGGCATTCGAGATGGGTGAATTTCAGCCCGTGGTGCTTGATTGTCCCGAAGCCATGGTTCGTATTGTGGTCAGCAACTTGCTGCGTAATGCGGCTGAGCACAGCAGCGCAGGGCCTATCAAAATATCTCTGGCAGTCAACACGTTGAGGATCCTCAACAGCACGGGAGGCTTCGATGTTGCCGAGGCCGCCCGACGCTATAACCGAGCGTTGCGCGATTCGAGCAAACAGGGCGGAGGACAAGGTCTGGGTCTGTTTATCACTCGACGAATTTGCGAGCGGTTCGGCTGGACCTTGACGATTTCCTCCACGTTTGAAGGTGAGACTTTGGCAGAACTGCATTTCGGCTAGGTCGCCCAATCACTCCCTCGCAATTGTCAGCGAGCGGGCGTCAGCTGCCCGGATGACAACCCGCAGTCGCGGGGCAGGGCATGGCTGCTTTGTGTTTTGCAACATGAGAAACCGTGAGCCAGCCGGACGCGATGGCCAGCACCAGTGCGCACGTTGACAGAATGCCTCCAACCCAATTGGGTGCCGCGTAACCGAATCCCAACGCGATCACCCAACCGCCCAGCCAGGCTCCGATAGCGTTGCCGAGATTGAACAAGCCTATGTTGACGGACGCAGCAAGGTTCGGTGCCCCGGCTGCCCGAGCCTTGTCCATCACCAGGCGCTGAATGGGCGACACGCTGGCAAAGCCGAAGCCAGCCATCAGCAAGACGCAAAGCGCTGACGCCAAGCGACTTTCCACGACGAAGAAAAATACGAACAGCACCAGTGCCTGCCCCGCCAGAGTGACATACAACAAAGGCATCAGGGCGCGGTCCGCCAGCTTGCCGCCCAATAAATTGCCGATAAACAGTCCCAGCCCGAACAGAAAAAGAATGCCGGTCACGCCGTTGTTCGAGTACCCCGTCAACTCCGTCATCATTGGCGAGATATAGGTGATAGAGGTAAAGAACGCAGCGGGCCCGAGCACAGTAATGCCCATGGCCAGCAACACATGTACATCGACGAAAGCGGAGAACTCCCGGCGCAAACTGGGCACCTGATGCGGTTTACCCTTGGGTACCAGCAACGCTACAGCCACCATCGCCACCGCACCTATCACGGTGATCGCCATAAAAGTCGCGCGCCAGGAAATCATCTGTCCCAGCCAGGTACCCGCCGGTGTACCGATCAGGTTGGCAAGCGTCAGGCCGCTGAACATGAACGCAATGGCGCTGGTACGGCGGTTGGGG
>NZ_JMCL01000072.1 GCF_000690905.1 Pseudomonas sp. Ant30-3 | reverse complement strand
CGGGTCACTTGGAGAAGCGCCAAGTAACCAAGCGCTCTTGCCCCTGACGTCCGGTGGCTCGCTAGTGCTCGCCATGCCTTCGCTCCGGTCCTGCTCCGTGGGCCCGCTGCCATCGGCCATCCATGGCCGGGGGCAGCTAACCCGGCATCCTTGCCGGGTTGCCCACTGCGCAGAACCTGCGCTCAGCCTCCCGACGGAGCGCTAACCGCCACAGCGCGCCGAGGCGGCCTGATAGCCGACCTGGCTCGATTGTTTGATCGCGTTTTCAATGTGGGAGCGAAGTTTGCTCGCGAAGAGGCACTTGAGGCCGCTTAAGGCTTCGCGGGCAAGCCTTGCTCCCACTGGTCCTGCTTCCACAGATCCTGTTTCCATAGGTCCTGTTTCCACTGATCTCATCCCGCAGATAGCGGGAGACCTCAGCAGGCTCAGCGTTTTTTGCTGCCACCCAGCAACGATCCCATCAAACCGCGCACCAATTGCCGGCCCAATTGATTCGCCGCCTGCCGCATCGCCGATTTCAACGCCTGCCCCGCAGCCGTGCCGAGGAATTCGCCGGCTTTGTCGGTTAGGCTCGGCTCTGCCTTTTCTGGGGTGGCCTGCGGATCAGGCGCGAGCCCTTTGCGCCCCATGAGCACTTCATAAGCCGACTCGCGATCGATCGGTTTGTCGTAGCGACCCTTGAAGGGCGAACCGGCGATCAGCAGGGTGCGTTCGGTTTCGCTCAGCGGCCCGATCCGCGACTGCGGCGGGGCTACCAGCACGCGCTGGACCATTTCCGGCGTGCCCTTTTCCGCCAGCGTCCCCACGAGCGCCTCGCCGATTCCCAGTTCGGTCAAGACCGACAGGGCATCGAAGGCCGGATTCGGTCGAAAGCCGTCCGCGACTGCGCGTAGCGACTTCTGCTCCTTGGCCGTGAACGCGCGCAAACCATGTTGAATGCGCAGCCCTAACTGCGCGAGCACGTCATCCGGCAAATCGCCCGGCGACTGCGTGACGAAATACACGCCCACGCCCTTCGAACGAATCAGCCGCACCACTTGCTCGAGGCGTTCCTGCAAGGCTTTCGGGGTGTCGGCGAACAACAAGTGCGCCTCGTCAAAAAACAGCGCCAGCAGCGGTTTGTCGGCATCGCCACGCTCTGGCAGTTGCTCGAACAGTTCCGCCAGCAACCACAACAGGAACGTCGCATAAACCTTCGGCGCTTCGTGCACCAGGCGACTGGCGTCGAGCAAGTGGATGCGCCCACGACCATCGGCGGCCGGCTGCAACATGTCTTCGAGTTGCAGCGCCGGCTCGCCGAACAGGGCGTCGGCGCCCTGCTGCTCCAGCGTCGCCAGACGTCTCAATAATGCCTGGCTGGAACCGGTGGTCATCAGCGCTGCGTCATCGCCGAGCAGTTCCGGGTTGTCACGCAAGTGGTTGAGCAACGCCTTCAGGTCCTTGAGGTCGAGCAGCAGCAACCCTTCGCGGTCCGCGACCTTGAACGCGGCATACAGCGCCGACTGCTGACTGTCGGTCAGTTCCAGGAGACTGCCGATCAGCAGCGGTCCCATTTCGCTCAACGTGGTGCGCAACGGATGACCGGACTGACCGTGAATGTCCCACAGAGTGACCGGATAAGCCTGGGGTTTATGGTTCAGCCAAGGCATGCCGGCGATGCGCTCGGCCACCTTGCCCTGAGGGTTGCCGGCAGCACCCAGCCCGCACAGGTCACCTTTGATGTCCGCGGCAAACACCGCCACACCGGCATCGCTGAAGGCTTCGGCCAAGCGTTGCAGGGTGACGGTCTTGCCGGTACCGGTAGCGCCCGCGACCAGGCCATGTCGGTTTGCCAGACGCATGGCCTGGGCGATCGGCTGCCCTGCGAGGTCGGCACCGATAACGAGTTGCGATGAGTCAGGCATTTTGTCACCCATGGTTAATCTTTGATCCTTCACGGCCGATATAAAAGAATGAAAAGCGTCGGTAGTTCCCTACGGAGAGGATGGAAATATCAGCTTGTTTTGACGACCGTCCCTTCGCGCTCCTTTATAAAAGCACGCCTTGGGCATTAAGACCTTAGCGGAACCCCATGCCATGAATAAAAATCTGCGCTTCAGCCATAAAATCCTGCTTGCCGCCGCCCTCATCGTCATGGCTGCCTTCGCCTCCTTCACCCTGTACAACGACTATTTGCAACGCAACGCCATCCGCGAGGACCTGGACAACTACCTCAACGAAATGGGCGATGTCACTGCCAGCAACATTCAAACCTGGTTGACCGGCCGTATTCTGCTGATCGACAACCTGGCGCAGAACATTGCCATCAACCCGGAGCCCGCCACTGTCGCCAGCCTGCTGGAGCAGAAAGCGCTGACGTCGACCTTCATGGCGTCCTACCTGGGCGATGCCACCGGCAGCTTCACCATCCGACCGGACGCGAAGATGCCCGACGGTTTCGACCCCCGCGTCCGCCCTTGGTACAAAGGCGCCGAAAGCAGCGGCACCGCCACGTTGACCGAACCCTATATCGATGCGGCGACCGGCCAGTTGATCATCTCGATTGCCACCGCGTCGAAAAAGGCTGGGCAGAGTGTCGGCGTGGTGGGCGGCGACCTCAGCCTGCAGACTCTGATCGACACCCTCAGCGCCCGCGACTTCGACGGCATGGGTTACGCCTTCCTGGTCAGTGCCGACGGCAAGATCCTGGTTCACCCGGACAAAGCCCTGGTGATGAAAACCCTCGCCGAAGCGTACCCACTCAATACACCGCGCATCAGTACCGACTTCAGTGAAATCGAGGTCGACGGTAAAACCCGCATCGTCAATTTCACCCCGATCAAAGGCCTGCCGACGGTCAACTGGTACATTGGTCTGTCCGTCGACAAAGACAAAGCCTTCTCGATGCTCAGCGAATTTCGCACCTCGGCGGTCATCGCGACCATCATTGCCGTGGTCATCATCATCGCCTTGCTGGGCATGCTGATCCGCCTGCTGATCCAGCCGCTGCATGTCATGACCCGCGCCATGCAGGACATCGCCGACGGTGAAGGCGACCTGACCAAACGCCTGACCATCCAGAACAACGACGAGTTTGGCGTGCTCGGCACTGCATTCAACCGCTTCGTGGAGCGCATTCATGGTTCGATCCGCGAAGTGTCGTCGGCCACCGGCCAGGTCAACGAAGTGGCGTTGCGCGTGGTGGCCGCTTCCAATTCGTCGATGTTCAACTCCGATCAGCAAGCCTCGCGTACCAGCAGCGTGGCGGCAGCGATCAATCAGCTCGGCGCTGCCGCGCAGGAAATCGCCCGTAATGCCGCGCAGGCCTCGAGTCAGGCCAGCGATGCGCGCAACCTCGCCGAAGATGGCCAGCAAGTGGTGGACCGCAGCATTGCCGCGATGAACAAACTGTCGAGCATGCTCAGCGCCTCCAGCAGCAATATCGAATCGCTGAACAGCAAAACAGTGAACATCGGGCAGATTCTCGAGGTGATCACCAGCATTTCCCAGCAAACCAACCTGCTGGCGCTCAACGCCGCCATTGAAGCCGCACGCGCCGGTGAAGCCGGACGCGGTTTTGCGGTGGTCGCGGATGAAGTTCGCAACCTCGCGCACCGCACGCAGGAATCGGCGCAACAGGTGCAGACCATGATCGAGGAGCTGCAGGTCGGCGCCCGCGAATCGGTGAGCACCATGAGCGACAGTCAACGCCACAGTCAGGATAGCGTCGACATCGCCAATCTGGCCGGTGAGCGCTTGAACAGCGTGACGCTGCGCATCGGTGAGATTGACGGGATGAACCAATCGGTGGCGACGGCGACCGAGGAACAGACGGCGGTGGTGGAGTCGATCAACGTGGACATTACCGAGATCAATACGCTCAACCAGGAAGGCGTGGAAAACCTCCATTCGACGTTGCGCGCGTGTTCCGATCTGGAGCAGCAGGCAGCGCGGCTGAAGCAGTTGGTGGGCAGTTTCCGCATCTAGAATCCATTGCCACGCCATCGCGGCGACCCGATGTGCCCGCGATGGCGATTTTTTTTCACCCACCAGACCTCCCAACCCTGCGCCAGCAAACCCCAAACGAACATCTATCCTTCATTAAGGTCAACCTAGGGAGACCAATGGACCGGAGGGATGTTCGCCGTGCATATCGCTGACATAACCATGTTCTACGCCCCTGCCAGCGGTGGCGTGCGTACTTATCTGGATGCCAAACACCGGCGCCTGGGAATTAAACCCGGCATTCGCCACAGCTTGCTGATACCCGGCGCCAACCTTACTGAACGGGACGGCGTCTATACAGTTCCCGCTCCCGCCCTGCCCTTCGGCAAAGGTTACCGCTTCCCACTCCGCGTGGCGCCTTGGCGCAATGTCCTGCAGGACTTGCAGCCCGATCTGATCGAAGTCGGCGATCCGTACCTCACCGCGTGGGCGGCACTCGATGCCCGGCGTCAGCTCGATGTACCGGTGATCGGCTTCTATCATTCGGACTTGCCGGTGTTAGTGAGCAATCGCATGGGCAACTGGGTGACGCCGAATGTCGAGGCCTATGTCCGCAAACTGTATGGCAATTTCGACCGAGTGCTGGCGCCGAGCCAGATCATGGCGGACAAATTGATCAGCCTCGGCGTCAGGAATGTGTTCGTGCAACCGCTCGGTGTCGACCTGCAGACCTTCAATCCGGCGGCGCGTGATCCTGAATTACGCGCGGAACTGGGCATTGCCGAAGACGCGCACCTGCTGATATTTGCCGGTCGCGGCTCCAAGGAAAAGAACCTGCCAATACTGCTCGACTGCATGAAACACCTCGGGCGACGCTATCACCTGGTGCTGGTGGGTTCGTCGATGCCGGCCGCGGTTCCGGACAACGTCACAGTGGTCGATGAATTCTGCCCGGCTGCACAGGTAGCGCGGTTGATGGCCAGCGCCGATGCGCTACTGCATGCCGGCGATCAGGAAACCTTCGGGCTGGTGATCCTCGAAGCCATGGCCTGCGGCATTCCGGTGGTGGCCGTTGCTGCCGGGGCGTTTCAGGAAATCGTCACTGAACCCTGCGGTATGCTTTGCGCGCCGAACAACCCGCTGGCCATGGCCAATGCCGTGCGGGAATTGTTCAGCGCCGACATCACCACGTTGGGCAAACAGGCGCGTAGCCATGTCGAACGGCATTACGCATGGGACGCAGTGGTCAATAGCCTTTTGGGCCACTATCACGCAGTGCTCGGCGATCAGTTGCCGATGATCGCCAATGGTTGAGCCCATGCATGCCCCTGCCCTCATGTTGGTTTTGCACGACGTCGCGCCGCAAACGTGGGGCGACTATCAGTCGTTCGTAGAGGCCGTCGATGCTCTGGGCGCGGTGCCGATGACCTGGCTGGTGGTACCGGACTTCCACAAGCGTAATTCCCTGGACGAGCATCCGGCCTTCTGTCGCGTGCTCAGCGAACGCGTCGAGCGCGGCGATGAACTGGCTTTGCACGGTTACTTCCATTGCGACGAAGGCCCGCTGCCCGGCACGCCGCGCGACTGGTTCATGCGCCGCGTCTATACCCACGAGGGCGAGTTCTACAGCCTGTCCCGGGAAGACGCACTTGCCCGCCTGCATGCCGGTATTGACATGTTCCACCGTCACGACTGGCCGCTCGAAGGCTTTGTCGCACCGGCCTGGCTGATGAGCGATGGCACCCGCGAGGCCTTGCGCGAGTTGCCGCTGCGTTACACCAGTGATCCGCAGCACTTGTATCGCTTGCCAGATTTCTCCGTGATTGAGGCGCCGGGATTGGTGTGGAGTGCGCGCAGTGCCTGGCGTCGCGGCGTATCAAAACTGCTCAGCGACCAGCGCGAACAGCGCTGGCGACAAGCACCAGTGATTCGCCTGGGCCTGCACCCGGTGGACATGCGTCATGAGTTTTCATGCACCTATTGGCTGCAAACCCTCAAGCGTCTGCTCGATGAGGGCCGCATGCCAATGACCAAGGCTGATTGGCTGGCGTCGCAAGACACATTGATGGGGCGCGTAGCGTGAGTCGCGGGGTTCTGTTGTGCATTGCCTTACTGGTTGCGGTGATGATCCCGGCCTTGCTGGGCGGCAATGAAACTTGGTATCGCCTGCACAGATTTCCATTGCACTGGTTGCTGATCATGTTCGCCATGATTCTGCTGTGCTGGGTGCTGAATTCGATGCGCTTGCGCCTGTTGCTGGGCGACGAGCGCGGCAAGGTCAGCCGCCGCAAGAGTCTGGCGGTGGTGATGGCCGCCGAATTCGCCTATTGCGCGACGCCGGGAGGCAGCGGTGGCCCGCTGACCATCATGGCGCTGCTGGCCCGTCAGGGCGTGCGTCCCGCGCGGGGCAGCGCGGTGTTTGCGATGGATCAGTTGAGCGATCTGCTGTTTTTCCTTTGTGCGCTGATCGGGATCCTGATTTACGCCTTGTTCCAACACCTCAGCCAGCGCATGGAGTGGCTGCTGACGGTCAGCGCGGTCTCCATGTTCGGTGGGTTGTTGAGTTGCGTGTTCGTCGCCCGCTACCACCGTTTGCTGATTCGCCTGAGCGGCCGTCTGTTGGCGCGACTTAATGTCAAAGCAGCGACGCGTATGCGCTGGGCGCGAAAACTTCTGCATTTTCTGGCGGCGTTTACCGACACGTTGAAATTGCCGTCTCGGACATTGATTACGGTGTTTGCCCTGACGTGTGTGCATTGGATTCTGCGCTATAGCGTGTTGTATCTGGCGTTGCGCGGGTTGGGGGCGGATGTGCAGTGGGCCTGGAGCTTTTTGATTCAGATGCTTTCGCTGAGTGCGGGGCAGTTCAGCCTGCTGCCGGGTGGCGCCGGAGCGGCGGAGCTGACCTCGGCGGCGCTGTTGACGCCAATGGTGGGCAAATCCACGGCCGCGGCGGCAATCCTGATCTGGCGGGCGGTGACGTATTACTTTTATCTGCTGGTGGGCGGGCCGGTGTTTGTGTTGATGCTGGGGCGGCCGCTGTTGAAGAAATTGATGAGGTTCAAGCAGGTTTAGTTGGGTTTGTTATTACTGCGTTCTGCGTTGAGTACGCAAACTCTGTAGGAGCTCAGCTTGCTCGCGATGGCAGTCTGTCCGGCGCCCACTTGCTTGCGGATGCACACGATCAATTGTGGGAGCTGAGCTTGCTCGCGATGGCGGTGCGTCAGGCGCCCACTTGCTTGCGGATGTACCCGGTCAACTGTGGGAGCTGAGCTTGCTCCGGCGGCGTTCCGACGATGGCGGTGTGTCGGGCGACGGTTGTTTTGAGGTTGTACATATCCGTTGCTGCGGTTGGGGCTACTATTGGTTTCGCCCTTACGGCGAGTCACTTTGGAAAAGAGCCCCAAAGTAACCAAAAGGCTCTTGCCCCGCCATTCGGTGCCTCGCCTAGGCTCGGCATGCCCTCAATCCGGCAATGCTCCGGGGGCCCGTCGCCATCGGCCATCCATGGCCGGGGGCGACTACCGCGGCATCCTTGCCGCGGTACCCCCTGCGCAACGCCTGCGTTCGGCCTCTGGGAAAGGGGCACGCAGATCAAGATCAAGATCAAGATCAAGATCAAGATCAAGATCAAGATCAAGATCTGAAGCAAAGCAAAGCAAAGCAAAGCCCAAACTCCCGCCCCGATGCTGATCGTTCCCACGCGGAGTGGTGGGGACGATCAGTGCACGGCGCAACGTAACCTGCGCAGCCAGGTCGGCCGGTAGGCCGCCTCGGCGGCTGTGGCGGTTAGCGCCCCCTCGGGAGGCTGAGCGCAGGTTCTGCGCAGTGGGCAACCCGGCATGGATGCCGGGTTAGGCGCGCACGGCCAAGGATGGCCGATCGCGCCGGGCCCACGGAGCAGGACCGGAGCGAAGGTATGGCGAGCCCAAGCGAGGCACCGGACGTCAGGGGCAAGAGCACTTGGTTACTTGGTGCTCTTCCAAGTGACTCGCCGTAAGGGCGAAACCAATAGCCGCCCTCATCGCCGCAATGGATATGTACACCAAAAAAACTTACGCGCCCAAGACGCAGCCATCGCTGGCAAGCCAGCTCCTACAGGGGACCGAGTACACCTTGTAGAATCCAGCAAAATGGAAGAACGCCTTCGCAAGCAAGCCTCGCTCCTACGTGGGCTGATCACCCCCGGATTCACCCTCCGCCTCAGGATGCAAAGCCCCCCACAACGCCTCAGCCCCCGGAAACTCCGTACCGTCCTCCGCGCTCAGGTCATCGGGATCGTAACGGCTCAAGCACCCCTCCCCCAGCGTCGCGGGGGCTCGGGCGGTAGCTTTGTCGAGTGGGTCGGCCATGATCAAATCCTCCATACAGAAACGGCGAAGGGCCTGAAGCGATTGAACGCCCAGGCCCTTCGAATTTCAACCCTGTCGCGTTGCTGTCAGAACACGACCGTCTTGTTGCCATGCACCAGGACACGGTCTTCGAGGTGATAACGCAGACCGCGAGCCAACACCATCTTCTCGACATCGCGACCGAAACGCACCATGTCTTCGATGCTGTCGCTGTGACTGACACGCACCACGTCCTGCTCAATGATCGGGCCGGCATCCAGCTCTTCGGTCACGTAGTGACACGTTGCGCCAATCAGCTTCACACCACGCATGGACGCTTGGTGATACGGCTTGGCGCCCACAAACGAAGGCAGGAAACTGTGGTGAATATTGATCACCTTGTGCGCATATTCATTGCACAGCGACGGCGGCAGGATCTGCATATAACGGGCAAGTACCACCACTTCGGCATCGTGCTGTTTGACCAGACGCGAGACCTCTGCAAATGCCGGTTCCTTGTCCTGCGGATTGACCGGAACATGGTAATAAGGAATGCCGTGCCACTCGACCATGCTGCGCAAGTCGTCATGGTTGGAAATCACACAAGAGATTTCGCAGTCCAGTTCATCGCTGTGCCAGCGGTGCAACAGATCGGCCAGGCAGTGAGATTCACGGCTGGCCATCAGCACCACACGTTTTTTCTGCGCGGTGTCGGTGATGCGCCAGTCCATCGAAAAAGCTTCAGCGATCGGCGCAAACGCTTCGCGAAAGGCCTCGATACCGAAGGGCAGCGAGTCGGCACGAATTTCGTGACGCATGAAGAACCAGCCGCTCTGATTATCCGAGTGGTGGCTCGCTTCAGTGATCCAGCCGTTATGGGACGCCAGAAAGTTACTGACTTGAGCAACGATGCCGACGCGGTCCGGGCAAGCAATCACTAGCCGAAAGGTGCGCATGAGGGGGAGACTCCAGAACTTCGCAAAGGCCGCCATTCTAGCGATTGCGCAGCAAAACTGCAGTATTGATGAAGCATTTGCTGCAGACGAATCGACGCTGCAGATCCCGACAAATACACATTTTCTCGCTCAAAGGGAAACTCTGAAAAAGACTTTCTGATTTGGCAAAATACCGCGACCCCACCCACCGAGTTTCCCGATGAAGCAGATGACCTTCGCCGACGCCGAGTACGCTGGCAAGCGCAAGCAAACCCGCAAGGAGTTGTTCCTGATCGAGATGGATCGGGTGGTGCCGTGGAAGGGCTTGATTGCTTTGATCGAGCCACATTATCCGAAAGGTGAAGGTGGCCGTCCGGCCTACCCGTTGATGGCGATGCTGCGTGTGCATCTGCTGCAGAACTGGTTCGGCTACAGCGATCCAGCGATGGAGGAAGCGCTGTACGAAACCACGATCCTGCGCCAGTTTGCCGGGCTGAACCTGGAGCGCATCCCCGACGAAACCACCATTCTCAACTTCCGCCGCTTGCTGGAGAAACACGAGCTGGCGGCCGGCATCCTCGCTGTCATCAATGGCTATCTGGGCGACCGCGGCCTGTCGCTGCGCCAGGGCACCATCGTCGATGCAACGCTGATCAATGCGCCCAGTTCGACCAAGAACAAGGACGGCAAGCGCGACCCGGAAATGCACCAGACCAAGAAGGGAAACCAGTATTATTTTGGCATGAAGGCCCACATCGGCGCCGATGACGAATCGGGTCTGGTGCACAGCGTAGTGGGCACGGCGGCCAATGTGGCGGATGTCACCCAGGTGGACAAATTGCTGCATGGCGACGAAAACGTGGTCTGCGCCGATGCAGGCTACACCGGTGTCGAAAAGCGGCCCGAGCATGAAGGACGTGAAGTTATCTGGCAGGTGGCGGCACGCCGCAGCACCTACAAAAAACTCGATAAGCGCAGCGTGCTGTACAAAGCCAAGCGCAAGATTGAAAAGGCCAAGGCTCAGGTGCGCGCCAAGGTCGAGCATCCGTTCCGGGTAATCAAGCGCCAGTTCGGTTACACCAAGGTGCGCTTTCGCGGCTTGGCCAAAAACACGGCGCAACTGGTGACACTGTTCGCTCTGTCGAACCTGTGGATGGCGCGCCGACATTTACTGACGAATGCAGGAGAGGTGCGCCTGTAATGCGGGAAATGGCCACCGGAGTGGGGTCCGGGTGGCGAAAACGTAAGAAATACTCGTCGAATTGATTGTTTTTTGATCATTTGGCGAGTTTAAAAGTTGCGCTAGGTGGTATGCCGGGGAAATACATGGCTACTTCAGACCATCCAAAGGTGTTTTTGATGCAGATCTACAAGTACCCAATTGTGAAGATCTGTGTTGACCGGATCACACTATTTAACTGCGCCTGCAATTTGTCGCCAGTTCATTGCCAACAAATTAAATAAACACGTGTTAAATGTTTACTTGATGAAACAGCCTGACTATTATTGCCGCACTGTAACCTGCCATCCAGCGTCCAACATAAGGTAGTCCCAATGTCCTTGATCAACGAATATCGCGCCACCGAAGAAGCTATCAAAGAGCTGCAAGCCCGTTTGAAGAATCTTTCCCAGGACGACAAACTGCAAACCGAGCTGGAATTTGAAGGCAAACTGCGCACCTTGATGGGCGAATACTCCAAGTCCCTGCGTGACATCATTGCGCTGCTGGATCCGGAATCCAAAAGCAAGGCTCCACGCGGTGGCGCGGTAAAAACTACCGGCACCAAGCGTGCGCGCAAAGTTAAACAATACAAAAACCCGCATAACGGCGAAGTCATCGAAACCAAAGGTGGCAACCACAAGACTCTGAAAGAGTGGAAAGCCAAGTGGGGCGGTGACGTGGTTGAAGGCTGGGCGACTCTGCTGGGCTAAGCCGCAGAAGACGCACCAAAAAGGAACGCCAGCAAATGCTGGCGTTTTTTTATGCCTGAGTGTTAGACCTGCCGTGACAGGTTCGAGGATTCAAAGACTCAAACGTTTGCGCAATGCTTCGACATAATTATGCCATTCACTCAGAACCTCCTTCTGAAAAGGCGTAGCAGTAATGTCCAGTTGTGCAGCCGCCTCTATGAAAGATTTCAGCGTATTGGGTGCGCCCCACTGCGGATCAGACAGACGCTGCTGACAGAACAATCGCCAACGTTCCTGCTCTTCGCAATTCAACGTGTCAGGGAAGTTGCGGGCGCGATATCGAAACAATAGTTCAGGCAAACGTTCATCATCGAACGGCCAGTGCTCTTGTGCTATTTGTGCAGGCTCGGCGGACCTGACTTGCTCACATAAACGTCTATCGCGGTCGCCGATAAAACCGTCGTATAACTGTTGTTCAGGATCATCGTTCTGAGGAAATTCCTCGCTGGCATAAATCGCCTGCACTTTATCCCGCCAGATCTCCTGTGCGTCACTTAGTCGCAGTGCTCGCTCATGTTTAAGCGCCATATCCAGCCCGAGCCGTTGTTGATCGGCGGGACGCAGCACAGACATTGGTGCAACAACCGGGCACTTATTGATGTGGATCAGTTTGAGCGGCACCGGCAACTCGCCCTCTGCAAGATCGTCGCGGCGGGTATATAAGCGCTGGCGCAACGTCTCTGCATCAAGATCCAGCAGTCCCTGAGGATCCAGATGCAGGTCACAGACAATCAAGGCGTTCTTGTTGCGCGGGTGCCACGCCAACGGCAGCACCACACCGACATAACTGCGAGCCGCCGAAAAACGCCCGGAAATGTGCACCATCGGCTGCAGCAGTCGAATCTGATCCATCACCTTCGGTTTACTGCGCAACTGGAACAACCAGTCATACAGCTTCGGCTGTTTTTCCCGGATCAACCGAGCGAGGGCGATGGTCGCGCGAACGTCGGACAGTGCTTCGTGAGCATTGCCGTGATCGATACCGTTGGCGGCTGTCAGGCGTTCGAGTTTCAGCGTGACGCGGCCCTCTTCGTCCCTCGGCCAGACAATGCCGTCGGGGCGCAGGGCATAAGCGGCACGCACCACATCAATCAGATCCCAACGGCTGTTGCCACCCTGCCACTCGCGAGCGTAAGGATCGAAAAAATTTCGATACAAGCTGTAGCGGGTCATTTCATCGTCGAAACGCAAGGTGTTGTAACCGGCGCCACAGGTCCCCGGAGCGGCGAGTTGCGCATGCACCCGCGTCATGAAATCCGCTTCACTCAAACCCTGTTCGGCAAGACGTGCCGGGGTAATGCCGGTGATCGCACAGGCCGCCGGATGCGGCAGGATGTCTTCACTGGGCTGGCAATAGAGATTGACCGGTTCGTCTATTTCATTGAGATCGAAATCGGTGCGAATCCCCGCGACCTGCAGCGGGCGATCGCAGCGGGGATTGATACCCGTGGTTTCATAGTCGTACCAGAAGATCGAGGTCACGGGCTATTCCTGAACTGAAGATGGGCGAAGTCTAGGCGGTCATGTCCTGTCGCGACCAGCCTCTCGTCATTCAATCACTTCTCGCAACGCACCATGCAATACATAGTTATGTCGTTTCCCCCCGAGAGACTGCTAGCATCGGGCGCACAGAGTATCTCCGTTCAGGCCCCAACATCAGGTTGCCCATGCTCGATTCCACAGCACGGCCAGGGAAAGCGACGCAGCCCCCGCCACTGGATACGCGGTATCAGGTTGAAACGCCGGAAGGCATCGACTTGCCATTGCGCCCGGCGGGGTTGATGGTGCGCGCACTGGCGTTTTCCATCGACCTTGGCCTGCGCGGGCTGATTCTCGGCGTGCTCTTTGTTGTCCTGGCATTCCTCGGCAAGCTCGGCGCCGGGCTTGGCTCGATTTTGTTGTTCGTGGTCAGCTGGTGGTACATGGTGCTGTTTGAAGTGCTGAATCAGGGCCGCTCGCCCGGCAAGTTGTGGATGGGCCTGCGGGTGGTACAGGATGACGGTACACCGATCGGCTGGTCAGCATCGCTGGTGCGCAACCTGCTGCGATTTGTCGATTTGTTGCCGTTCGGCTACTTCCTCGGCGCTATCAGCTGCCTGAACCACGCCAGCTTCAAGCGCCTCGGCGATCTCGCCGCCGGTACGCTGGTGATCTACCGCGACCGCCCGGTGACCCGCCCGCAGCTGCCCGACGCCGAGCCAAGGCGCGCGGCAGTCGCGCTGACGCTGAACGAACAGCGCGCCATCCTTAACTTCGCAGAACGCCAAGGCGAACTGACCGCAGCACGGGTCAGTGAACTGGCGACGATCCTCGCCAACCCCATGCAGGTTGCAGCTCCGCGCGCCGTAGCGGAACTCAACGGCATCGCTCGTGGCCTGTTGGGCAGCGCATGAAGCAAAGCCTTTTTGAAAGTCGTCACAACGCTGAGTGGGAACGGTTTTCCCTGATGCTCGACAGGCTGGAGCGAAACAAGGACACCTCGCGCCTCGCCAGTTTTGCAAAAGATTACCGAAGGCTCTGTCAGCACCTCGCCCTGGCTCGGGAACGCGGTTACAGCAGTTTCCTCATCGACTCATTGCAGCAACAGGTGCTGCGCGGGCATCAGCAACTGTACCGGCAGCGTAGCCGCCTGGGTGCCAATGTCGTGGCATTCATCCTCGCCGATTTTCCGCGACTGGTCCGTCAGCAATGGCGCTTTGTACTGGCGGCCAGCCTGTTGTTTTTCGGCAGTCTGATCGGCTTCGCCCTCCTGGTGTTCCTGTTTCCGGACCTGGTCTACAACCTGATCCCCGCCGAACAGGTCAGCCAGATGCAAAGCATGTACGACCCCAACGGCGGGCACCTGGGACGCTCAGCCGAACGGGCGGCCAGTGAAGACTGGGTGATGTTCGGGTTCTACATTATGAACAACATCGGCATCGCGTTTCAGACCTTCGCCAGCGGCCTGCTGTTTGGCCTGGGCAGTGTCTTCTTCCTGCTTTACAACGGTTTGATGATCGGCGCCGTGGCCGGGCATCTGACGCAAATCGGCTATGGCCAGACGTTCTGGTCATTCGTGATCGGGCACGGTGCGTTCGAACTCAGCGCGATTGCCCTCGCCGGTGCGGCCGGCCTGCAACTGGGCTGGGCTCTGATCGCGCCGGGCCGATTGCCGCGGGCTGAAGCGTTGCGACTGGCGGCGCGCAAAAGTGTCCTGCTGATTTGCGGGGTCATGCTGTTTTTGTTGATTGCAGCTTTTATAGAGGCCTACTGGTCGTCCATGACTGAACCCCCGCCCCTCACCAAATACCTGGTCGGCGCGCTGCTCTGGATACTGGTCGCGATGTATCTGCTGTTTGCCGGACGGACACGCCATGCGCCTGAGTGACGCAACAATGGTCATCCGCCCTCGCCCGACCTGGGAAGCCATGGACCTGGGCGTGCTGTTGAGCCAGCGCCATCGACGCTTGCTTATGACCAGTTGGGCCATCGTCACCGTGCCGGTGTTCGCCCTGCTCACCCTGATTTTCTGGGATTCACCGTCGCTCGCGGTGTTCATCTTCTGGTGGCTCAAGCCGGCATTCGAACGGTTGCCGCTGTACATTCTTTCTTTGGCGATGTTCGGTGAAACGCCGACGTTGCGCCAGGCACTGCGCCAGTGGCCGCGCCTGCTCAAGCCGCAATTACTCGCGAGCCTGACCTGGCGGCGCTTGAGCCTGACACGCAGTTTCTCGTTGCCCGTGGTGCAACTTGAAGGGCTGAGCGGCAACGAACGACAACAGCGACTGCAGGCATTATTGCAGCGAGACGCGGGGGCCGCGCGCTGGCTGACGATCATCGGCGTGCATCTGGAAAGCGCGCTGTGGATCGGCCTGATGCTGCTGTTTTACCTGTTGCTGCCTCAGCAGATCGAACTCGACTGGAGCTGGCAACGTTTACTCTCGATCGCGAGCCAGGACTGGCGCTGGCTGGAACACCTGACGAATGTGTTCTACCTGCTGGTTTTGGTGGTGTGGGAACCCGTCTACGTCGCCTGCGGTTTCAGTCTTTATCTGAACCGGCGCACAGTGCTCGAAGCCTGGGATATCGAGTTGGTGTTCCGCCGCCTGCGCCAGCGCCTGAGTGGCGCGGCGCTGATTCTGCTGCTGGGAACCTGTGCACTGTTGCCGTTCAATCAAAATTCGTGGGCCGCTGAGCCCGTCGCGACGCCAGAATCCGCACGGCTTCTGTCTCAACCTTTGACCAGTCAGGCTTCACGGGACAGCATCAAGGCGATCCTCGAACAGCCGCCGTTCAAAAACAAGGAAACGGTCACGCAGTACCGCTTTGGCGAGGATCAATCCGCTGCCGATTCATCGGACAAAGGCAAGGTGCCGCAATGGCTGAAGACGTTGTTCGGCTTGCTCGACGGCCAACGCTTCGGCGCTGTGGCGACGCTGATTGAAGTGGCGTTGTGGACGGTGTTAATTGCGGGAATCGGCTTGTTGATCTGGCGCTACCGGAAATGGCTGCAGGCATTCGTCACCCAGCGCCCACTGGAAAAAACCAGACCGGCCCGGGCAGCGCTGCAGCAAGCATTCGGCCTGGACCTCAACCGCGAGACCCTGCCCGCCGACATCGCCAGCAGTGCAGAAAAGCTCTGGCAAAGCCACCCGCGTGAGGCACTCGGTTTGCTTTACCGCGCACTGCTCAGCCACTTGCTGCACGATCACCACATGCCATTGAGCGCGGCCGACACCGAGAGCGAGGTGCTGCGGCGTATCGAGCAACTGCGACACCCCGCCTTGCTGGCGTTCAGCCAGACCCTGACGACCCATTGGCAGAACATGGCGTACGGGCATCGACTGCCGCCCGAGCCTGTGCAAGATGAATTGTGTGATGGCTGGCGCACCTTGTTCGGCCCGGGAGGCACGGCTTGAGCCGGCGTTTGTGGCTGACCGTCGCGCTGATTGCAGGCGCGCTGTGCTGCGTATTGAGCATTTGGCTGTACCTGAAGGCGACGCCCTATCAGGCAGAAATCGATCATGGACCGGCGCCCGAAGCTCAGGTCAATCCCTATCTGGCCGCCGAGCATTTCCTGCGCAAACAGGGCCTCATCGTCAGCCATGCCAACAGCCTGGATGTGCTGCCGATGCTGGAACCCCATCAGAACAGTTTGTTGTTGCTCGGCGAACGCTCCAGCATGTCGCCGCGTCAGGTCGATCAGGTGTTGAACTGGACCCGCGCCGGCGGCCGTCTGTTGTTTGTCGCCGAAGCGTTGTGGGACGAAAAGCTCGGTCAGAGCGATGACCTGTTACTCGACAGGGTGCAGCTGCAGCAGTCATTGAGCAAAGACCTCAAGGACCCGCCGCCTGACACCAGCGGCGAGGCACTGCCGAAATTGACCAAGCTTTATCTCGAGGATGAGGACGCCCCGGCTTACGCCGGTTTCGATACTGCGTTCCATCTCGACGACCCGAAGAACCTCGCTCAGGCCTGGGCCAACAGCGGCAAGGGCACGCACATGATGCAGCTCGCTCACGGCCTCGGTTCGATCATTGTTGTCACCGACGCCGAGCTGTGGAAAACCCCGGCCGTCGACCAATATGACAACGCCTGGCTGCTCTGGTACCTCACCGCTGATACCCACGTGACGCTGTTGTTCAACACGGAGCACGACAGTCTGCTGACCTTGCTGCTGCGTTATTTCCCGCAAGCGCTGGTTGCGCTGATCGCCCTTATCGGCCTGGCCTGCTGGCATTTCGGTGTGCGTCACGGGCCATTGATTGAACCGGCACCGAAAGCGCGCCGACAACTTCAGGAGCACTTGCGCGCGAGCGCTGATTTCATGCTGCGCCACAGCGGTCAGGAGAGTCTTTTGCAAAGCCTGCAACAGGACATCCTGCGTCGCGTCCGGCACCGACATCCCGGTTATGACCAGCTCGGCGTCGCCGAACAATGGCTGGTGCTCGCGCGCCTGACCGGTCAACCCACACGCGCTATCAGCCAGGCCATGAGCCCGCGACCGAAGCAACGCCTTTCAAGCGTTGAATTCAGCCGTCAGGTTGCCCACCTGCAAACCCTGAGGAATGCCTTATGATCTGGCACCTGACAACCGTTAGATGTCCACAATAGTTAGAAACTCCCCTCTTACAGAGTCGTAGTGCTTAAGTTCGATGCAATAGTTCTAAAACTGCCTGAACGAACAAACGAATTGAGGGCCATCTTTGCGGGGCATGGCAGCCGGTGTTTGTATGAGCTAGGACTTGAAGATCGCGGGGGTACCCTCTCCCGGGTTCCCAATTCTGCATTGGGGTCCAATTGAGAGTTGCATCCCCCGCCACTTGATTCTTGCGTCACTGCCTACTCCTCGGCTCTATTAGCTCCAAGCGAACCTGGCTGATGATCGCGGCGCGAAACAGGCTGAGTCCGTATCTGCTGCCACTAACTAGCTTAACTATCCGGGATCCACTTGCCCCTCCCTTGAGCAACCAGCCAGAAGCTGATCCGTAAGGGCCATATAGCCGCAGCTCACTGCGTGGGAAAAAGCATTTTGCGAATCTGGTTCCTTCGGGAAGTAGCCGAGCACTTTTTGTGATGTAGCGCTCCATCTCAGTCGCGCATTCTCGCTGCGTAACCACCTTACTTTCTTATTTTTCTCGTGAGATTACCCGAGGCCAGGTCAGTTCCGGTCTAATTTTGGTGATCTACAGTGCAGCGATATCGCATTTTCCTCCGCCAAGGTACTACTTAATAGTAATGCGCCGATCAGTGACCCGGCTGGCTCTACGCTCGAGGCTTGGGGGCGACTGAATGGCCCTCACTGATAATGCAAATAAACGAATGATTTTCTGGTCACTGCAGGAGGTGGCGATGGAGCTCGTTTTGGGCTACTGAGGATTTAGTCATCGCTGGGCAACCCTGCCCTGGGTTCTCCATCCTGCTTTGGAACTCCATGGAGTGTTGCGTTCCGCCTTTTCGCGCACTTCTGCTGCACAGTCAATTTGCAATCCTAGCGCCGCTACGAAGACGTCAGGTTCGCCGCCAGCACTTCCAGCAACGCTTTCACTTTGGGCAGCGCTCGACGACTTTTGATCCAGGCCAGATTGATCGCCATACCTTCGGTTGCCAATTGGGGAAGCACTCTCACCAACGTACCGTCTTCCAGCTGCTGCTTGATCAGCCATGACGGCAACTGCGCGATGCCGCAACCGGCCGCGACCGCGGTGACCAGACCTTCTCCATTCCCCACCACGAGCCGAGGGGCGAGCTGGTGTCGTTTCGTTGAGCCCGCCTCATCGCCCGCGAACTTCCACGGCGCGACATTTCCATCCAGCCAGCCATACGCGACACATCGGTGGTGCGCCAGATCGTCCTCGGTCAGCGGCGTGCCATGGCTGGCCAGATACGCCGGTGACGCACAGCAGATATGCCACTCGCGGGCCAGCTGACGATGCTCCACTGAGTCAGGCCAGCTATCCGCGCCTCCGATGCGGACTACCACGTCAACACCTTCTGCAAAGGGATCGCCCATCCCGTCCGAGAATGAAATGTGGGGTATCAGCAGCGGATGATCCTGCAAAAACTGCAGGATGACCGGCAGCACTCGCGCTCGGCCGTAGGTACCCGGAAGGTCGATGCGCACGGTCCCGCGCGGCTCGATAGTTTCCGCTCGCAGCGACAGTTCGGCATGTTCCAGGTCTGCAAGCACACCGGTGCACGTCCGGAAAAAAGACATCCCCGCATCGGTTAACGACAAGCGTCGAGTCGTCCGACGGAACAGCCGGGTTCCCAACCTGCTCTCCAGCCGGGCGATGCTTTTGCTGATAGCAGAGCCGGTCAGATTCATTTTTTCAGCGGCGGATTTGAAGCTGCCACATTCCGAAACGCAGACAAACACATCGATACCTTTCAAGCGTTCAGAGGGAAACATAGTCATCCTGATTCATGAATTCAGTTCCGGAAACTTGGTAAAAATCATCATAAATCAGATCTCTGTTCCACAGTAAGCTGAGACCTGGACATCTGTCTGCGAAGCGCTATGAACACGTCTTGGAAAGGACTCCTGATCGATGAGGCAAGGATGCTGAACGAATTAAAAAACTATCCGGCCGGCCCCGCTTATGCGGATAGTCACCCCAGTCAACCTCTGTATCGGTCTCTGTACCCGTGGCTCCGCTGGCGCGTGTGGGTCAGGGTCACGCGGCCCCACTGTTCTAACCGACTGATTCACAACAATTGGAAACCGCTAAGGGTTTGCGATGGTTTTTTGTGCCTGTCGAACCGGCGCTCGCGCTAACTAGACTCGTCGGCAGGCAGTGCCTGACGAACGTATTTACAAGGAGAGATAAATGCCTTCAATGGATGTGTATGCACTTGCAACCGCAGGTCTGAAAAAACTGGCGCTGAATCAGGAGTGCCGGGACGCGTTCACCAAAGACTCGTTGTTCTTCAAGTTATTCGAGCGTGCTGCCCATCGCTACATCATCGCCTCGGACAGACGTGAGCTGAGTGAAAAGTTGCACCTGCTATCGGGTAAAGGCTACCTGTTGGGTGTTGAATACGTGGGGGAGGAAAACCACGATCCCCGTGTCGTACAGGATTTCGTCAATGAGTATCTTGCCTCTATCCAGACATTTGCAGAAGCCGGGTTAAAACCACAGCTGGGGTTTGATTTAAGTGCAGTGGGATTGCTCATCTCCCAGGAAATGGCTTACCAAAATGCGGCCACCTTGTTGTCTGCTGCGGCAAAACACGACATTCCGATAATGATCAGCATGGAGCACTCATCGGCCGTCGACTCGATTCTGGAAGTTTACGCCGAGTTGGCCCCGGCTTATCTCAACGTCGGTATCACGATTCAGGCGCACTTGCACAGAACGGTCAACGACCTGCCCAGAATCATTGGCTATGGGCGCAAGATCAGGCTGGTCAAAGGCGTTTACAACGAAGTTCGCGAGGTGGCTCTGCCCCGCGGGCCCGAGCTGGATGAACGCTACCTGCACTTACTCGAAGATGTGCTGGCCGCCAAAGTTCCAGTCAGTTGCGCGACGCAGGACCCGGCCTTGATCAAACGGATCTTCGAACACAACTATTTTCCGGGTATCCAGGAACTGGAAATGCTCCATGGCGTGCAACCTGAAACATTGCGTCAGGCCAAGGATGCGGGGCTGGCCTGTCGAATTGCTGCGGTTTACGGTGACAGTTGGTACCTGCACTTCCTGCATCGTCTGGCGGAGTCGCCCGACAATGTCATTGAGGCTTTGGCCGATTTTTACGATCCGTCCCGCATCACGTTCGGCGCAGGTTATTAAGGAGGATTTATGTTTATCGATCTCAGAAGCGATACGGTCACCAAACCCACGGAAGGTATGCGCAAGGCGATTTATCAGGCAGAGGTGGGCGATGACTGCTTTGGGGAAGACCCGGTGGTTCGTGCGCTTGAAGAATATTGTGCCGATTATTTCCAGAAGGAAGCGGCGCTCTTCACCACCGGCGGCACGTTGAGTAACCAGTTAGCGATGAAGTCACTCACTAACCCGGGTGACGAGATTTTTCTCGACGCCTCCTATCACATCAACTTTTATGAGGCGGCGGCGACTTCCGCTTTTTCGGGCGTTAACTTTTCGCTGTCCAGGCATGACAGCGGCTTGTTCGATGTCAGCGACCTGGAAAAGCTCTATGCCTCCAAGTGCCGCTGGAATCAAAATTATGCGATGCCGCGTGTGGTGGTGGTTGAAAATACGCTTGGATGCAAAGGCGGCGCGATATTTCCGCTACAACAAATGAACGATGTTTTCGGTTACGCCAAAAGTATCGGCGCCTACCGCTACCTGGACGGCGCGCGAATTCTTCACGCGTCGATCGCCTCCAGCATCGACGTGACCTCTTACACTGAAAACGCCGACCTCATGGCCATGTGCCTGTCCAAGGGACTTGGGGCGCCGGTCGGTTCGATCATGGTCGGCTCCACAGAGCTGATACAGCGCGCCAAGAAATACCGCAAATGGTTCGGAGGCGATTTGCACCAGGGCGGCATGATGGCGGCGGCCGGGCTGTACGCCATGCAACATCATGTCGAACGGCTCGCCGAGGACCACGAACATGCAGCGTTGCTGCACCGTCTCTTGGGTGAACTGGATGACGCGCCTGCCCATTACAAGGGCACCAACATGGTGACCTTGGATATTTCCTCGTTAGGAATGTCTCCGTTGCAGTTCGGTAGTTATTTGAGCCAGCAAGGTGTTGCAGGTTTGCCTTACAACGCCAGGGAGATGCGCTTCATGCCGCACATCAACATTACCCGCACGGATATTCAAAAGGCTGCAGAGATCATCAAGGCTGCTGTCCGTGAACACACGCCAGCTCGGGAAGCCATCAAATGATTTACAAGAAAAACATCGTTGTAATCGTTGATGCTTACTCCATCGGAAGCCTGATAGCACCTGCTTTCATCTCGCGGGGGTTTGAATGTGTGCATGTGCGTTCGACCGATCACGTTAATGAGTTCTACGAAACCTGGCTGCGCGCCGGCGATTTCATCAGAGACATTCTCTACACATCTGATGCCGAATTACGCTTGGCGCTCTCTGAATATCACGTCCAGTTCGTGCTGGCCGGGTGCGAATTCGGGGTCGAACTGGCAGCGCATCTGGCGGCACAGTTCGACGTTGCCCGGCACAATGATGCGAATCACGCAATCCGCTGGCGCAACAAATTTGAGATGCACGAGGCCTTGTCTCAGGCCGGCGTGCGCTCGATCAGACATTTCAAGTCGGATTCATTGCCGAAAATCCTGGAGTGGGTCAAGGAGAACGGGATTTTGCCGGTCGTACTTAAACCGATTAAGAGTGCGGGCTCCGATAATATTCATATTTGCACCCAGGATACTGAAATCGAACAGGCTTTCCAGGTGATAAAAACCAGCCGGAATATATTTCTGGAAAGCAACGAAGAGATTCTGGTCCAGCAGTATCTGGATAATTCCGACTTCAAGTCCGAACTGTTGCTGAGCAAGTCCAGGGATGTCGACATCGAATACTGTGTCAACACTGTGAGTGTCGATGGCCTGCACTATGTCAGCGAAATCATCCGCGTTTACCGCACCCGTATCGGTGCATCGCCTGTGCATGACTACAACCAGTTGATGTGCCCGGTAGGCAATGCCGATGTCTACAGTCGTCTGTCGACCTACATATTCTCGGTGCTCGATGCATTGGGCATCCGCCAAGGCGTAGGCCATAGCGAGCTGATGATCGTCGATGATCAACCCGTGCTGCTGGAAACAGCAGCCCGCATGCCGGGGGGCATCGATCTGTCCGCTTATACCCGCGCCTTGGGGCACAACCAGTTGAGTCTGTGGATTGACTCGCTGATCAATCCGGACGCGTTTCTCGAATATCGGCAGCGGCCAAGAACCAAGCTTTATTTTCATTCCAGTTGCGTGTTCCTGATCGCCCGCCAGGCCGGGCCGATCAAACGCGCGCCGGACCTCTCGCGCTGGAAGGCGATTCCCGGGGTACACAGCATCAAAGTCCAGGATGCAGGCGTCCTAAAGGCAACCGTCTCACTGGAAAATTGCCCGGGACATGTGTTCATTCTGAGCAGCGACCGTGCAGCCATTCAGCGCAGCATCGAGCTGCTACGCGAGCATGAGCCCTCTATCTACCAGGAAATGCTGGCATGAAAGACGTCTCGGGCAGACTGGAGTTTCAGGCCGTTTCCAAGGTCTACGAGAGGCCAGTGGTGCTATTGCTGCTGGCCACTTTCATCCTGACCATTGCACGTGCGTTGGCGTTGCCCTATCTGGTCGTGTACCTCTCTCAGACTTTTGGTCTGGGCGTTGCCGATATTGGTCTCGCTGTGGGCGGGGCACTGATCGTCAGTTCGGTACTGGGCGTGTATGGCGGGTTTCTGGTGGACAAGTTCTCCAATTACCGCGTCATGCTCGGCGCCGCTATCGTGTTCGCACTAGCCTTCACACTGGCCTTTGAAGTAAACAGCCTGGTGCTGTTTATTGTCGCCATCGTGGTGGTGAACCTTGCCTATGCGGTGATCGATATCGCCGTGAAATCGGGTATTGGTTCATTGGTAGCGCCGGACAAGCGTGGAAGCGTGTTCTCTTTGAAGTACACACTCACCAATGTCGGTTACGCCATCGGACCTTTTCTAGGCATGCTGCTCGCGAACATCAGCCCCGGTCTGCCATTTGCAGCGGCGGCGTTGATCGGGGCCGGTTTTGTCGCGTTATATGCCGTATTGGGTGGACAAATCACCCACTCGGCCTGCGTTGAGCGTTCGGACAAGGGTTTTGCCACTGTGCTGATTCACATGCTGGGTAACTATCGATTGGTCTGCTTCACTATCGGCGGAATACTCAGCGCGATCGTGTTTGGGCAGTTCACCGCGTATCTGTCGCAATACCTGATCGTGACCAGTGACCCAGAAAACACCTACCGGATTATTAACTACCTGGTCACTACCAACGCCTGCGTGGTCATCAGCCTCCAATACCTGATTGGCTCCCGGATCAACCAGAACAATCTGTTCCCCATGTTGATGCTGGGAATGGCTTTCTTTCTGGTTGGGCTCATGGGCTTTTGCTATGCGCAGGTGCACGTGGTCTGGATAGTTGCGATGATCGTTTTCACCATTGGTGAAATCATCATTATCCCGGCGGAATACCTCTTCATCGATTACATCGCACCAGAGGATATGCGCGGCGTTTATTACGGTGCGCAGAACCTGTCCAACCTGGGTGCAGCGCTGGGCCCGGTCTTATGCGGTATAGCACTATCTTTATATGCACCGGGCGTCATGTTCTACATTTTGTCTTTGTGCATTGTGATGGCGAGTGGTTTCTACTTTATGGGCTCACGGCGCAGAGGCTGATCAATGATTCATTTCAATACTGCGGGGTCGGGACTTGTATCCGCAGAGACACTGCGCGTTATGCAGCACTATCTACAGGCGGAGTACGAGTCGGGAGCCTATGAGGCCGAGCTTGGCCACCAGTCGCTTCTGGAGGGTGAAGTCTATGACAATGTCGCCCGGTTGCTAGGGACTGAAGCGGCTAACATCGCGCTGTTCGATGGTGCCACAAAAGCTTGGGTGACGGCGCTCGACGCTTTGAGCTGGTTTGAAGGGGCGCGTGTTCTGGTAACTCCGTACGAATATGCTGGCAACCTTATTGCGCTCGCAACATTGCAGCGTCTACACGGGATTGTGGTCGAGGTCATGCCGTTAAACCCCGATGGCGAGCTGGATCTGCATTGGCTGGCGCGGCACATGAGTGACCAAGTGAAGATGGTCTCGGTAGTGCAGGTGCCCAGTTGCTGCGGAATCGTGAATGATGTCGAGGCGATTGGGAACATTTTGCGCAACTACCCCTGTCTATACTTCATCGATGCCTGTCAATCGACCGGCATGCTCCCCGTGGACGTAAAGTCTGTCGGCTGCGATGTGTTGACCGCCGCTGGCAGGAAATTCCTGTGCGGGCCAAGGGGGACGGGTTTTGCTTACCTGTCCGAGCGTTTTCAGGCAGTCGCGCAGCCACGCTTCACTGATCTGGGCAGGGTCAGTGTCGATAGTTCGGGAAGGATCACTCCAGGCATTGAAGACGCGCGGCGATTTGAGTACGCCGAACGAAACAATGCCGCAGTGGTAGGGCTGAATCAGGCCATCAAAGAGCGACTAACTACGCCATACGGTGCGGATTCCACGCCATCCGGCCACCCAGTCCGCTCTCATCTGGCCAGGCATTCCAGGGCCATCTGGCCACCTGTTCCACGGCCATCCGGCCGGGCAGTCGGAGCGCAGCGACGCAGGGGTGGCATTGTTAGTCCGGGTTGGCTGGCGTCGTCAATTTCTGCGTCCGTTTGCGCATTGATTCACCCTTCAGATTGATCCGGTAAGCGTTGTGCACCAGGCGGTCGAGGATAGCGTCGGCCAGGGTCGGATCGCCGATCAGTTCGTGCCAGTTGTCCACCGGCATCTGGCTGGTAACGATGGTCGAGCGCTGGCCGTAGCGGTCGTCCAGTAGCTCCAGCATGTCGCGCCGCTGTTCGGCGGTGAACGGGGCCAAGCCCCAGTCATCGAGGATCAGCAGGTCGGTCTTGGCGTAGCTGCTCATCAGCTTGGCGAAGCGCCCGTCGCCATGGGCCAGACCCAGTTCTTCCAGCAAACGCGGCAAGCGCAGGTAACGCACGCTGTAGCCTTCTCGGCAGGCCTGGTGGGCCAGGGCGCAGGCCAGCCAGGTTTTACCGACACCGGTGGGGCCGCCGATGATCAGGTTGAGGCCGTCGCGTAGCCACTGGCCGCCGCTCAGTTGCAGGATCAGCGCCTTATCCAGCCCGCGCGGGCTGCGGTAGTCGATGTCTTCGAGGCAGGCGTTGTGCTTGAGCCGGGCCTGGCGCAGGCGGCTGCTCAGGCGCTTGTCGTCGCGTTCAGTCAGCTCGCGGTCGACCAGCAGGCCGAGGCGTTCCTCGAAGCTCAGGCTGTCGATGTCCGGGGTTTTCAGTTGTTCGTTCAGCGCCTTGAGCATGCCGTGCAGGCGCAGGGTTTGCAGCTTGTCCAGGGTCGGATGGGGCAGCATGGTGGGATTCCTTGTGTTCAGTGGTAGTAGCCGGGGCCGCGCAGGTTGGCGTGGTCGTCCGGCAGCAGGGGCAGGTGCTGCTGGGCCAGCGGCAGGTTCTCCAGCCCCTGGCGCAGGATCGATTCGAGGCTCTTGTAGCTGCACGTGCCGAGGCTGATGGCGCGACGGCAGGCCAACTCCAGGCGCACTTCGCCGTGGGTTTTGCCCAGGCGCAGGATGCCCAGGCAGGCCCGGTAGCCCTGCTGCGGATGGATGCGCCGTTCGAGGATGTGCCGGATCACGCCGGCGGTGTTCGGCCCGGTCTGCTCGGCCCAGCGGATCAGCCGTTGTGGCGTCCACTCGGCATGCTCGCGATGGCTCTTGGGCATGTGCTCGGCCTGCGTGCTGTGCCGGCCCTTGTGCATTGAGCGCAGGTGGCTGGCCACTCGCTGGTTGGCGTGGAAACACTCGACGGTGCGCGCCGTCAGGCGCACCTCCAGCTGCTTCTTCACCAGTTGATACGGCACCGAGTAGTAATGCCCATCGACCTCGACGTGGTAGTCGATGTGCACCCGCGCTTTCTTCCACTCGGCGTAGACGTAGGGTTGCTCCGGCAGGGGGCGCAGCGCCGGACGATCCAGGCTGTCGAAGGCCGTCTGGCGCGAGCCCGGCAGCTTCTTGAACGGGCGTTGGTTGAGCCGCTCCAGCAACACGGAGATGGCGCTGTTGAGTTCGTCCAAGGAGAAGAACTGACGGTTGCGCAGGGCCGCGAGGATCCAACGCTCGACCACCTGCACGCCGACTTCGGCCTTGGCCTTGTCGCGCGGTTTGCGTGCCCGCGCCGGCACCACCGCCACTCCGTAGTGCTCGGCAAGGTCGCGGTAGCTGGGGTTGATGTCCGGCTCGTAACGATGGGCCTTGCTCACCGCGCTGCGCAGGTTGTCCGGCACCACGATCTCCGGCACGCCGCCGAGGAAGGCGAAGCAACGGGTATGCGAGCCTAGCCAGTCCGGCAGCTGCTGCGACCAGGTGGCTTCGGCGAAGGTGTAGCTGGACGCGCCGAGCACCGCGACGAACACCTGCGCCTGGCGGATCTCGCCGCTGTGGCGGTCGATAACCGGCACCGTCTGGCCGGCATAGTCGACGAACAGCTTCTCGCCGACGCGGTGCTCCTGACGCATCACCACGTCCAGCTTGCCCTGCCAGGCCCGGTAGTGCTCACAGAACCAGCTGTACTGAAAGCCCTGCGGCTGGCTCAGGCGGTACTCCTGCCAGAGCAGCGCCAGGGTCACCCCGGGGCGGCGCAGTTCGGCATGCACCCATGCCCAATCGGGTAAAGGCCGCTTCTCGCTGGCAACCGCCGGGGCCGGCGGGAACAGTTGCTGCTCCAACTCGGCATCGGACAACGAACAGGGCCAACTGAGACCACTGGCGGCAAAACGATTGAGGTAGTCGCCGACGGTGACACGACCGACCTGCACGCTGACCGCAATCTGGCGAGCTGATAGTCCGACCTCGAACTTGAGACGTAGTACTTCGCGAATCTTACGCATGGATAAACGCTCCACGACGACCTCTCTGCTTCGAAAAAGAGGTCGATGGTAGTGAAGAAATCCTGCGTAGCTGCCTGCCCGGTTGAGTGGCCGGATGGCCGTGGAATCAGTGGCCGGATGCGCGTGGAATGGGTGGCCGGATCAGCGTGGAATCGGTGGTCAGATGCTCATGGAATGGGTGGCCAGATGACCGTGGAATCCGCACCATACGGTGAGGAAGTCGAGATTTACAAAAGTCTCTATTACTGTCTTGCACAAATACCTGCAGTCAAACTGATTTCCCCCGGCGCGCGTCACGAGGGGATTATCGCTTTTGCCCACGAACGCTGTTCAGCAACCGCGCTGGTTGATTACATGCGAGCGCAGGGTGTGAATTGCTGGCCGGGTTATGCCTCTCATACACCCTATTACATGTTGGGGCAGGGGCATGATCGATTTGTGCGATTATCAATCAACAATAAAAATAACTTTGCCGATGTAGAGGTGTTCATGTCGTTGCTAGCAAAGTTGTAACAACTATCTAATATAGATTGTTGTTGTGGGTATTGCTGCGCTGTGGTCTTGCGATTTTGTTAGCGGGTAAACGGCTAGTTGTCTGCCAGGAAATGGCAACTTCCCGCTTGCTTCTTATTTTTCATTAAAGAAAGGGAATTCTGATGAACGACGTAAAAAGGTTTAACCCTTCTGCTGCAGTTAAGCAGCGCCTTCGACCATTGTATAAAAAGGACAATTGGCATTGGCTATTTGCCGTGTTTGCCGATTTGGCGGTTATTGTGTCTGCCGTTTTTGTCGCTAACCGCCACCACTATCTTTACCCACTTGCCATTCTCTTCATCGGTTCCAGACAACGGGCTTTGGCTTCGCTTTTGCACGAGGCCGCGCATATGACCCTGACCCATCGCAAACAGCTCAACAAAGTCATCGGCGAGTATTTGCTGGGCTATCCGATCTTTCAGAATTACGAAGCATACCGTCGATCCCATGTGCAGCTGCACCATCATAATCTCGGTGATCAACACAAGGATCCCGACCACCGTTATTACATTGAGTCGGGGCTGTACAATGCGCAGGACCGTTTTGATTTTTTGTTCGGCCATCTGCTCAAGAGCCTGACGCTGGGCAATACGTATCGGTACTTCCTCTATTTGGTCAAGAATCGCGCAGGGGATATTCTGATTCACCCGTCACAGGGCGTTAAGCTGCTGGCTGTTCATGCGTCGATACTGCTGGTGTTCAGCTATTTCATTGGCCCGTGGGCCTATGCGCTGTTTTGGCTGGTGCCTTATTTTACTGCTTTTCAGGTGATTGGATGGCTCTCCGAGATTTCCGAGCATTTCGGTATGTTTGGTCTCTACAACAACGAGGAGCAACTCACGCGGAATCGCTTCCCAACCCTGATCGAGCGAACGATCATCGGCATGCATGGCGATAACTATCACCTGACTCATCATCTGTTTGCCGGTGTTCCGTTCTGGAATCTGAAAAAAGCCCATCAGATCCTCATGGACGACGAGCGCTATGCTGCGGCCAACCGTGGCTGTGGCGGTATATTCACGGCGAAGAAAGACGCCAAATCCAGTATTGATCAGATATTCGAGGCTTACCGAAGCGGAAAGATCAGCGCTATTGTGGTCGCGGAGTAATGCTCGACACCTCCAATAGGGGTTCACAAGTCGGTAATCAGTGAAGTTTGTCCTGTCTCCATGGGGCGTCGGTGTGCGCGTAAGTGCTCGCCTGGCGTCCCATTGCCAGGTTTGCAAAGGGGATTGCCCGCCCCCCCCTTCTGGCTTGCCATCCTTGTGTAGATCCATCTCAACCCGATTGTGGGCCGTCCAGCTGTGCCTAGGCCGAGATCAGTAGGATCCAGCGTGACTCCATCAATAAAAATGGACTGCTTAGGCTTGGGCCGAGCCCAAAACAGAAAGGCCTCAGCGAATGCAGAGGCCCTCAATAGAGTCATTGGGGCGCAGACCAAAACGTGCTCCAGCGTGACCTCATCGTATTCGTCAGGGTTGACGGATATGAAGATTTTCCACCAACTCGCCTAGCCTTGCGAGTGTTTTTCTATTTTCTGAAGAAATTTCCTCTCCCCATGGGAGAAGCTTAATCGGGGCCTCATGGATAACATTGGGCGGCCATAAAGACAGAACACTGACTACCGCAACTCGCACATTTATATACGCACTGATGTCATCTGCTCAACACTCCAACGCTCAGTTCAGTTCAGTTCAGTTCCATGGTCAGGTCATTCTGGCGAGGCACCATATAGGTCATTTGATTCGGTGATGAGACTTGCGAAAAGAAAACTCATGATGCTCGAAAAAGCCCGGCAGGCCAGGCTAATCTTGAGTTTCTCCAGACTGCGGATCAAGAATGTCGAGTAGCATCTT
The DNA here is from genome assembly GCF_000690905.1 of Pseudomonas sp. Ant30-3. GTDB lineage: Bacteria > Pseudomonadota > Gammaproteobacteria > Pseudomonadales > Pseudomonadaceae > Aquipseudomonas. The sequence goes on along the minus strand of NZ_JMCL01000072.1, from coordinate 39,343 downwards.
GTCGTGCGATGCGCGTGTTGCCGTGTAGAACATGTAGCGATCTAGAAGGATCCTTTTCATGCTTCTGGCGGAGGCAAGGTGCCTGGGCTCTACAGAGATTGTCGCGGTAATGCCACTCCGGGTATCGGTCACCTTCAAGTGGTAGCGCCCAATCAAGCCGTCCTCTCGCGTGGTGTGGCCTAGGCATTTAAAGGTGAGAGAGGTTTCTGACACGTTGGTCTCCGATGGCCTAGACATCCCACATACCTGAAGCCCCATTCAATACTTTATAGAATGGGGCTTTGTGTATATAGCTAGGGTAGTAGCGGGCACATAGGGCCTTAGTTGTTTTGTGGAGCAAGGCTTACCGAAAGACGCCCCGAGGGGCTGCAATGAATGATCATTACGGCGTTCGTGCGATGACCGTTTGCTGACTCGTCAAATACACGAACGATGTCGTGTCCACCAGACTTGCGACAGCTTCTTCCTGGGATGGACGCTGAGACGCCTTCAGCGCTGGTTTCACTGCCCAGGGTCGAAGGCATGTAGAAGTCCAAACTTAGCCCGATCAACGCGTTTTCTGGAAGGGGCGAGAGTCGATTCTCAAAGTTATTTCGTACGCTGATCAACGCTGGCTCGAAGTTTTTCTTGATTATGTCGGTAGTGGCTTCAAGGCAGGCGCCACCAACGGAGGCGATTACGGCTATGAGGCTTTTCGAAAGATTTTTCTTGAGAGCCGGCATTGCTCGCATCCTTGCGTATGTGTGAAAGAACCCGGTGGGTCAGCTTTAGTAAATATCACTCGTGGACGAGGCAATCGTCGAGTCAACTGTGAGCTTGTTGGTCGCTGAGTTGAACTGAAAGGTACGCCCCTCAACGTAAAGGCCGTTCTTGCTAGCACCAATTTCTTCTGCCTGATACGGCTTCAAGGTGAGGGTCGTAACCTCCCCTTGGTAGCCAATCTCTACATAATCGACTTTGGAATCGCGTGCCCTCCGACCGGCATAGACTAACCTCCACTTCTGACGAGTGCTCAAATTAGGGGTTACCATCGGATCGCGATGAGGCAGATTGGCAGTCATTCCCTCGTTCCACGCGTAAAAAATACGTCAAAAACGTTCGATTAGGTAAGTGACTGATTTATGGAAGATAAAACCAATGTAACAGTTACCAAGGCTCCGGAATCGGTGAGCAAACAGATCGAGCCCGGCGCACCGAGCCACGCCGCGCAACAACGCCAGCGTGCCAGTCAGCTGGCGCAGGCCGTGAGGACTGAATTGCAGAAAGCGGTCATCGGCCAGAACACCGTGATCGACGACGTGCTGACCGCGCTGATAGCCGGCGGTCATGTGCTGCTCGAAGGTGTCCCGGGGCTGGGCAAGACTTTATTGGTGCGCGCCCTCGCCCGTTGTTTCGGCGGCGAGTTCGCGCGTATTCAGTTCACACCGGACCTGATGCCCAGCGACGTCACCGGGCATGCGGTGTACGACTTGCAGACCGAGCAGTTCAAACTGCGCAAGGGACCGCTGTTCACCAACCTGCTGCTGGCCGACGAAATCAACCGCGCCCCGGCGAAAACCCAGGCGGCGCTGCTCGAAGCCATGCAGGAACGGCAAGTCACCCTTGAAGGCCGCGCCCTGCCGATTGCGCAACCGTTCATGGTCCTCGCCACACAGAACCCGATCGAGCAGGAAGGCACCTATCCATTGCCGGAAGCTGAACTCGACCGCTTCATGCTCAAGGTGCGCATGGACTATCCCGATGCCGATCAGGAGCTGGATATGGTCCGCCAGGTCAGCCGCTCGACCCGCGCCGACATGCTCGACGTGCAACCGCTGCGCACCATGCTGCAAGCCAAAGATGTGCTGGCCCTGCAACGCATCGCCAGCGATTTGCCGCTGGACGATCAGGTGCTTGATTACGCCGTGCGCCTGGCCCGCACTACCCGCAGCTGGCCCGGCCTGATGCTGGGCGCCGGGCCTCGCGCGTCGATTGCGCTGGTACGTTGCGCCCGGGCGCGGGCGCTTCTGCGCGGTGGCGAATTTGTGACTCCCGATGACATCAAAGGCTGCGCGTTGGCGGTTTTGCGTCACCGTGTGCGTATTTCGCCGGAGCTGGATATCGAAGGGCTGGAAGTGGATCAGATCTTACGGCAACTGCTCGATCAAGTGCCGGCGCCACGCGTGTGAGACCCTCGCGGCTGCTGCTGATCTGGCTGGTAATCCTGCTGGCCATCGGCATCGTGCTCGGCACAGTAAGGGCGCTGGGCATCGCTGTTCCCTCAACCCTGCTTTCGATTAATTGGGGACTGCTGCTGGCACTGCTTATCCTCGCAATCGTCGACGCGGTTCGCCTCAATCGGTTGCCGTCGCCCAAGGTCGGGCGGCAAATGCCTGGCAGTCTCGCCCTCGCCCGCTGGGGCGAGGTGAGACTGCACGTTGAACATGATTTCCCTCAGCCGCTGAATATTCAGATTTACGATCATGTACCCGAGGGCCTGAGTTTCGAGCAGCTGCCGCTGGCGGTCGAGCTTCAGCCGGGAAAACGCAGCGAAATCGGCTACCGCTTGCGCCCACTCAAACGAGGTCACTTTACCTTTGAGCATTGCGAAGTGAACCTGCCGAGCCCGCTGGGCTTGTGGTCCGGCAAACGGCTGTTGAAGGTGGCCGATCACACCCGCGTCTACCCAGATTTCGCCCGCGTCTACGGCGGGCAATTGCTGGCGGTGGATAACTGGCTTAGCCAACTCGGCGTGCGGCAAAAGCAACGGCGCGGTCAGGGCATGGAATTTCATCAACTGCGGGAATTTCGCGAAGGCGACAGCCTGCGTCAGATCGACTGGAAAGCCACCGCCCGCCAGCGCACGCCGATTGCCCGCGAATATCAGGACGAGCGTGATCAGCAGATTATCTTCATGCTTGATTGCGGCCGCCGTATGCGCAGTCAGGACGGTGAACTGGCGCATTTTGATCATGCGTTGAACGCGTGCCTGTTGCTGAGCTACGTAGCGTTACGCCAAGGCGACGCGGTCGGTCTCAGTACCTTTGCGGCAGAGCAAGAGCACTATCTCGCGCCGGTCAAAGGGACGGGGCAGCTCAATGTATTACTCAATGCGGTTTATGACCTGGACAGCACTCGGCGCAGCGCTGATTACCTCTCCGCCACAACACAACTGCTGGCCCGGCAAAAGCGCCGAGCACTGGTGGTGCTGGTGACTAATCTGGGGGATGAGGATGATGAAGAATTGCTGACAGCCGTCAGGCGAATGAAGCATCGCCATCGGGTGTTAGTGGCGAGCCTGCGCGAAGATATGCTCGATCCTGTGCGTCAGACGCCAGTGGGGACCTTGTCGGACGCGCTGACCTATTGCGCGACGATCGACTACTCCAATGCCCGGGCCGAACTCCATGAGCGGATGACCGCTCATGGAGTCTCGGTGCTGGATAGCACGGCTGTCGAGTTAGGGACCACATTAGTGACGCGCTATGTCGAATGGAAAAAAGCCGGGATGTTTTAGTTACGCCAGGCACTGTCGCAGGTTGCGATATTGCAAAGGACCAAAGGATCGCAGGATCCTTAGTGAACGGTTACTGCGATTGTCACTTTCCTGCCCAGTCGACAACACTGGATGGCAACCCTGAGTCCGGCGTCGCTCCCAATGACATCGGATTGCCCGGTGATCGCTTAAGCAGGCGGGAGGCTGCCACTTGTAACGCATAAGCCCCGCCAATGCTGCCGGTGCACTGCCAGCTAAGCCCCTCGATGGTCAAAGGACGATAGACGCCCAGCGCAGGCTCCACGGTCAACCCCAGATCTGTTGCTGACGAATAACCCGACAACCCCAGGCAAACTTCACGACCCAATAAAGGGCTGGCAGGGTTGACGATCGATAAATGAACGGTATGGGCTTCCAAGCGGGGAAACAGTGTTTCGGCGCCCCAAATCGTTGGCGGATCATCGTTAAGTCTGAGCCGGGCATCGTCCCAGACTCCCGCGGCCAATACCCTGAAGCGAAAGGTGTGGGCAGGCGCGGCGGCGAGACCACCGTTGACGCCTGGGACCGTGGCGACCACTGTCACCTCCTCCACCTGTTCGGCATGAAATAAAAAGCGTGCCCATCCTTCTTCATCCGTCAGCACACGGTGATGTTCTTGCCCAACGGCGAAAGCTACCTCTATTGAGGATGCCGCCCGCTGTTTACTGGATGAGCGCAAATTTAGTTCCAGCCAGACGTTTTCGCCGACAATCGGATCGAAACTGTCTTCCCGGACTTCTGCGATCTCGATTTCGCCGGCGGCCTCTTTCTGATCATTGAGCATAACTTAATCCTCGTCCTTCAGCATTGTTCCATAGGCAGCAGTGGGTGAAGCAGATTGCGCGTCGCGAGCGGCCAGTACTTTGACGTTAAAGGTGTGAGCAGGAGCGGCCAGACCGTCATAGGGGCTGTTCACCGTTGCGATCACTGCCACATCACCCGGTTGCGTTGGGGTAAAGGGAAAGCGTGCCCAGCCATTTGCCGCCGTCAACACCGCCATCTCAGTCGCTCCGTGTTTAAAAGCGACTTCGATGTCTTGTACCGTACGCTGGGTGTAGTAAGACTGGGTTCTGAGTTCCAGCCAAACGGTTTGACCGACGATCGGATCAAAGCTGGCCTCTCGCACTTCCATGATCTGCATTCGGTGATGTCCCAAAGACAGGGGCAGTGGCGGGTAATCCTGTGAAAGTTGTTCGAACGCCAGCGACAGACCCGATTCACCCGTTGCAAGACTGGCGCGGCAGTCCAGCTGCCACTTGATACCGTCGGCATTCAGTTCTTCTTCATGCCCTTCCTCCGGGTCCAAAATCACATCCAGAGCAGTGCTTGAAGGCGGTGCCCACTTCGCCGCAACTTTCAACGCAGTCAATGGGCTTGCCGTCTTGGGAGTGAAGTGCAATGTGTGTTCCCCGCCGAAACAGGGGTAAGCGGTGCTCCCAACTGCCAGCTCTTTGTCGTCGAACTTTAAAACGCCCTCCCCCTCAAGTGTTCTGGATAACAAGCGCCCCGATAGTACATAGGGGTCCAGACCGTCGTTACACACGTGTAGAGAAAAACGGGCGCTGCTATCACCGTTTGAGCTCACACCCCACGTCAGTCCTTCTTTGCGTAGCTGTCGCCTGTCAACAGCCGAAGGAATGAAGTCGAACCCCAGGTCCTCTTCCCCCTCGCCATGCACGCTCAGGTAGATTTCTTCGTTCAACAGCGTTTCGCCAATTGGCTCGATCTTTAGCTCTACCGGCGCACTGTCACGAAAACAGATAAGACCGACAGTCCCGGGCTCATGATCGGCCAGGGTCACTTTGACCAACCGGGTCCAGGGTTCCTCACCTAATACGGTCACCCTGAACCGATGGACGATTTCTTTGGCGTCATAGGGTCTGCACGCAGTGGCTGAAACTTCGAAGGTTCCTTCCTCGACTGGGTCGAATGAGTAGACACTCCAGCCGTCAGTACCCGTTGGATATGTCACGCCATCGCGGCTCCAGACGACTGCAATCCCTGGCACTCCGCCCACCCCGTCCACTGTTGAAAGAATCTGAACCGCCAGTGGCAACGCCGGGCCACCCACTGCGGGAAATCTCACAGGTTGCTTCGTTTCGCCGATTGCCAACGTATTGTGCGCCAGGTTGAATTGCTGGACGGGGGATCTCTCCAACAGTTCCGAACAACTGATCTGAATCTCGAAACGACCATCGCGCAGGTTTTCACAGTCCATACTCCAGGTCAGACCAGCCCCCACAATCGGAGTGAGTTCATTAGGCGCAGGCTTGATCTGTACTCCCAAAGGATTGCCTGGATCGTCCACCTGCAGATGCAACGCCACTTCGGAATCGCGCAGTGCATGGTCGGGGGGAAACGCTAGCGTCACTGTGTGTGTTTCGCCGCGACTGGGGTAGGCGAGTTTGTTTCCCCAAACCCAGGAACACGCTGAATCGTCCAGAGAAAACGTTGCGCTCAGCCATGGATTGTTCTGCAAGGCGCGCACTTTGAATACATGCCTGGCATCCTCCGGCTTGTAGTGACTGACCACGCTGGCGATGATCTCATGGTCACCCGCTGCATCCGGGGTGTAGGTGTAGCCGGCCTCACCGGACGGGTCCGTAGGGCACGTGTGCAGCTCGATTTCTTTGCCATCTGCGCCTTTGAGAGTCCAGGTAACGATACGATCAGCCAGTGGGAAATCCGAATAGTAAGACTGCACTCGCACCCGTAATGCCACACTTTGCTTGAGGTCAATGACCGGATACCAGGCAGGCTCCTGCAGCGGGACGACATCCAGCCTGAAATGCCCCACAAGAGCCTTCAACGGATAGAGATCGGCCGTGTATTGGCTGCGTACGGCCAAGGTGCGCGCAATCGGAATATCTTGTGCCATGTCAGCGCAATCAATGTTCCATGCTGCTGCAATGCCCTGCTCTTCTCCCCAGAATGGACGGGCAGCCAGCACACCATCGGGATCGCTGAGCCCTCCCTCCACCAGTAAGCCTGCTTCGGTTGCCACCCAGACACTGTCGGGTGTAGGCAGTAGCGTGACAACATGAGACTGATCAAGACGAGCACCGAAGCATAAATGCAGCGTGTCGTCTGGTACCTGCAGTTCTCCATCGATCGCCAGGCAGTTCAGGCGCAAAGGCTCGAGCACGAGTTCGACCCGAACATCGGCAACTCGCAACCCTCTTGACATGCCTGGTCGTTCATTCGGCGGGCTGATAAACGTCAGGGTAATTTCCGTTTCAGCAGCATCAAGCTCCAGGGCGTGCCGATACTCCACGAGGTGAAGATCCAGCCGGTCGGGGCTCGGGTCCACAGAGACCCCATGCTTGAGTGACGGTACAAGCTTCAGATCATATTCACCGCCCAAACCCTCGAGGATCCTCAACAGGCACTCAGCACCTTCCATCGCTTCGTAAAGGAAGACCAATTGATAGTCCGCCTTGCCGGGCGTTGGCTGCGGCAATGTGGCCAGCGTCAAGGTCTGGCTTCCCTGGCCTTCATTGACGGCGTACATGAAGCCAACGGATCCGCCGTTCCAGGAGCCGGACTGCCGGGTGACTTTGGCTCGGTCATTGATGATCCATCCTTCCAGCGCCTTGGCGAAATCACCATTGTTGACAAAGTTGTGCCCGGCTTGAAGGTTCTCTTCGTTCATGACTGCCTGCTCCCTGTGCCGGCCAGACGTTTGGCTTTGGCTCCCCCAGCGGGTGGTTCGGGGACGGTATCGAGCTCTTTATCGACCACTGCTGCAAAGGCCGGACCGCCATCTTTCGCTTGATAGTAAATTGTGATCCATATGTCAGGTATCGACGCCAGCTTGGCAGCCTGGGTCTTATGCCGTGGAAAGGTCAATTCATAGTCCGCATGGACACCCGTCCCCTCAAAGGGTGCGTAGCGGTCGTCGACAGGCTCAACGGCTCCGTTATCTTCAATTCCCGTGGACAACGCTATCTGCTGGTAAGGGCGCAGGTTTCGCACCATTACATTGGCAGCAGGAGCCTGGTTTCCTTTCTCATTGTGCAGGAATTTGATTGCACTTATGTCCGGTTCAATAACGGTTGTACTGCTGATCTGAGACAGAATCGCACGGACATGCTCATAAGGTCCCAACAGGCAAGGAAACGTCAGCGCCACTCGCTTGATTTGATGGCAGTAGAGGCCTGGATAGTCTTCATCGAACATTTTCTGATTCAGCGAGAAATACAGTTTTCCTGCAGCCACCGATGCTTCCCATTCGGCACCTTTCAGTTCCTTGAGAGAAATCGTCTTGATCAACTGAAGACGGTGCTCGTCGCGCTTGATGCGCGCAGCCGCCATTCGCATAAGGTCCAGTTTTAAAGAGTGACCGCTGGTGAAGCCAAAATAAGCATCCATCCAGACATCCGGCCGAATAAAGCGGGTTTTGAAGTCGCCCATTTCATACTGCCAGCACGTTTCGGCGCACAGACACAAGCCAGCTACCAGATCGTAAGCCTGATAGATCAGCGTCTTCATTTGCCCGACTACCCAACTGCTTAACTCGCGACCAGAGCTGCGATTCTTGTAGAACGCATATACCGCCTTGGCCTGGACATTAGATGCTTCCGTCTGTTGCAGACTCGCCTCGGCGGCGCGGATCGAGTGCTCCTGAGCGAGGATTTGCTCACTCAGCACCCGGACTTCGGCCTTCGCCTGATTGAGCACCAGGTCCCACTCCTCCAGGCGTCGGCGATATTGCTCATTGGTCGACAGCCTCGCGGATCCGGTCATGGAAATCTGCGCGCCCGTATATACGCCATCGGCCGTACCTTGAGGTACGGCTCCCGGGCGGGCGCCACCAAAAGCTGTCCCACCAATGTTGGGCACAATATCCAGTTCTGCAGAAACCACTCTAAAACCACTCGTGGTCGCGAGCAAATCTCCTTCATCTTTGGCTCGCTCCAGAACCTCGTACTCATATCGCGAAACCTGCTCGTCGTATAGGTGCTGGTAATGCTCGACTCTGGCTTTGACCATGCTTTCGCTTTGCCGCAACGACGCCGCTGTCGCTTCAAGCTGGTCGATTGTTGCCTTGTGCACTGACCGCGCATAATCCACCAGTTCGAGCATATGGCTTTGATTTAGCTCTTCCAGCTCACTGCGATCATGCTGGTCCAGCCAGAACCTGAGTTGTTCTTCTTGCTGAATCTGGAACTCCACACCTTGCAGTGCCAGGTTGTGCACGGTCGGCCATTTATACGGCACCACCTGGACTGGTCCACCCGGATTGTGCGTCGCTCCCAGCCTGCCACCAGCCTGCGCACGCAAAAGTTCAAGAGGGTCCATCGTCTGGAACAAGGGAATAGAGAGGGTACGACCATCAATCGAGCGCCCTTCGCGCAAATTCTGCATCCTGGATTTGAGCAGCGTCCACATGGCTTTCGGCCGTTCATTGATCCCCGGTAGAAACACGTCGCTACCGAGCAGATCGAAGCGCGGAGTGGCCTGCATCGCACCGGGCACATCAGCCAGCGAAATGGCAAAATCTCGCTCGAAAGCCTTCAGCGCATCGCGTCCCTGAACCTTGCTTAATAAACTACTGAGGGTTTGCGGTGCCCACGTCGTGGCTGTACGTGCGTCAGGCTCCCGGCCCAGCAATGACAATGCCCGGCTGTAGTTGAGCTTGGCTGCGACCATGCTGTCGTAGTCAAGTCGACGGTACTGGCTGTCGCCCCAGGCGATCAGGTTATCCAGGTAGCGCAGGATAATCGCGATCTTGAAATGTATCGGTGCCGTGTAACCGATCGCGTCAGGATCGGTCGGAGCCGCGTTCTCGTAAGACGGGTCGATCGTCTCGTTTTGCAGGGGACGGCAGCGCCAATAGGCGGGCGCGGGGAGCACTGGCGGCTCACCCGGCGCCGGGTTCTCGGGCGGCACGACTTCTCGCGCCAATGGATTGAATATGTACTCGAACCATGGCTGCGCTTCCTGGTGCCGCCCCTCAGCGCTCAGGCGCGAGCCGACCAGATCCGGGACATGAAGCCACAGCTCCCAGAAGTACAAACCGTTGCTGCCATCAAAAGGCCCGTTCTCCTCGATCGTCCCGTCGGGCCTGGGTGGCTCGTCAATGTGCTGGGTATCCCAGGCCAGCAATGCGTGCGGGGACACAGCCGCCCGGCTGGTCAAAACCGGCCCGAATGTGGAGTTGACCCGTACGTGCTTGAGCGCTTGTGCACTGTTGAAGCTGAGGAATTGCGCGCCCTCCGGGCTGCTTTTATCGATCGAAGGGGTTGCGTATGCAAGAGGTCTCTGGTTAAGCAAGACCTTGAACTGATTGCGTCCATAGGTCGTTTTGGTGTCCGCGCCAAAGGAGAACACAATTGGCTCGTCGATGGGAAAGTTAGCGACACCTAATACCTCGGCCTTGCGTTTGTAGGTGAGCCATGGCGTGGCGTATTGGCCGTCCAACGGCCCCGTCGAGATCCACTTCTTGCGGTCATCCCCACTCGCGCCCTCGAATTCAAGGCTGAACGCCAGGGGGGCATACAAGATCCTCTGCACAACCTGATTCTGTGCATTCAGCGCAAATGCACCCAGGCCGTCGACAAAAAAACCTGCACCGGCGCGAATTTCGTCCGGCGTCTGGCTAATAAGAAGGGTCAGAGACTTAGGTGTCAACTTCGCCACAGCATCCGCGCGCCAAATGCCGTCGCCCACCGATTCTTCCGTAAAACTGTCTTTGCTAAACATGTGAATCAACACTTTTTCGGGACCGAGTTTCAGGAGAATGTCCTGAGTCGGTTTTTCGCGAGTGTCCATGCTGATGCGCAGCTGCCTTTCGCCGGACTCGACAATCCGTATTTCAAAAGAGCTCGATCCCGCCATCCCCTTCCACCCGATGAATACCCGCTCCAGCACTCGACCGGTTTCCTCCACCGCGTCGCAGCGTCCGCGCACCCTGAGCACTTCAAAAGGTGTGTTGTCTGCGCCGATCTCCCGAGTATGGATGGCGTCCAGAAACAAGTGCTTACTGAGGCCGCCCTCCGGCTGCGGAGTGCTGGTCATGGTGACTTTCGAGTAATCGGCCGGTACAACTTTCTGCTGCAGGCTCCGGATATCCCGAAAGCGGGCGAAGGTCATCATCAGCAAGGTGGCGATGTCTCCGGGGACCTTACGAAACAATGCGTCGCGGGTTTCATGAATTTCCACTTCCTGGATCGAAGACTCACCATCCAGGAGATGACGGTTGGTGTAACAGACAGCCAACAAGTCGTCACGTGGATCGCCGTCACCCAGCGACACAGCCGTGAGCCGGCCATTGGAAATGTCAAATTCGCACTCACGCTTGTGGAGAGAAACAGGGGCAGACCATTGACCGTTCAATGATCCGGAAGCCATCTTGATTTCCAGCGACCATGGAATCTGCACCACGCCTTGAGCATTGAGCGTGCGTTCGGTCCATTCACACCAGACCAATACCGGGAGCCCTCTCCAGTAAAGAGGACGGATGTCCATGACTTTGCCGGCGGTCGCGGTTTCAATTTTCTGCCACTCGCCCCATGCCGCCGGATTAATCTTCTTGCTGTCGTTATTCAGATCAACCGTGACCGTGCGCCAGTAGAAGGCGAATGGAGATGTCCGCTCGCGGCCAATCAGGCAATACCGCGCGTCTTGCACATCAGCGCCATCGATGTATCCGCTGAGGATGTCAAGGTCACAGATCTGCTGAAAAGACCGGGTATATTCCATCAGGCCCCTCTGCACAGAATCGGCCGTCAGACGCATTTGACTGAGGTTGTTTTCCAGCGTCCGGAATAGGGCGGTTTTCTTCAGGCGCAGAGCCGGGACAATGTAATTCTCGGCCCGGTCTTTCAGAATGACGTTCGCGGACCACGTGCTGTAATGGCTGAGAATCTGGTACCAATACTGTAAATCGTCATCTTCGAAGTAGCTGTTTTCGTATCCCACCTCCATGCCGCTGTAAACGGACTGGATGTGCTGTTGCAAACACCGCACATCGGTGGAAATCCAAGTGGCTTCCAGATGGGCGCGGTCCTGAGTATCGAGCATCAAAAAGTCATTCAACTCGTCAGTGTCACTAAGGTCGACGTTGTCTGGCCAAAGTGACTGCCCCAGGACGGCGTCTACCATGGCCGCCGTATAGCGTTCTGTCAGCTCATTGATCTGGATCGTTTCCATTTTGATTTCCTTGTCGCTGAGTGATAACCCGGCCACACGCCGTGGGTTGAGCCGGGTCAGGACAAAATCCAATTCATGGTTTCGACAAGTCGCGTCGAGTGGGGGGACGCTTGTCCAAGGAACCTCCAATGATCATCGCCTCGTTCAAGCGGTCGCATACCAGACTGATCTGGAACCGACCGTTTCTGATATCGTGGGTGCGGATATCGACTGCGTAAGGCTGGTCCGTGAAGGTAAAACGAGTGGCCAGCGGAGGATCGAACAGCACCCCTAGCTTTTGAGTGGAATAGTCGCAACTCCAGCCCAGTGCACCTTGACTTCCCTTCAACGAGTCGGCCAAACCGGGGGTGATTTCCAAGCGGTAATGGCCATTTCTGAGCAGCGAGAATTCACCAGTGCCCGGGACAATCGTTTCACTGGATTCATGAGCCGTGCCTGGGTCGGAGATCAATTGGACGTTCCATTCAAAGGCTGGAATGACTGTCAGGTCGAACGCTTGCTCCGTACTGGAATGTCCCAATTGGGCAATGACCTTGAAGTTGCCTGCTGTCGAAGGATTGAACGGGTACACCGAACGGCCGTATGCATCAGTTGCAATGGAGATCGTCTCGACAGGAACAGTATTAAGCGTCCAGGAAACTGGATAGTTGGCTATCGGCCTGGCATCAGTCGCGTCCGACTCCATCACATCGATCCACTGCAGCGTTGGCCTTGCACCGACCATCGAGAAACGCACGGGCTCCGAGTATTTCGCGATCACCGCAGTACTCACGACCCACAGCGTTACCTCCGTAACGGGATCGCCGCCAAGCTGTGCGAAAACCGTCAGATTGCCCGCCTCGACAGGGGTGATATTTACTTGGGAGAAGCCTTCTTCATCGCTCGATTGCTGTGTTTTGACAGGGTCGGCACTGGTCCACCAAGTCACAACCTTGCCGGCAACTGCCGCGCCATCCAGCCCGACGACCTGGCAACGCATCGTCAGAGGCCGATTGATCATCACCACGCCGGTGGCATGCGGTACATCGACGATACGTGGCTTGTCGCAAAACTGGATGGTGCCGTTGAACGTTGCACTCGCATGGCTCTCCATATCACTGATCATCACTTCAGCATTGCCGACTGACAGACTGGAGTACCACGCCCGTGCGATCCCGTCCTTGTCAGTAAAGGTTTCGCTCGGGCGGATTTCACCGCATGTGGTAGACCAGATAACCTGACGTTGCACGCCCTTGTTCCCGTATCTGTCGAGCAGCACGGCCGACACTTCCTGCTCCCATAGACGCCCGGCCAGAACTGGCGATTCAGGCAACGGCGACATAAGTTCTGATGGGAAGAACAGCGTCGCTTCATCACATCCGATCACAACCGATGGTGCATAAATCGGCTCGTGCAACGGCAAATTGAAGACGACATGAGCAGTGCCGATCCTCGCCCCCGCCTGCAGACTGGCCTTGGCACGCCCACGTTCATCGGTGAGTGTTTCGGGCGTCAACAAAGCCCCCAGGTCGGTGCTCCAGTACACAGGGACGCCCTTGAGCGGCTCCCCGTAAAAGTCTAGAAGTGTGCATTCGAACTCCGCCACTTCCCGCCCCACGTTGGCAATCAGTCGAGGATTGTCGACCACGCAGCGCGTGGTGATGCTTTGCCCGACTTCCGCCGAGTCCTGCGAAGTGGACAGATTTTTGAACCGGGCAAGGCTTTCCAGTGCATTCTGCGCGGCGTTCGCATAAATCGGCTGCAGATCCAGCGGGTTCAGTACGCCCAGAGTTAACGCCGAAGTGGCATCCATTCCTTTCCTGGCAAACTCCAGTGTGCGGGACAGCAGATCAAGGTGCGCCAGACTCGACAAAATCGGCCGTTGAGTATCGCCGGTGCCGGAGCCGATATGCTGGGCGCACTGCAGCACATGTCGGATCCCGCAGCCAAAAAAAGTGGCAAGCTTGTCGGTGGCGGCATCGCGAATCAGACTTAAAGCGTCCGGCGCCAACTCTTCGGGCAATTCGTTGACCTGCCGCAGATAGGCAAGCATTTTTTCCTCGGGCTGCCTGGCGAGTTTGATCATGCGTTGGTAGAACGCCAGGTAATACATCGTCTGGATCGAGATCTCGTGGGGGCTTTCGAGACTGAACCATTGATATTGCTCACCCGTCACCAAGGTGCTGAGCATTTGCGCACTCAGCTCCAGCTTCTTCACAATCCGGCCGCGACGTTCAAGTTCCACCAACATTTTCAAGAACGGATCAGGATCACCCGATTTATGCTGAGCGAGAGCAAGCGAGCCAGGTTGCTGCGACATGGCTTTGCTCAAAAAATCATAAGGATGACCTTGGGACCAGACCAGCACCTGCGCCGCCAACGAAGAGTCCAGTTCAAGATAGACTGCGCAGCTCTCCTGCACGGCCACCCGTTGTTCGTCCCGACGACGCAGCAGAACAGCACGGACAAGCGAGTGCACGCGCTCCCGCTCTTCGTCGGTAGATTCGTCGAGAACCTCCACCACTACCTTCCCGATAGCTGTATCGACCTCCTTCAGATAATCCGCCTCGGTTTGATCGTGACGTCCGATCACCAACCCCTCTGCATCCACCAGCTTGCTCAGCTTCGCCAACCAGTCGACGATCACTTCGTTGTCGCCACGCAGCGGAGCGCCGGCTTCCACCAGTGACGCCGCCGTCAGCAACATCGGTTGGACCTGGCTGCGCAGTTGGCGCAGATACTGTTCCTGGAGTTCGGACCAAACGGTCGGCACCAAAACCGGGGCGGTGTGTTGCACCAGCCACAGGACAGGCAAATCATTAGCCCGGCACCACTCGACACAGGTTGTCAGCGCTCGTATCGCGCTCAGGGCATCAGCGCCATCACCTGCACCGCGACCCGACACTGCAGGCTCCGCGGCCAACTGCGCAACCAGGCCATCACCATTGCTCAGCGTCTGCAGGAGCGCCGTGGATTCGATAGGTGTCAACTCGACCAACCGGGCCACCTTCACAAGGCGCCAGAAGCTGGAAAGGACTTTCAGACTGCGGCTCAAGTGAGTGTTCAAACCGCACGCTTTGGCGATCACCGTGGCCAGGTAACGGTAAGTTTCGAAGTTGATTTTCAATGCGCTGCAAATCTGGTGAACCGTCTGCTGGTCGGCCGCTGTGCTCGGCATGATCGCGAACTCGCCATCATCAATGCGCAAGGGTTCGTCATACATCGCCTGGCGGTTATAGACGCGATCGAAATGCGAAAGTTGGCCATCTTGACCGTACACCGACAGCACATCGATGAGCGCAGCGAACTCTTCCATCTCACACTCATAAGCGCTGCTTAACTCCTGGAACAACCCCAGGCAGCGCAGAGTATTAACGGTGATCCAGATATCAGTTTTCCCGGTCCCGCGGCTCTCGGCATGCATAGCCGCCATCAATAACTGATCAACCTGGTGACTCGGTTTGCCCAAAAGGCGATCCAGGCGACACTTACGGTTGATGCGGTCCATGCGATTGGCAAACTGCGTGAATCCCGCCTCCCCCACATGATGTAATTCAAAGGCATTCAGATCGGCATTTCTTTTCACTTCGATCGCGGGTTGTTCACCGGCATGGATGTAGGTTGCGCCTGCCGTCACGCCAGTCAGCAGGTCTTCCGGATCACCTATGGCCGGCGCATTGGCAGACAACTTGGGGGTAAAGGCGCCACGCCCCAGCAATGCGTCGACGCTACGCTGGTCAAGACGCGTGGCTTCCGTGAAGTTCCCAAGCTTGCGCAGGTCATCAAGGTTCGCGGCATGCTGCCCAAAATTGTCTTTATAAAAGCTTTCAGCGGACGCCTGCGGCGTCGGATCGACCAGCCGAGTTCGTGGATCAACCCGCCGCAATGGCACGTTTTCCGGGCTTTCAATTGAGCTGAAGTAGGGGGCTTCCAGCAACAGCGACAATTTCAACGGGCCGATCCCGCTACTCAACTGCAATGCGGCATCGGCGCGTCTTCCCCGCCCACCCCGATTCTTGAAATGCGGGTAGTCTGAGTCGACTCCGCGAAGGACATCACCCAAACTTCCTTCTTTCAGCACGGTGGCGACAACATAGGCGATGCTTTCCCAGTCATGATCGTAGGGCAGACCGTGGTGAAATCGACAGGTACGCAGGTAGGTTTTGACGTCGTGAATACCTTCGGGGAGTTTGCTGTTGATCTGCGCTTCGAGCACTGCGTTGGCAATTTCCAGGCGCGACTGCCGGCGATTGACAGCCATCTCGTCAATCCACAGATTATCCACGTCCGGACGGCGCACTTGCAGAGACACCGAACGCTTCAGATCGGCCTGCGGCACAATGCGGTCTCGTACCCACTCGCGCAAGGTCACCAGATATGCAGTAGTTGATGCGCTGTTTTCGATACTGCCCGCAGGAGCACTGCCTTCAGTGTTAGGGTTGATCAGATCCATATACGTTGGCAACGGCACCGACGCCCGAGCGTTGTGTCGCGTCGGCATACCATGCAGATTCCGTTCGCGAAAGACCCTGGCCATATACGACGCCAGCGCATTGCCTCGGCCCATCATGGCCTTGGCTTCTACCCGGCTCAGGCCAAGTTTTTGCAACCCGCCGGTTCCCAGTTTTACCAACTCGAACACGCTGGGGTTTTGCTCCAGGTATTCAGTGAAAGATCCGACTTGCGTGACGCGTTGTTCCCCCAGCACAGCCTTGGCCAATTGATTAACCGGGCGTTCGTCAGAAGTATTCATTGCGGTTTCCCCTCATAAGCCAGGCCGCCCCTAATAGGGGTAGCAACGCTATCGCTCAGTCGATTTGACGCTGACTCAGGGCGGAGAACAACTGTCAGATCTGACAGTAAATGCAACCACTGGTCGGATTGAGAATGCACAATTTCACGGTAACAAAAAAAATGACCCTCTAGAGAGGGCCATTGGGTCACACATCGGGTGTCACCCGGCGTCTATCACTTTAAGATTCACCGGAGTCGACATCTCGGAGATTATTACTCCATTGCGAGCCTGTCCGGTCACTGCAAAATCCCCCAGCGGCAATACCTTCGTTATCATCAACCAATTCCCTGATTCATCGGCGATACCCTCGGCCCATGCGACCGTGCTGATGCCCGATTGATAAACAATCACGTGCGCTCCCGGCACAGCGGTGCCGCTGATCACTGCACGTGGCGCGACGTACCCGCCATCAGCCGGGTTCAGAATGACCGGTGCTTCGACTTTTTCCTCGACCTTGAAGCCGACATTTTCCGACTTGAGAGAGCGTTGACCGTCGATGGTTTGCACGGCCCCGATTCGGTGTGGGTCGTCCGTCACGGTAAGTTCGATGGAAAGGCGCACCGACCACCGGCCCTGTGCGTCAACCTGCGTACTGGCGATAACGCCGCCGGTAAAGTTCAGGTAGAGAACTATCTCGGCCCCTGGCCAGCCTCTGCCGGCAAAAATCGGCCGCCGCTCAAGTTTTCGCTCTGGGTCATTAATTGGCGTATCGATGAGTGGTGCCTCGAATCCGGCAGAGACCTGAACCACATCGAAGGACGGATGGGGTGACAAGTACTGCGACTGGACACCATCGCGGGCCTGGCTCACCGAATACCGGTACTCGTTACCGAAAGGCAACTCGATCGCCGAACGCGCGCTCCAGAGGCCATCACGATCGACCCAGGGTTTGGCCAGCACAACGTTAACGTCGTTGGCTTTGGTGATGGTGATTTGCGCCCCTGGCATACCGCGGCCCTTGAACATTGGGTGCCTTCCGACTTTTTGTCCTTCAACAGGATAGTCAACCTGCGGCGCTTCAAATCCGGCAGCGACTTTTTCCACCATGAAGCGCCCACTTTCAACCCACTCGGAAGCGCCACCCTCCACCGTCTGGCGCACCATTACCCAAGCCGCCCCTTCCGGCAGATTCTTGTCGCCCATCACCTCCCAGCGCCCGTATGCATCCGCGACCGCGGATGGCGCCAGCCGCTCGTCAACGTTGAACCCTGACGCGACGCTGACAGTGGCTCCAGACGTTGCCAACCCACTGTATCGCGGCCTGAGCCCTACGCGATCGCCGGCAATGGGTTCGATTATTTGCGGAGCAGGCCCAAGTAAAGTGACCCCCACCACGGGGGTCAGCGTAGACTCCAGACCGACCCCCGCAAATGCCGAGGCGCTCAACCCGTCTTGCGCAACCATGTTATGTTTGATCAGGTATGACCAGGTGCCTTGAGCTGAAACTGTCGCAGAGCCTAAATTGAAATAATTGTGGCGGCGCTGAATTTTGATAGTGTCCAGTGGGTAACCGAATCCGGAAATTCTCAACATTGCGCCCAGCGCCTCATTGGGCAACGGCGTATCGATGACAGGCACGGACGGCACCACGGTGACGACACGCTCTCGTCTTGCACTGTTGAAGTTCTTGTAGAAGAGCGCAACTTCAAGCACGACTGGACCGCCCACGTCCAGGCTGACAGTTGCTTCCCAGCGGCCCTCCGGCGTCACCGGAATATCTTTGACCCTGGGCTGGTTTTCCCCTTTGATCCACAACTGGACCTTACCGCGCGGCATGGCGGTGCCCGAAAACTGCGACGTACGCCCCGGGCGTCCATTCTCTGCGGGCAGTGAAAACACCGGGATGGGCACCCGAACCGTAAATTTTTTCGAGGTGGAGTGTGCCGACACGTTGTCGCTGTCTGGCGCTTCTTTCTGAACAGCGTAAAGCTCAAGCTCCTTCGGCACTTGCTCCAGCAACGTGACCGACCACTTACCGTCTTGCCGAACCTGTGCGCGTCCAAGTTCTTGATTGCCGTCCACGGAAAAAACAAACACCCAGCACCCTTTGTAACCAGTGCCTTCCAGTACCGGCACCGGATCGACTTCGGCGCCGGCGGGTGTGCTGATAACCGGTAATGGGGTCCCGACTGTAAACGTGCGGGTGGCGATGGCAGAATCTTGCCCACCAAATTCTGCCGTAGCGGTCAGGGTATAAGTGGCCGGGGCCCAATCTTCGGTGGCGTTCAGCACAAACGTGCCCAAGGTTGCGCTCAGTTCCTGTGGCTGTTTTCCCGAGATGCACAATTCTATCTTCGAGCCAGGCCATGCCGAGCCGGAAATTTGCGGACGCTGGCCGGTGGGGGATTCGGTGGGTGGATTCGTGAATTGCGGGACGGGTGACTCGATGACCATCGAAAAAATACTGCTGTCGGCAGACCACTGATTATTAACCCATTGACGGGCCGTCAGAGAGGGATAGGTGCCGGGCGGCAAATCGGCCCCTGGCGGAGTCTGCCAACTATTGTTCTGCTGCACGATGGCCTGCGGCACCCCGGCCAGAGCCACACCGTTGTGGTAAATGCCAATTTTCACCTCGGTTGCGTCCCATTGGCGACCTGTGCCCTCGAACGTCACCTTTTGCCCGGCAGCCGTGGCACTTACGCCTGTCGGTTTAGGCGTGGGTACATTGACCCTGATCTCAGTAGCCCAGCCCGAGTTGAAAATTCGGCCGGTGCCACCGTCAGGAACGCTTTGGCGACCGCCGAACACGTAATTGCCCGGCAATAAGTCAGCCGGAATATTTTTGCTCCACTTGCCCGCATTGACTGGTATCTCAAGATAAGCATCATCTTTGATGCCAGAAAAATGAACATCCATTCGAACGTTCAAGCCGTTATGACCCGTGCCGTGTAACTCAACGGCTTCTCCATTGAGCTTTGCCGCAAGCGTGGGTTTCGGGGGCCGGATATGGAATGAACGAACTGCACCACGGTTTGACTTCACACCGGATAGAACTTGCTCTACAGCAAGATTTACAGCCCCTGGATTACAGTTAACCGGTACGCTCCAGTTGCCGGTTGCTTGCAGGGTGGTTTCTCCAACTTTGGTAGCCGTCGGATCAATATAGACGGCGAGTGTGGCAGCGGAATAACCATTGCTACCGGTCACGTTGAAAATCATTTCCTGAAGAGTCGCCATATTGCTGATGGCCGGTTTTCCCAGAATCTGGAAAGTGACTGGTTTTGTGTAACCGAGCTGGGTCCCTGCGAGTGTATATTGCGCCTCTACTGTAATGACTCGACTGGACAGCACTGCGTTGGCAGCTGCCGTCCAGATACCGGACGAATTCGCGGTTGCCGGACCGGCGAAAGCGGTCCAATGGCTCTCAGCCTGTACCACTGCAATTTTGCTTCCGGGGGCAGCTGTGCCTTTGAAGATAAAATCCTCCGCTCGCACTACGGTGTCCAGATTAGTAATTTTCGCGAGGTACGCGGAAGCGTTAGCGGTCTTATGGTGGAACGTACTGGAAAAAGCCTGCAGACCAAAATAAGTCATCGACAACTGACCAGTGGGTATGGAAACAGTAGCGTTCCAGTCACCAGTAGCACTATTTATGGAAGCATTTTTCAACTTGCCAGATGGGGTATGAATTTCCATTGCAGGAGCAGCCACAGGAAAGAAAGCGCCTTTGCCAAGAATCTGGAATGTTGGCTCAGCGACATTCCTGACAGGCGAAATTATTGTAGGAGGCGGAGCTGGGACTGGATATATAGGCATCCAGAAATGTGGATCATTTCCCGACGTATCGTAGGTCCATCGGCAGTAGATATTTCCCTTGCCGGTATTGCGATTACCTGTTGCAACGAATTTAGCGCTGATACCGTGCCAGTTTCCATCCTGCCTAGCATCATCTCTGGTAATCTCCGGCAGGCCCGTCGAGTCATGCGAATCAATACCCAAATAAATATTACCGGACCCACGACCATTGTTAGCTAATCTGTAGCCATGAGCCCTGCAATGAAAAGTGAAATTCACTTCCCACCAAAACTCCAAGTCAAGATCTAGTCTCCTAGCATCTTCACCTCCGGTGAGCGTAAATCGCGTTCTTCCTAAAGAAGTTGCACTCAGTTGAGCCTCCGAAATTGAACCTTCAATCTTCGGTATTTCATCAGCTTCTTGCTGCACGGCAATGCCGCTGCTATCAGACTCCACCGTCGGCTCGCGGAATTCATCCTTTTCTACACCGTCGTCGGTATCCATGGTCATTTCCTATGGTTTTGCAATCAAGGCAGACATCCAGGTGTCGGCATTGCCGCGGGGGATAATTAAAGTAATTGAATCCCCATTTCCATTGCCAACCACCTGTTAAATTTGACAGTTCAGACGAACGGTTCAGCCCTCGCATTGATGTTGATAAGCTCCTATGATTGCTGATGTTCTATCGGTCAAATCGGGCGGGAAGGAGTAGCGAGATCGCGAAGGAAAGGCGCAGGTCGCCCGAGGCAATGAAGCGCTCGCAACTCTGTGTTACGGCTTTTTTCAGGCCGACGCCGGCAACTGCCTGAAACTGAAATACCCCCGCAACGCCCCCACCAAATCCCCATACTCCACCGGTGCCCATTGCAGGCTGAAACCAGCGTCGTAATGGTGAGGCGTCGCGTCTTCATGGCACCACAGGCAGCAAGCCTTCAGGTCGATAAACCGAGGGCAATCGTCAGCCGCAGGAATTTTCAGGCGCAGGTCGAATGAGGCACCAATCATCAGTGGCAAATGGCTGATCAGCATCAGCCCGTCTTCGGACACGTTACCGAGAAAGCCAATCGGTTTGTCGGTAACGCCGTTGAACACTTTGAGAAAATACGGCAGTTGATGCCGCTCGATCCGGCGGTCGATGTACATGCGCCATTCGCCATGCAAGGCTCTTGAGCAGAGCCGCACTAATGCTTCGGAACGGGCTCTGCATGCAGAGGCGCGCTCTCCCAGATCCCGGTGCGACAGTCCATACAACCGCTGTCGCTTACGCCTGCCGATCACAGGTGTGACGTCGATAGAAGCAAAGCTCTCACCGACTACAAGAACTATAGCTCACCGTCCCGGCAAGCCAGGTCCTGAGATAACAGCGCAATCAGAAGCGCGTAGGGCGGACCGCTGCCGTGGTACTGCGCAACGGGTAATGGCCCAGCGACTGCAAGGTCTCCAGGCGGGCGCGAGCGCGGAAGGCGTATTCGCTTTGCGGGTAGGAAGCGATGATGAACTGATAAGTCTGCGCCGCATCGACGAACAGTTTCTGCCGTTCGAGGCACAAACCGCGCAACATCGATACTTCCGGCCACACGTAAGGCCGCGCGCGGCTGGCGCGTTCGACCTTGGACAATTCGAGCGTGACCTGCTCGCAATTGCCCCGTTCGTAGGCGCTGTAGGCATTGTTCAGATGATGGTTCATCGACCAACGGGTGCAACCCACGACACTGAGGGCAAGCACGGCTAAAAGCAAAAATCGCATGAGGGTTCTCCTGTCTTGAGCTCTGTATCGACCCGCCGGCGAAAATCTTCAGCACTGTTCATTTCCATAAACAGGCGAATCACAAAGTTCTTCAAGAAAAGTAGTGCACATGAACAATGACTACACCTGCAGAGCATAGTAGCCTCACTCAGCGCTTGAACTCAGGAGTCTTTGCATGTCCGTCCGTCGTACCAAAATCGTCGCTACCCTTGGCCCGGCCAGTAACTCGCCGGAAGTTCTCGAACAGCTGATTCTGGCTGGCCTGGACGTCGCCCGCCTGAACTTTTCCCACGGCACCCCCGACGAGCACAAGGCTCGCGCCAAGCTGGTGCGGGACCTCGCCGCCAAGCACGGTCGTTTTGTCGCCCTGCTGGGTGACCTGCAAGGCCCGAAAATTCGTATCGCCAAATTTACCAACAAGAAAATCGAGCTGAAGATCGGTGATCACTTCACCTTCTCCACCAGCCATCCTCTGACCGAAGGCAACCAGCAAGTGGTCGGCATCGACTACCCGGACCTGGTCAAGGATTGCGGCGTCGGCGACGAGCTGCTGCTCGACGACGGCCGTGTGGTCATGCGCGTCGATTCCGCCACCGCCACCGAATTGCACTGCACCGTGACCATCGGCGGCCCGCTGTCGGATCACAAAGGCATCAACCGTCGCGGCGGTGGCCTGACTGCACCGGCCCTGACCGAGAAAGACAAGGCCGACATCAAGCTCGCTGCCGAGATGGAAGTCGACTACCTCGCCGTGTCCTTCCCGCGCGACGCCGCTGACATGGAATACGCGCGCCAGCTGCGTGACGAAGCCGGCGGTACTGCCTGGCTGGTGGCGAAGATCGAACGCGCCGAAGCCGTGGCCGACGACGAAACCCTCGACGGTCTGATCAAGGCTTCCGACGCGGTGATGGTTGCCCGTGGCGACCTGGGTGTGGAAATCGGCGACGCCGAGCTGGTGGGCATTCAGAAGAAAATCATTCTGCACGCACGCCGTCACAACAAGGCAGTGATCGTCGCGACCCAGATGATGGAGTCGATGATCCAGAACCCGATGCCGACCCGCGCCGAAGTCTCCGACGTGGCCAACGCCGTGCTCGACTACACCGACGCCGTGATGCTGTCGGCCGAGAGCGCCGCCGGTCTGTATCCGCTGGAAGCGGTGCAAGCCATGGCGCGTATTTGCGTCGGCGCAGAAAAGCACCCGACAGGAAAGACCTCCAGCCACCGCATCGGCAAGGAATTCACCCGCTGCGACGAAAGCATCGCGCTGGCGACCATGTACACCGCCAACCACTTCCCGGGCGTGAAGGCGATTATCGCGTTGACCGAAAGTGGCTACACCCCGCTGATCATGTCGCGCATCCGTTCCTCGGTGCCGATCTACGCCTTCTCGCCGCACCGTGAGACTCAGGCGCGCGCGGCGATGTTCCGTGGCGTGTACACGGTTCCGTTCGACCCCGCGTCGCTGGCACCGCACGAAGTCAGCCAGAAGGCGATCGACGAGCTGGTCAAGCTCGGCGTTGTCGAGAAAGGTGACTGGGTCATCCTGACCAAGGGCGACAGCTACCACACCACCGGCGGCACCAACGGGATGAAGATCCTGCACGTGGGTGACCCGCAGGTCTGAGTGATCGGTTAGTGAAAACGCAAAGCCCCGCTATGTGAATGGCGGGGCTTTTTTTCGTTTGCGGAACGGACGAAATGAGCTGGAACGTACCCCTAACCTGTCAAATGTGACAGTAGACGTCGCTGTCAACAGCGCCTTTAATCGATCTCGTCCACCGCTGCTATTACTGTCATCCAGCGTTTTTACGCATGGCGTTTGCGGCTCGCCATTGGCAGTACCTGACGGATACTCACTTCGAATAAAGGAATTAAACAATGAGCCAGTCTACTGCAATGACGACTCTCGCTCCTGGCGATCTTGACCTCAACCTGAATCAAACAGGCCAGTTGGTCGTTCAATATCCAAACGCCACAGATACGGGAGGCGAGTGCATCGAAGAAGGCCCCGACGGCAAAATTTACATTGGCGGAGGCGTCGACGCAGAGGGCGATGAAATCTGGCACAAGCTGGGCATTGCCTGTTTCAACAAGGACGGGACGCCCTATACAGCATTTGGCAAAAACGGCTATGTGATATTGTCCTTTGGCCCCGGGAAAGACACCCATTTGCGCCAGATCCATTTTCTGACAGTCAATGGCGAACCCAGGATTCTGCTATCAGGTATCGATACTAAATCGGGAGAGGTTGTGCTGGCCCGGCTTCATGCCGACGGCAGTGCAGATGAAGACTTTGGCATTAACGGTCTATTGACCGTCAAAGCGCCGCAGACCCTTGCGCAAGACCTTGGCCTGGGCTCGAACCCTTGGACCGCAGTCGCTACAGGCGCATCTGGGCCTTGCGCGGTAGCGGATGGGAAAATCTATGTTGTCATGGAAATTTACATGCCCATCTGGATCGCAACCGTTGCGCTGCTGATCCGGCTTAACACCGACGGCTCGTTTGATAACAGTTTCAACGGCACAGGTTTTGTCGCCGTGACCAATCAGCATTGGGGGCATAGTTCTATCAAGGACGTGCTGGTGCACAACGGGAAAATCACCGTATGTGGAACCCTTGCCAGAAAAGGCATGGTGGCTCGTCTTAATGACAACGGCACTTTTGACACTGACTTCGCTGAAAGTGGCTTTAAACTGTTTCCGGAAGCCGATTTCGAGGCGCTCTGCCTGTCTTCCGGTTCCAGCGTTGTGGTAGCCGGCAGCTCGGCGGGCTCTGGCGCGCTGGCCGGGCTCACCGACAAGGGGGATCTGGATCCTGCGTTCAATAACGGCAAAGTCCTGATTCAATCCTTTGATGACGATTCCTTTGTCATGTTCAGGAATATCGGTGTAACTGGCGGGAAAATCATCGTGGCCGGAAGGATGGGCGTACAAGGCGGGCAGCCTTTGTTTGTTGTGGCACGTTACAGTCTTGGCGGAATACTGGATGTCGAATTCGGGCGCGGCAAGGGCTGGAGCGCTACTAGATTCGAGGGCCATTACACCGTGGCTCAGGGCATGGCCCTACAAAAGGATGGGAATATATTGATCGTGGGCGATTGGACCGGGTTTAGCGTAGCAGCCCTGGTCGCCCGTTTTGTGAACACAGCTCAGTAACGGACGGTAATCGAAGGAAACCAGAGCCCCGCCATGTGAATGGTGGGGCTTCTTGGTTTGCTGATCCAGGCGCTATGTTGCCTGGGCTGACGTCATCGCGGGCAATACCGCTCCCACACGGATTAGGCGTGCCAACAACATCGGGGGAGAGCACAAAACCTGTGGGTGCCGGGCTTGCCCGCGATGAGGCTAGCGTGGTCAACATCTGTGGCGAGGATGCTTGCTCCCGCTTGAGTGCGCAGCGCCTACAAACTTTTGGGGCCGCTGTGCAGCCCAGCGCGAGCAAGCTCGCTCGCCACAAAATCAGCACTCAACCACGCAGCAAGAACTCGTCGGCCAGCAGTTGGTTGCGCGGCAATCCGGCCAGATACAGGCGTCGGGCAAAGGCCTCGACACTGGCAGGTGACCCGCAGAGTAAGGCCTGGGTTTGCCGGGAAACAAGCCGCAGTTGCGCCAAAGCCTCGGGCAACCCGGTCGGCGTCCACAGCTCGATACTCAGGTTCGGACGGCTGGCCGCCATGGCCTGCAAGGGTTTGGCCAGGTAATGCTCGTCGGCATCATGGGCCAGGTGAATGACGCGAATGTCACCTTGGTGATCCTGTCGCAACGCTTCGCGCAGAACGCCGAACAGCGGCCCAAGGCCCGTTCCTGCTGCCATCAGCCACAAGGGTCGGGAAGACCAGTCGGCATCGTAATGCAGCGCGCCGCCGCGCAGCTCGCCGAGACGCAACGGGTCGCCAATCTTCAGGCGGCGGGCGGCAGCGCTGAATTCACCCAAGTGACGACAATCGAGATGAAACTCCAGAAAACGGTCTTCTTCCGGCAGGCTGGCGAGGGAGTAAGGCCGCGCCACATTGCCGGCCCAGAGCACCAGGTGCTGTCCGGCGTTGTAGCGCAGCGGCCGCTGAGGGTTGACACGCAGACGCAGCACATTGGCGCTGAGCCAATCGACAGCCGCGACTTCGGCGGGGCGACCGTCCTGTTGCGGATCGAACGCGTGCACTTGCAAGTCCTCGACCACCTGACACTGGCACGCAAGGCGCCAGCCCTGCGCACGCTGTTCTGCGCTGAGGGCATCCGGCCGACTGTCATTCGGCAGGCCTTGCACGCACTGCACCAGACACGCATGGCAACTGCCAGCGCGGCAGCTATAGGGCACCGCTACGCCGTTGTGATTTAACGTGTCGAGCAGATTACTGCCGGCCGTCACCGACCACTGGCGCTCGCCGACGCGCACCTCAGGCATCGACGTTTTCCCACGCTGCGGCACACCGATTGCGACCGTCGCGTTTGGCCCGATAGAGCGCCTGATCGGCTCGCTGCAGCGCGTCGTCGAGGTCGTCCCCCAGCTCCAGTAGCGTCATGCCTGCGGACAAACTGAGGTGAGCGACATCCAGACCGATCAGCTCGACATCGGTAAACGCAATGCGCAGACGTTCGCAACACGCAGTCAAACGCTCGGGATCGCAATCGGGCAACAACAAAACGAATTCTTCGCCGCCATAACGGGCCAGCACGTCGCCCTCGCGCAGGCACGCCGTGGCGACAGCGGCGAAGGCTTGCAGCACCTGATCGCCGGCGGCATGCCCATGCACGTCGTTGATGCGTTTGAAGTGGTCAAGGTCGATCAACGCCAGGCCGTGGACTACGCCCGATTCCATGGCGTTGAGTTCGCGTGAGGCCAGGCGCAGGAAATGCCGGCGATTGAATAACCCGGTCAGTTCGTCGGTGGCGACCAGGTCCTCGAGCTGGCGCATCATGCCGCGCAAGGTGTCCTGATGCGCCTGCAAAGCGAAGCGTCGCTGGCGCATGCGTTGCCGCGAGGCCTGGACATAACGGGCGTAAAGTTCCAGCCAGATCAGCACAATCAGCAGTACGCACACCTGCAGCGCAGACAGCGCCGGGTCGGTCAGCTCGAAGTGGTAGCCCTCCCACAGAGTGATCGCGCAAAAACTGAAGAACACCAACAACGCGCACCGCACAAATGCGCGGCGCGACAGATGAAACAGCCCGAACAGCATGATCAGCAGGTAGAACACCAGAAACGCACCGCGAGCCTCGTCGAGGTTGGCGATCAGCCAGGTTTGCCAGCCTAGGCCAAGCAAGACCTGGGGCTCGGTCAGGCTGGGGTCTGGAAACCGCAGGTTCCGGCCGCTGTAAAAAAGCGCAAAGAGCGTCGCCTGGCTGATGACCACCAGGGCGCTGCCGACGGCCACATTGGCCAACGGCTCATCGTAATGGCCCGTGAAAAACGCCAGCCACAGCAGCAGCAAAGCCAAGGCGTAAGTGCCGGCTGCGAGGGCGAAGCGTTTGAGCAAAAGGCGTTGGATTGCGTTATGGGTCAATCGTTGACTCACCGTGCGAAAGAAGGCTGACAGAGCGTCCTGTTCTACAGACCGACTGCCACTTTAGTGGGCAGTCGGGTAAATGACCATTGAATTTTTAGGGAGAAAAACTGGCGTCAAAGCGCTGACCCGGTTAACTGTTGATGGTGCCTGCACCTGTCAGGAACCGGGTTGCTGGCGATAGCGACCTGCCAGTCACAAATTGGCTGGCTGCCCGAAACGCTATCGCCAGCAAGCCGACTCCAATAGATGAGCGCGCCCGCGCAGCTTTATCTGCACCGCCTGCGTATGCGACCAACGATTGACTGCCGGCGCGTGTTTACGCCGACGACCCGCGCTATACTGCCGCGCCTTTTTAGCGTCGCGCCAGCATGCCCGGCGTGCCCTGCAAGGTGTTCGCAACCGACCGATGCACCCAAGCTGCGAGCACCTTATTGAATGTTCCCGTCTTTTAGAGGAGCGCGACAGATGACCGTGATCAAGCAAGACGACCTGATACAAAGCGTTGCCGACGCCCTGCAATTCATTTCCTACTACCACCCCGTCGATTTCATTCAGGCGATGCACGAAGCCTACCTGCGCGAAAAATCGCCGGCAGCGCGTGATTCGATGGCGCAGATCCTGATCAACTCGCGCATGTGCGCCACCGGTCACCGCCCGATCTGCCAGGACACCGGTATCGTCACCGTGTTCGTTCGCGTGGGCATGGACGTGCGCTGGGATGGCGCCACCATGGGCCTGGACGACATGATCAACGAAGGCGTGCGCCGCGCGTACAACCTGCCGGAAAACGTCTTGCGTGCCTCGATCCTCGCCGACCCGGCGGGTGCTCGCAAAAACACCAAGGACAACACCCCGGCAGTGATCCATTACTCCATCGTCCCGGGTAACACCGTGGAAGTGGACGTGGCGGCCAAGGGCGGCGGTTCAGAGAACAAGTCGAAGATGGCCATGCTCAACCCGTCCGACTCGATCGTCGACTGGGTCCTGAAAACCGTGCCCACCATGGGCGCCGGCTGGTGCCCACCGGGCATGCTCGGCATTGGCATCGGCGGTACCGCCGAAAAAGCTGCGGTCATGGCCAAGGAAGTGTTGATGGAGTCCATCGACATTCACGAGCTGAAAAAGCGCGGCCCGTCCAACCGTATCGAAGAGATGCGCCTGGAGCTGTTCGAGAAGGTCAACCAACTCGGCATCGGCGCTCAGGGTCTCGGCGGCCTGACCACCGTGCTCGACGTGAAGATCATGGATTACCCGACCCACGCCGCCTCGCTGCCGGTGTGCATGATCCCCAACTGCGCCGCCACCCGTCACGCGCACTTTGTGCTCGACGGTTCCGGCCCGGCCTCGCTGGAAGCGCCACCGCTGGACGCCTACCCGGAAATCGTCTGGGAAGCCGGCCCGTCGGCCCGTCGTGTCAACCTCGACACCCTGACCCCGGAAGACGTACAGAGCTGGAAGCCGGGCGAAACCGTCCTGCTCAACGGCAAGATGCTCACCGGTCGCGACGCTGCGCACAAACGCATGGTCGAGATGCTCAACAAGGGCGAAACCCTGCCGGTGGACCTTAAGGGGCGCTTCATCTATTACGTCGGCCCGGTTGATCCGGTGCGCGAAGAAGTCGTCGGCCCGGCTGGCCCGACCACTGCAACGCGGATGGACAAGTTCACCCGTCAGATCCTCGAGCAAACCGGCCTGCTGGGCATGATCGGCAAATCCGAACGTGGCCCTACCGCGATCGAAGCGATCAAGGACCACAAGGCGGTTTATCTGATGGCTGTTGGCGGCGCGGCTTACCTGGTGGCGCAAGCGATCAAGAAATCCCGCGTGGTCGCGTTCGCCGAACTGGGCATGGAAGCGATCTACGAGTTCGACGTCAAAGACATGCCAGTGACCGTTGCGGTGGACAGCAACGGCGAGTCAGTGCACATCACCGGCCCTGCGATCTGGCAGAAAAAGATCAGTGAAAGTCTGGCGATAGAAGTGCAGTAAGCAGCGCTGAAGCGTCTTGAAAAACCGGCCTGTCTGACAGGCCGGTTTTTTTTCGCCCGGCTTTTTCCCGAGAGAAATCACGGCCACCTGTCAGATGTAACAGGTCACAACTTCCGCCCCCGCTGATAGCTTGATTGCACTTGTGCGACTTGTCAGGTGGAAAAGCGAATGACCACGGAAGAACAAAAAGGCACGATCAATATTGCAGCGCCAGCCCAACCCAAAATTGGCGGAGCCATTGCCAGTTTTGGTGGTTGGGGGGCGATGGGTACGTCCGGTGCTGCCTCGTACCAACTGAATATTCCGATCAGCAAGGCACCCAACAGAGACCTCGTCCCGGCGATGTCGCTCGGTTACAGCAGTCACGTCGGCAACAGTACGTTCGGCATCGGTTGGCATTTGACGGTCAACGCCATCACCCTGCGCACCAGCAAGGGTGTTCCGGTTTATGACCCGCGCAAGGATCTGGTCGTCGGTCCGGACGGTGAAACCTGGATGCCGGAGCTGGATGCAAAAGGCGAACTGGTCAAAACGCCAGAAACGATGGGAGAGACCATCTATCAGAAGGTCCGCTACCAGCCGCGGGTCGAGGGTGGGTTTGCACGCATCGAACGATGGCTCAGTGAGACCGATGCTGCGGGATTCTGGCTGATCCACACCGCCGACGGCAGTGTCCACATGTACGGCAAGACGCTGGCGTCACGCCGGGCCGAGCCGCGCGACGAAGACAAGCCGCTGGAGCCAGAACGCGTCGGCGTATGGCTGCTGGACGAGACCGTTTCGGTGCGCGGTGAGCACATCGTGTATGAATACAAGGCCGAGACCGAAGAGCCACTCGCGCCGGACTTTCGCGACTACCGCGCCCAGCGCCATTTGCATCGGGTGCTGTACGGAAACGCCGTGGCAAGCTCGACCCTGTATTCGTGGGACGCCGAGGGCTGGAAGGATCAGGATTTCCATTTTCACCTGCTGTTCGACTATGGCGAACGCAGCCACGACCTGACGCAAACACCGGCCTATGGTCTTCCCTATTTGCAGGACGCGGATCAATACGGCGATTGGCTCGAGCGCAGCGACCCCTTCTGGAATTACGACTATGGGTTCGAACTGGGCACTCGCCGCCTGTGCCGCCAAGTGCTGATGTTTCATCACTTCAGGGCCGAGCTTGGCGACGCGCCGAAACTCGTCCAGCGACTGCTGCTCAACCACACGACCAATTCTCTGGATTACAACCATCTGACCGCCGCCCACCTGCAGGCTTTCGACGCTCAGGGCAAAGTGGAGAGTCGGCCGCCGATGGAGTTCAACTACGCGCCGTTCGGCCTCGACAAGCCTCACCCGGGCTGGAGCAGCTTCCCTCAAATGCCCGGTTTGAATGACGGTCAGCGTTATCAACTGGTCGACTTGTATGGCAAAGGCATGCCTGGGATTTTATGCCGCTACGACAAGGCCTGGTACTACCGCGAACCCTTGCGCGCCGACAGCGGCGGTGATGATGTGCGCTATGGTGACATGAAAATATTGCCCTACATTCCCGTTGCCGATAGCAGCAAACCGCTGCGGCAGTCGCTTGCCGACCTGAACGGTGACGGTAGGCTGGAATGGGGCGTGCACTCGCCGAATTTCAACGGTTTTTTCACGATGCACCCGGACCGGCAATGGTCGACATTCGTGCCCTACAAAGCCTTTCCGCTGGAGTATTTTCATCCTCAGGCGCAAGTGACAGACCTGATCGGCGACGGTCGCACTCACGTTGCAATGATCGGCAGCAACAGCGTGCGCCTGTACACCAATCTGGGCGATGACAACGGCTTCAGCCCCGGCCGCGACGTGCCGCACGATGAAAACGATGCTCTGCCACTGCCGGGCAACTCGGAAACCGAAATAGTGGGTTTCAGTGATCTGTTGGGCAGCGGCCGGCAACACTTGTTTCGCTTGCGCCACAAAAGCCTGGAGATTTGGACGAATCTGGGTCATGGGCAGTTCGGCAATCGAATCGTGCTGCAAACACCGGAATTCTCTTACGAGCAATTCAATGCTTCGCAAGTCCTGTTGGCAGACCTCGATGGTTCCGGCGCAACCGACCTGATTTATCTGGAATCGGACCGGATGCGCGTGTTCATGAACCACTGCGGCAAAGGTTTCGCCAAGGTGTCGATTGATCTGCCATGGCCCGAAGGCGTGCGCTATGACCGCCTGTGCCAGGTGACCACTGCTGACTTGCTGGGGCTGGGATGCACTAGCGTGGTATTGACCGTGCCGCACAGGTCACCGCGACATTGGCGCTACGACTTCATCAGCGCCAAACCATATCTGCTCAACCGCAGCAACAACAACATGGGTGCACTCAGCTTTATCGACTATCGCAGCTCGGCTCAGGAGTTTCTCGATGAACAAGCCGAGCAACCGGGCAAGATCGTTGAATCCGGTTTGCCGTTCGCGATGCACCTGGTCAAGTGTCAAACTCAAAAAGACGAAATCACCAGCACTACCCTGAGTCAGCGCATCAGCTATCGCGACGCGTATTACAACACCTTCGAACGCGAAGTCGGCGGTTTTGGTCTAACGATACAGACGGACACCGAAACCAGCGCCGCAGCGCGGGCAAGCGTTGGCTTCACGGCACCGATCCTGAGCAAAACCTGGTATCACACAGGTAAATCCATAGATCCGCCAAGGGACGGTTACTACGATGCCGACGCACAGGCGGTGCCGCTGAACCCCACCCTGGTGGAACGTTATCACGCCGCGGATAACGCATCGGAAACGCTCGACTCACTCGACGAAAACACCACTCGCGAGATCGCCCGGGCACTCAGCGGTTCAACCCTACGCAATGAAGTATTCGCTTTCGATGATACACGTGTGCCTTACGCTGTAGCAGAACATCGCTCGATGGTTCGCCTACTCCGCGCCAAGGGTGATCACGATGCTTATGCCGTGCTGCAACCTCTCGCACTGGAATCGATCAGCTACGAGTACGAGCCGCTGATGCCTGACGATCCCCGTTGTGAACACACGATCAATGTAAAGTTTGACCGCTTTGGCACCGCCCTCCATGCCTTCAAGATCTACTACCCACGGCGCAGGACAGCGGACAATCCGCCCTTCGATGACGAGCACGAGAACCGCTATTGGATGGATGCTCACGATGAACAGCAACAGCGTTGGTATTTGACTGAATCCAGGGCTGAATTTATTCACATTAATCCCGCAGAGGGCTGGAAATTCGGCATGCCTTTCCGGCTCGGGCTGGAGTATCGAAAACGCGACAACGCGCGAAAAGAGGAAAAAGCAAAGCTTACGATGGCTGACATCCATCATGAACGTTTTGTTGAGTTGAGCCAGGACGACGGTGATTGGGCAACCGGTTGGGAGCTTGCCGGCAAGTCCATGCAGTTCTATGTCGATCCGGAAACGGGGGATACGATGGAAAAAGGCACCGCCACTGTCCACGCTCTGCCCGGTTACGTGGAGATTGCAGAGCTTGACGCGAAGGCCTTGAGTGCTTACGACAAACTCAAGGATGATCAGGGCGAAATGCCGTTCAATCTGTACGAAAAACTGGTGTCCGTGGGTTACGACACCATGGACTGGTTCCTGCCCGAGACAGGCCCCATCCCGGTGGCGAAACCGCCCGAGGCTAAAGATCACTTGTGGTTAGTGCGACGTGGCTTTCCTGCCTACCGCAAAGAGCAAGATTTCTACAACGTTGATCACTTCCAGCAGACGCGCAGCCATGGCATTACCAAAGTCAGTTATGACCCTCACTGGTGCGTGCACACGGCGATTGAATTGCCGGATGGCTGCATTACCCGCACGTCCGACACCGATTACTGCACGTTCTTGCCCGCGACCATCGTCGACCCCAACCAGAACACTCAAGAGGCGCGGTACAACGCCTTTGGCGAGGTGGTGGTCAGCAGTTTTTACGGCACCGAACTGGGCAAGAAAGTTGGTTTTTACCCACTGGCCGACTATGTTCGGCCCGATGATCGCAGCCCGGCGAGTGCGATCAACGATCCGAAGAAAGCCATCGGAAACTTCGCCATGGCCATGTTCAGCGATGCGTTCAGCTGGATGGGGCAAATACCCCAACAATCTCCGCCAGACGCTGAATGGCTGGCCTGGGCGCAAGCGCATGGCTTTGTGCTACCCAGCGGTCACCTCTGTGATCGCGCACGCCAGCATGTCTTGCAGCTCGAAAACCCGAGCCCGGATGAAGCGCGTCTTCAGCAATACCTAGCAGCCGCCCACCGGGAACCGGTCCACGTCGCGACCTTGCAGGCTGACCGTTATCCGGGAGACCCGGAATTGCAGATTCGCATTGCCATCATCCATCAGGACGGCTTCGGCCGCGTGCTGCAAACCAAGCAGGAGGTCGAACCCGGCAAGGCCTGGATCGTGAAGCCCGACGGTACGCTTGCACTGAAATCCGACGGCACGCCTGAAGAAGCCGAAGCCGCGCGGCGCTGGCGGGTCAGTGAGCCGGTCGAGTACAACAACAAAGGCGAGACGGTGCGCGTCTACCGGCCGTACTTCGCGGATCAATTTCGTCGCATCAACGATGACTCGTTACGGGAAAGCGCTTTTCACGACAAACAGTTTTACGACGCCGCTGGCCGGCCGACGCACACCGTACTGGCGAAGAAAATGCTCCAAGGCGAGCCACCGGAAATGAAGAACCTGCGCCGTGAACAGCAATACCGCTGCTGGTACACCATCGCCTTCGATGAAAACGACTTGTTTGACCCGCCCAAAGAAATCAAAAAACGCAATCCGTGGACAACGCTGCATTGATCTCTCACGTCCATGCACATACGCCACACGTTGCTGTCATCGACAACCGTGGTTTGCCCGTCCGTCACGTGGCGTACTGGCGAAGGGATGACAGTGGCGGTAGCCCCGAACCCCGGACCACCGCCCGGCAGCATGACGAACAGACAAGTTACTGGCCCGCACACCGGCAGCCGCTTGACCGAGCTTTGTCTCTGGCGAAGAACACTCCATGCTATCGTGCCGGCCCGACTTCTCTCTGTTAGCACCCGCATGCTGCCGACTTCACGTACCTTGCGTTTATCGCTCTACATCTTGTTGATACTCGCCGGTGCTGCCCTCACTGCTACGTGGGCAATCCGCCACGCCGAGCGACAGGCGCTGGTGGAAGATGCAGCCCGCGCCAGTCAGCAATTAGGCTTGTACGCCACATCGCTGCACACCCTGATCGAACGCTATCGCGCCCTTCCCGCCGTACTCGCACTGGACCCGGAATTGCGCTCGGCACTCAACGGTCCGTTAACAGCTGATCAGCAGGACGCGCTGAATCGCAAACTGGAGAAAATCAACGGCGCGGCCGCTTCTTCGACCTTGGAGCTGCTTGATCGCACCGGCCTGGCCATCGCGGCGAGCAACTGGCGGTTGCCCAGCAGTTACGTCGGTCACAACTACGGTTTCCGTCCCTATTTCAACCAGACCCGAACCCAGGGCACCGGGCGTTTTTACGCCGTTGGCGTGACCAGCGGGATTCCCGGGTACTTCCTCTCCAGTGCAGTGAATGCCGACGATGGTCGCTTTCTCGGCGCCATGGTGGTCAAGCTGGAATTTCCGGAACTGGAGCGCGAGTGGCGTCAGGGCAGCGACACGTTACTGGTCAGCGATGCACGCGGGATCATCTTCATCGCCAATCAGCCAGGTTGGCGCTACCGCCTGTTGAAACCGCTAAGCGACAGCGATCATGCCGAACTCAAATCGACCCGCCAATACGACAAGCAAACCCTGACGCCCCTGAAGTTCGAATCGCTGCGGCGCTTCGACGACAACAGTGATCTGGCGCGGGTCGAAGGCCCGGACGGTAGCGCCGATTACCTCTGGGAATCAGCGCCACTGGCCGCCGAAGGCTGGACGCTGCACTTGCTGCGTCGGCCGCAAATCGACTTCGAAGACATTCGCAATGCTGCACTCGCCGCCGCCGGGTCATGGCTGGCGCTGGTGTTTTTGTTGCTGTTCCTCAACCAGCGCTGGCGTCTGGCAAAAATGCGCCAGCGCAGTCGTGAGGAACTCGAACAACTGGTGGAAGAACGTACTCGTGACTTGCGCACAGCGCAGGACGGTCTGGTGCAATCGGCCAAGCTCGCGGCGCTTGGGCAGATGTCCGCAGCCCTCGCCCATGAAATCAATCAACCACTGACTGCGCAGCGCATGCAGCTGGCGACGCTGCGGTTGCTGCTCGATCACGGCCGCGTCGACGATGCCTACAACGCGTTGAAACCGGTAGACGAGATGCTGACGCGCATGGCCGCCCTCACCGGTCACCTGAAAACCTTCGCGCGCAAAAGCCCGAGCGGCTTGCGCGAACGCCTGGATCTGGCGGCAGTGGTCG
Organism: Pseudomonas sp. Ant30-3; assembly: GCF_000690905.1. GTDB lineage: Bacteria > Pseudomonadota > Gammaproteobacteria > Pseudomonadales > Pseudomonadaceae > Aquipseudomonas. The sequence goes on along the minus strand of NZ_JMCL01000072.1, from coordinate 3,541 downwards.
ATCAGTCGCTGGAGCTGCTCGACGCTCGCTTGCGTGATGAACAGGTCAGCACGGTGCTGCATCTGACGCGTCCGGCCTGGGTGCGTGGCGATGCAATTCGCCTGGAACAGGTCCTGATCAACCTGCTGCGTAACGCCCTCGATGCGATGCGCGACAAACGCTGCAAGCGCCTGGAAATTCGCCTCGAAGCCGACGAACAGTCGTGGCGCCTGACGGTGGCCGACAATGGCGGTGGCATCGCTGAAGAACATCTGCCAAAAGTGTTTGATCCCTTTTTTACCACCAAACCGGTGGGCGATGGTCTGGGCATCGGTCTGGCCGTATCCTTCGCCATCGTGCACGAGTCCGGCGGCCGCCTGAGCGCTGACAATCGCGACAACGGCGCGCTGTTCACGCTCACCCTGCCCATCGATCCGGAGACTCAAACCGCATGTTGAACTCAGTGATGGTGGTCGATGACGAAAGCAGCATCCGCAGCGCCGTCGAACAGTGGCTGAGCCTGTCGGGTTTTGAAGTGCAGCTGTTCAGTCGCGCCGATGAATGCCTGGCGCAGTTGCCCAGTCATTTCCCCGGAGTGATCCTCAGCGACGTGCGCATGCCCGGCATGAGCGGGTTGGAACTGCTCGCCGAAGTGCAGCGCCGCGATGCTGATTTGCCGGTGATTCTGCTGACCGGCCATGGCGATGTGCCGATGGCGGTGGACGCGATGCGAGACGGCGCCTACGACTTTCTGGAGAAACCGTTCAGCCCGGAAACCCTGCTCGGCAGCTTGCGGCGGGCATTGGACAAGCGCCGGCTGGTCCTGGAAAACCGCGCGCTGCATGAGCAGGCCGACAACCGCGCCAGACTCGACTCGACTTTGCTTGGCGTGTCCCGTGGTTTGCAGACGTTGCGCCGGCAAGTGCTGGACCTCGCGGCCCTGCCGGTGAACGTGCTGATCCGTGGCGAAACCGGCAGCGGCAAGGAACTGGTCGCGCGCTGCCTGCACGACTTCGGGCCGCGTGCCGACAAGCCGTTCGTGGCGCTCAACTGCGCGGCGATTCCCGAGCAGTTGTTCGAGGCCGAGCTGTTCGGCCACGAGAGCGGCGCGTTTACCGGCGCTCAGGGTAAACGCATCGGCAAGCTGGAATATGCGGATGGCGGCACGCTGTTTCTGGATGAAATCGAAAGCATGCCGCTGGCGCAGCAGGTGAAGTTGCTGCGCGTGCTGCAGGAGCAGAAGCTGGAGCGGTTGGGATCGAATCAGAGCATCCACGTGGACTTGCGGATCATTGCCGCGACCAAACCGGACTTGCTCGACGAAGCGCGAGCCGGTCGTTTTCGCGAGGACCTGGCCTATCGCTTGAACGTCGCGGAATTGCGCTTGCCACCGTTGCGTGATCGTCGCGAGGATATTCCGCTGTTGTTCGAGGCGTTTGCCTACAAGGCTGCGCAGCGTCTGGGTCGCACATTACCGCCGTTGAGCGGGCCGCAGCTGAGCCATTTGTTGAGTCACGATTGGCCAGGCAATGTGCGTGAACTGGCGAATGTCGCCGAGCGCCAGGTACTGGGGCTGGATGAGCCGGCACCGGCGGGCATCGACCCCGGTAAATCGCTGGCGGCGCAGCAGGAAGCGTTCGAAGCGCACTGCCTGCGTGCAGCGCTCACCCGGCATAAAGGCGATGTGAAAGCGGTGCTTGAAGAGTTGCAGCTGCCGCGCCGCACCTTCAATGAAAAGATGCAGCGGCATGGGCTGAGTCGCGAGATGTTTGTGTAAATCAGCTGAATTTTATGGCGCTTGATCTGGCCTCATCGCGAGCAGGCTCGCTCCCACATTTGAATTGCGAACACTGGCCCATTGTGGGAGCGAGCCTGCTCGCGATGAGGCAGGCCAGGCAAAAAAACCCTGGAATCGATAAGCGATTTTCCGCTCACGCTCACTGAAAAATAAGCGGATTTCCGCTCAAACCATCCCCTTACCCCCCTCTAAACCAGCCTTCTCGCCTTTGGCACAGCTCCTGCTATAGCCCACGCAGGCTGCGTTTTATCGCGCTCCACAAAAACAATTAAACGAAGGATCCTTCAATGGATAACTCCAACACCCTGCCCCTGGGGTCGGCTGCCGTGCCGGCCAAAGAAAGAACCACCGCCAGCCGAATCAAATCGATCTTCAGCGGCTCGGTCGGCAACATGGTCGAGTGGTATGACTGGTATGTTTATGCCGCCTTCTCCCTGTACTTCGCCAAAGCCTTTTTCCCTAAAGGCGACACCACCGCACAACTGCTGAACACCGCCGCGATTTTCGCGGTCGGCTTCCTGATGCGTCCAATCGGTGGCTGGCTGATGGGCCTCTACGCCGACCGTGCCGGTCGCAAAAAAGCGCTGATGGCGTCGGTCTACCTGATGTGCTTCGGCTCGCTGCTGATCGCCCTGAGCCCGGGTTATGAAACCATCGGCATCGGCGCACCGATCCTGTTGATTTTCGCCCGTTTGCTGCAAGGCCTGTCGGTCGGTGGCGAATACGGCACCTCGGCCACTTACCTCAGCGAAATGGCGACCAAAGAGCGTCGCGGCTTCTTCTCCAGCTTCCAGTACGTGACCCTGATCTCCGGCCAGCTCATCGCGCTGGGCGTATTGATCGTATTGCAGAACATCCTCACCACCGAAGAACTGTACGCGTGGGGCTGGCGCATTCCGTTCGCCATCGGCGCGCTGTGTGCCGTGGTCGCGTTGTACTTGCGTCGTGGTATGGAAGAGACCGAATCGTTCAACAAGGTGCAGAAGGAAAAGAAAGAAAGTGCCATGCGCACCTTGATGCGCCATCCGAAGGAACTGATGACCGTGGTCGGCCTGACCATGGGCGGCACTTTGGCGTTCTATACCTACACGACATACATGCAGAAATACCTGGTGAACACCGTCGGCATGAGCATTTCCGACTCCACCACCATTTCTGCGGCCACCCTGTTCCTGTTCATGTGCCTGCAGCCGCTGATTGGCGGCCTGTCGGATAAAATCGGTCGTCGGCCGATCCTGATCGCCTTCGGCGTTCTCGGCACTTTGTTCACAGTGCCAATCCTGACCACTTTGCACACGATCGAAACATGGTGGGGTGCGTTCTTCCTGATCATGGCCGCACTGATCATCGTCAGCGGATATACCTCGATCAACGCGGTAGTCAAAGCCGAACTGTTCCCGACCGAAATCCGCGCACTGGGCGTCGGCCTGCCGTACGCATTGACCGTATCGATCTTCGGCGGTACCGCTGAGTACATCGCACTGTGGTTCAAGAGCATCGGCATGGAAACCGGCTACTACTGGTATGTCACCGCGTGCATTGCCGTGTCGCTGCTGGTGTACATCACCATGAAAGACACGCGCAAACATTCGCGGATCGAGACCGACTGAGTTCGCTGAGGCGATATGGAAAGGGGCAGACCTTGGCGGGTCTGCCCCTTTTTCATTGAACAAACATAATCCCCTGTAGGAGCCGGCTTGCTGGCGATGGTGTGTCAGCGACGATGGTGTTAGCTGACACACCATCGCCAGCAAGCCGGCTCCT
>NZ_JMCL01000071.1 GCF_000690905.1 Pseudomonas sp. Ant30-3 | reverse complement strand
GCAGCTGCTACAGTGAAGTGGTGGTCTTGCGTTAAATCCGCAACCCGCCGTCCATCTCCAGAATCCGCCCGGTGTAATAGTCATTCTCGAAAATGTACGCCGCCGAATGAGCGATTTCCTCGGGCTTGCCCATGCGCTTGAGCGGTATTCCGGCGGTCATTTTATCCAGCGCTTCCGGCCTCATGCCCAGCGTCATCTCTGTTTCGATAAAGCCTGGCGCAATGCCCGCGACGCGAATGCCATAGCGCGCGAGTTCCTTGGCCCAGGTCACGGTCGCCGCAGCGACGCCAGCCTTGGCGGCGGAGTAGTTGGTCTGGCCGACATTGCCGGCGCGCGAAATCGAGGAGATATTGATGATCGCACCGCTGTTTTTTAGCTCGACCATTTTTGCCGCGACTTCACGGGTGCACAGGAACACGCCGGTCAGGTTGACGTCGATGACCGCTTGCCATTGCGCCAGGCTCATCTTGGTCATTTCGCCATCCTTGACCTTCAACAGCAGGGCGTCGCGCAAGATGCCCGCATTGTTGATCAAGCCATGGATCGCGCCGAAATCTTCGGCCACCTGAGTGACCATTTGCGTCACCTGGTCTTCATTGGCAACGTTGCACAAATAGGCGCGCGCCTGGACGCCCTTGGCTTTGCACGCGGCGACAGCGTCGTCGAGCTTTTCCTGGTTGAGATCGACAAGTGCCAGCCTCGCGCCTTTGCCGGCGAAATACTCGGCCATCGAACGGCCTAAACCCTGGCAACCGCCGGTGATAATGATTACTTTGTCAGTGAGTTGCATTCGCATGCCCCGGTAGCCGTTTTGAAGTGGTCTTCTTATTGGAAAGCCTCTCGATCTGCGCCGGCAGCGGCCTGGTTGCACGAGAGATTGCCCAGAAGGCGCAACGGAACTTGTCCCTGGCGCCTGTCCGTTTTTTCGACGGATTCTATATAAGGAGTCATAAATTGAGCGTTGAAGCGGCCAAGAATGCCCGAGAATTGCTTCTCAAGGAATACCGAGGGGTGCTATCGACCCACTCCAAAGCGATGCCTGGTTTTCCTTTTGGTTCGGTCGTTCCGTACTGTCTGGATGGGCAGGGGCGCCCGCTGATTCTGATCAGCCGCATTGCCCAGCACACCCACAACCTGCAGAAAGATCCAAAATGCTCGCTGTTCGTGGGCGAGCGCGGGGCTGAAGACGTACAGGCGGTCGGTCGCCTGACCTACCTCGCAAAGGCGCAAAAGCTTGAAGACAATTACGCCATCGACGCTGCGGCCGATCGCTACTACCGCTATTTCCCCGAGTCGCAGAATTATCATCAGGCGCACGACTTCGATTTCTGGGTGCTCGAACCTGTTCGTCATCGCTACATCGGCGGGTTTGGCGCGATTCACTGGGTCGATCAGCTGACACTGGCCACCCCGTTCGCTGGCAAGGCCGAAATCAGCATGGTCGAGCACATGAATGCCGATCACGCCAAAGCCATTGCGCACTACGTCGAACTCGCCGGATTACCGACGACCGAACCTGCGCAGCTTGCCGGCATCGACACCGAAGGCATGCACCTGCGAATCGGTCAGGCCCTTTACTGGCTAGCGTTTCAAGCACCATGTAATACGCCGACACAAGTGCGCGAAGCCTTGGTTTTTCTGGCTCACGCCGAAGATTGGCCGAAAAAGGAAGTGGCCGACGCTTGAATTCACGAAACGGCGACGTCATCTAGGGAAGACTGGCAAGGCATTCTTGCGTTGAGGAACCATTTGATGCGCCCTTTTTTATTGCTCTTTGTACTGTTCCCGGTGTTGGAGCTGTTCGTATTCGTCAAGGTGAGCGGGGCTATCGGGTTTTTCCCGGCCTTGCTGCTGGTGATTCTCGGCTCGATGCTTGGTGTTTTCGTGCTCCGTATCGCCGGTCTGTCCACCGCGCTGCGTGCGCGTGAAAGTCTCAACCGCGGCGAGTTGCCTGCGCAGACCATGCTGGAAGGTCTGATGCTGGCGCTGGCGGGTGGCTTGTTGATCCTGCCTGGCTTCGTCACCGACGTGCTGGGCCTGATCATGTTGCTGCCGATTTCCCGTCGTCTGCTGGCCAATAAAATGCGCCGGCGTGCCGAAGAGGCCGCGATCCGTCAGCGTGCGTTCGCCGATGATCTTCAGCCCCGCGGCGGTCCTGCTCCGCGTCAGCCGTTGGGCCGCGAGCCCGATGTGATCGAAGGCGAGTACGAACACCGCGATCCCAAGTAACACTTTTGACGTCACGGCACCTTCGGGTGCCGTGTTCCGTTTTGGGGGCTCAAAGATGAAAAATTTTCGCCCCCCGCCCTTGTAATCAGCTTGTACGCCCTTATGTAACGGTCACCGCAAGGTTTCTGGCGAACAACGCCAGACAGACTTCCGCGGTTCGCTTGACGAACCGCACCCGGCACCGCCGGATTTGTTTAACCCGCCGGGAATACACCGGCCGATGAAAACCACAATTAGGAGAGATCGACAATGAAGCTTCGTCCTCTGCATGACCGCGTCGTCGTCCGTCGCAGCGAAGAAGAAAAGAAAACCGCTGGCGGTATCGTCCTGCCAGGTTCGGCTGCTGAAAAGCCAAACCAGGGCGAAGTCCTCGCCGTAGGCCCAGGCAAGACCCTGGAAAACGGTGAAGTGCGTGCGCTGTCCGTGAAAGTGGGTGACAAGGTTGTGTTCGGCCCGTACTCCGGCAGCAACACAGTGAAAGTCGATGGCGAAGACCTGCTGGTAATCGGCGAAAGCGAAATCCTCGCTGTTGTCGAAGGCTGATTCCCCGCTCATTTTCCCGTTACTACAAAGTATTTAAGGAATATCGATCATGGCTGCTAAAGAAGTTAAATTCGGCGATTCCGCCCGCAAGAAAATGCTCGCCGGTGTCAACGTCCTGGCTGACGCAGTAAAAGCGACCCTGGGCCCGAAAGGCCGTAACGTGATCATCGAGAAGAGCTTCGGCGCTCCGACCATCACCAAGGACGGCGTGTCCGTTGCCAAAGAAATCGAGCTGAAAGATCGCTTCGAAAACATGGGCGCGCAGCTGGTCAAAGACGTTGCCTCCCGTGCCAACGATGACGCAGGCGACGGCACCACCACCGCTACCGTTCTGGCTCAGTCGATCGTCAACGAAGGCCTGAAAGCCGTCGCTGCCGGCATGAACCCGATGGACCTGAAACGCGGTATCGACAAAGCGACCATCGCCATTGTCAAAGAGCTGAAAGCCCTGTCCAAGCCTTGCGCTGACACCAAGGCGATCGCTCAGGTCGGCACCATCTCGGCCAACTCCGACAGCTCCATCGGCGACATCATTGCCGAAGCCATGGAAAAAGTCGGTAAAGAAGGCGTGATCACCGTTGAAGAAGGCTCGGGCCTGGAAAACGAACTGTCGGTTGTTGAAGGTATGCAGTTCGACCGCGGTTACCTGTCCCCGTACTTCGTCAACAAGCCAGAGACCATGACTGCCGAGCTGGACGGTCCGCTGATCCTGCTGGTCGACAAAAAGATCTCGAACATCCGCGAAATGTTGCCAGTGCTGGAAGCCGTTGCCAAAGCCGGCCGTCCACTGCTGATCGTTGCTGAAGACGTTGAAGGCGAAGCCCTGGCGACTCTGGTTGTCAACAACATGCGTGGCATCGTCAAAGTTGCAGCCGTCAAGGCTCCAGGCTTCGGCGACCGTCGCAAGGCCATGCTGCAGGACATCGCTGTTCTGACTGGCGGTACCGTCATCTCCGAAGAGATCGGTCTGAGCCTGGAAAGCACTACCCTGGAACATCTGGGTAATGCCAAGCGCGTCATCCTGTCGAAAGAAAACACCACCGTGATCGACGGTGCCGGCGTTGAGACTGACATCCAGGCTCGCGTTCTGCAGATCCGTCAGCAAGTGGCTGACACTTCGTCCGACTACGACCGTGAAAAACTGCAAGAGCGTCTGGCCAAACTGTCCGGCGGCGTTGCAGTGATCAAGGTTGGCGCTGGCTCCGAAGTTGAAATGAAAGAGAAAAAGGCCCGCGTTGAAGACGCCCTGCACGCTACCCGTGCAGCCGTTGAAGAAGGTGTGGTACCTGGCGGCGGCGTGGCACTGGTTCGCGCTCTGCAGGCTATTTCCGAACTGAAAGGCGACAACGCCGATCAGGACGTTGGTATCCAGTTGCTGCGTCGCGCTGTTGAAGCGCCACTGCGCCAGATCGTTGCCAACTCCGGCGACGAGCCAAGCGTCGTTGTCGACAAGGTCAAGCAGGGTTCGGGTAACTACGGTTACAACGCTGCTACCGGCGAATACGGCGACATGATCGAAATGGGTATTCTTGACCCGGCCAAAGTGACTCGTTCGGCTCTGCAGGCAGCGGCTTCCATCGCCAGCCTGATGATCACGACCGAAGCCATGATCGCCGAGATCAAGGATGACGCACCAGCTGGCGGCGGCATGCCAGACATGGGCGGTATGGGCGGCATGGGCGGCATGATGTAAGCCAGCCTTACCCCTGTAAAAAGGCCCCGCCTGCGAAAGCAGGCGGGGTTTTTTATTGCCGGTCATCGCACATTGCAGGCGCTGGCGCCGCACGCAGTTCTGGCTCTGCGTCAAACTTGGCCTTAAGCTGCGCGGGCCGCGATGGCCGTTACTGTGTACGGAGGAGGTGCCCATGCGAATTCTGTTGGTCGAAGACAACCGCGACATTCTGGCCAATCTGGCCGATTACCTTGGGCTTAAAGGCTACACCGTGGATTGCGCACAAGACGGTCTGTCGGGCCTGCACCTGGCCGCCACCGAACATTACGACCTGATCGTTCTCGACATCATGTTGCCCGGGATTGACGGCTACACCTTGTGCAAACGCCTGCGCGAAGATGCTCGCCGCGACACGCCGGTAATCATGCTGACCGCTCGTGATCAGCTCGATGATCGTCTGCAAGGCTTCAAGTCTGGCGCCGATGATTACCTGATCAAGCCTTTCGCCTTGTCTGAACTGGCCGCGCGGATCGAAGCGGTCATGCGCCGGGCGCAGGGCGGTGGTCGGCGCAGCTTGCAAGTCGGCGATCTGAGTTACGACCTAGATACGCTTGAAGTGACCCGCGAGGGGCGCCTGCTCAAGCTCAACCCGGTGGGTTTGAAATTGCTCGCGGTGCTGATGCAGAAAAGTCCCCATGTGTTGCGCCGAGAAATTCTTGAGGAGGCGCTGTGGGGCGATGATTGCCCGGACAGCGACAGCTTGCGCAGCCACGTCCATCAGTTGCGCCAGGTGATCGACAAGCCGTTCGCCAAACCCTTGCTGCAGACTGTGCACGGTGTGGGTTATCGCCTTGCCGAGGGTCGAGATGGAGTTTAGACAGAGCCTCGCCCAACGGATCATCATCGCCTTTGCGCTGATGAGCGCGTTGGTCGCGGGAGCCTTCGCCATGGGCATCGTGGCGACTGTGCACCTGGTGGAAGAAAAACTGATCTCGGCAGGCCTGGGGGGCGATCTTCAGCGACTGCTACTGATGGACAGCGTGTCGGACTGGAGCCACCGTCCCGAGCCGGACCAACTGTTTTATTTCAGCGGCGGGCCGGGCGACTTCGATGTGCCCAAGGACCTTCGGCACCTCGATTCAGGGTTTCACGAAGTGTTCCGTGAGCAGCTGTCGTATCACGCCATGGTCGAGATCGTCGACGGTCGACGGTATGTGCTGCTGCAAGACCAGAGTGATTTCGAAGAACGTGAGCGGGTCCTGTTTGCTGTGGTGCTGGTGGGCTTCGTTCTGAGCCTTGCGCTGGCGGTGTTCCTCGGCTGGATACTGGCGCGAAAAGTAATGGCGCCGGTGGTTCGACTGGCCCGCCAGGTGCGGCACCGCGACCAGTTATTGGGGCTCGCGCCACCGCTGGCACCGGACTATGCCGCTGATGAAGTGGGCGAGCTCGCCGTGGCATTCGACGCTACGCTTGGGCGCTTGCGCCAGGCGCTGACCCGTGAGCGCCTGTTCACCAGTGACGTCAGTCACGAACTGCGCACCCCGCTGATGGTGCTGGCCAGTTCCTGTGAATTGCTTTTGGAGAACCCTGGCCTCGACCAACGGGGCAGGGCCCAGGTCGAGCGTATCGCTCGCGCCTGCGGTGAGATGCGTGAACTGGTGCAAACCTTTTTGATGCTGGCCCGCACTCAGCGTGAAGACGTCAACGTCGCGCCTCAGCAGAACCTTAGTCAGGTCGCTGACAGCCTGCTCAATCTGTGGCGCGAGCCGATCGAGGCCAAAGGGCTGACGCTGCTTTTCGAGCCGGGCCATCCGCCCGATACGGTTTATAACGCCACACTGCTGCACGCGGTGATGGGTAACCTGCTGCGTAACGCGCTGCACTACACCGAGCAGGGCTTCATCCGTTTGACCCTGACGCCGAGCGGTTTCGCCGTCGAGGACAGCGGGGTAGGTATTCCCGAAGAGAAGCGCGAAGCGATGTTCGAACCCTTTGTCCGCGGCGCCGAAAAGCGCGGCGATGGCCTGGGTCTGGGGCTGTCGTTGGTCCAGCGGATATGTGAGAACCAGGGCTGGACTGTCAGCCTGACGACCATGGAGCCTCACGGCTGCCGCTTTCAAGTGGACCTGACCCTGATGGAGTGATGCTCGAAGTGAGCAAATACGGCCAGCAAAAATCGCATAAACTGTAAAATCCCGAAATAATTCAACATTTTACATGACGATTTTTTCACAAAGACATGACCTGACCGCGACACCCGGCTCCCTAGGCTGGCGTCATCAGAAGTTCAGGAGTCCTTGATGATGGCTGGCCCAATCAAACTAGATTTTTCCGACAAATACGACGACAAGCACGCGAAGAGTTATTTCCATAAACATCAGGACGGCCTCAGCCGCCGCATGTCCCACAGGCGCGACGAGCAGTTGGCGCGCAAGGCGCTGGCATTGGCTGGCGATCCGGGTCTGGTGCTGGACTTGCCCTGTGGCGCAGGGCGTTTCTGGCCCATGCTCGCGCAAAAGCCCAATCGCGTGATTATCGGCGCCGACAACTCAGAGTCCATGCTGAAGGTCGCGCAGCAACTACAACCCGCTGATGTGGTGAGACGGGTACAACCCTTGCACACCTCAGCATTCGAGATCGCGTTGCCGGACAACGCCGTCGACAGCATTTTTTGCATGCGTTTGTTGCACCACGTCGGTGATGCCCAGCATCGACTGGCCATCTTGCGTGAGTTCGAACGTGTCACCCGCGACAGCGTGATCCTGTCGCTTTGGGTGGATGGCAATTTCAAAGCCTGGAAGCGCAAGCGTTCCGAGCAAAAGCGTGATCAGGAAGGCTACCAGAATCGATTTGTGTTACCGGCTGCTACGGTCGAAAAAGAATTCGAGCAAGCGGGTTTCCGCATTCAGGAACAACTGGACTTTATACCGCTCTATGCCATGTGGCGGGTTTACGTATTACGCAAGAGGTAACGCGATGGCAGTGCAGTGTGCAGCAGGCACGAATGGTGCTTCCCAGGACCGGTTTGATTATTACTGGAATCAGCGCGGCGAATGGGTTGAAGAGCCCAATGTGCGTCGCGGCGGTGAAAGTGGTGTGCAGCGGATAAAAGGCAGTGATGGGCAATTACTTTACGCCAAGCGCCAGACTGGCCATATCTACCGCAGCTTGATGCACCCATTGGGCCGCCCGACGGTGTTGCGCGAACAGGATGCGTTGATCGGCTTGCGTCAAATTGGAGTGCGCGTGCCAGAACTGGTTTTCTGTGGGGCCAAGCGCGACCCTGTGCATAAATGGCGCGCGTTACTGGTGACCAAGTCCCTGGACGGTTTCGAAGAAATCGAACACTGGTACGCCGGTGGTGGTCGCGAACGTCACGGCGAGGCCGTGCATGATCGGGTGCTCAAGGATCTGGCGGACAATTTGGCGCGGATGCACAGAGGCCGTTGGCAACACAGCTGCATCTACATCAAGCATGTTTTCGTACGCGTATCCGGTGAAGGCGACGCGGCACAGGTCGAAGTTGCTCTGATCGATCTGGAAAAATGCCGGCAGCGCCCCACCGCTTACCGGGCTGCTTCACATGACATGAAGCAGTTGCGTCGCCATTCGTCGTTCAGCACTGCCGACTGGAAGAAACTCGTCTACTTTTACGAGGCGGCGTTTGGCAGCGCTATCAAAGGTTTATAGCGATGAAACTAGAAATTGCACGAGGTTTGTTCCTGGTTGGAGCCTTGGCAGTTGCTTCTCTGGCGATGGCAGCTTGGGAGCAGCCGCGTACGCAAGTCCTCAGTTCATTCAATGAGGACGCCAGTTGTCCCTTGCCGCGGATTGCCAAGGCATCCGAGGCCACTCAGCCCGATCATGATTTGTTGTTACTCATGTTCGGGCTTTCTCAAGGATTAAAACCGTAGGATTGAAAAGATTGAAACCCCCATAAAAGGCCTCGCTCGTGCGAGGCCTTTTTTTGCCTGGAGCTTTAGTGCAGTCCCTTTTCAGATTTGTCCGGCTTGGCCAGCAGCGTGTAAACACACGGCAACACGAACAGGGTGAACAAGGTCCCGATCGACATTCCCGTCGCGATGACCGTGCCGATGTCGAACCGGCTGACCGCGCCTGCGCCGGTGGCGATGATCAGCGGCACCATGCCGAACACCATGGCCGCCGTGGTCATCAGCACTGGACGCAGACGAATGGCCGCCGCTTCTTCGACAGCTTCGCGCGCTGACAGGCCCTTGTCCTTGCGCAGCTGGTTGGCGAATTCGACGATCAGTATCCCGTGTTTGCTGATCAGGCCGATCAATGTCACCAGCCCCACCTGGGTGTAGATATTCATGCTCGACCAACCCAGGAACAGCGGAATCAACGCGCCGCAAATAGATAGCGGCACGGTCACCAGGATCACCAACGGATCGCGAAAGCTTTCGAACTGGGCGGCCAGCACCAGGAAAATGATCGCCAGCGCCAAGGCGAAGGTCACCCACAGCGCACTGCCTTCCTGAACGTATTGGCGCGATGCACCGGCGTAGTCGACCGCAAACCCGGCAGGCGCCTCTTCCAGTGCGATCTGGCGCACGGTATCGAGGGCTTCACCCATGCTCACCAGCGGCACCCCGGAGAGGATGGCCGAGTTGAGCTGCTGGAACTGGTTCAACTGCCGTGGGCGAGCGCGGTCGGTGACCGTGATCAGCGTCGACAGGGCCAGCAAATCACCTTGGGTGTTCTTCACGTAGTAATTGTTCAGCCAGTCCGGATTGTCGCGGAAAGGCCGTTCAACCTGCGCGATCACTTTGTAGCTGCGACCTTCGATGGTAAACCGGTTGATCTCCGCTTCCCCCAGCAACGTCGCCAGTGTGCCGCCGAGGTCTTGCATGGAGACACCCATCTGCGCGGCCTTGGCGCGATCGATATCGACCACCACTTCGGGTTTGTCGAACGCGAGGTCGACGTCAACGAAGGCGAATTTGCCCGACTCCATGGCGCGCTTCTTCACCCGGTCCATCACCTGCAACAACGACTCGTAGTCGCCTGCAGTATTGATCACGAACTGGAACGGCAACCCTTCACCGGTGCCCGGCAGGGATGGCAGGTTGAAGCCGAAAACCTGCAGGCCCGGGATGCTTTCCAGTTTCGCCTGAACCTCGGGCAGGATTTCCATTTGCGTTCGGTCGCGATCATTCCATGGCTTCAACAGAAAGCCCCCGATCCCCGATTGCACGCCGGTGGCGCCATTGATCTGGAATGAAGAGTAGTACTCGGGGAAGGCTTTGAAGATGTCGATGAACTCGTCGGTGTAGGCGTTCAGGTAGTCGAGGTTGGTCGGTTGCGGCGCGCTGGCCAGCATGAAAATGATGCCTTGGTCCTCGTCCGGCGCCAGTTCCGATTTGGTGAACTTGAGCAGCACCGGAATCAGGCACAACACAATTACTGCAAAGACCAGCACCACCGGCCGCGTATTCAGGGTGCCGTGGAGCATGCGCTGGTAGCGGCGTTTGAGGCCTTCGAAAATCAGATCGAGACGATGCGCGAGGCCGCTGGGATTTTCGTCGTGCCGCAACAGGAAGGCGCACATCATCGGCGACAGGGTCAGGGCGACGACGCCGGAAATCACCACCGCGCCCGCCAGGGTCAGGGCGAACTCCTTGAACAGTGCGCCGGTGAGGCCAGTGAGGAAACCGATGGGCGCGTAAACCGCCGCCAGGGTAATGGTCATAGAGACCACCGGCATGGCGATTTCCCGCGCACCTTCAATAGCGGCGTCGAACGGCGATTTACCTTCCTCGATGTGGCGGTGGATGTTTTCCACCACGACGATCGCATCGTCCACCACCAGGCCGATGGCCAACACCATCGCCAGCAAAGTCAGCAGGTTGATCGAGTAGCCCATCATTTGCATGAAGAACATAACGCCGATCATCGACAGCGGAATCGTCACCACCGGGATGACCACCGAGCGCAGCGCCCCGAGGAACAGAAACACGACCACGATGACGATCAATACCGCCTCGAACAGGGTTTTCACCACTTCGTCGATCGAGGCCTGAATGAACAGCGTCGCGTCGTAGGCAATCTCGCCCTTGAGGTTCGGCGGCAGCTGCGCTTCGAGGTCCGGCATGATCTTGCGGACTTCCTTGATCACGTCCAGCGGGTTGGCGCCCGGTGTGGCCTTGATCCCGATGTACACCGAAGGCGTGCCACCAAACGAACTGATGGTGTCGTAGTTTTCCGCACCCATTTCGACCCGCGCGACATCGCTCAGCAATACGCGACTATCGCCGTCGACCTTGAGCGGAATCGCAGCGAAAGCTTCGGCGGATTTCAGCTCGGTGTTGGCGTTGATACTGGTGACCACGTATTCGCCTTTCACTTCGCCAGCGGCGGAGAGGAAGTTGTATTGGCGCACGGCGTTGGTCACGTCGCTGGCGCTCAGGCCGAAACCGGCGAGTTTTACCGGGTCCAGCCACAGGCGCATGGCGAACACCTGATTGCCGAGAATCTCGGCTTCGGCCATTCCCGGCAGGGTGGCGAGTTTCGGCTGGATGACCCGCGAGAGGTAATCGGTAATCTGCGGGTTGCTCAGCTCCTTGCTGAAGAAACTGATGTACATCAGCGCCGAGGCGTCCGCCGCTTCTTTGCTCAGAACCGGATCTTCAGCGTCCTGTGGCAGCTGGTTCTTGACCTCGTTGGCCTTGGCCAGCAGCTCGGTGAACAAGCGGTCACTGTTGGCTCCGATGCGCGCATAGATCGAGATCACCGAGAAGTTCTGGCGACTGACCGACGTCATGTAGTCGATGCCCTCGGCGCTGGCCAGGCTCTGCTGCATCGGTTGAGAGATGTAGCCCTGAATGGTTTCGGCGTTGGCGCCGGGGTAGGCCGTGGTCACCGTGATCAGGGCGTTTTCCATTTGCGGGTACTGGCGCAGTGGCAGCTTGCTCCACGCTTGAAAGCCGAGCAGAACAATCAACAGGCTGATCACGGTGGCGAGCACCGGGCGACGGATAAACGGGTCGGTAAAAGCCATGGGGGTTCCTTGATCAGTCCGCGCGCGGCGGGCTGTTCTGCTCGGCTAAGGTCTTGTCGTCGCTGATTGCTATGTGTGCGCCGTTGTCCAGTTTGATCTGGCCGGCGGTCACCACTTTCTCGCCGTTCTGCACGCCCTTGGTGATCATCACCTGGCCATCACGACGCTCGCCGGTTTCTATGAAGCGCCGTTCGGCGATCAAAATCGGCTGGCCTTTGTCGTCTTTTTCCAGGCCGCCATCCTCGGCTTTTTTCTGTGCGACCACATACAGCGAATTGCCGTAGAGCGTGTAAGTGATCGCGCTTTCCGGGACGACGATGCGCGGCTGCGGATTGGGCAGCAGCACTTGCAGACCGGCGAACATGCCCGGCAACAATTTACCGTCAGGGTTGGCCAGGGTCGCGCGTACCTGAACGTTGCGCGTGCTGTTCTCGACTTTCGGATTGATTGCACTGATGGTGCCGGGGAAGCTTTGCGTCGGGTATGCCGAAACAATGATCTGTACCGGTTGGCCGACGGCGATTTTCGGTATCGACTGCTCGGGCAGGAAGAAATCGACGTAAAGGCTGCTGAGGTTTTGCAGCGTGGCAATCACGGTGCCGCTGGCAAGGTAGTCGCCGACGTCCACCTGCCGAATGCCGATGGTGCCGCTGAACGGTGCGACGATGCGTTTTTTCGCCAGCGACGCCTTGAGCTGGTTGACCGTGGCCTGGTTCTTTTTCAGGACCGCCGACAGTCGGTCAAACTCACCTTTCGAAATGGCCTGACTGCCAACCAGTTGACTGCCGCGGTTGTAATCGACCTGAGCCAGGCCAAGGTCGGCCTGCGCGGTTTCCAGCAACGCAGTTTCCACGGCGCTGTCGAGCTGTACGATCGGTTGCCCGGCCTTGACCTTCTGTCCTGACTGAAACTGCACCTCGGTGACGGTGCCGTTGGTCTCCAGGCTGAGGTCGACGCCTTGCAGCGCAGTCAGCGTGCCCACGGTGGGCAGACGCGCTTGCCATGGCCGTTCGGTGGCGGTGGCCACAGCCACGCTGATCGGCGGTTTCGGCGCGGAAAAGCCCTGGATCATCGTATAGATGGAAAAGGCTTTGTAAGCGCCCAGGACGAGGACGATCAGCAGAACAATACCCAACATGATCAGCATGCGGCGACGCAGCATATTTTCCAGTTCCTTGGAGAAATCAGGCAAGACAGGCGGGCACATTACTCCGAGTCAGTGGGGGTTTCCAGCGGGTAGCTTTCAGCGCTGGGCATACACCGAACTGTGGCGAGGGAGCTTGCTCCCGCTGGGCTGCATAGCGGGCCACGGTTTTCAGGGCTGCTGCGCACCCCAAGCGGGAGCAAGCTCCCTCGCCA
>NZ_JMCL01000070.1 GCF_000690905.1 Pseudomonas sp. Ant30-3 | reverse complement strand
GGCGAGGGGGCTTGCCCCCGTTGGGCGGCGGAGCGGGCCTCTGCGCCAGTCAGTCATACCGGGCAACAGGTTTTACGACTGCTGCGCAGCCAAGCGGGGGCAAGCCCCCTCGCCACAGATTATCTCTCGGGTGCAGCAATCAGGCCGGTGCCAGCTCAGTGACGACCCGTCCGCTTTCCATCCGCACCAACTGGTCTGCGACGTCGAAGTAACGGTCATCGTGGGAGATCACGATGATGGTTTTGCCCAGGCGCTTGAGGTCGGGCAGCAACTCTGTATAGAAAATCCTGCGGAAGGTCGGGTCCTGGTCGGCCGCCCATTCGTCGAACACCAGCACCGGACGCTCTTCGAGCCAGGCATTGACCAACGCCAGGCGTTTACGCTGGCCGGTGGAGAGATCGGTAGTGGTGAAGTTGCCGTCCTTGACGCTGACCTTGTGCGCGATCTCCAGGCGTCGCAGGTATTGGTTGGCATCTTCGGGGATGTGCTGATCGCCCTGAACCACGTCGTCGAACAGATAATAGTCAGCGAAAATCGTGGTGAACAACTGGCGATAGTCATCACGGTTTTGCGCATCGATCACCTCGCCGTTGACGCGGATCTCGCCTCGTTGCGGCGTGTACAGGCCCAGCAGCAGCTTGATCAGCGTGGTCTTGCCGCAACCGTTTTCGCCGACAATGAAGGTGATATCGCCCTGCTTGATCGTCAGGTTGACCGGCCCGAGCTGGAATGGCGCGGCGCCTTCGGCAGCCGGGAAGGTGAAACGCACATCGACCAGTTTCAGCTCATGCACGGCTTGCTTTACGTTGCCCTTATCGCTGAGCAACAAGTGCGGTTCGGGGGTGGAAAACTGTTCGGACAACTCGGCAATCCGGCGGAAGGCAATCTGCGCACGGCTGACAATCGGCAATGTGCTGATCAAATGTTCCAGCGGGCCTTTCATGTACAGCAGCACCAGCACGAAGCCACTCATGACGGTCTTGTCGGCACTTGGCCAAAAGGATTGCAGCGCCAGCACCAGGCCGATGACCACGAAAAACAGCATCGAGCCGAAGGTTTTGGCGATGACGAAGGTATTGACCGAGCGGACCTGGGTCTTGCAGATGAATTCGGCTGTGGCCTGGATACCCGAAACAAACATGCGCTGGCGACGCGGACGGTGGATGCGCAATTCCTTGGCGCCATCGGCAATTGCGTTGTAATGCTTTTGCAGCTCGTCTTCAGCATCACGGGCGGCCATGAAACCCTGCACACCTTTGCTCTGGGCGTAAGCCTGGATTGCACTGCCGATCAGGATTGCGGCGACCATGATCAGGAACATCGGCCATGAAAGGATGGCGAGGTAGCCCATGCAGCCCAGCGTCACGGTGAGGGAAATCGCCAGTGGGGCGAAGGCGAAGGCGAAGTCGCTGATGGTGTCGACGTCGTGGGTCAGTACAGGAATCAAGCGATGGCTGCGATAGCGTTCGATTTGTTCGATCGGTGCCGACAGAACCTTTTCACCGAGCTGTTTGCGCAATTTGGCGATGATGTGCTGGCCGACGTAATTGGTGCCGATGTCCGAACAGATCGAACTCAAGAGCGCCAGCAGGCACAGGCCGGCGAACAAGGTGACCACGCCTTGGGTCAGGCCGGTGTCCGAATGCAGGGCATTGTTGATGGTCGCCAGCAGCACCGTGACGCTCAAGCCGCCGACCATGCCCAGAAAAATGGACGCGGCGACGATGAGCCGGAACGGTTTCAACAAAGCGAACAACTCGCCGATGGCGCCACGGGGAGGTTGGGTCATGGAAGACAGTTCCTTGGGTATAAAGGCAGATACCCAGTAGAACGTCTGGTCGAGTGGGGAATTTACAAGGTGGCCGATTGGCGGTGAGAGGCGGCGGGGCAATTGCTGGGATCACTGACACGAACCATTTCCCTGTTGGAGCGAGCCTGCTCGCGATGACAGACTTCCAATCGATACAAATGTCGACTGTGAGTCCGCCATCGCGAGCAGGCTCGCTCCCACAGGTTAAGAGGTGTGGTTTACAGATCACGCACGATGCGGAACCCGATCCAGTCGCCACGCTCCTGCGGGTACTGGCTGTTGCGGTTGCCGGAGCGAGAGAACACTGGCGCTTCGCCCCAGTCGTTGCCGCGTATGCGCACGGCTTCGCAGTCGGGCTCGACCCACGCGCTGCCGTCGGTTGGAGCGCCAATGTAGTTGGGGTGCTCGCAGTCTTCGACCCATTCATAGACATTGCCGTGCATGTCGTACAGGCCAAATGCGTTGGGTGGATAGCTGCCGGCCGGCGAGCTGTAGCTATAACCGTCCGCTGGACCGTAGGTATTGGCATGCTGACTGATGCTGTATTCCTTGCCCTCATCGAACGGGAACGGGAAAGGTCCTGCAGTGCCGCCTCGCGCGGCGTATTCGCGCTGGGCCTCGCTAACCATGTGGTAATTCTGCCCGGTCTTTTTCGAGAGCCAGGTGACGTAGTCTTTCACGTCATCAAAGTTCATGCACACCGCCGGTTGCCGCGGACCTTGCGGGTAACGCGGTTTGCTCGCGACGCATTCTCGACCCGGCCGCGTATCGCCGTTAGCGATGGTTACGCCGCTCTCGCGCACGTAGCTTTCCCATTCACCGGCGGTGACCTGGAATCGGCTCATGGCGAACGGTTTGGCAAAGGTCACCTTGTGCATCGGGCTTTCGTCCGGTTCACGACCGACTTCTGCGTCCGGCGTGCCCATGATGAAGGTTCCGGCCGGCAGCACGACCATTTCCGGGCAGTCTCGGCAGTCCTTGAATACCTTTCCGGGTTGCGGGGCGGCAGCGGCGTGGGCGGTGGCCGGCAGCAGACCGGCGAGGAGCGTAGTGAGGGCCAGAGCTTTGAGGGGTATGCTTAAAAAATCTCGGTTCATCTGTCGTCTCGATTTAATAGAAAACGGGGTCACTCGGTGATGGGCTTCTGTGGCGAGGGGGTTTACCCCCGTTGGGTGGCGCAGCCGGCCCAGCATTTCTTCAGATACATTGTGCCAGCAGGTCTTGCGACTGCTTCGCAGCCGAACGGGGGTAAACC
>NZ_JMCL01000069.1 GCF_000690905.1 Pseudomonas sp. Ant30-3 | reverse complement strand
ACGAGCTGACCACTTTCAACCTTGCCGTCCGCTGTCTGCGCCGCCAGGGCAGCCTCTTCGGCATTGCGGGCGACATCGTGCACAGTGGCGGTCATCTGGTTCATTGCGGTTGCCACCTGCTCGGTTTCTTCCTTCTGGCTGCTGACTTCAAGATTGGTCTGCTCAGTGACCGTCGAGAGCGACTGCGCCGAACTGGCCAACTGTTCGATCCCCGCCTGCAAACCGCTGACGATGCTGCTCAGCCCTGCCCCCATCTGCTGCATGGCCTGCATGAGCTGGCCGATTTCGTCGCGGCGCGTCACTGCAACCGTCCCACTCAAATCGCCGGCGGCAATCTGTTGCGCCACCCGGATGACACTTCGCAACGGTGCGACGATCAGCCGAGTGATTACCCATGCGGCAAGCAACCCGACCAACAGCGCAAGGGCTGAAGAGCCGATGATCAACACTGTGTTTTTCTGCAGCTCGGCCTGCATCGCCTGATCCTCGGCAACATAGGCCTGATCCACCCGCGCCATCACCTGTTCGGCGCGCTGATGCAACTGCGCGTAGACGATTTTTTCCTGAGCCAGCAGGCCGGTGTATTCCGCAAGTTTTTCGCTGAACCCGCCGATATGCCCGACGACTTCATTTAGCACGGTTTGATAACCCTCGTCCTTGACCGTGGTTTTCAACTGTTCAGCCTGGTTGAGCGCCTGCTCCGCCTGCTCGATTTTGCCTTGCGCGGCACTGTCGTCACCTTTGCGGCTTTGGTCGAGGCGCACGCGCGCTTCGTCCATGGCCTGCAGCATCAGCCGCGCAACCTGGCTGACCTGGCCGGCCTGCTCGATGAACTGGCTGCCGTCCTTGCCCTCGGATTCCTTCAGGGTATAGGCGCCATCATCGGCGAGCCCGGCCTGCAGCACGTCAAGGTTATTGGCCACGCTCGACACAGACCAGCTGGCCATCTCCAGGGCCAGGTCCTTGGCCTGACTCAATGAAACGAACTCATCGAAAGCCTGGCGATAGGCAGTCAGCGACTGCTCGACATCATTCATCACCGGGACGTTAAGCGCAGATGCAGCCTTGAGCTCATTGGCCAGGACGCCGAGAGTGTCAACTCCTGCACGCAGAGCGGTGACCGTTTTGACGTTTCCGTGCAGGGCATATTCCTGTTCCAACAGACGCACTTTGAGCAGGCCACTGTTGAGCGATGACATCTTTTTCAATCCATCGAAGCGCTCGCTGATGGTTTGCAGGGACCACACGCCGATGGCGGCCACCAAGGCTGTCAACAGCAGCACCAAGGCAAACCCGACTCCCAGTTTTTTTGCCATACCGAGGCTGGCAAAACGTCCTTGCGCGGCGGAAATCATTGCACGTGGTCCCCTGAAATAGTCGGATGACGCAGATTCGCAATGGGCCGGAATCAACACAAGTCTCTGGCGCCTCGATAATGGCAAAAAGCTACGCCATCGTCGTTTTCAGAACGCTTGAGGTCGATCCGGGGTGGTGGCCTGAAAAAACGCACGCGCGCGAGGGTCGCAGGCACAGGTCACATTGATACGCTGCCAGTCTCCAGACTCTCCTGAAGGGCTGAAAGCCGTCTGTGACGACAACGCCAGCCCATAGCGTCGTGCCAGCGCGATAACCTCCGCACAGGTGCGCAGCGGCGAGCGCGCCCAGATGAACAGTCCACCCGGTTTGCCGAAAACCTCCCACTCGGCGTCCTCCAGCATTTGCAATGCAGCGGCGCGGTCAGTGTTCAAACGCAGGCGCAGACGCTGTACCAATTTGCGGTAAGCACCGCTGGTCAACAGACACGTCAACACCGCCTCACTGAATGCAGAGGTGCCCAGACTGCTGATGGTTTTTATCCTGGCCAGTTTTGCAACCACCTCAGAACTGGCCACGACGAAGCCTACTCTTAATGAGCTGCTGAGCGTCTTGGAGAAACTGCCGATGTAGATCACGCTGGCATCCAGAGACGCGAGCCGCACACCGGGACCGCTGTGCAAGTCGGCGTACACGTCGTCTTCGATCAGCAGCAGACCATGGATTTTTGCCAGTTGCACAACCCGCTGCGCCACCGCTGGTGCCAGGCTGCTACCCGTTGGGTTTTGATGAAAACTGTTGATGAACAGCGCCCGCGGCCGGTGCTTCAAGACCAACGCTTGCAGCGCTTCGACGTCGGGTCCGCAAGGTGTACGCGGAACTTCGAGCATCCTGACGCCGTGCAGTTTCAGCAACTCGCACAGCATCGGATTCCCGGGACTTTCCACCACAACGCGATCCCCTGGAGCGAGCAACGTACGGACGATCAAATCAAGGCCCTGGCTTGCTCCTCCGACCGTCATTACGCAGTCCTCTTTGGCGGCGATGTCCAGCAGGCTCAAGCGCTTGAGAATTTGCTGACGAAGGGCGGGCAGACCAAGCTCCGTATTGTAGTCAAAGAGGGCGGCCATATCGGAACGACTGACCTGGCGGATCGCATAGCCAAGATCATCGGTTTCGCGCCAGCTGTGCGGCACACCGGCACAACCCAGCGGCAGCAAATCCGTAGAAGTACGCGACCCCGCAGCGGCACTTTCGAGCCAAGGTGCATTGGCCGTTGTCGACGACGTGGCGACAATAAAAAATCCTGCACCGTGACGCGCTCCCAACACACCCTGAGCCACCAACCGATCACATGCCTCAACCACACTGGACTGGCTGAGCAGATTTGTCCTCGCAATCTGCCGCGCCGAGGGCAGACGTGTACCCGGCGACAACTCGTTCTGGCGAAGCCAGCAAGCGAGTGCATCGACGATTTGTTGCACGACAGGCACCAATGCCTGTCGATCGATTCTCAATTCCATGAGCGCGCAACTCCTGTTCGTTTAGCGGAAAACAGTTAATCACAGGAGCGAACCAGGGGCTGTGCGACAACGCCGACAAAACACAGATTTCTAACCATTTGAAACACAATACCAGCCCTTTCAAGGACAAAAAAACCCGCAAGACTGCGGGTCCTTTGCAGCTTGATCGACGCTTTCAGAACGCTGTGACGCCGCCATCTACGGCCAGCGAATGACCCGTGGTAAACGCTGCCGCGTCGCTGCACAGGTACAACACCGCGCCAGCAATTTCTTCGACCTTGCCGATCCGGCCCACTGGATGCATCGCGTTGGCAAATTCGCCTTTTTTCGGGTCGGCCTCATAGGCACGTCGGAACATGTCAGTGTCTATTACAGCTGGGCATACCGCATTGACGCGGATTTTTTTCTTGGCGTATTCGATGGCTGCAGACTTGGTCAAACCGATCACTGCGTGTTTGGAGGCGGCGTAAATGCTCATCTTCGGCGCAGCCCCGAGGCCGGCCACCGATGCGGTATTGACGATGGCACCACCACCCTGGGCCAGCAACAGAGGCAACTGATATTTCATGCACAACCACACGCCTTTGACGTTAACGCCCATGATGGCGTCGAATTCGTCCAGGGTGCCGTCGGCCAGTTTGCCCTTTTCGATTTCGATGCCGGCGTTGTTAAAGGCGTAGTCAAGACGGCCGTAAGCATTCACCACTTCGTCCATCAGATTTTTCACATCGCTTTCCAGGGTAACGTCGCAGCGCACGAACGTGGCCTCCCCGCCCGCCGTACGAATCAGCGCAACCGTGCCTTCGCCGCCGGCAGTGTCGAGATCAGCCACAACCACCTTCAACCCCTCAGCGGCAAATGCCAGGGCGGTCGCGCGACCGATGCCATTGGCGGCGCCAGTCACTACGGCGACCTGACCGGAAAACGTCATGCTCATTGGGTGTGTCCTCAAGGGGAGATGTTGAACCTACAGGCTCGCAGTCTAAGCACACGGCCCCATCGCGCGGCAGCACTATCAGAAGGCCGGTTGTGCCCCCATGAGCGGCAGTGATGGAACGGGCAACATCATCACTGCACTGGATAAAGCTGCATTCGCCGCATCAGCCGGACTTGCAGCATCGCCCCTAAGGGGCTATCAACAAGGCTTCATTCATCTTGAGCGCCTGTCATGACAAACCCGATCAACCGCCAGTTCCTGCTTGCCAAACGTCCCGTCGGCGCAGCCACCCGCGAGACGTTCACCTATCAGGAAGTACCGGTCGGCGAACCGGTGGCCGGGCAGATTTTGGTGAAGAATGAATACCTGTCCCTGGACCCGGCGATGCGTGGCTGGATGAACGAGGGCAAGTCCTACATTCCGCCGGTTGGCCTTGGCGAAGTAATGCGCGCCCTAGGCGTAGGCAAAGTCGTCGCTTCGAACAATCCAGGGTTCGCGGTCGGCGACTACGTCAACGGCGCGCTCGGCGTGCAGGACTACTTTCTCGGCGAGCCCCGTGGCTTTTACAAGGTAGATCCAAACCTGGCACCGCTGCCGCGCTATTTGTCGGCGCTGGGCATGACCGGAATGACCGCTTATTTCGCGCTGCTTGATGTTGGCGCGCCGAAAGAAGGCGACACCGTGGTGCTCTCGGGCGCAGCCGGTGCGGTCGGCAGCATTGCCGGGCAGATCGCCAAAATCAAGGGTTGCCGCGTGGTCGGCATTGCTGGCGGCGCGGACAAATGCAAATTCCTGATCGACGAACTGGGCTTTGACGGCGCCATCGATTACAAAAGCGAGGACGTTCACGCCGGTCTGAAACGTGAATGCCCCAAAGGCGTCGACGTGTATTTCGACAATGTCGGCGGCGATATCCTCGACGCGGTGTTGAGCCGTCTGAACATGAAAGCACGCGTAGTGATTTGCGGCGCCATCAGCCAGTACAACAACAAGGAAGCGGTCAAGGGGCCGGCCAATTATCTGTCGCTGTTGGTCAACCGGGCGCGGATGGAAGGCTTCGTGGTGATGGACTACGCCGCACAATTCGCCGCAGCCGGGCAGGAAATGGCCGGCTGGATGGCCAAGGGTCAGCTCAAGAGCAAGGAAGATATCGTCGAAGGACTGCAGACGTTCCCGGAGACGCTGATGAAGTTGTTCAGCGGCGAGAATTTCGGCAAGCTGGTGTTGAAGGTCTGACGAGGGATTGAAGTTCGATCATATACATGTGGGAGCGCGCTCCCACATTGCTTCAGTGACTGGTCAGGCCAGTTCAGCCACCACGTTCGCCAGTGCCTTCGCCGGATCTGCCGCCTGACTGATCGGACGCCCGATTACCAGATAGTCGGAACCGGCGTCCAGTGCCTGACGCGGGGTTAGTATGCGCCGCTGATCATCCTGCGCGCTGCCCGCCGGACGAATCCCCGGCGTCACCAGTTGCAGCGACGGATGCGCAGCCTTCAACGCCTGGGCTTCCAGCGCCGAACATACCAGACCATCCATCCCGGCCTTTTCTGCCAGGGCTGCCAGACGCAGCACCTGCTCCTGCGGCTCGATATCCAGACCGATACCCGCCAGATCCTCGCGTTCCATGCTGGTCAGCACGGTCACACCAATCAGCAGCGGTTTCGGGTCACTACGCTGGTCGAGCACTTCCCGGCAGGCAGCCATCATGCGCAAACCGCCGGAGCAATGCACATTGACCATCCACACACCCATCTCCGCCGCCGCCTTTACCGCCATGGCGGTGGTGTTCGGGATGTCGTGGAACTTGAGGTCCAGGAATACTTCGAAGCCCTTGTCACGCAGGGTGCCGACGATTTCCGATGCGCAGCTGGTGAACAGTTCCTTACCCACTTTGACCCGGCACAATTTTGGGTCCAACTGGTCGGCCAGCTTCAGTGCGGCGTCACGGGTGGGGTAATCCAGGGCGACGATGATAGGAGTCTGGCAGACGGACATGGGCGGGCTCTCAGGCAGGATGAAATCGGCGCGCATTGTAGCGGAACCAGCGCGACTGCGGGACCCGATGATCGGTGAATCGTCGGCGCACAACCAAGACTAGACCTAGCGCCGACTGTGTCGAGTTTCATCCCTCAGGGGCGGCGATCGTCAACTCGCGCCTGGCTCTTGCTCCAGTCGGTCAACAGGCTGTATGCCACGGCAAGCAACGTTGGCCCAATGAACAGACCGATGAAACCGAAGGCGATCAGCCCGCCAAACACGCCAAGCAACACGATCACCAACGGCAGATTGCCGCCGCGACTGATGAGGTATGGCTTGAGCACGTTGTCGACACCGCTGATGATGAACATGCCCCAGCACCCGAGAAATATCGCCAAACCATAATCACCCTTCCAGGCCAGCCATGCCGTGGCCGGGATCCACACCAGCGGTGGGCCCATCGGAATCAGGCTGAGCAGGAACGTGACGATACCCAGTACCAACGCACCCGGGACACCGGCAATTAGGAAGCCGATCAAGGCCAGAACGGCCTGGGCAGCGGCAGTGCCGATCACCCCGTTCACCACCCGCTGCACGGTGCCAGCAACCAGTTCGATGTAATACCCGGCGCGATCACCAATCAATCGCTGCAGCAGGCTATGGACGAACGCGGCCAATCGCGGCCCGTCGCGGTAAAAGAAGAACACGAAAACGATGCTCAGCGTCAGCTCGAGTATGCCGCCGCCAATTTGTGCGCTACGCGCCAGCAGCCAGTTCCCGACCTGTCCCAGATAAGGTTTGAGCGAGACCATCATCGCTGCGCCTTGCTGATCGATGCTGTTCCAGAGACCGACGATCCGCTCCCCGACCAGCGGAATACCGCCCAGCCAGGTGGGTGCCTCGGGCAGTCCGTCAACCTGCACGTCCTTGATGAAGGCCGTGGCATCGCGTACATGGTCGGCCAGGTTGAAACCCAGCCAGACCAACGGCGCCGCCACCAAAATCATCCAGCCCATGGTCAGCAGCGCTGCCGCCAGGGCCTCCCGGCCATTGAGCCACCGGGTGAGCAAGCGCATCAGCGGCCAACTGGCAAACGCCAGCACCGCCCCCCAGAACATCGCCGACCAGAACGGCGCCATCACCCAGAAGCTCGCGCCAAACAGCACCAGGAGCAGGATTTGCACCAACAGCCGATCGTTATTGATCATCCGGTTCTCGAAAAAAGTCAGTCAGAAGGAGTGGACGAACACGGCTGGCGTGTTCGCCTGCTACAGCTTAACGCAACAGCTCGATGCGCAAGCCAGAGCCTTCGACACTGCCTGTCTCCATTCGCGCTGCCCGCACGCCCTGCCCCATCAAGGCCTGACGCCAGGCTTCGGCATTTGGCCCGGAAACCGCCACCCGCAAGCCGGTGTCCAGATTCAGACCGCGCGAGAGCAAGCGCAGCCAGATTTCATCCGGCGCCTGGGTCAATTTGGGGAAATTAAGCTCGCCGGTACTTTTGAGCTGGCGCAGCAACGTTGCGGAGGTCGGCAGCAGCTCGCCCAGCGGCGCTGCAGCGTCGAACTGTTCGACATGCAGATAGGCTTTGCGATTGCCGCGAGTGATGCCGTAAAGCGCGACCAGCGTGTTGTCCTGCGGCGCAGCCAGCCTCAGCAGCAGATAGGCTTGCTGATCATCGGCGCCGTACAGTTTGGCGTTGCTGAACACATCGTTGGCCCAAAGGCTGCTCTCGCCACAATCACGCGCCTGACACCAGAACAACAGCTCTGCGCCTTGCTCTTGCAGTGCTTCGCGAGCAGCCGTGAATGCCGCATTTGAAGAATGCTCCGGCGGTAGCTCGTAAGTCACCGACGTCGCCTGACCGCGGGCGCTGACCTCTGCGTCGAAACGTAGCTGGCCGCTGATCTTGCGAATCGAACCCAAAGGGTAGATGCGCTCGAGCTCAGCCGCGGGGCGATAGTCGACAATTTGCGCATCGACCATACGCGGCACGATCGGCAGATCCTGACTGCCAGGTACATCGGCAGCAAACAGGAGAGGACTGAAACTGCACAAAGCCATTACACCGAGAAATCGCATAGGCAGGTTCATCGGATCAACATGGCCTGGGCACCTTTGACGGCGCGGGCGTCATCGATGCGTTTCGGCATCGGCAATGCTCGCTGCACCGTCTTGAGGTATCTGTTTTCCTTTATGTCGAAACTGCGGGCATGCACTGTGTGGGGCAGGCCGAGTTCCTCGAGCACGATAGAGACCTTGTGGCCATTCGGGGTCGCAGCGGTATAGAGATCTATCATGGTTGTCTCCCATTTCAACCCGCCCAGCCTCGGCAGTTGCCTCGCTCAAGTCAAGGAACAGCGAAGAAGCGATTGAAACAGTCTGCGACAAGGTTGGCGCCGCAGTCATCATTCAAGTGTAAATGATGGCCGCCCGGCAGTTGCTCCCGGCTGAATGGCAACGGGTCGAGCAGCTCGGAATGCTTGGCGAGCATGCCGTCTGCAGCGACAACAAGAGTGGTTGGGCAACTGACACGCGCCACGAAGGCCATTGCCTGCTCGCTGGTAAGACGCAGGGGCGAAGGCAGCGTCAGACGGTTATCGGTGCGCCAGGTGTAACCGCCCGGCACCGGCATCAGACCCCGCTGAGCCAGCAGCTCGGCCGCTTCGCGACTGACCGCCACCAGACCTTTCATGCGCGCTTCGATGGCGCGGTCCAGCGTGGCGTAGACCGGTTTGCGCTTCTCCCGCAGGTCCAGTTGCGCCTGCAGGGCCATGCCCATGCGCTCGGCAGCGTTTTCGCCTTTGTCTGTAGGAGGAATCACGCCGTCGATCAAGGCCAGATGCGTGACGCGTTCTGGCAAAGAGCCGGCAATGATCAACGACACGATGGCGCCCATGGAGTGCCCCATCAACGCGAAGCGCTTCAAGCCCAGTTGCTCGGCCACTTGCAGTACGTCATGGGCGTAGTCCCACATGGCGTACCCGGCACCGGTCGGTCGATGCCCGGAATGGCCGTGACCCGCCATGTCCAGCGCAATAATCCGCAGCCCTTCCAGCTTCGGCGCCAACCTTGCAAAGCTGTTGGCATTGTCCAGCCAGCCATGCAGAGCGATCACCGGCAAACCGTTTTCGGGACCTGACAGGTGTGCTGCCAACTCAATGTGCGGCAAATTCAGACGGACTTCTTCCACGCCGTTCATGCGCAATCCTTCTGTCGGCGCGCATCCCAGCGATTGAACAGGTTTTTCAGCAAGATCGCCGTTTCCTGTGGACGCTCGAGTGGAAACATATGGCCACCGGGCATGGTCAGGGTTTCACCCAACGGCATGCGGCCAACGGCACTGGTGTGATGGCGCATGACAACGCGGCTTTTATGCCCGCGCACCACGGCAAGCGGCACCTGCAGCTGGCGTGCGCGCCCCGGACTGGTATGCGGCACGCCCCGATATATGCTGATTTCCGTGGCCGGGTCGAAGCGCAGCCGCAGCGTGTCGCCGACCTTGTGCAAACCGTGTTGAAGGTAGGCATCGAAACATTCCGGATCAAAACCCCGAAACAACGTCTTGCCGGCGAAATAGGTTCGCGCAGACTCCAGATCGGTGAATTCTTCACGACGACCCAAAGTGCGACCGGCCGGCGTCAGGCGATCGATAAAACCAAAACGCTTGGCCGCGCGGATCACCCACTGATCGGTACGGGTCAACACCGGTGAATCGAGCATCACCACGCCGCGATACAGCTGCGGACAACGCAATGCCGCATGCAGGTGCAGCACGCCACCGAGGGAATGGCCGACACCCCAGACCGGCTGCGCCTGCTGCTCAAGATGATGGATCAGCTCGTCCACCAGATTGTGCCAATTGTCGTCGGCCGGGAAGCGCGGGTCGTGAGCATGCTGCTCCAGATGCGTCACCTGATATTCGGGCGCCATCGCCGCGAACAGCTTGCCGTAGGTTCCCGAGGGAAAACCGTTGGCGTGGGCGAAAAAAATCTGCTGCGACATACCGGCATTCCATTCACAAAACAAAGCCCGATTGTCCGCATGGCAGACGCGCTGTGCAATGACCGTAACTGCCAGGAATGATGACAGTCGCGCCGTGGCTATGGTCGCCACTGTCATTTGTGACAGTTGACCGCGACCCTCGGCGAGGTAGATAACAACACGGTCGCCACCGCCGGATAATCGTTTGCCATGATCAACGCCAACACGCCCGCCATTGCCGCGATCGACCCTCGCGGGTTGAGCGTGCGCGGTGTCGCGTATCACCGGCGCGACCGAGCGGTGGCTGTCCCGGACAGCCACGTTACTCAGCAGATCAACGACGTCGTCGGTCGCGCAGTACTCAGTCGCGATCCGCGGCTGTTTTTGTTGCATCGCAAGGGCAACACCGCTGCCAGCCAGATCAACGTGCACAGTCTTGGCGGCGCCCTGCTGCTGTCCGATAACAATGATGCCGGTTGGCGCCTGGGATTATTGAGTGTGGACGGGACTGGCGTTGAGGGTTGGGATCGCAAGCTCAGCCACAGCCGAACCCTCCATGACAGCCTGCGTCGTCCGGTTGCCGTATTCGAGAATGCCCACTGCGAACCCGAGCGATGTATCGCCCGCTTTGCCTATGCGGATGCCAACACCGATGACAATCAGAACCGCCGTGGTCGGTTGATCAGGCAGGATGACACAGCAGGCACTCTGCACTTTTTCCAGTTCGGGCTGGCCGGCATCCCACTGGAACACAGCCGGACCTTTATCAACGATCCGCAATGGCCGGTCGACTGGCCGAAAGATGAAACCGAACGGGATGGATTCCTTGAGGATCAACCGGCACTTACGCGCATCCACTGCAATGCTGCAGGGGAGCCGATCAAACAGATCGATGCACAAGGCAATGTGCAAATTTCCAGTCATACCTGCGCAGCGCAGCTGAAAGCCGTTGGACTGAGACTGGCCGACAGCACCGAGACAACGCCACTGCTGAGTGAAATCCAATACAACGCCCTGGGCCTGGTCGAACGGCAGCGCGCGGGAAACGGCGTGATATCGAGCGCGATATTCAGCTCTGAAAATGGCCGACTGGAGCAGCTGACAGCGGGTCTGCCGGGGCAGCCCGCGCTGCAAGACCTGAGTTATGTTTACGACCCGGCGGGCAATATCACCAGCCTGACAGATGCAGCCAATCCCGTTCACTTTCATCGCAACCAGCGCATCGAAACGATCAACCGTTATGCATACGACAGTCTCTATCGATTGATCGAAGCCCGCGGCCGGCAGTTGCGCAATGCGCCCGGTGGCCCGCAATTGCCCGAGTTTCAGTCAGTACCCGACCCCGGGCAAATGGAAAATTACAGCAGAATCTATACTTATGATGAGGCGGGTAACTTGCTGTCCATGCACCACCAGGCGGGTGAAACGAACCGTACCGAGCGCACGGCCATCGCCCAAATCAGTAACCGCTCCCTGCCGCAAAGGCTCGACGGCGAGTTGCCGGACGAAGCAGAAATCGCTGCAGGTCATGATGCCAATGGCAACCGCATCTGGCTGCAACCCGGGCAGCGTTTGCAGTGGGACTTGCGTAATCAGTTGCGTCAGGTTAGCCAGGTCATTCGCCAGGACGAACCCGATGACACCGAGCTCTACTGCTACGACGGCAGCGGTCAACGCCTGAGAAAAATCCGCCAGACCTACACCGGCACGTTGACGCGCACCCACGAAACCCGCTACTTGCCGGGCCTGGAAATTCGCAGCAGTGCCGACGAAGTCCTGCATGTCATCACGATCAAGGCCGGGCGCGGCACAGTGCAGATTCTGCATTGGGAAAAGAAACCTGACTCGGACATTGCCCAGGACCAGCAGCGCTACAGCTTCACCGATCACTTGAACTCATGCACCCTCGAACTGGACGCAGCCGGCCGGCTGATCTCCCGGGAAAGCTTCTACCCGTACGGCGGTACTTGCTGGTGGGCCGGGCGCAGCCGGTTGGAAGCTGATTACAAGACGCTTCGCTACTCAGGGCAGGAACGGGACGCTACCGGGCTGTATTACTACGGGTTCCGGTATTACGCGCCGTGGTGTCAGCGCTGGTTGAGTGCGGATCCTGCAGGAGTGGCCGACGGCTTGAATCTTTATGCGTTTGTCCACGCGAACCCGGTGGGTCACGTGGACATTGCCGGACTGCAAGATGAGCATTCATCAACAGATACGCAACGGCGCAATGCCGCGGGATCAGCCTTTTTGCGCGATTTTACGGCCCGAACCATTGCCGGGATTGTTGAGGTGTCCACCGTTACCGCACTTAATACCCTAACACCGAGCCAAAGTAATAATAATGTGCTGGCAGGGATCGCGGGCGTGCTCGACGCGGTTTCAGTCGGGATCGTCGGAACAGGCGTGGCCGCCCACCTTCACCCCCATGCGTCGGTTTTTGGCGGTTTGGTCGGGGGGGGAGTCGGAGTTTCAGCGGCATTGTGGAGCAGTGGTGCTGAGGTGGAAGGAGAGGAGCCAGCGCTGAACCAAATAGTGGTCCAACGAATCGGTGCGGCAGCTGGCGCCATTACCCGAGAGATCTTTCTGCAAATAATGAGAAGAGCAGGAGAGAACTATTCCTGGGGTGAGGTTGGATTAAGACAGCGCATGCCTGCCATAAACCGAACTGCCCTTGCGT
This sequence comes from Pseudomonas sp. Ant30-3, assembly GCF_000690905.1. GTDB lineage: Bacteria > Pseudomonadota > Gammaproteobacteria > Pseudomonadales > Pseudomonadaceae > Aquipseudomonas. The sequence goes on along the minus strand of NZ_JMCL01000069.1, from coordinate 27,234 downwards.
TCGTTACTACTAACGTGATCAACGGTGCGTTGGGTCAATTTATTCCGGCGACTCTCCGCATTAGTGTGGATGCTTTGATAGCGGGTGCCGACGGGTTCGCGGGCGCTTGGTGGCGATCACGACGCTCGGGAGCCGCCTACGTCCCCGCCGGGGAGGTGTTTCAGAGCCCGCCAGTGAGCGACACCGCGTTCGGAGCGGCTGGCAGGATAGCCACCAGCGAGTACGTGCTCGGAGTGAGCTTGGCGGTTGATGCTGCGACCACGGCCCTCACAGGTTTACCGGTGGCGGCGCGCTCGATGTCAGCCAACATAATAAGCGGAGCCGTGGCCGGTGCTTTGACGGGACTCGCCGCCTACCGTGCCCCCATCATGCAGGGCACGCAAAATGGGCTAGCTCTAATAAGCCCGGATATTGTGGAAAACACCCGGTCAGACGTCCAGTCGACGCAGCCCCGACTCAGCAATGGAAACATCGCCAGACGCAATAGCCTTAATGGATGATTCCGATGACAGAACCAGCCTGGTGTCTATCTATCCGGCGGCGTCTCCCCCAGCGGCACCACCGCCATGGTCAGCCGCGAGACACAACTGGCCTTGCCCTCATCACTGGTCAGGCGAATATCCCAGACATGCGTGGTGCGCCCGATGTGAATCGGCCGGGCCACCGCTGTGACGCGCCCGCTGCGCAGCCCGCGCAGGTGGTTGGCGTTGATTTCCAGGCCGACGCAGTAAAACTTGCTGGCATCGATGCATAGATAACTGGCCATCGAACCCACAGACTCGGCCAGCACCACCGAAGCGCCACCGTGCAGGAGGCCGTATGGCTGATGAGTGCGGTGGTCGATGACCATGCTCGCGGTCAGGGATTCTTCATCGAAGGATTCGAAGCGGATATCCAGCACTTCGCCGATGGTGTTTTTCTGAATCGCGTTCAGTTGTTCGATATTGGGAGTGGTACGCCACAGACTCATGCTGACATCCTTTGTTGTTTTTTATCGGTCACTCAATCCTGCCACAGCACAGCCTCACTGCGCTCGCTCCATTCTTCAAACCGGGCGCCATAAGCGGCTTCGATCATATTGCGTTTGATCTTCAAGGTTGGCGTCAGGAAGCCGTTTTCCACGGCCCAGCTGTCTTTGACCACGATCAGCCGACGCAAGCGCTCGTGTTTGTCGAGCGCGCCATTTACCTCCTCCAGAAGTTTTTCCAGGCTTGTATGCAGGCCCGCACGCGCCGTGCCGACCGCGTCTTGCTGGCCGACCGCCGAGAGCACGCACAGGCCCAGTGGCGCGCTCAACCCGTCGCCCACCACGCAGACCTGTTCGATCCGGGAATGCACGGCCAGGCGATTTTCAATCGGTGCCGGAGCGACGTACTTGCCTTTGCTGGTCTTGAAGATCTCCTTCAGGCGCCCGGTCAGGCGCAAGTAGCCCTGGGCGTCTTGTTCGCCTTTGTCGCCGGTACGCAGGAAGCCGTCTGCGGTAATCGTGTCGGCAGTTTTTTCCGGTTCCTTGTAGTAGCCGAGCATGGTCGCGCCGCTGCGCACCATGACTTCACCAGAATCGTCGATGCGCACGTCCACGTCGGGGCAAGGCTTGCCGATCCAGCCGGGTTTATGTTCGCCGGGCCGGCCAATGTGGGAATACCCGCAGCTCTCGGTCATGCCGTACACCTCAAGCACGTCCAGCCCAAGCTTGCGATACCACAGCAGCAATGTCTGTGGCACTGGCGCCGCACCAGAGAGGGCTACGCGCAGAGCGTCCAGCCCCAGCCCCGCGAGCACTTTGTGCCCGACTCGCTTGCCGATGAAGGGCAAGCCAAGCAGAAAATCGAGACGTTTTGCCGGGACCTTGCTGTACACCCCCATCTGGAACTTGGTCCAGATACGCGGCACGCCGAACAGCGCAGTCGGGCGCGCACGCTGCAAATCGGTGAGAAAGGTGTCGAGGCTCTCGGCAAAAAACACGGTTTGCCCGGTGTAGATCGATGCCAGCTCAACGAACATTCGCTCAGCGACATGGCATAGCGGCAGGTACGACAGCAATCGATCCGTCTCATTGAGGCCAAACAGTTGCGTACCGCGAGTGGTGGCGAAACCCAGATTGCCGAAGCTGTGCATCACGCCTTTGGGGATGCCGGTGGTCCCGGAGGTGTAAATGATCGTTGCCAACTGGTCGGCGGACGGTTTGGGGTCATCCTGGATCGGTGAGCTCGTTTGCAGGTCATCCCAGCTGAAATCGAATGTACCGGGTGGATGCAATGGCAGGCTGATAGTCGGCAACGTCGGGCTGACTCCGCGGGACATGCCAGGCCAGTCGTCCAGTTTGCCGATAAAGGCCAGCGCCGCTTCGGAATGTTCGAGCACTTGCGCAACGGATTCAGCCGTGAGGTTGGGATACAACGGCACAGACACGTGCCCGGCCATCCAGATCGCCAGGTCGGCGATGATCCAGTGCGCGCAATTTTTCGAGATCAGGGCGATATGGCTGCCTTGCGGCAGTTCCCGCGCACGCAACCAGTGCGCAGCGCAACGGGCCTGGTGTCCGACGTCCGCCCAGGTCAGCGTCTCGACCTGGCCAGCGCCGATCGGCTGCACCAGGTAGCGCTGGCGTGGATGGCGGGACTCACGCTCGTAAAACACGTCCAGTGGCAGGCGAAAAGCGGCAGACATACGACTCGCTCCTGTTTTTTTGGTTTGGAGCAAGCGTAGTCAACCAAGCGGTTGCTTGGTTGACTATTTCACACAAAGAAACACTCTCCCACAACATCCCCTCTTAAAAATTCAGGGGTGTTTGATACTTCTGAGCTTCATGCTGCCGGCCAGTGGAAGGTCGCCTTCCAATTCGGCCAGGCCCGCAGTTTTCACCGCTTCCGGCTCCTGCACGTGGCCGTGCTGAAGATAGCCCAGCAAGTTGCCCACCAACGGGTTGTGGCTCACCAGCAATGCGTAATCTACCGAGACTAATTGCTCGGCCACCGCTTGCGGGCGATTGTCGGGGGTGAGCCACTCAACGGTGCAAATGTCCGGCGCGAAACCCAGTGCTTGCTTGACGATTTCCGCGGTCTGCTGTGCTCGCCTGAACGGGCTGGCGTAGATAGCGGTGATCGGTTGGCCCACCAGTTCGGCGGCAATCCGCAATACTTCTTCGTTGCCATGCGCAGTCAACGCCCGCTCGGAGTCAGGCCGCGTGCCGTGGGGTTCAGCTTCCCCGTGACGCAATACCCAGAGTTTCATAGTTTCGGCTCCTCATCCCGGGCCGGGTGCGGCGCCGGCGAAACAACGTGCGGTGCTTCACCTTCCGGCGTCCGCGGCGTCGGCCAATCGGCGAATGGCCAAGGCTTGTGGTCGCTGTGGAAGCTGCCAAAACGACCGATTTGCGCCAGGAACTGGCTCAGGCTGTCGCCAAAATTCATCAGGCTGGCGCTCGGGGCGCCGTATATCAAACGATAGATCAACTGGACCAGCACCACCGCACCGAGGATGAACTGCGCGACTTGCCAGACCAGCACGTAGACGATCATCCACAACACCCGTAGCAGGATGGATTCGTACCTGGCTTCTGTTTTCGGATCGTTCATTTGAAATTCCCTGCCTGCTTTAAAAACGTGGTCAGTTGAAACCACTGGTGGAAATGAAGTCGACGTCGGTTTTCGGTTCGCCGCGCATCAACAGACCGATCACTTGATCCAGCGTGCGCCCTTCGAACAGGATCGCGTGCAGTCCGGCGACCAGCGGCATGTACACACCGACTTCCTGGGCTTTGGCTTTCAGCACTTTCAACGTGTTCACGCCTTCGGCGACTTCACCCAGTCGCGTTACTGACTCTTCCAGACTAAGGCCCTGACCGAGGGCAAAGCCGACCTGATAGTTGCGACTTTTTGCCGACGAACAGGTCACGATCAAGTCGCCCACACCTGCCAGGCCAAGGAAGGTCATCGGGTTCGCACCCTGGTTGACGGCAAACCGGGTCATCTCCGCCAGCGCCCGGGTGATCAGCATGCTTTTGGTGTTTTCGCCCATGCCCAGCGCCACCGCCATACCGGCAATGATCGCGTAGACGTTTTTCAGCGCCCCGCCCAACTCGACGCCGAAGCGATCAGCGCTGGCATATACGCGAAAAGTCTTGCCGTGCAGTGCTTCCTGAACCCGTTGGCAAAGCGCTTCGTCTTCACTGGCGACCACTGTGGCCGTCAGCGCATGCTCGGCGATTTCCCGGGCCAGGTTCGGTCCGGACAGCACGCCGATGCGCGCTTGCGGGGCGATCTCTTCGAGGATCTGGCTCATCAGTTTGAAGGTGTCGGCTTCGATGCCTTTGGTCAGGCTCACCAGCAACTTGCCACTCAAGCGCTCAGCATGGGGCGCGAGCACCGAACGCAGCGCGCTGGATGGCAACGCGACGAAACACAAATCGCAGCTTTCCAGCGTGGCGAGCAGGTCGGTCACGGGCTCGACCGCCGACAAAATCTTGATGCCCTTGAGGTAACGCGGATTTTCGCGATTGACCCGAATGGCCTCGGCCTGCTCGGGATCACGCATCCACTGTCGGACCTGATGGCCATTCTCGGCCAGTAGATTGGCCACGGCGGTACCAAAACTTCCGCCTCCCAGGACCGCAATCGGGCGCTGTTCAGTCATATGCAATCCGTTAATCCATACCAGTGGCGATGCCGGCATTATACGGAGCGTCCCAACGGCGACCACCCCCCTGAACAATTACCGGCTTATGTAGCAAGAAGACCAACAAAACCAAGGCAAATGCCGGCACCTTCACTGGAAAACACGACCGGCTCGGTTAACATGCGCGCCAATTATTCACTTTCAAGGCTGTGTCGTGTCTTTTGCTTCTCCATCATCCCGTTTGCCGCTGTTTCTGGCGCTGATCCTCAGCCCGTCGTTACAGGCAGACGATCTGTTCCTCGACAGCCAGCCGCTGCCGCAAGTGCTGACCGCCACCCGACTGAAACAGTCGCCGGCGGCGGTTCCGGGGAGCATGACGGTGATCGACAACGAGCTGATCACGGCCAGCGGCGCCCGCGATATCAGCGAATTGCTGCGCCTGGTGCCGGGCATGATGGTCGGCAATATCAACGGCAATCAGCCGGCCGTGAATTACCACGGCACAAACGCCAGTGAAGCGCGGCGCATGCAAGTGCTGATCGATGGCCGCTCGGTCTACCGCGCCGGCCTGGCCACGGTGGACTGGAGCGACATCCCGGTGGCGATGGAAGACATCGAGCGCGTGGAAGTTTTTCGCGGGCCAAATACCGTCAGCTACGGCGCCAACGCGCTGATGGCGGTGGTCAACATTATCACCCGCCACCCGGCTGACAGCCATGGCACGCGCATGAAAGTCACTCGCGGCCAACGCGGCATCAATGATTTCTATGCCAGTCAGGGCCTGGGTTGGGACAGCGGCGACTTGCGCCTGTCACTGTCCGGGCAGGAGGATGATGGTTTCGATTCGGACCGCAGCGGCGCCGATTACCGCGACAGTCGCCGCTTGAATCGCTTCAGCCTTGCCGTCAGCCAGGTGCTGGATGAGCAGCAAAGCATCGACTGGCAATTGAGTGCCAAGGACGGTGCCAATCAACGCCCCTACACTTACCGTCCGGTGTTCTCGGGGATTACCGCCGCCGGGAAAAATTCTGACGTCACGGCCAAGGATTACGCGGGCTCCTTGCGCTGGAATCTCGACCTCAACCCCGACCACAGCCTTTATATCCAAGGCTCGGCCCAGCACTGGGACCGTCAGCAAACCTGGCGCGCCTGCGACGCCGAAGTGTCGTTCAGCCCACAGTTGGCCGAGCTTTGGCAGCTCAATCCGAACTACACCGAACGCCTGGCGCGCAACATCGAGCGCTTCGTCGGCCCCGGCGCGCCAGCAGGTACAGCGACCGAGCAAACCCTGGCCAGTAAGGCGTTGGGGCAGTGGCGCAACGGCGCCAGCCAGACCTTGTGCGGCGATATCGACCAAAGTGTGCGGGAATCGCGCTACGACCTCGAACTGCAGGACACCCTCAGCCTGTCAGACAGCCTGCGTCTGGTCAGCGGTTTGAACTATCGTTACGACCGGGCCGATTCCGAGACTTACTTCAACGGCACACTTGATGACACCACTTGGCGAGCATTTGGGCAGTTCGAGTGGCGCGCCAGTGAACACTGGTTGCTGCAGGGCGGCGCGATGTTCGAAGACACTCAGTTGATCGGCAGTTCGTTGACACCGCGAGTTGCGATCAACTACCTGATCAATCCGCGCCACGGATTGCGCGCGGTGTATTCCGAGGCGATACGTTCGCCGGACATGTTCGAGAACAACGTCAACTGGAGCTATCGGGTGACCAATTTGAGGCCCGGCGCTTACGGCCAGAGCAGCGCGCGCTATTTCGTGAGGACCCGTGGTCCTGGCGATCTCGATCAGGAACACATGCGCTCTCGCGAATTGGGTTACAACGGTTACTTCGCCGGACTTGGGCTGGCGGTGGACGTGAAGGTATTCCATGACGAAATCACGGGCATGATCAGCGAGCCGCTGCGCAACAATCAGTACATCGCCAGTAATGCCAACAGCTCGCGCTTCAATGGCGCGGAGACCCAACTCGACTGGCGCCTCAGTCGCGCCGACCGGTTACGCCTGACCTACGCCTATGTCGATGCCGAGGCGAGCAATCCGCTGGATGCGCAACAGACCGCACGCAACAGCGGTTCTGCCGGTTGGCTGCGTGACTGGGGCCATGGCTGGAGCAGCGCCCTCTTCTATTATGGCGACGATGCGCTCAACGGCTATCGCTTCGAGCGGGTCGATACGCGCATCGCCAAACACGTCGTGTTGGGCCACGCCGAGCTGGAGCTGGCGGGCGTGCTTCAAGAGCGACTGGACCGCCAGCCCGCGACTTTCATCGATAATCGCTACGATGAGCGACGAGTGATTTACCTCAGCGCGGAGCTGTCGTTCTAGGATGCCGCAACCTCAGTCACGGAAGACGCCATTCCTTGGCCGCCTGCTGGCCGGGGTGTGCCTGTTGATTTTCGGTCTGTTCGGCAGTGTGTCGGCCAATGCGGCCGACATTCTGTTGACCGGCACCGAGGACAGCCCCGGTATGCACGCGTTCGCCTCGGCACTGGGTGAATTGCGTCCGGCGGACACCGTTCGCTTCCAGCCGTTGGCCAGCCTGCCGGCGCCCGGCAAATTGCCCAACGCCACCCGTTTGATTCTGCTGGACCTGCCGAGTCTCGACTGGCGCCTGCAAGACGTTGAAGGTCCGCCGACCCTGGTGCTGCGCATCAGTCGCTTGCAAGCTCAAAAGCGTTTGGGTTCGACCGTGCCATCACGCTTGAGCCTGCTCTGGAGTGACCCGCCACTTGGGCGACAACTGCGCCTGTCGCGCATCCTCTTGCCGGAGGCCAAACGCATTGGCGTACTTTACGACGACCACAGCGAGTTTCTCCTCAAGGAACTGCGCCAGGCCGCGCAGCCTCTGGGCCTGGAGATTGTCAGCGAACGCTGGGACGACACCAGTGACAGCCGGCCGCTGCAACACCTGCTGAAAAACAGCGACGTGTTGCTGGGCCTCGACGATCCCGACCTGTACAACCCGAAAACTGCCAAGAACCTGCTGCTGACCAGCTATGCACGGCAAACGGCGTTGATCGGTCCCAACGCCGCATTCGTCAAGGCCGGCAGTCTGGCCAGTACCTACAGCGACCAGAGCGACTGGCTGGCGATTCTCGACACCTTGCTCGACCGCCCGCCCGCGAACTGGCCGCGCACGCACTACCCGCACCGCTTCAAGGTCTCAGGTAATCCGCAAGTCGCCCGCTCATTAGGTATGGAACAGATGGATGAAGCATCTGTCGCATCACTGTTGGCCGAAGGAGAAAGCCGCCCATGACCTTCCGTCGTCGCTGGGACATCAACACCCGCACCCAGATCATCAGCCTCGGCCCGGCCCTGTTGGTAACCTTGCTGTTGATCAGTTTTTTTACCTTCGTGCGAATTCAGGACCTGCGTCAGGAGCTCAACCATACCGGCCAGTTGATCGCTAACCAGTTGGCCCCGGCGACCGAGTACGGGGTGATCTCGGGCAACAACGACGTGCTGGAAAGTCTGCTCAAGGCAACGCTGGCCACGCCCAATGTGCGATTCCTCGAAGTTCAGGACAGCACCGACCGGATTCTGGTGTACGTCGAGCACCCGTCGGAGAGCCACTCCCGCTCCCGTCAGGTCGAGGTGTTTCAGGCGCCGGTCAGGTTGCAGCGAATCGCGCTCAACAATGATTTTTTCCAGAACACCAAAGCCACCGGCACAGCGCCCGCCGAAGATTATCTGGGCCGGGTGATTGTCGGTCTGTCGAGCGACGCGTTCAACAAACGTCAGCAGGAAATCCTCCTCAAGGGCGCCGTGCTCGCATTGTGCGCCTTGCTGTTTACATTTCTCATTGCACGACGCCTGGCGAGCAGCCTGTCGAAACCGATCCGCGACATTGGCGACGCGGTCAAGGCAATCCAGTTGGGCGACTACAAGACGCCGCTGCCGATCGTTGACGACGCCGAGCTCGGCGCGTTGTCGCAGCACATCAATAATCTTGCCCAAGGGCTTGAGCAGGCCAGCCGTGAACAGCATCAGGCGATGGCACAGTTAATCCAGACCCGCGAAGAAGCGGAAAAAGCCAACAACGCCAAATCCGAATTCCTCGCGATGATGAGCCACGAGCTGCGCACGCCTATGAATGGCGTGCTGGGCATGTTGCAGTTGCTCGAAACCACCGAGATGACCGACGAACAGGTCGAGTACGCGGCGCTGGCCTCGGAGTCCACAGAACACCTGCTCAAGGTGATCAACGACATTCTCGACTTCTCGCGCATCGAGCGTTCGGAACTGGAGCTCGAGCATATTCCATTCAATCTCATGGACCTGATCAGCAACTGCGTGCAGTCGTTTCAGCACAGTGCCGCGCAGCGCGGGCTTGATCTCGCGCTGTCGATCCCACAGGACATGCGCGCCTTGCAGGTACAGGGCGATCCGACGCGGATCCGGCAAATCCTGGTCAACCTGGTCGGCAATGCGCTGAAGTTCACCGAGCAAGGCCGCGTCAGCATCGAGCCGCAGTGGCAATCGCTGGATCACGAATTGCTGTGGTTTACCTGCACCGTGCGTGACAGCGGCATCGGTATGCCGGCCGAGAACCTGGAACTGATGTTCGACGCGTTTCAACAAGCCGACAGTTCGATTTCACGGCGCTATGGCGGCACTGGTCTCGGCTTACCGATCGCCCGTACGCTGGCCGAACGCATGGGCGGTACTTTGCGCGCGCAGAGCGATGAAGGGCTTGGCTCGGTGTTCACGCTGGAAATACCGCTGGCGCTCTCTAAACAGATGCCGACGGTATCGGCTCCGCGTTCGTCCTCAACAAACGGCGACGGTGCCGGACGCAATGTGCTGCTGGTGGAAGATAACCCGGTCAACCAGACTGTCATCGAGGCAATGTTGCGCAGTCTGGGCTTTACTGTGAGCGTGGCAACCGATGGCGCTCAGGCCGTACGCAGTGCCGAAAGTCTTATATTTGAAGCGATTCTGATGGACTGTCGGCTGCCGATCATTGATGGCTACGAGGCCACTCGCCAGATTCGCCAATTGCCCGGCTGTACTGACGTGCCGATCATCGCCCTGACCGCCAATGCCCTGCAGGGCGACCGCGAGGCCTGTTTATCGGCAGGAATGAACGATTACCTGGCGAAGCCGTTCAAACGAGCCGATCTGCAACAGATTTTGCAGCGATGGGTGCAGTAGCAAAGGCCTTTCGCCCATCTGCGACTGGCGTGAGAAGCGAAAGTGCGGCAGTCTTAGGCACCCGATCGGGCCCGAAAAGGGGCTTGAATAAAAATTTCAGTGCACAAGTGTACATTCATGTCCTTGGCGCTGTGACTTTCACCACAACGCAATAGTCTATGAGTAGGCTGCCGACTCGAGGCATGAACGCTTCGAAGGTCGGGAAGATTTGCCCCACCTGCCGCATGGGACTATTGAGGAGCTCGCATGACCAAACAAAACGCCTTTACTCGGGAAGACCTGCTGCGCTGCAGTCGCGGTGAGCTGTTCGGCCCAGGTAACGCGCAACTGCCCGCCCCGAACATGCTGATGGTGGATCGCATCACCCATATCAGCGAAGAAGGCGGCAAGTACGGCAAAGGTGAGTTGGTCGCCGAGCTGGATATCACTCCGGACCTGTGGTTCTTCGCCTGTCACTTCGAAGGTGATCCGGTGATGCCGGGCTGCCTCGGTCTGGATGCCATGTGGCAACTGGTCGGTTTCTTCCTGGGCTGGCAAGGCCTGCCGGGCCGCGGCCGTGCGCTGGGTTCGGGCGAAGTGAAGTTCTTTGGTCAGGTCCTCCCTACCGCCAAGAAAGTTACGTATAACATTCAGATCAAGCGCGTCCTCAAAGGCAAGCTGAACCTCGCAATCGCTGACGGTTCGGTGACGGTTGACGGTCGCGAGATCTACACCGCCGAAGGCCTCCGGGTCGGCGTTTTCACCTCCACTGACAACTTCTAAGGGTTATCCGCATGCGCCGCGTCGTTATCACTGGTCTGGGCATCGTTTCGTGCCTGGGCAATGACAAAGAGACCGTCTCCGCTAACCTGCGTGCAAGTCGCCCTGGCATCCGGTTCAACCCGGAATATGCTGAAATGGGTCTGCGTAGCCAGGTTTCCGGCTCCATCGACCTTCCCCTCGAAGAGCTGATCGATCGCAAGATCTATCGCTTCGTCGGCCACGCGGCGGCTTACGCCTACTTGGCCATGAAAGATGCCATCACTGACTCCGGTCTGACCGATGAGCAAGTCTCCAACCCTCGCACCGGCCTGATTGCCGGCTCCGGTGGTGCTTCCACGCTCAACCAGATGGAAGCGCTGGACATCCTGCGCGAGAAGGGCGTTAAGCGCGTCGGCCCATACCGCGTAACGCGGACCATGAGCAGCACCGTTTCCGCTTGCCTGGCCACGCCGTTCAAGATCAAAGGGCTGAACTATTCCATCGCTTCTGCCTGCGCCACCAGTGCCCACTGCATCGGTACCGCCATGGAACAGATCCAGATGGGCAAGCAGGACATCGTGTTCGCCGGCGGCGGTGAAGAAGAGCATTGGAGCCAGTCGTTCCTGTTCGACGCGATGGGCGCACTGTCCAGCCAGTACAACGAAACCCCGGAAAAAGCTTCCCGTGCCTACGACGCCAAGCGTGACGGTTTTGTCATTGCCGGCGGTGGCGGCATGGTCGTGGTTGAAGAGCTGGAACACGCACTGGCCCGCGGCGCGAAAATCTACGCAGAGATCGTTGGCTACGGCGCGACTTCCGACGGCTACGACATGGTCGCCCCAAGCGGCGAAGGCGCCATCCGCTGCATGCAGATGGCGATGTCGACCGTCGACGCACCGATCGACTACCTCAACACCCACGGCACTTCGACTCCGGTCGGCGATGTTGCGGAGATGAAAGGTGTGCGTGAAGTGTTCGGCGACAAGGCTCCGGCGATCAGCTCCACCAAGAGCCTGTCCGGTCACTCCCTGGGCGCCGCCGGCGTACACGAAGCGATCTATTGCATGCTGATGATGGAAGGCAACTTCATGGCGGGCTCCGCCAACATCGACGAGCTGGACCCGGAAGTGGCTGACATGCCGATCCTGACCAAAACTCGCGAAGACGCCACCATCAACACCGTGATGAGCAACAGCTTCGGTTTCGGTGGCACCAACGCCACGCTGGTTCTGAAGCGCTGGTCGGGTAAGTAATACTGCCCTGCTCCGCTGCACATGAAAACGCCCCGACTGGTTCGGGGCGTTTTTTTTGTGCCTTGAGAAAATGAGTTCACCTCAGCTCCCGTAGCAGCTGGCGAAGCCTGCGTTCGGCGACGCAGTCGTCGTGAAATCAGCTACTTCGATGAATCAGGCAGACCGCATACACCGCATTTACGACGACTGCGTCGCCGAACGCAGGCTCTGCCAGCTGCTACAAGTCGTGCGCAACCTGCAGTTTTGTTCTTCGTGAACATGAAGCTTTTGTCATGAAACTAACGGCCCTGCGACTGAATGTCGCGGATTACGCGGGCTGCAGGACTACTGCGGATTTTGCACAAAACCCTTTCAGAATCCAGCCGTTTACTAAGCAAGCTAACCAATCATATAAAAGAGGCCTGCACACGCCTGGGTGCAGGTAACCGAGATTGGAGCAAGCAGATGACTGTGAAAGTAACTGAACGCGACGATTCACACATGTCCCACGAAGGCGTAGCCGCCGGTGTGCGGATCTGGGATGTGCACCAGCAGGACATGCTGGTCGGGATGTTTCATTCCGAAACTGACGCCCACAATTACCGGGCCGAATTGGAAACACTGGAACGGCAGCGGCAACAGAACAGCGTTTTAGCGACCACAGCAGTAACAACGACCAATGCGTGAGCGCTTGTGGCGAGGGAGCTTGCTCCCGCTTGACCGGGCTGGCGCTCCAGCGCGTCGCACTCACAAAAATCGGCAATTACTGCCAGATTTCCAGGGCCGCTACGCAACCCGGCGCGAGCAAGCTCGCTCGCCACAAAGGGTTACCACATCAAATCGTCAGGGATCTGGTAAGCCGCGTACGGATCGTCTTCGACGGCAACTTCTTCCGTCTGCACATTCATCTGCACAATGCGCTGCGGATCGCGTTCCTGAATCTTCAGGGCCGCCTCACGGGGAATCACTTCGTAGCCGCCGGCATGGTGCACGATGGCCAGCGAACCGCTGCTGAGCTTGTTGCGCATCAGCGTGTTGACGGAAATACGCTTGACCTTCTTGTCGTCGACAAAGTTGTAGTAATCCTCTGTCGTCAGCTTCGGCAACCGCGAGGCTTCGATCAACTGCTTGACCTGCGCGGCCCGAGCCTTGGCTTCGGCCTTCTCCACCTGCTGGCGGTTCAGCTCCTGGTCGCGCTTGACCTTCTCGGCCATGGCTTCCTGAGCGGCACGCTGCTGTGTGTCATCGAGTTCGATCTGGCCTTTGTGGGCCAGGCGTTGCTGTTTCTGCTTGTCTTTGCCGACCTGTTTGGCCTGCTTCTGGTTGACCAGCCCTGCTTTGAGTAACTGGTCGCGAAGGGAAATGCTCATGGTGCTTATTTCTCACTTAGGCAACTGCTCAACCGCAGCTGGGCAAATTCTTTTCCTGACGTTTGGCTTCACCCCACAGGGCGTCCAACTCTTCGAGGGTGCAATCTTCCATGGGACGACCGGTGTCGCGCAATGCCTGTTCGATAAAACGGAAGCGTCTGTCGAACTTGTTGTTGGCGCCCCGCAGCGCCGACTCCGGATCGACCTTCAGATGGCGCGCCAGGTTGACCACGGAAAACAGCAGATCGCCGACTTCATCGGCAATCGCTACCGGGTCGTTGTCGGCCATGGCTTCCAGTATTTCATCAAGCTCTTCGCGTACCTTGTCCAGCACCGGCAAAGCGTCGGGCCAGTCGAAACCGACCTGACCGGCGCGCTTCTGCAACTTCGCCGAGCGTGACAGGGCCGGCAAGGCGGCGGGTACGTCATCCAGCAAGGACAGCTGTTGCGGCGTGGTGGAATTTTCGGCGCGCTCTTGCGCCTTGATCTCCTCCCAGCGCTGCTTGACCTGTTCCTCAGTCAGGCGCGGAACGTCCAGCGGCGCGTACAGATCGCCCGTCGGAAACACGTGAGGATGACGCCGGATCAGCTTGCGGGTAATGCTGTCGATCACGCCGGCAAATTCGAAACGGCCTTCTTCCCGGGCAAGCTGACTGTAATAAACCACCTGAAACAGCAAGTCGCCCAATTCGCCTTGCAAGTGTTCAAAGTCGCCGCGCTCGATGGCGTCGGCCACTTCGTAGGCTTCTTCAAGGGTGTGCGGGACGATGGTGGCGTAGGTTTGCTTGATGTCCCACGGGCAACCGAACTGCGGGTCGCGCAGGCGTGACATCAGGTGCAATAAATCTTCAAGGCTGTACATCAAAAATCCCATTCAAACGCAGGCTTTTTGTAGGAGCTGCCGGAGGCTGCGATCTTTTTTGTGGCGCTGCCGGTAGCCAGGATCAAAAGATCGCAGCCTTCGGCAGCTCCTACAGATCTACCCATCACGGCGTACGGTTACGCCGGGTTTCGATGATGTTCGGCAACTGGGAAATCCGCCCGAGCAACCGTCCCAATGCATCCAGCCCCGGAATTTCGATCGTCAGGGACATCAACGCAGTGTTGTCCTCTTTGTTCGAACGGGTGTTGACCGCCAGCACGTTGATCCGCTCGTTGAGCAGCACTTGCGACACATCACGCAGCAGACCGGACCGGTCGTAGGCGCGGATGATGATGTCCACCGGATAAGTGAGCACCGGCACCGGGCCCCAGCTGACCTGAATGATCCGCTCCGGCTCGCGCCCGCCCAGTTGCAGCACCGAGGCGCAATCCTGGCGGTGAATGCTCACGCCGCGGCCCTGGGTGATGTAGCCGACGATGGCATCGCCCGGCAGCGGCTGACAGCAGCCGGCCATCTGCGTCATCAGGTTGCCCACACCTTGAATCTGAATGTCGCCACGCTTGCCTGGTTTGTAGCCAGTGGCCTTGCGCGGGATCAGTTCCAGCTGTTCGTTGCCGCGCTCCGGCTCGACCAGTTGCTGCGCAAGGTTCACCAGTTGCGCGAGTCGCAAATCCCCGGCGCCCAACGCAGCGTACATGTCCTCGGCGGTCTTCATGTTGGCCTTTTCGGCCAGTTTCTCGTAGTCCACCGCCGGCAGACCGAGGCGACTCAGTTCCCGCTCAAGCAAGGTTTTACCGGCCGCGACGTTCTGATCACGGGCCTGCAATTTGAACCAGTGAACGATCTTCGCCCGCGCCCGCGACGTGGTGATGTAGCCCAGGTTCGGGTTCAGCCAGTCGCGGCTCGGCGTGCCGTGCTTGCTGGTGATGATCTCGACCTGTTCGCCGGTTTGCAGGCTGTAGTTGAGCGGCACGATGCGTCCGTTGATCTTCGCGCCACGGCAGTTGTGACCGATCTCGGTGTGCACGCGGTAGGCGAAGTCCAGCGGTGTCGAGCCTTTCGGCAGGTCGATGGCGTGACCGTCCGGGGTGAAGATGTACACGCGATCCGGTTCGATATCGACGCGCAACTGTTCAGCCAGACCACCAATATCACCCAACTCTTCATGCCACTCGAGGACCTGACGCAGCCAGGAAATTTTCTCTTCGTAGTGATTCGAACCGGATTTGATGTCGGTGCCTTTGTAGCGCCAGTGCGCACAAACGCCCAATTCGGCCTCTTCGTGCATCGAGTGAGTGCGAATCTGCACTTCCAGCACCTTGCCTTCAGGCCCGATCACCGCAGTGTGTAACGAGCGGTATCCGTTCTCTTTCGGGTTGGCGATGTAGTCGTCGAATTCTTTCGGGATGTGCCGCCAGAGTGTGTGGACGATGCCGAGCGCGGTATAGCAGTCGCGCATTTCCGGAACCAGCACACGCACGGCGCGAACGTCGTAGATCTGACTGAATGCCAGGCCCTTGCGCTGCATTTTGCGCCAGATCGAATAGATGTGTTTGGCCCGGCCACTGATGTCGGCATCGACGCCGGTAGCCTGCAGTTCAATCTTCAGCTGGCTCATCACATCGGCAATGAAGCGCTCGCGATCCAGACGCCGCTCGTGCAGCAGGTTGGCGATCTGTTTGTACTGATCAGGCTCGAGGTAACGGAAAGACAGGTCTTCCAGTTCCCATTTGATATGGCCGATGCCGAGACGGTGCGCGAGTGGCGCATAGATGTCGAACACCTCGCGGGCCACACGGTTGCGCTTTTCATCGTCGGCGGTTTTCACCGCGCGGATCGCGCAGGTTCGCTCAGCCAGTTTGATCAGCGCGACGCGAACGTCATCGACCATGGCAACGAGCATTTTGCGCAGGTTTTCGACCTGGCCCTGGGTGCCCAGCACCATGGACTGGCGCGGGCTCAGGCTGGCGCTGATGGCCGCCATGCGCAGTACGCCGTCAATCAGTTTGGCGACCACCGGACCAAATCGCTGGCTCACCACCGGCAGATCGATCTGGCCCTCGCGCACGCCGCGGTACAGGACCGCGGCTACCAGCGAATCCTGATCCAGTTTGAGGTCGGCGAGAATCTCGGCGATCTCAAGGCCGGTGCGGAAGCTTGATGTCCCTTCAGACCACAGATTCTTCGCCGCATTGGCCTGTTGTTCGGACACGCGGGCGAATTCGCACGCGTCTTTCAAGGCTTCGCGATCCAGTGCCAGATCGACACTGACCGCATGATCGAGCCAAGCCTCGAGATTGATACTGCCGTCGGTGTTGATCGGCTGGTGTGCTCTCACCTGTACCATCTTGCTTTACCTTCCCTACGACGCAGATTCAATGCGTCAAATCGCTGACCTTCATTGCCAGCACGCATTCGTTGGGCTAGGACGAGTGCTGCACAAGCGGGTCAGTCGGACCAGACGAGCCATCCTGGCTCGCTTCAAATAACGCCATGGCCTCGACATGTGCCGTCTGAGGAAACATATCGAGAATCCCGGCACGTTTTAACCGGTAGCCCTGCTTGGTCAATTCGACCGTGTCGCGCGCCAGCGTTGCCGGGTTGCACGACACATACACCAACCGTTTGGCGCCCATGCCCTTGAGCTTGCGCACCACCTCGAAAGCACCGTCACGCGGTGGGTCCAAGAGTACCGCAGAAAAGCCTTCCCGCGCCCATTCGGCATCGGTCAATGGCTGGGACAAATCGGCCTGAAAAAACTGAACATTATGCAAATTGTTGCTGGCAGCATTCGCAGCTGCCCGCTCGACCATTGCCTGTACACCTTCCACCGCCACTACTTCGCGAACGGCTTTGGCCAGCGGCAATGCGAAGTTGCCCAGGCCACAGAACAGATCGAGAACACGCTCGTGCGCGGCCGGCTTCAACCAGTCCAGGGCCTGGGCAATCATGGCGTCGTTGACTGCTGCGTTGACCTGAATGAAATCTCCCGGCCTGTACGCCAGGTCCAGATCCCATTGTTCCAGGCGGTAACCCAGCGACTGTTCGACGTCGACCGGTTGCGGGCCGCCATCACCATGCAGCCACAACTGGGCCTCATGGAACGCGCAGAATTCCTTGAGAATCGTCAGATCGGCGTCGGACAACGGCGCCATGTGACGCAGCAAAACTGCCAGCGAAGTGCCGCTGAACAGTTCGACGTGGCCGAGTGCTTGAGGTTTGCTCAGGCGTCGCAACATCTCCGGCAAACGGCTGATGATCGGTTGCAAGGGCTGTACCAGCACCGGGCATTCACTGATCGCAACGATGTCCTGACTGCCCGCCGCGCGAAAGCCGACTTCGAGGTGTTTCGCCTTCATGTCCCAGCGCACCGCGACCCGGGCGCGCCGACGGTAGGCGAACTCCGGACCGCTCAGCGGCGCCGCCCATTCTTCGGGCTCGACACCGGCGACCTTGAACAATTGCTCGGCGAGCATGCGCTGTTTCAGGGCAAGTTGTTCATTGTGGGGCAGATGCTGAACGCTGCAACCGCCACAGCGTCCGAAGTGCGGGCACGGTGCGGGACGGCGCAATTCATTGGCCTGAAATACCCGCTCGGTGCGCGCCTCAACCACTTTGCCGTGGGCGCCCAGCACGCGCGCTTCAATCTCTTCACCTGCGAGGGCACCGAGGACGAACCAGGTGCGCCCCTCGAAAAATGCGATGCCGCGACCGTCATTCGCCAGGCGCTCGATGCTCAGGCGCTGCTTCTTGCCGGTCGGAATCTGTGGGGTCTTGCTGCCGCCAGCGGGCTGGAAGCGCAGGCCTCTCTCGTGCTTGGCCATCAGTTGGGCGCGTCGAAAATGCCGGTCGACAGGTATCGGTCGCCACGGTCGCAAATGATCGCGACGATCACCGCGTTTTCAACTTCTTTGGACAGGCGCAGCATGGCTGCCACGGCACCGCCTGAAGACACGCCGCAGAAGATGCCTTCTTCGCGGGCCAGACGACGGGTGACGTCCTCGGCTTCGCTTTGCGCCATGTCGACGATCCGATCGATGCGATCAGCCTGATAAATCTTCGGCAGGTATTCCTGCGGCCAGCGCCGGATGCCCGGTATTGCCGAACCTTCCATCGGTTGCAGGCCGACGATCTGCACGCTATCGCTCTGTTCTTTTAAATAACGCGACACGCCCATGATGGTCCCGGTGGTGCCCATCGAACTGACGAAATGGGTGATGGTGCCCTCGGTCTGACGCCAGATTTCCGGACCGGTGCTGGTGTAATGCGCCTCGGGATTGTCCCCGTTGGCGAATTGGTCCAGTACCTTGCCACGGCCTTCGGCTTCCATTCGCTGAGCGAGGTCGCGCGCGCCTTCCATGCCTTCTTCCTGAGTGACCAGAATCAGCTCGGCGCCATAGGCGGTCATTGCTGCCTTGCGCTCGGCACTGGAGTTGTCCGGCATGATCAGGATCATCTTGTAACCCTTGATTGCGGCGGCCATGGCCAGCGCAATCCCGGTATTACCCGACGTCGCTTCGATCAGCGTGTCACCGGCCTGGATCTGCCCGCGCAGCTCGGCGCGGGTGATCATCGACAGCGCCGGACGGTCCTTGACCGAACCCGCCGGGTTGTTCCCCTCCAGCTTGAGCAGAAGGGTATTGCTGGTGGCGCCAGGCAGGCGCTGCAAACGAACCAGCGGAGTGTTGCCGACGCAATCGGCGATGGTTGGGTACTGCAAGGTCATGGCGTATTCGCAATCCAGACTGCGGGGGCGCCTATCATACCGGCAAACCCGCGCAGGCCATATCACGCAAAGTGCGGTGCTTATGGCTTATGGGAATAAGGGCAAGAATCAATCCTCCTGCGCCTGTGCAACATTCAACGCATAGAACTCGTGCAGCTTTGCTTGCAACAACTTTTTGTCCGGTAGCTGAACCTGATACTCCGCAATCAGGGCTGGAGACAGGCTGCGATTCAGGGCGTACTCGACCACTTCGTCTTCCTTGCTGGCGCAGAGCAATACACCAATGGCAGCATTTTCGTGGGGCTTGCGTTCATTGCGATCCAGCGCCTCCAGATAAAAATTCAGCTTGCCCAGATACTCCGGCTCGAAGCGGCCTACCTTGAGCTCAATCGCTACCAGACAGTTGAGCCCGCGGTGGAAGAACAGCAGGTCCAAGGCAAAATCCCTACCGCCAACCTGCAGCGGAAACTCCGAGCCGACAAAGGTGAAATCGCGGCCAAGCTCGATCAGGAATTCCTTAAGACGCGACATCAAGCCACGATGCAGGTCGGTTTCGGCATGGGTGCCGGGTAAATCGAGAAACTCGACCATGTAGGCATCGCGGAAAATGTCGAGTGCCGAGGGGTGGTTTTGTTTTAGTACGGCGGACGCTTTAGCCGGTTGAGTCACGCATCGCTCGAATCGTGCGGCTTTGAATTGGCGCTCCAACTCGCGCGTCGACCACCTTTCCTGAATGGCAAGGCGCAGATAGAACTCACGTTCTTTCGGATGCTTACTTTGAGTCAAAATGAGCAAATTGTGGGTCCAAGGCAATAGTGTCAGCAGTGCTGACACTTTTTCATCGTTGCGATATGCCTCGTAAAATTGGCGCATGCGGAACAGATTGCGTTGGGTAAAACCACGCAACCCAGGCTGAGTCTGAGCCAGGTGAAGGGCCAACTGGCTGACGACAGAATCCCCCCATTCAGCCCGCTCGATTTTGCGACTGATGTAACCGCCGACCTGCCAGTAGAGCTCAATCAAACGCGTATTTACTGCCTGTATCGCCTGTTGCTTGGCGCCATGAATCAGCGCAATCACTTCTTTGAAACGTTCATCAGATGAGCAACCGGTAACATTGGGTGCATTCATGCCTAACTCCTTGAGGATGAGTAAAGGCGAAAGCTTAACCCCCCAAGTACGCCTCAAAACGCCGTCGGTACGCTTTGGGAAATGTCGTACAAAAACACGGGAATGCTCCGGCAAAAAAAGCTGGCGCGGGAGGATCTGATGGCCTCTTCGCAAGCCAGTCGGGCCACCGATTCGCTCGTTCCTACAAAAGCAGCAGGCGTATGCAATCTACGACCGTCACACTTCAACAGCAGGAGCGACCCTGCTCGCAACCCCGGCGTCACTGCCAACCCCCTCATCCGCCACCAACCGTAAATTCACCCGCAAACCCACCCCGGTATTCTCCGCCCAAAGCCGCCCGCCCTGCCGTTGCACCGCGTTCCTCGCAATGCTCAACCCCAGCCCGAACCCACCGTCCCCCGGACGCGAACCGTCCAGCCGGATGAACGGTGAGAAGATCCGCTCCAGATCCGCCTCTGCTACCCCGCCGCCCTGATCGTCGAGCCACAGATGCCAGAAATCGCCCTCGCGCCGTCCATCCAGGCGCACGACCCCACCTTGGGGCGAATGACGAATGGCGTTGCGCAGAATGTTTTCCAGAGCCTGCGCCAAGGTGTTGAGATTGCCGCGTACCCAGCAGGAAGCCTGCACGTCGCACTGCAGCTGACGCTCCGGCCAGCAGCTTTCATAGCAGGCGTTATCGGTGAGCATTTCCCACAGTGCCTGGATCTGGATCGCTTCATCGGGCAGCGGCGCGCGTTCGGTGTCGAGCCAGGCCAGTTGCAAGGTGTCTTCGACCAGACGCTGCATGCCGTCGACCTCACGGCCGATGCGTTCGCGCAGCGGCAGCAGTGATTGTTCGCTTTCACTGGCGACCCGCAACCGGCTCAGCGGTGTGCGCAATTCATGGGACAGGTCGCGCAGCAACTGCTGTTGCAGGGCGACAGTCGATTGCAGGCGCTCGGACATTTGATCGAAAGCGCGAGCCAGTTCGCCGAGTTCGTCCGGGCGTTCGGTGGTGTGGCTCGACAATCGCACATTGAGTTGATCGGCGCGCCAGGCGTTGGCCTGTGCGCGCAGTTGATTCAACGGCACCACCAGCAAACGGTAGAGACCGACGCACAGCAACAAGGTAAACAGACCCGGAATGACGCCGTTGGTGATGACGCGCCAGAACACTCGATAGTGCCCAGGCACGAAGCGCTGCGGCAGTTCTATCACCAGGCTGCCGGCGGACGGATTATGGGGGAAAGGCACGCGCAACCACGGCAGGCCTTTTTTGTGAATGGGCCAGTCGAGCCCGCGCAAGAACGTCAGGCGCTCGATGTCCTTGTCCGTCAGCGGCCGGGCGCTGAGCGATTGCAGATCACCGCCAATGACGCCGACCCAGCCCTTTTCACGCTGGCGCATCGCCTGTAACCAATCGTCGACGCCCTCCCGCTGGCCTTGCTGCCACGCGTGCTCGGCCTCGGCGGCATAGCGCGTGAGGGTTCCGCGCGCCTCGTCCGAGAGAAACTGGTTACGCTCCTCCATGTAGCGTCCCCAGGACCAGCTCAACCAGATCATCAGCAGACAGAACGCCACCAACAGACACGCCAGCTTCCAGAACAGTGAGTGCCTGCCCGGAACGTCAGGCCATTTCATGGTCGGCACTCAATACGTAACCCTTGCCCCACACCGTGCGCACTTCCCGCTCGGTGTAGCCGATGGCTTTGAGTTTGCGGCGGATCTGGCTGATGTGCATGTCGAGGCTGCGGTCATGGGCCGCGTAACCGCGTTGCAGCACGTGCTGATAAAGGAAGGCTTTGCTCAGTACCTCATCACTGTTGCGGTGCAGAGTTTCCAGCAAGCGGTATTCACTGCGGGTCAGCGTCGTGCCGTGTTCGCCGAAAAACACTTCGAAGCGCTCATCGTCAAAACGCAGATTGTCCGCGGCGACCGCAGGCGGCTCAATCGCCGGCCGGCGATCCAGGGCGACGCGACGCAGGATCGCTTCGATGCGCACGCGCAACTCGGCCATGCTGAAAGGCTTGGGCAGGTAGTCATCAGCGCCGAGACTGAATCCGCTGATGCGATCGGCCTCGGCCCCCAGCGCCGACATCAGCACCACCGGCGTGGAATGGCTCTGCCGAAACTGCGTCAAGACTTTCAGCCCGTTGAGGCCGGGAAGCAGAATATCCATCAGCACCACATCAAAAGGCTGCTGGCGCGCAATGGCCAGACCTTCCTGGCCATTGCGGCACCAGGTCACCTGGTAGCCGCTGCGGCCCAGCTCATCGTGGACATAGGCACCGAGCACCAGGTCGTCTTCGATGGAAAGAATTCGAGGTGTACCAATAGAGATGGGATTCATGAGTATCTGCAAATAATTCTCAGTTGTGGATTATTGAAGATTGCTTCGCCTTGGGCAACCCAAGGTTTGCCCGATGCGCGAAAGCGTCGGACTGCCCGACGAATGACGACATCAATTTACGAGGATTGACCGCCGCCAAATCGCTACACTGCGCGAGTGGCGGGTGCCGGATGCACGCGCAGGTTCTTAAATGGCTGGATGCAGGAGAAAGGCGTGCTCAAGAAACTCGGAATCAAAGGCCGCGTGCTTTTGCTGACATTGCTGCCGACGAGCCTGATGGCGTTGGTGCTGGGCGGCTATTTCACCTGGACGCAATTGACGGACCTGCAGACCCAACTCATGCAGCGCGGCGAAATGATCGCCGAACAGCTGGCCCCGCTCGTGGCGCCCGCCATGAGCCACAAAAACATCGAAATGCTCGAACGCATCGCCACCCAGTCGCTGGAAACCCAGGATGTGCGCGCGGTGACGTTGCTGGCCCCCGATCGCACGCCACTGGCTCATGCCGGCCCGACCATGCTCAATCCGGCACCCGCCGGCAATGGCTCGCAATTGCTGCGGCGCAGTGGCAACGATGCGACCCGTTATTTGCTGCCAGTGTTTGGCAAGCACCGCAATCTTGCCGGTGACCTGATCCCCGAAGAAGCCGAACGGCTGTTGGGCTGGGTCGAAATCGAACTCTCGCACAATGGCATGCTGCTGCGCGGTTACCGCAGCCTGTTCGCCAGCCTGCTGTTGATCGGTGCGGGGCTGGCCGGTGCGGCGCTGCTGGCGTTACGTATGGGTCGCACGATCAATCGGCCACTGAGCCAGATCAAACAGGCCGTGGCGCAACTCAAGGACGGCAATCTGGAAACCCGCCTGCCGCCGCTCGGCAGTCATGAACTGGATGAATTGGCGTCGGGCATCAACCGCATGGCCGGCACTCTGCAAAACGCTCAGGAAGAACTGCAGCACAGCATCGATCAAGCCACCGAAGACGTGCGGCAGAATCTGGAAACCATCGAGATCCAGAACATCGAGCTCGACCTCGCGCGCAAGGAAGCGCTGGAGGCGAGCAGGATCAAATCGGAATTCCTCGCCAACATGAGCCACGAAATCCGTACCCCGCTTAACGGCATTCTCGGCTTTACGCATCTGCTGCAAAAAAGCGAGCTGACCCCGCGCCAGCTTGATTACCTGGGCACCATCGAAAAATCTGCCGACAGCTTGCTGGGCATCATCAACGAGATTCTCGACTTCTCGAAAATCGAGGCCGGCAAACTGGTCCTCGACCATATCCCGTTCAACCTGCGCGATTTGCTCCAGGACACTCTGACCATCATGGCACCAGCCGCGCATGCCAAACAGCTGGAGCTGGTGAGCCTGGTTTACCGCGACACGCCACTGTCACTGGTGGGCGATCCATTGCGGCTCAAGCAGATTCTGACCAATCTGGTCAGCAACGCGATCAAGTTCACCCGCGAAGGTACCATCGTCGCCCGCGCCATGCTCGAGGAGGAGCACGAGGACAGCGTGCAATTGCGCATCAGTATTCAGGACACGGGCATTGGCCTATCCAGCCAGGACGTGCGCGTGCTGTTTCAAGCGTTCAGCCAGGCCGACAATTCGCTGTCGCGGCAACCCGGCGGCACCGGTCTGGGGCTGGTGATTTCCAAACGCTTGATCGAGCAGATGGGTGGCGAGATTGGCGTGGACAGCACGCCCGGGGAAGGCTCGGAATTCTGGATCAGCCTGAAGCTGCCGAAAGCGCGCGACGATGCCGAAGACCTGCCTGGCCCGCCGCTGCTTGGGCGCCGGGTCGCCGTTCTGGAAAATCATGAACTGGCCCGCCAGGCACTGCAGCATCAACTGGAAGATTGCGGGTTGCTGGTCACGCCTTTCAACACCCTGGAAAATCTTACCAATGGCGTGACCGGCGCGCATCAGACCGATCAGGCCATTGACCTTGCGGTACTCGGCATCACCAGCCAAGACATGCCTCCCGAGCGCCTCAATCAGCACATCTGGGACCTTGAACATCTTGGCTGCAAAGTCTTGGTGCTGTGCCCAACCACGGAACAGACGCTGTTCCACCTGTCGGTGCCCAACCCCCACAGCCAGCTTCAGGCGAAACCGGCGTGCACGCGTAAATTGCGCCGGGCCTTGTCGGATCTGGTCAACCCGCGTCAGCATCGCAGCGAACCCGGCGAACCGATTTCCAGCCGCGCGCCGAAGGTGCTGTGTGTCGACGACAATCCGGCCAATCTGTTGCTGGTGCAGACCTTGCTCGAGGACCTCGGTGCCAAGGTGCTTGCAGTGGAAAGTGGCTATGCAGCGGTCAAGGCCGTGCAGAGCGAAACATTCGATCTGATCCTGATGGACGTGCAGATGCCCGGCATGGATGGACGCCAAAGCACCGAAATCATTCGCCAGTGGGAAAGCGAACGGCACAGCACGCCACTGCCGATCGTCGCTCTCACTGCACACGCGATGGCCAACGAGAAGCGCGCGCTGCTGCAAAGCGGCATGGACGATTACCTGACCAAACCGATCAGCGAACGGCAACTGGCGCAGGTGGTGTTGAAGTGGACCGGGCTGGCGCTGCGTGTGCAGGCGCCGGAGCGCATCAGCGACACCTCTGGCAACAACGAATTGCAGGTGCTTGATCCCGAAGAAGGTCTGCGTCTGGCGGCGGGCAAAGCCGATCTGGCGGCAGACATGCTGGCGATGTTGCTTGCCTCGCTGGAGGCCGACCGCGAAGCGATTCGTTTCGCCCGTGACACTAACGACCACAATGCATTGATCGAACGGGTCCATCGTCTGCATGGCGCCACCCGCTATTGTGGCGTGCCGCAACTGCGTGCTGCCTGCCAGCGCAGCGAAACCTTGCTCAAGCAACAGGATCCCCGAGCGTACAGCGCTCTGGAAGAATTGGACCGGGCGATCAATCGTCTGGCGTCCCATGCGCGGATCAATGCCTGACCGGATTAAATGGAGAACGCATGCGCACTATTCTTTTCAGCAGCCAGACCTACGACCGCGACAGCTTTCTCAGTGCCGACCTGCCCGCCGGGATCGAGTTGCACTTCCAGCCAACGCGCCTGAATCTCGACACCGTCGCGCTGGCCAGCGGTCACGAAGTGGTCTGTGCCTTCATCAACGACGACCTCAGCGCGCCGGTGCTCGAACATTTGGCCGCCGCCGGGACGCGCCTGATCGCGTTGCGTTCGGCCGGTTACAACCATGTTGATCTGGCGACAGCGAAACGCCTCGGTCTGGGAATCGTCCGGGTTCCGGCCTATTCGCCGCACGCAGTGGCCGAGCACGCGGTGGCGCTGATCCTGGCGTTGAACCGGCGCTTGCATCGCGCCTACAACCGCACCCGCGACGGTGATTTCAGCCTGCATGGGCTGACCGGTTTCGACTTGGTGGGCAAGACGGTCGGCGTGGTCGGCACCGGGCAGATCGGCGCGACATTCGCGAAAATCATGAACGGCTTCGGCTGCACCTTGCTGGCCTATGACCCGTATCCCAACCCCGAAGTCGAAGCGCTCGGTGCGCGTTACCTGAGCTTGCCTCAGTTGTTGGCACAGGCACAGGTCATCAGCCTGCACTGCCCGCTCAATGATCAGAGCAAACACTTGATCAACCGTGAGTCGCTGCAGCACATGCAGCCCGGCGCCATGTTGATCAATACCGGACGTGGCGGGCTGGTCGACACGCCGGCGCTGATCGACGCCTTGAAGGACGGGCAGCTGGGCTATCTGGGCCTGGACGTCTACGAGGAGGAAGCGCAGTTGTTCTTCGAGGATCGCTCCGATCTGCCGCTGCAGGACGACGTGCTGGCGCGACTGCTGACCTTCCCGAACGTGATCATTACCGCCCACCAGGCCTTCCTGACCCGCGAAGCGCTCGGGGCGATTGCCAGCACAACATTACAGAACATTGCAGCCTGGGCGGCCGGCACGCCGCAGAATCTGGTCGAGCCTGGCTGAACCGGATCGAAGGTCATTTGCCCGCGCAGTGCTGCCGTGATGTCCGTGCTAGCATGCCGCGCATATTTGGAGGACCCATGGTCGAACACGATTTTCGCTATAGCCTGATGAACCCGCAACACACCCTCACTGAATGCCGCGCCCTGGTGCCGGGGCGTTATCAAGTCACCGGCAACGGCGGCTCGATTCGCAACAATGATGTGCTGGTCGTGACCCTCAAGGGCGCCAGGGACTTGTCCATGCGACTGACCGTCGAAACGGTGCGCCATCTGATCAACCCGCCCGGTCAATGGGTTGCGGTAGCGAGTGGTCCGATGTTCGGCGAGCTGGCGATCCACACCTGGAAGGTCAATTGCGACAGCTGCGCCAAAGAGCTGAGCTTTGAATTCGCCGTGGACGCCAAGCTGGGCAACAAGGCTGAAAGACCAGCCGCCACGGCGCGCATCGCCGAGTTGGGCTGGAAGACAGTCGGCGACAAGCACCTGTGCCCGAAATGCCAGGAGCCTGCTTGATGAAACGCTTTATTCTGACCGCCATGGTAAGCGTCGGCCTGTTGGGTTGCGCCGCTGAACCGGTGAAATTGCAGCAAAATCGCAGCTATATTCTGGAATGGATCGGCGAGCGCCCGTTGATGGATTACAGCCACTTGACCATCACCTTGGGCGAAGACGGTCGGGCTTACGGCAACGGCGGCTGCAACCACTGGTTCGCGCCGTACACCTTGGAAGGCGACAAGCTGAGCTTCGGCAGAATAGGCAGCACCCGCAAGATGTGTGCGCCGGCGTTGATGGAGCAGGAACAGCGCTTCCTGCAGGCACTGGAAAAGGTTCAGCGTTGGGATGTTTCGCCCATCGACCAGATGCGTTTCTGGCCGGCTGAAGGCAAGCCGTTGCGCTGGTGGCTTGAAGAGGGTTGATTACCCTCTAGAACCCGGCATTGTTGATCCTGGCACCTGTTGGGCGCCTTATTGTGGCGAGGGGATTTATCCCCGTTGGATTGCGAAGCGATCCCCAAAAAAGGGACTGCTGCGCAGTCCAACGGGGATAAATCCCCTC
>NZ_JMCL01000068.1 GCF_000690905.1 Pseudomonas sp. Ant30-3 | reverse complement strand
GTGGAGATCCCACCGGATGAAAGATCAGGCCAATAGCGTCGATGAACGCTATGTAACGGCGACACCAGCGACGCTGACAAGCTGGAACCGCCATGACACCACCTGGATGCTCGGCCTGTTCGGCACAGCAATCGGTGCCGGCACGCTGTTTTTACCGATCAATGCGGGGCTCGGCGGTTTCTGGCCGTTGCTGATTCTTGCCGTGTTGGCATTTCCGATGACGTTTTATGCGCACCGTGGCCTGACCCGATTTGTATTATCCGGCCGCGAAGGCGCGGACATCACGGAAGTGGTCGAAGAGCATTTCGGCATCAAGGCCGGAGCCCTGATCACTCTGCTGTATTTCTTCGCGATTTTCCCGATCCTGCTGATCTACAGTGTGGCGTTGACCAATACCGTGGGCAGTTTCCTCGAACATCAATTGCACATCACGCCGCCACCGCGCGCGATTCTGTCGCTGGTACTGATCCTTGGTTTGCTGGCGGTGGTGCGTTGCGGCGAGCAGGTGATCATCAAGGCCATGAGCCTGATGGTGTATCCGTTTATCGTCGCGCTGCTGTTTCTGGCGGTGTTCCTGATCCCGCACTGGAATGGCGGCATTCTCATCACGGCAACCACGCTGCCGGAGCCGTCGGCGCTGCTGCACACGCTGTGGCTGGCGATTCCGGTGATGGTGTTCTCGTTCAACCATTCGCCGATCATCTCGGCGTTCGCGGTAGACCAGAAGCGTCGTTACGGCGAGCACGCCGAGGAGCGCAGTTCGCAGATCCTGTCGCGCGCGCATGCGTTGATGGTGGTGATGGTGCTGTTCTTCGTCTTCAGTTGCGTGCTGACCCTGTCGCCGGCGCAGCTGGCAGAAGCGAAGGCGCAGAACCTGTCGATCCTGTCGTACCTGGCGAATCACTTCAGCAACCCGACCATCGCTTTTGCGGCGCCACTGATCGCGTTTGTGGCGATTTCGAAATCCTTTCTCGGGCATTACATCGGTGCCAGTGAAGGCTTGAAAGGCTTGATCGTGAAGAGCGGCAAGCGTCCGGCGCCGAAAACGCTGGATCGTCTGACGGCGGCGTTCATGCTGGTGGTTTGCTGGATTGTCGCGACACTGAATCCGAGCATTCTGGGCATGATCGAGACGCTGGGCGGCCCGATCATCGCGGCGATTCTGTTCTTGATGCCGATGTATGCCATTCGCAAGGTGCCGGCGATGGCTCGGTATCGCGGGCAAGCTTCCAATGTTTTTGTGGCCGCGGTAGGGCTGGTGGCGATATCGGCGTTGATTTATTCGCTGAGCGCCTGATCGTTCGCAGAGTGTCCTGAGTACGGCTGATCCGCCATGCGGGTCGGCCGTTTTTGTGCTCAGGGTCCAGACCGGGCAGCGGTTTCATGTTGACGCAGGACTGCGCGCAGGACCGTCAGATCCGAATCATTTCCCGCACCTTCGCCGTCAGCAAATCAAAGGTAAACGGCTTGGTGATCATCTGCATGCCCGGGTCAAGAAACCCGCCGCGCACGGCCGCATGTTCTGCGTACCCGGTGATGAACAGCACCTTGAGGTCCGGCCGGTATTGCCGGCCGATTTCCGCCAGTTGCCGACCATTCATCCCGGGCAGGCCGACGTCGCTGATCAAAAGATCAATGCGTTGTGCCGAGTTGAGGATCGGCACTGCGCTAGGGGCGTCGACGGCTTCAACGAAGGCGTAACCCAGGTCACTCAGCACCGTGCTGACCAGTACGCGCACAGCGGGATCATCCTCGACGATCAGCACGGTTTCACCGTTCTCGGCGATCAGCGCGTGTTGAATATCGACGGGTTCTTCCTGATGGATGTCGCCCCCGAAACGCGGCAGGTACAGGTTCACCGTAGTGCCTCTGCCTTCTTGGCTATCGATCATCACGTGACCGCGCGATTGTTTGCTGAAACCGTAGATCATCGACAAGCCAAGCCCGGTGCCCTGGCCGATAGGTTTGGTGGTGAAGAACGGGTCAAAGGCGCGGTTGATGGTGCTTTGTGGCATGCCGCAACCAGTGTCCGTAACGCTTAGCACCACATAGTCCCCGGGTTCGAGATTACCGTGGGCTGCGGTGAAGTTCGCATCCAGGTATTGATTGCTGGTTTTGACCACCAGGTTGCCGCCGGTCGGCATGGCGTCGCGGGCGTTGATCACCAGGTTGAGCAGGGCGCTTTCCAGCTGATTGGGATCGGCCTCCGCCACCCACAATTGCGGGTCCAGTTGCATATCCATGTGAATAGTTTCATTGATACTGCGTTGCAGCAATTCGCCCATCGAAACGACCAGTGAGTTCATCTCGACGGGTTTCGAATCCAGCGACTGGCGTCTGGAAAAAGCCAGCAGCCGATGGGTCAGACCGGCCGCGCGGTTGGCGGAGGTCACGCCCAAATCGATCAGGCCATCCAGATCATCGGTGCGGCCCCGGGCCAGGCGCCGGCGCAGCAACTCCAGGCTGCCAATGATGCCGGTCAGCATGTTGTTGAAGTCGTGGGCGATACCGCCGGTGAGTTGACCGACCGCTTCCATTTTTTGCGACTGGCGCAGCGCTTCTTCATTGTGACGCAATTGGGCTGTGCGCTCCTCGACCTGTTGTTCCAGGGTTTCGAGGGTGGTCTGCAATCGCAATTCACTTTGACTCAGGTCGATCAACCGATCCCTGGCTTCGTACTGTCGTCGGCGCCCACGCAGCGCCGTGGTTACCAGACTGATCAGCGTGACCGGATGGAAAGGACGCTCCAGGAACGTGACGTTGCCCAACTGCGGGCCAAAGCGGGACGCGGGATTTTGTTCCGGACCACCGTGATATGTCAGCAGCACGATAGGCAGATCCGACCACGCTGGCTGTTCCTCGATCAGGCTGAACAGCGGCCCGAGATCACTGCCAAGCAGAGCCTCGGAAGAAATCAGCAACAGGCCCGCACCGTTCTCCAGCTCCGCGCAAAGCTCCATCAGGTTGCGGGTGATGATGCCATCGTAACCCGCTTCATTGAGCATCATTAACGCAAGCTGGCTGTCACGTCCAAGTGGCGCGAGGATAATCGCGCGTTCGGAGGTCGCGTGCCCGACATTCACTGGGCTTCTTCCTCAAGCAGCGGCTTGCTTTCACCCATGTAGGTTGGCACCCCGCGCAGCACGCCCTGGAACGAATCCAGCGGCTTGCCGATGGTCATCCCGGTCGAACTGATGCGATATTCGCGAATGGTCGACTCGTGGCTACCCGTGCGTTTCTTGATGACAGAAATCGCCCGGCGGACCTGGCCCAGCGCCTCGAAGTAACGCAGCAGAATCACGGTGTCGGCCAGATAAGTAATGTCGACGGGTGCCTTCATGTCGCCGACCAGGCCATGCTGGGCGACTGTCATGAATGTTGCGGCGCCACGGCGATTGAGGTAGAGCAGCAACTCATGCATGTGCAAGACCAACGCATTCTCTTCCGGCATTGCGGCCTGATAGCCGTTGATGCTGTCGATCACTACCGTCTTGATGTCGCGCTCGTCGACGCAACGGCGCACGCGGTGTGAAAACTCGCCCGGCGACAGTTCTGCGGCGTCGACTTGCTCGATCAACAGATTGCCGGTGGCTTGCAAGGCTTTGAGATCGATGCCCATGTTCTTCATGCGCTCGAACAGCAGACCGAGTTCTTCGTCGAAGATGAACAGCGCGGCTTTCTCGCCACGAGCCACGGCAGCGGCAGCGAAGATCATCGAGATCAGCGATTTACCGGTACCGGCCGGACCCAGGATCAAGGTGCCGGAGCCGGTTTCGATACCGCCGCCGAGCAGGGCGTCCATTTCCTTGATCCCGCTGGACAATTGCAGGCGGTCATAGCCACCGCGATGCTCGGCCGCCACCAGCCGCGGAAACACATGCACGCCATCGCCCATGATGGTGAAGTCGTGAAAGCCGCCACGGTATTTCTGCCCGCGGTATTTCACCACGCGAACGCGGCGGCGTTCAGCACCATAGTTAGGGGTCAACTCCTCAAGGCGGATGACACCGTGCGCGACACTGTGCACAGTCTTGTCGAGGGATTCAGTGGTCAAGTCATCCAGCAACACTACCGTAGCGTCATAGCGCACGAAGTAATGTTTGATCGCGAGGATCTGCCGACGGTAACGCAGCGAACTCTGCGCCAGCAGACGAATCTCGGAGAGGCTGTCGAGCACCACGCGGGTCGGTTTGACGCGTTCGACCACTTCGAAAATCTGCCGGGTGGCTTCGCCCAATTCAAGGTCGGAGGAGTAGAGCAGACTTTGCTGGTGCTCAGCGTTAAGCAGGCTTTCCGGCGGGGTCAGCTCGAAGATGTGGATGTTTTCATCCAGCTCCCAGCCATGTGACCGCGCGCCCTGGCGCAACTCATGCTCGGTTTCGGAAAGGGTGATGTACAACGAGCGCTCACCGGCTCTTGCGCCGGCCATTAAAAATTGCAAAGCAACCGTGGTTTTACCGGTGCCGGGTTCGCCTTCCAGCAGGAAGACGTGACCGCGAGACAAGCCACCGGCCAGGATGTCATCCAGACCTTCGATGCCGGTGGCGGCTTTTGCACTGAACAACTCGTTAGACGTAGTCAAAAAAAGCCCTCTCATGACTAGGGGAAGTGAGGCAGCAAGCCTGAATAGCCTGAATGAACTGCCTGATCACTTGACCTTTGGCCGAGAGAGCGGTTCCACAATATTTAGCGGTTATTACAGGCCCTGTTGAAGGGCCGGGTCGTCCGGATTCAATTGTTCGAGTTGCGCGAGCAGAATCTGCACATTCTGCAACTGGCCACTTTCCTTCCAGTAATTAATCAGCAGGACCCGGGCGCGACGGTCGGCGGGGTAGCGCTGAACGATCTCCTGCAACTGTTTCTGCGCCGCTTCCAGTTCTTCCTGGTCGTGCAGCGTGGTCGCGAGGTCGTAACGGTAGTTCTTGTTGTCGGGTTCCAGCTCGACGGCTTTGGATAAGCCAAGCAAAGCGAACTCACTTTGATCGTGGTGCAGCAGCCACATGCCCAGCGCATGTTGCAGATAGGCCGAATCGGGCTGTGCTTTCAATTGCCTGGCCAGCAACAGGCGAGCCGCTTCACTCTGGCCCTGTTTGTCCAGCACTTCGATCTGCATCACCAGCGCCGGCAGATTATCCGGGGCAAGGCGCAAGGTGTGTTCGAGGGCCAGCTGCGCTTCCTTGTACTCGCCATTGTGCACGTGCAATCGGGCCAGCTGGATCTGGTTGTCAGCGGTCTCCGGGGTGTTTTTCAGTGCTTGCTTCCACGCATCGACCGCCTGCTGCAATGGCCCGAAATACAGGCCGAGATTGTCCGGTGACAAGCCGAGCAGGGCATTCACGGCGGCAAATCGGACGCTTTGATCGCTGTCGTCCAGCAATGGCCCGAGGAGCAAACTGCGTTGCCCGCCGGGAACCAGTCCGCTGATGCTTTGAATAGCAGCGATGCGCACCTTCGCCGATGGGTGCTGCAGGTCGGCGCCGGCCAGTTTCAAGGCGACCGAGCTGGGGTAATTGGGCAGTTCGGCGTGCAGCCAGATGCGCCGCTTGGGCGAGATGTCCGGGCGGGCGAGTTGCTGATAAAGCACCCGCGCGGCACCTGGGCGGCCTTCGCGGGCCTGGATCAAGGCTTCGCTGTAGCCGCGCTTGATCGCTTCCGGTATCACCGGCGTGCTGCTGCGCAGGTACAGCCAGGCGACGCCGATGGCGAGCAAAACGCACAGGCTGATGATCAGGTAGCGGCGGGACTTGGGCATGCAAATATCCGAAGCTGGCAAGCTTTTGCAAAGCAGCCAGCTTCGGTCAGGCTGGGCTGCGAGTCAAACCTGGCATTCTGCATAACAGTCGCGGCCAGTCAATCAAGCAGCTCCGGGCGCTGACGAAACTGTTCGAGCGCTTCGGGATTGGCCAGCGCATCGGTGTTTTTGACCGGTTGGCCATGCACCACGTTGCGTACTGCCAATTCGACGACTTTGCCGCTGATGGTCCGCGGAATGTCCGTGACCGCGACGATTTTTGCCGGTACATGACGCGGGGTTGTGTTGGCGCGAATCACCTGGCGGATTCGTTCTCGCAACGCGTCGTCAAGCTCGACGCCGTCCTGCAGGCGCACGAACAACACCACGCGCACGTCGTCCTGCCATTGCTGGCCGATAGCGACGCTGTCAGTGACCTGCGGGACTTTTTCTACCTGACGATAAATTTCCGCTGTGCCGATGCGCACACCGCCGGGATTGAGTACCGCGTCGGAGCGGCCATGAATCAGCATCGCGCCGTGAGGCAACTGTTCGGCGTAATCTCCCTGCGCCCAGACGCCGGGGAACAGCCTGAAATAGGACGCGCGCAATTTGTCTCCACTCACATCATTCCACAAGCCTATGGGCATGGCGGGGAAGTGACGGGTGCAGACCAGCTCACCTTTCTCGCCGATCACCGGGCTGCCGGCGTCGTTCCAGACTTCAACGGCCATGCCGAGGCTTTTGCCCTGGATTTCGCCGCGACACACTGGCTCCAGCGGATTGCCATTCACAAAGCACGAGACGATGTCGGTACCGCCCGACATCGACGCCAGGCACAACTCGCTTTTGAAATCCCGATAGACGTAGTCATAACTCTGCGGAGACAGCGCGGAGCCGGTGCACAAGAGGATTTTCAGGCTGTCCAGCTCATGGCTTTGCCGAGGTTTTACGCCGCTGCTTTCGAGAGTCGCGAGGAACTTCGGGCTGGTGCCGAAAACGCTGATGCGCTCGTCGTCGATCAGATCGATCAAACGCTCGGGCCCAGGATGAAAGGGCGAACCGTCGTACAGCACCACCGCGCTGCCGACCGCGAGGGCCGAGACCAGCCAGTTCCACATCATCCAGCCGCAGGTGGTGTAGTAGAACAAACGGTCGCCGGGGCCGAGATCGCAATGCAGGCCGTGTTCCTTGACGTGTTGCAAGAGCACGCCGCCGGTGCCGTGGATGATGCATTTGGGCACGCCGGTGGTGCCGCTGGAATAGAGGATGTACAGCGGATGATCGAAGGCTACGGCGACGAAGTCAGGTTCGCCGCCCGCTTCGTAGAAGTCATCCCACAACGCGACGTCGGCCTGAGTGTGGAAGTGCTCGATGCGTGCCTGCGGTCGCGCATATGGCACAACGATCAATTGCTGCAGCGTCGGCAGGCGCGCGAGGATTTCGTTGACCTTCGCCGTCTGGTCGATGTCCTTGCCGGCGTAATGGTAGCCGGCGCAGGTGATCAGCACTTTCGGTTCGATCTGGCCGAAACGGTCGATCACGCCTTGAGTGCCGAAGTCGGGCGACGAGCATGACCAGATCGCACCGAGGCTGGTGGTGGCGAGCATGGCCACCAGCGTTTGCCAGGTATTGGGCATGCACGCGGCAACGCGATCGCCGATGCCGATGCCAGCCGCCTGCAGGCTGTTCTGAAAACCGGCGACGTGTTCTGCCAGTTCTGCCCAGGTCAGGTGTTCGCGTTGTCCGCTCTCGCCGATGGCGATTACCGCCACGGCATCGTCGCGTCGACGCAGCAAGTGCTCGGCGAAGTTCAGCGTGGCCCCGGGAAACCAATGGGCGCTGGGCATTTGCGCGCCTTCGATCAGCACCGCGTCTGGTTGCGCGTGAAAGCGCAGGTCGAAGAAATCGACGATCGCCTGCCAGAAATCCTCACGTTGATCGATGGACCACTGGTGCAGGGCAGGGTAGTCATCAATCTTCAGGTGATGGCGATTGTTGATGAAGCGCCGGAAAGCGTGCATGCGCGTTTTGCCGATGCGTTGGGCGCTGGGTTGCCAGAGGATGTCAGACATGAGTTGCCTCTTTTTCTACCTTCGGATCCATTCGCGAGCAGGCTCGCTCCCACAGGGAATCACCTTTGGATGTGGGAGCGAGCCTGCTCGCGAAGAACGATAACGCGGTCTGTCGAACAGTTACTGCGCCAGCCACCCACCATCAATATTCCACGCGGCCCCGCGCACCTGGCTGCCGGCCTCGCTGCACAGGAACAGCACCAGTTCACCCAACTGCGGCGGGGTCACAAACTCCAGCGACGGTTGCTTTTCGGCAAGCAGATCATGCTGCGCCTGTTGCGGATCGGTCCCGGTGGCGATGCGGTCATCAATCTGCTTCTGCACCAGCGGCGTCAGGACCCAGCCCGGGCAGATCGCGTTGCAGGTCACGTTGCTGGTGGCCGTTTCCAGGCCGACCACTTTAGTCAGACCGATGACGCCGTGTTTCGCCGCCACGTACGCCGCCTTGCCCACCGAGCCGACCTGGCCGTGCACAGAGGCGATGTTGATGATCCGTCCCCAGCCCTTGGCGCGCATGCCCGGCAAGCTCAAGCGTGTGCTGTGAAATACCGATGACAGGTTGATCGCGATGATCGAATCCCAGCGTTCGACAGGGAAGTCCTCGACCGCTGAAACGTGCTGAATCCCCGCGTTGTTGACCAGAATATCGACGCCGCCGAATTCACGCTCGGCGTAGGCCAGCATGTCGGCAATCTGCGCCGGGTCGCTGACATCGGCCGGGTGATGGCCGACCTTGCCACCGCTGCTCTTGTTGAGGTGCTCTACCTCGGCGATCACTGTTGCCGCATCGCCGAAACCGTTGAGGATCAGGCTCGCACCCGCCTTGGCCAGGCTCAGGGCGATGCCCAGGCCAATGCCGCTGGTGGAGCCGGTAACCAATGCCGTCTTGCCTGAAAGAGTTGTCATCAATGCCTCACACAATGCCAGTGGCGTAGAACGTACCGATCACGACGAAAACCGCCAGGGTCTTGATCAGCGTAATACAGAAAATGTCTTTGTAGGCTTCGCGGTGCGTCAGGCCGGTCACCGCGAGCAAGGTGATCACCGCGCCGTTGTGCGGCAGGGTATCCATGCCGCCGCTGGCCATGGAGGCCACACGGTGCAGCACTTCCAGGGGAATGTTCGCAGCATTTGCCGCTGCGATGAAATCATCGGCCATCGCCGCCAGAGCGATGCTCATGCCGCCCGATGCCGAACCGGTGATGCCCGCCAGCAGGGTGACGGTCACGGCTTCGTTGACCAGCGGATTGGGGATGTTCTTCAACCAGTCGGCCAGCACCAGGAACCCTGGCAGCGAAGCGATGACCGCACCGAAGCCGTATTCCGAGGCGGTGTTCATCGCCGCCAGCAGTGCACCGCTGACCGCACTTTTACTGCCTTCGGCCAACTTGCTGCGAATCGCCTGGAAGCCGAATGCCAACACCATCAGGATGCCGACCAGCAGCGCTGCCTGAACCGCCCAAATGGCCGTGAGTTTGGCGATTTCGGTGGTGACCGGCGCGCTCATGCCCGGCAGTGCAAGGCTGTGGGTTTTGCCGTACCACTGCGGAATCCAATGGGTGAACAGCAGGTTCATGATGCCGACCGCCAGCAATGGCGAGAGGGCGAGCCACGGGTTGGGCAGTTTGATGTCAGCGGCGGTTTCCGGCTCGTTGCGCAACTCGGTGCCGTAGCCTTCGCCACTGCGCTGAGCTTTGTTGCGTTGCCGCTGGAGGAACAGCATGCCGGCGCTGAAAACAAAAATCGTGCCGATCACGCCCAGCCACGGCGCTGCCCACGCGGTCGTGTTGAAGAAGGTGGTGGGGATAATGTTCTGGATCTGCGGTGTGCCGGGCAGGGCGTCCATGGTGAACGAGAAGGCGCCGAGCGCGATGGTCGCCGGGATCAGGCGCTTGGGGATATTGCTCTGGCGGAACATCTCGGCGGCAAACGGATAGACCGCGAAAACCACCACGAACAGCGATACGCCGCCGTAGGTCAGCAAGGCGCAGACCAATACGATCACCAGCATCGCCTGACGGGTGCCGAGCAAGCGAATGGCGGCAGCAACAATCGAGCGCGAGAAACCCGACAACTCGATCAGCTTGCCAAATACCGCACCGAGCAGGAACACCGGGAAATACAGTTTGATGAAGCCGACCATTTTTTCCATGAACACCCCGGTGAACGCGGGGGCAACGGCGGAAGGGTCGGTGAGCAGGACGGCGCCGAGGGCGGCAATCGGGGCGAAGAGGATTACGCTGTAGCCACGGTAGGCGGCGAGCATCAGCAGCGCTAGGGCTGCCAAGGCAATGGTCACACTCATGGTGTGTCTCCTGGTTTGTTATTTTTTTGGGTGAGGCTGGTAGGAGAGTGCTTTAGCGAGATTTGTGCCAGATTCGTAACATTCTGATTTATATGGATATTTAGCGGATTTTCACGTGGGCGTTATGAATATATCTCAATCTGGAGATATTTGATGTTTGAGATGGACCCTTCGCGAGCAAGCCTTGCTCCCACAGGTGATCTCCTTGGCGCCTGAAAATCTAGCCTCTGTGTGAGCAAGGCTTGCCCGCGAAGAGCCTCTGTCTACCAATGGAGATCAATGTCTCTTTACAGAGACTCAACAACCCCCAACGCCACCATCTTCTTGTACAACGTCGAACGGCCCAAGCCCAATCGGGCCGCCGCCTCAACGACTTTGCCCCCGCATTGCGCGAGTGCATGCTCAATCAGCTGCCGATCAAACCGCTCCCGTGCCGCGTTGAATGTTTCCAGCGCAACCGGTTCGAGCACCGTTGAAATGGTGCGCTCCACTGGCGTGAACGTCCCGATTGCCGCGCGGATGTCCCCGGCGTTCAATACCAGATCATCACTGAGCAGCGCCGCGCGTTCCAGCACGTTGCGCAACTCGCGAATATTCCCCGGCCAGGCGTGTTGGGCCAATAACGCCAGTGCTTGAGGGTTGAGCTCGTGCTGACTGCGCAGTTCTTCGAGAATCGCTTCGCTCAGGGCCGGCAAGTCATCCAGACGATCGCGCAGCGGCGGGACCTGGATCGGCAGGACGTTGAGGCGGTAGTACAAGTCAGCACGGAATTCGCCGCGCTTGATCGCCGCTTCAAGGTTGGTGGAGGTCGCAGCGATCACCCGCACATCGCTCTGGATCACCTCATTGGAGCCGACCGGCTCGAATTCTTTTTCCTGCAAGACCCGCAACAGTTTGCTCTGCAACGGCAGCGGCATATCGCCGATTTCATCAAGGAACAGCGTGCCGCCTTGGGCGATCTGCAACTTGCCGACGCGGCCTTTGCGATCAGCACCGGTAAACGCGCCGGGCGCGGTGCCGAAAAACTCCGCTTCCAGCAACGCCTCGGGGATGGCCGCGCTGTTGATGCTGACGAAGGCTTTGTGCGCTCGCGGCGATGCGCCATGAATGGCCTGCGCGAGCAGTTCCTTACCGGTGCCGGTTTCGCCCAGCAGCAATACTGGCGAATCGGCGCTGGCGCTGCGGCGGGCGCGGCGTTTGACTTCCAGGCTCGCCGCGCTGGTGCCGATGAAGTGGGCGAAGTTGTATTTGGTCTGGCGTGCGCGCAGCAACGAGCGCGTGGAAGCAAGCTCTTCCTGCATGCTCATGTAGCGCTTGAGCATCGGCGAGAGGCTGCGCAATTCATCGAACAAGGCAAAACCGATCGCGCCGATGACCACACCGGCGTCGTCGTGAATTGGCAGACGCATGACCACCAGGGGTTCCTTGGGCGTGTCCTGCATGTCGAGCAGGATCGGCCGGCCCGTGCGGACGACCTCACGCAGCAGGCTGCCGGGGATCACGCTTTCGCAAGGTTTGCCGATGGCCACTTCCGCCGACTCCAGGCCGAAGCGCCGGGCATAGCGTTCGTTCATCCATACGATGTTGGCGTCGCGGTCGACAATCACCGTGCCTTCACTCGACTGCTCGATGATTTCGAACAACGAACGGATCGCCAGCAGTCGAACGCGCTGGTAATCCTTGAGGCTTTCGGTGGTGTTCATGGGGGCTGATCCTGATTGTGTATTGCCTGTGCGGACGCCATCGCGAGCAAGCTCGGCTCCTACAGGTCCGCGGTGAAATCATCAAATCCGTGAGCGCCGAAGATCCTGTGGGAGCAGAACCTTGGCCCCAACAGCTCTGCGGTGAAACCATCAAATGCGTGAGCACCGAAAAACCTGTGGGAGCCGAGCCTTAGCCCCAACAGCTCTGCGGCAAAACCACTAAATGTGTGACCGCCGGAGAACCTGTGGGAGCCGAGCTTGCTCGCGATGGCCGCGACACGGTGCACGGGTCCCACGCGGTTATCGCGCATGCGCCGCCGCCAACAGCTCTTTGGTATACGGATGCTGCGGCGAATCAAATACCTCATGACTGGCACCGCGTTCAACCACTTTGCCGTCCTTGATCACAATCAGGTCATGCGCCAGCGCGCGCACGACTGCCAGATCATGGCTGATAAACAGATACGTCAGGCCATGTTTCTCCTGCAATTGGCGGAGCAGGGCGACCACTTGCTTTTGCACGGTGCGATCCAGCGCCGACGTCGGTTCATCGAGCAAAATCAGCGCCGGTTTCAACACCAATGCGCGGGCAATGGCGATACGCTGGCGTTGACCACCGGAGAACTCATGCGGATAACGGTGCCGGCTCAGCGGGTCGAGGCCGACTTCCTGCAGCGCTTGAATGACCTGCGCGTCACACTGATCGGCGCTGGAATGGCTGTGCACTTCAAGGCCTTCGCTGATGATCTGCGCCACCGACATACGCGGGCTCAAACTGCCAAACGGATCCTGGAACACCACCTGCATTTTCTTGCGCCATGGCCGCAGTTGCTTTTGCGTCAAGCCATCCAGTACTTCGCCCTGAAAGCGAATGCTGCCCTCGGAATCGAGCAGCCGCAGGATCGCTTGGCCCAGCGTCGATTTGCCGGAACCGGACTCACCCACAATGCCCAGGGTCTTGCCGCGCTGGATGTTCAAGCTGATGCCATCCACTGCGCGCAGGTAGGTCTTGCGCCGAAACAGGCCTCCGCTCAGTTGAAACTGCACGTTCAGGTTGTCCACTTCAAGGACATTTTCACGCTCGTCCCGGGGCAGCGCTTCACCTTCCGGCTCAGCGTTCAGCAGCACGCAACTGTAGGGATGTTGCGGTTCGGTGAACAAGGTTTCGCAGGTCGCCTGCTCGACGATTTCGCCGGCCTTCATCACGCACACGCGCTGGGCGATGCTGCGCACCAGATTGAGGTCGTGGCTGATCAGCAGCAGCGACATGCCAAGGCGCTGTTGCAGGGATTTGAGCAGAATCAGAATTTTGCGCTGAACGGTCACGTCCAGCGCTGTGGTCGGTTCGTCGGCAATCAGCAATTGTGGTTCGCAGGCCAGCGCCATGGCGATCATCACCCGTTGCCGCTGGCCGCCAGACAGCTGATGCGGATACGCCTTGAGTCGTTCCTCGGGTTTCTGAATGCCCACCAGCTGCAGCAGTTCGAGAATGCGCGTCTGTGCCGGTTTGCCGGTCAGGCCCTTGTGCAGCAACAGGGTTTCGCCAATCTGCTTTTCGATCGTGTGCAGCGGGTTGAGCGAAGTCATCGGCTCCTGGAAGATCATCGCGATGCGGTTGCCACGCAGTTCCCGCAAAACCCTGGACGAGGCACCGAGCAATTCCTTGCCGTGATAGCGAATGCTGCCGGTCGTCTCGGTACCGGTTTCGGGCAGCAATTGCAGGATCGAGTGCGCAGTGACCGATTTGCCGGACCCCGACTCACCCACCAGCGCCAGGCATTCGCCGGGACGGATGTCCAGGCACAGGTTACGGACCACGGTCTGACCATTGAAGGCGACGCACAGATCACGGATTTCGATCAGGTTGAGACTCAAGTGTGTAATCTCCGCATCAGCATTGTTGTTCAAGTCCGGCGATCAAGATCGAGGATCAAGATCGAGGATCAAGATCGGGGATCAAGATCGGGGATCAAGATCGGGGATCAAGATCGGGGATCAAGATCGGGGATCAAACGCATCGCGCAATGCCTCGCCTATGAACACCAATAAAGAAAGAATCAGCGCCAACGTGAAAAACGCCGTCAGCCCCAGCCAGGGCGCTTGCAGGTTCTGCTTGCCCTGACCGATCAGCTCGCCCAGCGACGCGCTGCCGGCCGGCATGCCGAACCCGAGGAAGTCCAGCGCCGTCAGCGTCGAAATCGCTCCGGTCAGAATGAACGGCAAGTAACTCAGCGTCGCGTTCATCGCGTTGGGCAGAATGTGTCGCACGATCACTTTGCGATCGGTCAGGCCCAGCGCCCGGGCGGCTTTGACGTATTCCAGATTGCGCCCGCGCAGGAACTCGGCGCGCACCACGTCGACCAGTGCCAGCCACGAAAACAAGGCCATGATCCCCAGCAGCCACCAGAAATTCGGCTCGACGAACCCCGAGAGGATGATCAGCAAATACAGCACCGGCAATCCCGACCAGACCTCCAGCACCCGCTGGCCGATCAAGTCGACCCAGCCGCCGTAATAACCTTGCAGGGCGCCCGCTGCAATACCGATCAGCGCGCTGATTACGGTCAGCATCAACGCAAACAGAATCGACACCCGCGCACCGAAAATCACCCGGGCCAAGACGTCGCGCGCCTGGTCGTCCGTGCCCAGCCAATTTTCACTCGATGGTGGGCTGGGCGCGGGTTTGCTCAAGTCATAGTTGGGCGTGTCGTCACTGAACGGGATCGGCGGAAACAGCAGCCAGCCACCGTCTTTCCTGATCAGGTTCTGCACATAGTCGCTGCGGTAGTCGGCCTGGAAGGGCAACTGTCCGCCGAACTCCTGTTCGGTGTGGCGTTTGAGCACCGGGAAATACAGCGAGTCCTGGTAGCTGACGACCAGCGGTTTATCGTTGGCGATCAATTCGCCGCCGAGGGTCAGCAGAAACAGACCGATGAACAACCACAGCGACCACCAGCCACGGCGGTTTTTCTTGAAGCGTTCCAAGCGGCGACGGGCCAGCGGCGAGAGCGTGAGCATCAGGCATTCCTCGCGGCGAAGTCGATGCGCGGGTCAACCAGCGTGTAACACAGGTCGCCGACCAGTTTTATCAGGAGTCCGAACAGGGTGAAGATGAACAGCGAACCGAACACCACCGGATAGTCCCGAGACACGGCGGCTTCATAACTCATGCGGCCCAGGCCATCGAGCGAAAAGATCACTTCGATCAGCAGCGACCCGGCAAAAAACACGCTGATAAACGCCTGCGGAATACCCGACACCACCAGCAACATTGCGTTGCGAAACACATGGCCGTAAAGCACACGGCGTTCGCTCATGCCTTTGGCGCGGGCGGTGACCACGTATTGGCGGGTGATTTCGTTGAGGAAGGAATTTTTGGTCAGGATGGTCAGGGTCGCGAAACCGCCA